>JADHSC010000001.1 GCA_016777125.1 Candidatus Poseidoniaceae archaeon
CCCAACTCGTAGGAGACATGGGTAGTTTCTTTGGCATGCCAGAGCAATCAACAATCAATATGGTAGTTAATGCTGGACTCATGCTTACACTTCTAGCAATGGTCATGATCGGTCTGAAAACCCATACAAAGGATCCAGGATTGTGATACCATGCTCTTTCGCCTACTGGAATCGTTCAATAATCAACCGATGATGCTGTTCCTAGGTGTTCTTGGCTTTGCTATGCTCGGAGGAGGTATCCCCCCCATTCGAGAACGGATCCGTAGAAGAAAAATTGAGAACGCGTTGCCAAGTTTCCTTGAGGCCTTATCCGATGAAGTAGGTGCTGGACTTGGTATCCAAGAGGCAATGCAACACCAAGCAAGGAGTGCACCAGCCCCACTTGGTCCATTGCTTCAAGAGACATTGGAAGAAAGCCATTCAAGTTCCTTCGATGCTGCTCTATCGAGTTTTGCAACGAAAACCAGATCCTCTCAGGTTCAACGGGTAATGCATCTACTTGAAACTGCTATCGAGCAAGGTGCTCCGCTTCAAGAAATTTTGATGAATTTATCAATGGATTACGAAAGACTCAATGATTTGATGAACAAGAGAGAATCTGAACTTCAAGGGCGTGGCATCCTTATTGTCCTCTTCATTTGCATCGGACTCCCTGGACTTATTGGATTCCTTGTTGGATTGTTCACTCCTGGTTCAAAGGGGTTCCAAATTGATGGTTTCCTCTCCACATTTAGCCTCTTCTTCGCTGTAGCAAGCGCTGTCGGCGTTGCTGTATCTGGTCGAATGCTCGGTCGAATGAGAGATATAATGTGGTTTGTGCCACTCTGGATGACGATGTCCATGTTCTTCTTTTTGGGAGCAACAAAAATGATCGGTGGATGAGGTGAACTTATGTCAGAACAAATTTTAGAACAATACGGTAATGTAACAATCTATACAGAAGCAAATCATCCCTCTCCAATCTATCATGTCGAAGGATCGGTTGCACCGAACCCCCATGGGGATCTTGCAGTTCTTTTCGAAGATGATAATTTGGAAGAAGTGATGTATAACGGCGGAACACAATGTGTCAAAGTTGCTCATCGAGAACATGGCATGTGCCGCACAAATGTATGGATTAATGATGAAGCAGGAATGCAAATTGCAAAAAATATTGCTGGTTTCACAAATGTCCCACTCGGAGATGGGCCTGGGATGGTACCTATCTTTGACGGTCGCCTTCCAGATGGATCCCGTGTTAACGGAACGATTCCACCAGTTTCACCAGACGGACCAACACTCACAATTCGTAAGTTCAAGGAAGATCCACTCACAATGATTGACCTTGTTAAATTCGGGACTGTCAATTCTAGACTTGCTGCCATGATGTGGGTTTGGATTGAAGGGCTCGATAGCCGTCCTGCAAACTTCGTTATTGCAGGAGGTACTGGTTCAGGTAAAACTACGACTTTGAATTGTCTTGGAATGTACATCCCATGGAGTCGCCGTCTCCTTACTGTTGAAGATACTGCGGAATTACAAGTCTATCACGACCACTGGCTCCGTATGGAAACCCGCAGAGAACGTCCTGATGGAACACCTGAAGTTGACATGAATGACTGTTTGAAATCAAGCCTACGTATGAGACCTGACAGAATTATTGTTGGGGAAGTCCGTGGACCTGAATGCGCTACGCTCCTGACTGCAATGAATACTGGTCACGATGGTTCCTTCGGAAGCCTTCACGCAAATACTGCTCAAGAAACTGTAACCAGAATGATCAATCCGCCAATGAATGTACCTCCGATTATGCTTACAGGTCTCGACTTGATCATCATCCAAGCACGACTCCATGTTAATGGAAAAACTGCACGTAAGATTACAGAAGTTGCTGAAATTGCAGGTATGGAAGGTTCAAAGCCTCGTCTCAATACTATCTGGAAGTATAACGCTCATACAGATCAAATCGAAGAAACAGGCATTCCTTCCAATCTCAGAGAAGTCATTTGTAGAGCAGCAGGCGTTACTCCCGATGTTTTCGAGAAGCACGTGAATCAACGACAGCAAATCATTGAAGATTTAGTTGCTCGTGGAATCTCCGATATTCAATCTGTTACAACTGTCGTACAGAACTTCTATGCTCAGAACAATCATTGATTGTCTTGAAGCCTAAGTCTTGCTAGCAAAGCATCGACTCTGTCAATCTTTCCACGCACATGACCGACACGGTCTGAAGCATCTGCAACAGAATCTGCAAGTTCCAGTTCAGGTTCCTCTTCCTCAACCTGTTTTGGTTTGAAGGTGGCTGCTAAGGCTCTCAACTCAGCAACAATGGCATCGACTTGATCGTCACTGACAAGAATTCCAGGTGCTAGCCGCGGAATTTGGTTAGGCGTAAGATATCCTAATTCAGTTCCAATAATTCCTGCGCATGCAAGGACTCTAGGGCGTAATTCACTGGTATTAACGAGATATCCTTTTGACTCTAAGAAACGAATAATCAGACTTTGTTGTCCTTCAGAAAAGTCGCCTTCACTGGATTCAAGTACAGTCTCAACAAGGGATTCAAAGGAACCAAGATTTCTCTCAAGTCGCTCAATCGTTCGACGACTTTCGTCTGGAAGATGAATTGCTCCATGATAGAGAATTCTCAACAAGCGATTCTTTCGAGCTGCAACAGGATCTTGTAATTCTTCGGCCTCACTGATTTCAAGATGTAAATCAAACAAAGCATGAAGTCGGCCAGATACAGCAGGGCTTCTCAAATCCAAGCCTTTGGAACGAGCTTCTTCTTCAAATTCCATTCGTGCCTGAACTAAATTCCCTTTCTGTCCAGCTACAATTTCTGGGATCCGTTCTCTCAAATGAGGGCGTATTTGTTCAAACATTCGAATTGCTTCACGTTCCGACCAAGAACCTGGCTTGGTTGAAAGTGCATTTTGCTCTTGTTCAGAACGGTATGCTACTTCCATGATTATGGTTCGGATTGCATCTTGAACACGTTGCATCTCAACAGAGAACCCATGCGTTGTAAGACCTGATATGAAGGCACTCATATCTTCCATGTCAGTGGTGCTGCCAACAAGGAGATAATCGCGTGCTGCTGCTTCAACTTCAGCCCTTCGAGCATTGATTTCCAAAAGAGCTGCCTCTTCTTCCAATGTTGGTTCTTCAAGAGGTATTTCTTGCAGCATTGGTGGGACGTCTTTAACCTCGGGGAGAGGCGCCAGAGATTGAAGAGATTCATCTATAGATGCTGCAATGTCAGCAAGAGAAGCATCTAGTCCTTCATCTTCCATTTCTCCAATGAGTTCAGACTCTTGTTCGAAGGTCCAGCCTTCTGGATTTTGTTCAGTGAACGTTTCGACTCTCGCCTCAATTGTTGTTACTTGAGAACTGGCTTCATCGTCTTCTGACGGCGATGGAATCTTTATTGTGGGGCCGTTCTTTTTCAGCGAACGTTTGATTGTACCCCAGTTTTTGTGTTGGGCAGAGAGAACACCTGCAACACGAATTAACAATGTTTGTCGATTTCCTGAGCGCGGTAGTTCCAATGCCTTACAGAGTGAATGGAGATCTTCCTTGGATAATTTCTCGAGTTTATCTTCTCTTAGTTGCTTTGGATCGTGATTCAAATGAAGGTACAAACGCTGTCTTCGTGTTCGAAGTGAACCTGTTTTCTTTATTCCAAAGACTCCAAGTAAATCACCTAAGTCACTGTTTAGAATTACCCGTAGCCCATCGATTGTGAGGTCCCAATCCGAAAGAATCAGATCACGAATGAGTTGTGCACGAAGAAATTCAACGGAACCATTCTTTGCTAACCCATATGCTGAAGCAATTTCCTTTAGGTCTTCAAGACGGGCCTGATAGAGTTCAGACAAGAGACTTGAACGATCACTCATAAGGGCACCTAAGCCTCGTTGTTCCCTTACAGTATATGTGGTTTCGCTGTCAAGACATGCTAAATCGTTCGGTTTCGAAGGATGAATAAGTTGTTCAACATCGTATTTCAATCAAAGAAAGAAGAAAATTGGCTAAACCTTCAAACACGTTCGACTCACAGGACGGGTTGGTGAATCCATGTCAAGTGCAGAAAAGACAGCCCGTTCTATGCTGAAACAAGCGCATGAATTAGGCAATACACTTCGCGATATTGTTCGAAGAGATCTCGCTGATGAATCCAGGCGTTTCAACGATACTCTCAGTGAGCGGATTCAGTTGGCAAGTGAAGCGATTGTACAGGCGGTCAAGGCTAAAGAAGCGATTGCTGCGGGTGCATCTTCACTTAGCTCACGCTTAGATAAGGCCTATAGGAAATATTCCAAAAACAATAATCTCGAAGAATTTAGAACTATTCTCCGCGATTCATTGCACGAGATTCACCAACTGCGAGAACAACATGAAACAGTTGCCCAATCTATGAGAGAAGCACAAACTCCAAGCAGAAGTGCAGTTGAAATCGTTGAACGCTTTGCTGTCGAACTTCAACGTGCAGCAGGTTCTTGGGAAGCAACGAGTCGAGAAATCGATGAAATTATTGGTAACCTATGCGACCCAAATCCGGCTGTTTCCTTAGTGGATTTAGAAAAATACCTTCTCGACAATGGCTTTGAAGTAATTCTTGCAGGGGAAAACCGAACTCCTGAATCAATTGAACAAGCTCGTAAAGAACTCGGTCATTCAGATTCATCTGAATGAAGATTCATCATTGCTGGGCGTTCTTCGTGGAACTCATCTGGTAAGCCGTAGATACGTCTGTTTGTGGCTTCATGCGGAGACGTAAGTGCCGAGAGCATATTCCCCCATTCTTGTAAGAGATTGATCATTGAGATACGATGGCCGTCGACTTGGCCTACACGCTCAGCAGAAGCACTGACTCGGCCATCAATACCTAATGTCTCGATTCGCATCTCAAGTCGCTTAGCTGCGTTTTTAACATTAGATTCTGGATCAATCATCGCTTCCATTGTCCAATCATCGTTGATTCTTTTTGCTTCTCGAAGGATAGTCCCTACCCCTCTCTGCTCGACATGCACACCTGTAATCGATACAAGATGGCTCGGGATACTTTCCAGAATTTTCGATTCAATTCGATATGATAATTCAGAAGAAGGATCAATGATATGCTCTAATCGCATCTTAGGGAAACCAACTCTTCCAACAAGAAGTGTGAATCCATCAAGTGGTGGAGGGATAAATCGTGCACGTTCAGGCGAACCCCGTTGGAGCCCAAGAGTATGACGCCTTGTCCTTGACGTGAGGAGATTATACTGCGAACGCTTCACAACATATCCATCGATTTCGCCCTCTATTCTGAGACGTTCCATAGCCTCGATTTCTTCGCGACTTCCAGGGACACAATCTCCAAGATTGATTTCAACCGATGTTTGTAGCACTATATCTCGTCGCAGCCTCATTAGCTGTCGACGAAGAAGTTCATGATCACAGAAAATGAGAGCATTTTTTACCAAATATTCTGGCTTATCTTCGCTGACCATGACCCATGTAGGCTCTCTACGTGGTAAAAGACCAATAATTGAGAACTCGGAAGAACGGTGTTGATTCCAATCCGTTGGACTCATGGCAACAACATCACCTAAACCATTGGAAAGAATGGAAAGAGCGTCTTGAATGGTCGGAGTTTGTTTCAAAACCGCATCAAAGGTTCTACTCCGTTGCTCGAGAGTTTTTTCAATTTGCAGGCGTACTCCATCGCCATGCGATGTAGTGGATAGAAACACTAATCGTTCGTTTTCCAAAGTCTCACCTCGGCCGAAACACAGGTCTCAGCGTTTTATGGGCAGAGACCACTCGTTAAGAAGGACACCCTTGTGGAGGTTAATGTGCAAGCCATTAGCGAAGCGGAACTGAACCGCCTTGAAACCTTGCGTGAGCAAGTCAATCAAGCGCTTCATTTAATGATTGAAAAGGAACTCCAAAACGGGGCAGGAGAGGTTGCTGAACTTGCTGGAGAGATGCTCTTATCCGGCGGAAAAAGACTACGCCCATTGCTTGCAATTATCGCCTATGAAGTTGCAGGTGGCGAGAATATTGACGAAATAATGGATTTAGCTCTGTCTTTCGAATTCATTCATACTGCAACGCTTGTTCATGACGACATCAATGATGCTGCAAAACAACGACGTGGAATTACAACTCTGCATGAACGTGCAGGACAAGCAAAAGCGATCATTGCTGGAGATTGGTTGTTCGTACACGGGTTTGGACTTGGTGGATTGTACACGAAATCAATTATTGATCTCGTAACAACTTGTTGTGCAAACATCGCAATCTCTGAGTTCATGCAACTTGATCATGTCCTCAACCTCTCAACATCACCAGAAGATTACTTGCAAATCGTACGTGGTAAAACTGCAGGGCCATTTGCAGCGGGTTGTGAAGCTGCTGCAATCGTTGCAGGGGCGAATCAGGCGGATGCTGAAGCACTGGGACGTTTTGGGATGGAATTAGGAATCGCATTCCAGCTGATGGATGATCTTCTTGACTTACAAGGCGATGAACGAATGGGTAAACCACGAGGTGCTGATGTAATCGAAGGAAAGATGACACTTCCTTTGATCCACGCTTTGACGCTTCTGCATGGAGAGAAAAGAAAGAACCTCTCAACTATTCTTCAACAGTTTACAGATAAGAATTGGGATGAACTAATGGGCTTACTCGAAACCTCTGACTCGCTTGGTTATTCTCAATTACTCGTAAGAACCCATCTTGAACGAGCTACGCTTGAACTCCAGCGATTCCCAGACTCGCTCTCTAAATCCCTTCTTATGCGGATTGTTGAACATGTCCATCAGCGACATATGTGAGGTGAAGACTTGACTGAATCGTTTGACCGTGATGTGATTGTTATCGGCGGTGGACCCGCTGGAAGTACAGTTGCTCGATACGCTGCAGAAGGTGGAGCAAACGTATTGGTCATCGATCGAAGAGACCCTATTGGAACACCACTACAATGCGGAGAATTAGTTCCTACGAATGATGAAATGAGGCGACTTTGCCCCGATGTTCCTGATATGGATGATCTATTCCAAACTCCAAAGGAAGCGATATCTCGTCATTCATCAAAGATGCATTTGGTACCTCCGTCTGGCAAACCATTGAAGTTTGATTTTGATGGTTATGTCCTAAATCGTGTTGCTCACGATGAAAACCTAGTCGAATTAGCAAAACAATCCGGAGCAGATTATCTAATCGATTCAATGGTTGAGAAGGTTGAAGGAAATCAAGTTCTCCTGAAAAATGGCGATTCTTACAGTGCCAAAGTAATAGTCGATGCTGGTGGCCACAATGGTCCATTAAGAAGAGATTATTGGAATGAAAAATCTGTAAAGATACCGGTTAAGTTTGTATTGATGGACGGGGATTTTGGAGAAGCTGTAGAACTTCACTTCGGCTCGATGGCACCAGGGGGCTATGCTTGGATGTTCCCCAAATCAAAAGGTGCTAACATTGGACTTGGTATTCAACGAAGTTTTGCTAAAGGCCGGAATCTTAACCAATATACCGATGATTTTGTTTCAAAATACGAAGGAGAAATCTCGTTTACTGGGGCTGGCTCGTTACCGATGTCTGGCACACTCAAGAAGTTTGTAAAAGGGAATTACATGCTCGTGGGTGACGCTGCAGGCATGGTTTTGCCTTCAAACGGAGCAGGTATAACCATTGCAATGATTGGTGGTCGAATCGCTGGTCAAGTGATCTCTGAACATCTATCAAGTGGTATTCCTTTAGAAGAATACGAGAAGCGTTGGAAAAAGCAAATGGGTAAAGTGATGCGTAATTCAAAGCGTTCTTTCAAAATGGGAAGCATGCTATTCAGACTTCCAGATTGGATTCTAAATTTATTGTTTAATCGGCTGACTAAGAACATCATTTGGCGAGCAGTAACTTGTCGCAGAATGCTTTGGGTCTTGTAAGAACGACATTTTGTTCCCAACCATCGGTGTGTTCAAGTCTTATCAGCATCTGCAAAGGTCATGGCGAACCTACGCAGTGATGAAGAGGCAGTGAGCCCTGTCATCGCCACGGTGCTCCTTCTCGCCATAACCGTCATGCTTTCTGGAATGGTATTCGTCCTTATGCAGGGTGCTCTTGAAACAGGTGAAAAGGCTCCACCACAAATGACTGTAAGTGTTCGATCTCTCGACAACGGGTATCATGTCATCAGAATCACAACACTCGATCAAACACTTGATCCCGGTCGAATTTCATTCAGTTTAGATGAGCAAAACAATGCCAATGGAACTGAATTCACAGGTTTTGTTGATGATTCTGATGTCTATTCAGTAATCGGTTCGAACGTCTCATTCCATGACCGGGATGCGAGTTATTCAATATCAGCAGGAGATTACTTTGTCATTAATTCAAGAGAGATAGGTACAGATGTAGGCGACTGGGGCTTTACACTTCTTGACCAAGAGTTGCAATATGTGTTAGTGCGTATTGATTTACCACCAATGCAATCTTGATCAATCATCTTGGTCATTGAGTGTTCTAATGAAATTAAGTTGAGCGTTCTTCATCTTCAATGAATCATGAAGAATTACGAACACTTCTTCGCAATCTGATGAACGAAGAGCCTGTTGGCGATACCTATCATCATCGAGTACTGCATGCGCAACTTGCCATAATGACGATGAATCATATGGAAGAAACTCTTCTTCAAGAAGCAAAAGCATTTCTTCAATACTAAGCCCATCATTCCTTAAAATCGAGTTGATATCAACAATGTGCTGGGCCCATATATGGAGGAATCCAGACCAATCTTCAGCACTGATTTCGCCTTTTATTTCTTCAACTACTCTTACGTTTGCTTGGAGGTATAACTTACCATCAGGGCTTGTTTCATGATATTGTTCCACAAGCTCATCAACGGTTGGGAAAATGTCACCAAATGGCATGGATGGCAAAGCGGCTTGTACAACATCAATGATCTCAAATCGGGAAGTACCATTTGCAGTAAACAGAAGATTCGTCCCCTGCTCTTCCACGTTTTTCACATTACATAGAACACCGTATGCTCCTGGTTGAGTCCAACCATCTACATCTGAAACATCGCTTGAATGCGTAACGTACCCAAACGGCTTTTCGTCTAACACACAGTCATCGAGCATTTGTTTGTATCTGGGTTCAAAAACTCGAAGTGGTTCTTCTACAGTCGGAAAGATTCCAGCGGGTAAAACGAACAATGGTATCTTCAGTGTCTGCGTCATAGAGTTAAACCAACTGTAGGAGTTATTGAAGGATTGTGCATCAGCCACCGATAAAGGACATCTCGATACGTTCTGAGTCGGTCTTTTCACTGCGAGTCTCAGAATATCGGTCTTTTCTTTGACTCCAAATTGAAGAAATAGCCTTTGAAATTTCTTTTTTACTCGCATCCATACGAAGGATTCCACGGATATCGAACCCTTTTGTTGCAAAAAGACAGGTGAAGATACTTCCATTTGCAGAGAGTCTTGCCCTCGAACAATCTCCACAAAAAGGATTCGAAATCGATTCTATAAAGCCAATAACAGAACCGGATCTTGTAGTATATTCTCGTGCCACATCACTGGGATGATCCGGCTCGATGGATTGAATTGTTCCGAATTCTTTTTCGATTAGAGTACGCATCTCTTTGCCGGTCACTACATGATCTAAATTCCAAGAGTTCGTTGCTCCAACATCCATGTATTCAATAAATCGAATAGGGACATCTCTTGAACTCATCTGAGTAATCAGAGGTATGATCTGGTGTTCATTGATGCCTTTTTGTACAACGGTATTCACTTTTACCGGAATGCCCAATGCCAGAGATTTATCGATGGAATCAAGAATTGTATCTGGTGTTGAAGTTGTATCTCCCATCGCTTGATAGACATCAGTATCGACAGCATCCAGTGAAACCGTAATTCTCGAGATACCTGCTTGTTTAAGCAGTTCAATCGAATTCGAAAGAAGATGAGCATTTGTTGTCAATGCAATATCAAGTTCTGGTGAAAGCGCCCTTAGTTGTTGGATAAGCTTGTGCAAGTCTTTGCGAATTAGAGGTTCACCTCCAGTAAGTCTTACTTTCCTAAGACCAGAAGGTAGAAGCGATTCAACAACGTGAACAATCTCCTCAAATGAAAGGATATCAGATTTAGGAAGATAGGTATGATTATTGTCAAAATGTTCACGAGGCATGCAGTAACGGCATCTCATGTTGCATCGATCTGTTACTGAAATCCTCAAATCAAGCAACGGGCGCTTGAAAACATCCTTGAGGACCATGCCCAACCCTAGTACCGTTGTATTGTGAATGTTTGCAAGCCTTCATCTGATAACAGATGTTGGCATTGGTATGGCAAAGGGTTCGACAAACCGGTGGAATCACCGCGGCAAAGAGCCTCATCCAAGCCATATTGAAGCCCTTGATGTAAAAGAAAACACTAGTCTCATGGACATGGGATGGAAACTCCCCCCCTCGAAGAGCCATTTGATTCGAATGATGCATTTGTGTGCATTAAGCGAGAATGAACACACACTGTCTGGAGTAACGACTCTCGGAGAAGATCCTGAAAGTATGGCTCGTTGTCTTGAACAACTTGGTGTTCAAATCACCAGAACTCAGGATAAATTGGTAATTAAAAGTCCAGGGATTTCAGGATTTTCACGCCCAAAAAGTGTCTTATATGCAGGGAATTCTGGAACAGCGTTACGTTTTTTGATGGGATTAGCATCCAGAACAAATTTCTCAATCATGCTCGATGGAGATGCAAGTTTACGTAATAGAGATCACCAAGATTTACTTAATTCATTGAAATCACTCGGAGTCGAATGCTCGTATGAAACCAAACATGAGCGTCTTCCAATCGTTCTTCAAGGTCCTTGGAACAAACATCATATGAAAGTTGATACATCAAAATCTTCTCAACCATATTCCAGTTTATTGCTAGCGACTGAAGCAATCAAACAGCCCTGTGTCATAGAAAGAAGTTCAATCGCAGTCAGTAAGAGGCATGCTCAACTTACAATGGATTTGATGGTGGAATGCGGCGCAGTTATCGAACACGAACAAAATAAGACCATAGTTCATCCATGGAAATCAAAGCCCCCGAAGAATTGGCAAGTGCCACCTGATGCTTCGATGTTGGCATTTACCGCTCTTTCTTGTATCGTTGCAAACAGAGAGATTACTGTAGTAAATCTTCCAACCAAAGAAGATTCGATCGGTCATGAAGTGTTATTGGAAAAGTTACCAGAGATTGGGCTTACATTGACTGAAAACATTCTCGCTCCTTCTGAAACTTATTCAATAGTTAACATTGACTTGATAGATGCAAATGACTTGCTACCGCCACTCTCTGCAATTCTTGCCTTGACTGGCGGAGGTACAATTTCAGGCGCAGCCCATGCAATGTTCAAAGAAAGCAATCGTATTACGAAAACTGCGGAGATGCTTCAACAATTTGGAATTGAATGCATCATAAAGGACGATGGGATGACAATCAGAGGAAATCAGTCGATTCAAAAACCAACCTCAATGGTTGAAACATTTGGAGATCATCGTCTTCAGATGACTGCCATTATTTTGGCTACAAAGGTTGGAGCGACAGTAGAGGGACCCCGACTCCACCAAGTCGCAGATCCTTCTTTTCTCAATAGACTCTCAACCATGCCTACCGAAGTGCTTGTCAAGGGAGTCCAGAGATAAGCGCAGTGCTGTTGGGCGGCCATGGACGCAAGCCCATGGATTTGGAACGTGACGCATGTCGTCGAGTAGACGACGCATTTCAGCAATACTCAATTCGTCATTTGCTTTCACAGCACCCCTGCAAGCATTGAGGAATGCCAGATGGTCTTTTCTTCGTTCAATTGTTTCTAAAGGAGCTCCATCCTCGCTTACATCTTGTAAGAGGTCGAATAAAAACGGTTGAATTTCATCACCATCGAGGAGACGAGGAGCTTGAACTACATGCCATTCTTCATCTGATTGATGTTCAAGTGAAAATCCGAGATCGTTTAATTTCTCCATAGAAGCTTCCAATCGTGCTTGTTGAGTCAAATTGAAATGGATAGGCGTAGGTACCAAACGGGGTTGTGGCTCCCAAATCGTTGGATCATGACGAAGTCGTTCGTATCGAATGCGCTCGTGTAAAGCGTGCTGGTCAATCAGAAGAAGTTCCTCTCCCGCTTGAGCAAGAATGTAGGAATCAGCAAATTGCGACAATGGTTCCATCTTTGGTATATCGTTCCCACTTAACTTCAGTGGAGATTCCTGACTTGGGAGAATACTTCCTCCAAGTCCTGCGTGCCGGTGCAATGCTCGTTCTTCTTTGGAAAGGGCTGGAGCGATTGGAGTTGAATCCATCCCCGGTAACAATTTTTGAGCAGATGCTGCTGTTGATTGAGGCCGTAACTTCTCATCATTGTCAATTGATTCTTCAGCAACCTTCCCAACAAGATTGAGTTGTGTCCCTGCAGCGAGCGCCCATGCTGGTGGAGCGGGCGTTTCCTGAGGGTTTTTCTCTTCGGCTTTGGGAACAAGAAGTTCTTGTATTGGCTTTTCTATAGACTGTTGTGAAAGACCTTCGAGCCCTTGAAGTTCACCACTTGGATCAGGTTGTGTTGGGGAGGAAGCAAGCGTATGTGCGATGGCTCGTTCAAGACGCTCGAGCACACGCCACGAATGACGCAAGCGTACTTCTCGTTTCGTAGGATGGACGTTTACATCCACCTCATTCGCAGGAACTTCGAGGTGAAGAACTGTTACAGGGTGCCTACCCTGCATAAGGCGGGTACGATAGCCTCTTCGTATTGCTTGATGGAACGGTGTTGATGCAACCGGCCTACCGTTTACGAGAATGTGAATCTCATCTCCTTTACCCCTCGAAATATCTGGAGTGCTGATGTAACCAGACCATGTTTCATCACCAGGAACACTCGCATCATCATCAGGCTGTTGAAGAGGAAGGAGGGAGGAGGATTGGCCTCCTAAAACATCATACAAGCGATCTTCAATTGTGTCGACTTTTGGTAAATGAAGGGTGGAACGCCCATCAATGGTACATCGGAAGCCAACATTTGGATGGGCGATTGCATGAGCGACAACAACCTCTACGATTCTCGCATGTTCCGTTGCAGGTCTGCGTTGAAAACCTAATCTGACAGGGGTATTTTCGAAGAGATGTTCGACTGTAACAACAGTACCTTTAGCCATCCCAGATGGTTCAATCTCTCCTTTATCACCATCCTCCATGTGGATACTGCGACCTTCTTGACCATCTGGACGAGAAGCAACTGTAAGTTTTGACACCATTCCGATACTTGCAAGAGCCTCTCCTCGGAAGCCAAGTGTGTATATCTCATTGAGATCTTCTGGAGACTTCATTTTCGAAGTTGCATGTCGGTCGAGAGAAAGTGCAAGGTCCTCTTGGTGAATACCACTCCCATTGTCTTCGATTTGTATCTTATCAAAACCGCCTCTTTCAATGATGACATGAATCGAAGTAGAGCCTGCATCAAGTGAATTCTCAAGAAGTTCTTTGACGACTTGTGCAGGACGTTCAACGACTTCTCCTGCAGAAATATGACCAATCGTCTTCTCATCGAGTTGCTGAATTCGGTTTGGTTCGCTCACTTAATCATCCCTCCAACTGTGTTTGAAGATCTTCCAACAACTTGTAAGCCTCTCGAGGAGATAAATCATCAAGATTGACATCGAGTAATTTGTCTAAGACAGATTGTTGAAGTTGTGAAGGGCCACTCGGCGCAGATTCTGTTGTCTGCATGGCAGCGGCTGCGAAATATCCCATCAAAGAAGACTGCCCAGCCTCCCGAGTTTGGGGGGCTCCATCTCTGCCAGCCTTTGCTCCTTGGGCTTGTTGTTCAAGGAAAGCAAGGAGATCTGAGGCACGTTCAACCACAGGACGTGGCAAACCTGCAAGGGCTGCAACTTGAATCCCGTAGGATTCATCACATGGGCCATCAGCAACAGTGTGGAGGAAATGGAGTGTGCCATCTTTTTGCGCCACCTGAACGTGCACATTTGCTAAGCCATTGATTTCTGATTCCAACCCAACAAGTTGATGGTAATGTGTCGCAAAGAGACTGCGAGCTCCAATTCGATTACAAACATCTTCAGTGACTGCCCAAGCAAGAGATAGACCATCAAACGTTGATGTTCCTCTCCCGATTTCATCTAATAATAACAGGGATTGTGGTGTTGCTCGGCGTAGAATGTGAGCCACTTCAATCATTTCCATCATGAATGTTGAACGGCCTCTTCTCAAATCGTCACTGGCACCCACTCTAGTGAAAATACGGTCAACAAGTCCAATTTTTGCCTTCTCAGCTGGAACAAGACTTCCTGCTTGAGCAAGGATTGATACGAGGGCTACTGTCCTTATGTAAGTCGATTTACCGCCCATATTTGGACCAGTGATCAGAAGAAACCTTCTTTTCTCATCCATCATTGCATCATTCGGAACAAACCCTTGTTGTGCTTCAAGAACGGGATGTCGTGCCTGTTCGAGGTGCATTTTTTTACCCGAAACAATGGATGGTTTTACCCATGAGCGTTGGCGGGCAGTTGCTGAAAAACATTGCAATACATCGATGGCTGCAACACGTGAAGCAATCTGAGCGAGATGATTTGCATGTCCACGGATATCATCTCTTAATTCACAAAACAAACGGTATTCAATTGCTTTCGATTTACTCTCAGCGGTGAGCAATAAGTCATCTTGCTCGAGTAAATCATCGGTTACCCAGCGGTCTCCATTGGTCATCTGCTGTTTGCGTTTCCATTCCTCAGGAACCTTAGAAGAATGAGTTGCTGTCACTTCAATAAACCATCCTATTTGACGATTATTCTTTACTTTCAGACTTGGTATACCCAACTCTTTCCGAAACTTTGTTTCAAGTTCTTTAAACCAAGTATGCCCAAGTTCAGAGGCTGACCTGTAGCGATCTAATTCTTCATGAATCCCTTTTCGGATTAACCCTCCATCTCTTAGACTCAATGGAACTTCATCGACTAAGGTTCGATTGATCTTTTCAGCAACATCTGTGAGAGCATCCAGATCTTCAACCAAATGCATGAGTAATCCGTCTTCAGTCTCAAGACATAGTCGCTTGATAGCAGGAAGTCGTTCGATTGCATTTGCTGTTGCAAGAAGATCACGAGCATTTGACCGTCGATAGTTCAATTGTGTTGACAAACGCTCGATATCAAGCATTCCTTTGAGACATTCTCTCAACAGGTCAAGTCGTTTAGAAGAACGCATTAGAGAAGATACAGCGGAATGTCTAGCTTCGATAGCAGAGACATTCGAAAGAGGGCGTAAAAGCCATGATTTCAAGCAGCGCCGCCCCATTGCAGTTCTACATTTATTCATTGACCAAAGGAGAGAACCCTCGAATTCTCCGGCAAGGGTTTGCGTTATCTCTAAATTTCGAAGCGTGGTTTGATCGAGGATCATACCCTCCGACGTTTCTTGAATTTCAACATCACTGATTGCGATGTCATCGTGTCTATGAACAGTAGCGAGGTAATCTGCAGCAAGTGCAGTGGCTTGGAGAGCCAAAGGAGAATCGTCTAGATCTAGATGTCCAAGATCATTTACTGATAACATTCTCTTTAATCTCTCAAGAGAACGTTTTGCAGGAGCTGCATGTTGACTGATGATGATTGAATCAAGTAAAGAAATCAAATGAAGGACTTCATCAACCTTGGAATCCGATAAAGTAAGTACAAGTTCACTCGGGCTCCAGCGTAATACTTCGTCATGTATTGAAGCCCATCGGCCATCACCTTGGTGAGTTGTCGCCCATGCTTGTCCTGTTGAGGCGTCGATCATTGAAACTGCTACAGAATCTACTGAGACAGAAAGAGCGCAAAGCAGGGCTGAGGAATCCGTACCAATAAGCGATTCTTCATAGAGAGAACCGGGCGTATAGACTCTTGTTACGACTCTCTCAAGCAGTTTTGCACCTTCTCTGAGTTCCTGCTCTTGCTCCGCAACTGTGACTTTGTGCCCAGCACGCAACATTGTCCGAAGATTATCCTCGAGTTGATGCCATGGAAAACCAGCCATAGGGATTGGATTCTCTGCATTTTTATCCCTCGAGGTGAGTGCTAATCCCATGACTTCGGAACCGATTTCAGCGTCTTGGTGAAACAATTCATAGAAATCGCCCATGCGGAAGAAAAGAACCGTTCCAGGATTCTCTTCCTTTAGTTCGTGGAATTGGTCCATCATGCTCCTTTTTGTCATCTACTCACCTCTCCGGACACTAACCGATTTAGAGGGTAATGCCGAGGCATCATTAAGGTTCGCCGCGAACGTTATCCTAACGTTTCTTTTGCAACAAAGTACGATCTATGATCGTGTACAATTGAGTTCCAAGCATCAAAACACCTGCGAAGATGAAGAGGAAATTGAGGAAACCTCGTCCAGAGGCCATTGACCCTTCAAGAGTCAAATCCAACGAAAGGCGGTCTGGCTCTCCCTTCGTATTGTAACCATGAATGTACAAGGAATCGCCTTCTATGAGGACAACTGTTGGTTGGAGAGGTAGAGCATATTGTAAGTTCTTTGTTGTCTCTTCACCAGTTTCTACATCCATTCTTAAAATGGATTTACTCCCCAGTTCTCCGAAAAACCAAAGTCGATGTTCACAAGGTTCGTAGACCATCGCTGTTGCAGAAGTGCTATGAATCTCAATTGAATCCTTTGAGATAATGTATACCTCTTGGTCCGAGGCTGCTGCTGCGAGCCCGTCCTTCATAGAAGTCAACGAGTGCACTTCACTGCCGTTACCCATAACTGGCGATATCAGAACTTGAGGCACATTTGAGCCCCCTGCCCAAGTGATGTGGGCGAAGACAATCTTCGAGCCGAGTAGAGCAGGGTTGTCGTCATGATAGGTGAATACGCCTGTTGCAATATACGTATCATCTTCAAGGAAAACTAAATCAGTCCAGGATACTGAAGGGTCAGGAGAAGATGAAATCGTAACACCTGACATACCCAATCCACGAACACCTGATCCTCCATCTTCGGATGTGATTAAAACACGATTGTTGAGGATTAAATCCGATGTATCTTTAGCTATGCCTTGGATACTGAAAGACGACCCCATCCCATCATCTAGGATTTGATTCGAAGGCATACCATTGACAACAGTTGTAATCGTGTTTTCGGTCGCTGAATAAGTCACTGTACCTTCTTCATCCGATTCAAAAAAGGTAACATCTCGGATGGTCTCATGATCGAACGGAACAATGTCATTCACATTTGCAGAGGATAATTGTTGATACATTTTCATGCCTGAGCCATTCAGAAGAATTGCAGAATGTGCACCGTCCCAGTCCGAGTTGGCATGATAGTCAATTTCGATGATATGATGGCCATCATCAAAAGCGAAGTTTTCATCAGAATCAACTCCGAGTACCATACCTTCTAAATTACGGGTACCTCCGATGAGGAACCCTCCTATGACTACGAATACCAAAAACAACCCGAGTGCGAGCCATTGATGCTCTGACTCTTCCTCGAGCAACTTCCTCCAGCCACTCGCCATAACACCTCCTAACGTTGAACCATTATGTTCCTTGCTCTAAAAAACCCCTATCTTTTTGTAAAAATATGTTCTTAGGAATACATCGGAGGGATGATAAGGGAAACATTAGTCGCATGGATGCTAGGAGTAGATGTTATGGCACGTAAACCCGCATCAATGTACCGCCGACTCAAAGGACCTGCTTACACACGACGCAAGTTTATTGGCGGTGTTCCAAACAACCGTATTCTCTCTTTCCACTCAGGAAACCGCCGTGCTGCGGAGACAGGAGGATTCTCTGTTGTTCTCGAATTGAGAGCAAACAATGATTGTCAAATCCGACACACTGCCCTAGAAGCAGCCCGTGTTATTTCAAACTCAACCATCCGTAACGAGGCTGGCGCACAAGGATACGCACTTCGGATCCACACATACCCTCACCACGTTCTCCGTGAAAACAAGCAAGCGACTGGTGCTGGTGCAGACCGTGTATCACAAGGTATGCGCTGTGCATTTGGTAAGAATGTGGGAACTGCTGCACGTGTTCGCCGTGGACAACGTGTTGTTTCACTCCACGTCAACCCAGAACACTACCTTACTGCCAAGGATGCTTTGCGCAAGGCAGGAATGAAATTCCCAACACCAACAACAACTCGTGTTGTTCGTGGCGCAGAACACCTCAAGGGTCTCGTTTGAACCTCATGCAAAGGCTGCCCACCAGGGTGGTTTGAATGCGAAGTATGATTGATGATGGGCTTATAGCAAGAATATAGGGTGAGAATATGCGAGTCGCAGTTTTGAAGGAAGACAATTGTCAACCAAAGAAATGTAATGACGAATGTTTCCACTATTGCCCTCCTGTTCGAAACGGACAAGAATGCATCGTTATGGATGACAAATCTGGGAAACCACACATCTCTGAATCACTCTGCATTGGATGTGGAATCTGTATTAACAAATGCCCACATGATGCATTGATCATCGAACAACTCCCAAGTGAATTGGAAAGCGATATGATTCATCGTTACAGTCTTAATGGATTCAGATTGTTCCGCCTACCTACGCCAACAAAGGAATCTGTCGTAGGAATTCTTGGCCCGAACGGTATGGGTAAATCTACGGCTTTCAATGCTCTTTCAGGGCGAATGATACCAAATCTGGGAGATTGGTTGAACAAAGAACCAGAGTGGGAAGATGTGGTTAATTCACTTCCAAAAGGTGAACTTCGTGATTTCTTCATGGCTGTACGTGATGGTGGAATCAAAGTAGCACTCAAGCCACAAAATGTCGATCGACTGCCTAAACGTGTTCAAGGAACTGTCGAAGCCTTGCTACGACGAGTCGATGAGCGAAATATGTTCGATGAGATGACAGCCGCCTTAGGAATCGATCACCTTCTCGACCGAACCGTCCAGCAACTCTCTGGTGGAGAATTACAACGAATGGCGATTTGTGCAACGATTCTACGAGATGTTGATGTCTATTTCTTCGATGAACCGTCGTCTTATCTTGACATTCACGAACGAATGCGAATCGTACGGATTATTCAAAAACTGGCAGAAACAAAGCGTGTGATAGTTATTGAACACGATTTAGCGGTCCTTGACGTACTTGCAGATCTTGTCCATATCGTCTATGGGCAGAAAGGAGCGTTTGGAATATTTACACCCGCTCGCTCCACACGAACTGCAATCAATGCATACCTTGATGGATTCTTAGTTGAGGAAAACGTTCGAATCAGAGACAAACCAATTCGTTTCCTCAAGCACCATGAACGATCTGTTGAAACAGGCAGTGTTGTTGTTCAATGGGGGGACCTTGGAAAGAAACTGGGTTCATTCGAATTATCGACAGGAGAAGGTTCTGTTCATCGCTCTGAAGTCGTCGGTGTAGTCGGACCTAATGGGACTGGAAAGACGACGATGATCAAAATCTTAGCTGGCGAACATGAATACGATAGCGGTTGGGTTACTGCAAATGCAAAAATATCGTACAAGCCTCAACACATTGATGCTGATATGGATTGTACTGTCCAAATGTGGCTTGATAGTGAACTCGGGATGCGATGGCGAAGCGGTGAATTCAACGTCAATGTCATACGCGCATTAGGTGTTGATTCCCTACTGCCTAAGCGTGTGAAAAAACTCTCAGGCGGTGAACGACAAGCTGTAGCAATTGCGCTCTGTCTTGGAAGAGATGCTGACTTGTACCTTCTTGACGAACCATCGGCTCACCTTGATGCAAATGCACGTATGGAAGCCGCTAAGGCAATTCGTAGAACGATGGAAGCGAATGAAAAATCGGCATTTGTCATCGATCACGACGTCTATTTCATCGACATCGTCAGTGATTCATTACTTGTTTTCGAAGGCGAAGGTGGCGTAAAGGGCAAGGCAATGGGGCCATATTCCCTTCGTGAGGGAATGAATCGGTTCCTGAACGATGTTAACGTCACATTCCGTAGAGATCATGATTCCAAACGTCCACGAATCAATAAATCTGAAAGTCGAAAAGATCGTGAACAAAGGGAAATTGGAGACTATTATTCGTTCAATGTCAGATAGACATAGAAAATGAAGAGAGTCTAAAGGGAACAACTACGAGCGGTCAATATGCCAGTCAGTACACCTCCAAAAGGCGGACCACTGGGGAGAAGTCGTTCACGACTGTCCGCATCGGGGCTTACGACGTACTTACGCTGTACTCGACAATGGTATCTTACTCGAAAAGTTGGCATTTCATCACCTAAATCGATTGGCCAAGTTCTGGGCATTGTCATTGAAGATGCCCTTTGCAACGTCATGATGAATCGCCCTGGCCCTATGGATTCAATTGACGATTTGAGAGAATGGGCCTATGAATTGGCTGATCAAGAAGCCCAACGTGCGTGGGATACTGGACTGGAAACTTGGGAGAATTCCTTGTGGAAACGTGATGATTCTGATTGGTCGACGGTGGATGTCCAAGACTTTCAGAATAAACTCTACAATGGTTTAGAACTCTTCTTCGAAGAAATTCAGCGCTGTTATGATGCAAATGGAGGCCCATATCTTGAACAATTCCGGACTGGTGTTGAACCGTACGAAATTCCAACTCCAAAAATTGGAGCTAAACCACATTTTCCTGTACCTGAGAAAGTACGATCCTTGCATGCTCGAGATTGGAATTCTGAACATCCATTTGAGTGGATGAATGCCAAGAGTCCAATTCAATGGAATGAAGCATGGGAAGTTGCAAGGCCATGGTTCAAAGATCCGAGAGTCCATCAACCTCAGAGAATGTTTCATCCAGAAGGATGGGCTGCTGGAGAACTTGATCTGGTTCTGAGGTGGGATGGAAACATTCGCCTCGTTGACATCAAATCAGGCCACTCAGGAGGACGATTCTCGGAAAGCCTCCAACATCAACTCAGGTTTTATGCTTGGCTCTGGGAGCGAACCCATGATCAAAACCCTGTCCAAAATATGGAAGGATGGTATCTTTCATCAAAAGAAAGAATACTCTATGAAGCGCCTAGTAACGAAGAACTTACTTCCATGGACGAGGAGTTTTACTCGATTAACAACATCATGAGAACAATGGGGGGAGGTGCTTCACTTCTACCAGCGATTGCAGAATCTGAAGAACCAGATACAACCCATGCATGTGATGGTGAAGCTGCTGGTTGCGGCTGGTGTTCATTGACACATTCCAATATGGAGTCTGCAGGACCAATGGATGATCAACTAAGAGCAAGAATGATCGAAGGGAATTCAATATCATCTCCATGTGTCCCTCTTGGTGAAATCCCTTCTCGAGTCAATGTTTCTGGGAATTTGATTGCTCAATGGGGTCCTTTACCAAACCACTTCAACGAACCTGTTCTCGGAGCAATGCTCCGTGCAGGAGAAGCAACGATTGCCATTGAGGAAGCAGAACCAGGAGCATTCCCGCATCTGCATGATTCTGAACAAAAGAATGTCATTATCGAAAATGCATTACCTGGGGCGTGGAGAGATCAACCAAGGCTGTATGTTGACCAACATTCCAATATTCGAGTACGCAACGAGGATGAGCCCAAAGGAACCCGAATTGGCCTGCTTCGAACGAGAGCTAATGTGGAAGGGGTCGTTGTTGCAATACGCCAGCAAAATGGAGTTCGTCTCGATGCCAAACCGTGGTCTATGCTCGGTTTCCACCTGTGGGATGGTGAGCATATTGTGGAAGTCGTAGCCTTTGGTTCTGCTATAAGTGAGCGACTTCAAACGATGCGTCCAGGGGATAGAATACGCCTTATCGGTGCAGAACTTGGTTGGAGAGCAGGTTTAATCCAGCTCAGAATAGATGTTCGTAAAACACGAATTGAGCATCAATCTCCAGCGTTTACGAGCAAGAGTATTTGAGGGGTGGATTTTACCACTTCGTATGCCTGTATGTTTACCAAACTCTGAATCAGATTCCGTAGGGAATTACAACAGGCTATCAGCAAGTCAGGTAAACGCCTGGAAAGCGTGCCCTCGACTATGGTTCTATGAAAAAGTACGTCGTTTAGTCATGCCCCAAATCCCAATTTTATTCGTTGGCAGGGCTGTCGAAGAAGCGATTTGTCAAACGCTGAAAGAATCTCCTTGCTTGGTCATGGCCTCCGCACCTTCAGACGTTTATGCTCCAACACCGTTGGATGATGAAGGGCGCCCAAATCGTAATCATGATGGCTCTTGGCCCGCTGAACAACTCCTCTCCCTTCCTGAGAAACACTGGCCTCAAAATAAAAACGACCTACTTGTATGGGCGACTCAGAGAGTTAAGACACACCTGAATTCGTCATTGGAAACTATGAAAACTGAATGGTCGAAGCACGATAGGAAGGCTGGCCATTGGGAAGATGTGGATGTTGATCGATGCCACATGATGGCAAAAAATGGGATTCTGATGCATATTAATGAGGTTGAAAAGTGCCTTACGAACGTATCAAAAACCATTCTTGAGGACTGGCGAAATGGAGCGCGTCCTCAATGGCCTGCACCAGATGGCCGCGGATTTCAACTTGACAAACATCCATTATCTCAGCAAGGGGATGTAACCTGGATTGAGGCGTGGGAGATATCTCGCCCATGGTTTGTTGACCCAGATGCAAAGCCATTCATGATGAACGCAGTTCATCCAGAACACTGGTTTCAAGGTGAATATGATTTAGTCTATTCTTGGGATGGAGCAATTCGAATTATCGATATCAAAGCATCCTTAGGAAATAATGATCGTTCAGGAGATTATGTCAAACAGTTACGCATGTACGCCTTTTTATGGTGGCATACTCATGAAAAACAGCAAGAAGTTGACGGATTAGAAATTTGGTACCTTGCAGCCAATAGTCAGAAGATGATCGAAAAACCAACCATCAAAGAAATGGATGAAATGGGTGTTGAACTGAAAGAACTCTGGGGTCAATTAAGAGAAGTAACTCCTGATATCGAACAATGCCCTCCTATGCCAGCTCCAATGCGTTCATTCGAAGCTGGAGGGGTTCCTTCTGACAAGCCCGCCAAAGAAACTCGTTGTGAACGATGCGATTGGTCTATGATCTGTCCAAATGGAACCGGGCATGATGAACACCCTCATGGTGGAACCTATCAGTTGCCAGGCTCTTATGCTGAAATTGAAGGAGACCCTATTGATGAACTTGAAGATCGACATGATATTGTTGGACACGTGCACACCCTTATTCATTCACAATCTGGGCGCGCACCCCGAATCACAATCACTCAAGCCAACAATGCTTTTGCAGATGTACAAGTCAAGGCAATGACCCACTCAGATGGCACCTCAACGGTCCCAGAGGGATTGGAAAAAGGTGATCTGGTACGAGTTGAGAAGGCTTTTTTCCAACTCAATTACAAAGGGGCAATCGTTCTGAAAGTCGATCCGTTTTCAAAGATTGTAAAAATAGACTCTGATGAGGAAGTTTCAATGAGCCTTCTCAAGCCACGTGCACGTTGGAATATCATGGGGACAGTTGTCTATAGAACAGAGAAAAGAGGTGTATCAGCGCGAGGAGAATGGTGCCGCAAAGGGTTGATGATTCTCGATAATACTGGAGCGATTAAGATAGAAGGTTGGCAAGCCGATTGGGGACCTCAATACGATATGCTTGAACTCGGCGATACTGTGATCATAACCAACGTTGGTATGAACGGCTGGGCAGCATTAACGACTGGGGAAATTTATCGCTCATCTAGGCTTCATATCGTAGCAGAAGATTAGCCGCCAGATGATACCGTTGTAACAAGCAAATGTACATCGGAATTGAGCACTGTACTGTGAGGAAGGATTTTTTCCTCATAACTTACAATCACTGTTGAAGGAAGGATCTTGGCAAGCACTAGGGCTTGACGAAGGGTGGTGTTTGGTTCCACTTCAATCGTACAATTGTGGTCTCGCCCTGAGAAGGTAATCTCCATGATGATGCCTGTGAGGCATCATGCTTATGACGGTGGCGCACAGGCGAGAAACAAGCCGAGATCGCATAGCCCGGTATTGCGGTGGATTCGAAATCCACTGTCCCATGGACGCGGGGGTTCAAATCCCTCTCTCGGCGCCATCAAATGTAGAATGCATCCGGTTCTTCTGTCAATTCACGTACGAGATCCGCGGAATTCTTTGGAGCAATTTCGAGCAATTTTTGTATGACTCCAGAGGTGACATCGTCTGGAAGAACAAGGTCAAGAGACCATCCCTCACTTATCGATTCAAGAAGGCGAAGGGAAGCATGTACGTCGCCACTCGCCCCAACTGTTGTAGCCATGGCACAAGCTGAATGAATACCAAAGATAGGCCCCATTGAAGCCATCAATGCAGACATTCCAATCGCACCTCCGGAAGGCTGGTCTCTGCGGACGTCAACTCCTTTTTCTTCCATATTAACACGGTGTGCAGAGGAGGAAGCGACCACAAACGCTTCCTTCTTTTCTGGTGGAGAGGAAAGGCCGGCAAGAACAAGCATTTCTGGCAGTTGTGCTTTTGAAAATGCCTCGAGTAATTCCTGAGTGAAATCATACTGATGGGATGGGTCGCTTGGTTGACCTGGTCCTGTTACAGTCATCACGCGTTGGCCAGTAGGCGTTGTGAACAAAGATGCATAGAGATGAGGAGGGGCGAGTAGACCATCTTCATCCAATCTTGCCAATGGCGCTAAACCAGGATGAATAAATCGAGCGACTCTCTCCGCTTGGCTTGATTCATTTAGCATTTCAATAGCGTTCTTTCCGACATCTCCGACCCCTGGAAGAGCAAACAAAAGAAGATCAGCAGTTGGTAGACCATGTTCGCTTGTAGTGTCGATTAGAAGTGGCATGAATCACAAAGCCTACCGTTACGGAGTATAATGTTTCACAATAAAGATGGAAGAAGAGATTCATTCTTCTTCCATGTTGCCATGCCCAGCACGCAATTCTTCCACTGAAGGAAGAGTTGGTATGGACGCACTCCACTCAGGAGTTTCAACATTGTTTAGTGTTCGGCGAATCTTTGCACGGTGGTCCTCTGGCGACCACTTCAGTGGCGCAGCAGCCTGAGCCTTACCACCACATTGAGGGCATGTTGTCTCAAGACACCACGCCTTACAAACTGTGCATTGTTGAAGAAGTTGACGTGCCATAAATTTCACTCTCTGTAAGCAAGGGCCGTTCCACCAGCATTTTCAATAATTGAAACTGTTGCTTTAATTGCTTCGGTCCAAGTATCTTCAGCAGTTTTGAAATCGGGAGCTTTTAATTCAATTCGGTATTCTGGAGAACCATCATAGAAACAATTCACTTCTATTTCTTGTTCTTCCGATGAAAGTTCCTCGGCTGCTAAAAGTGCCTCTCGTATTGTTAAAACTCCGTCATTGGTCTCAACTGTTAGTGTCAACGTACCACGGATTTCAACAAACGGTGGAATAATGTTCTCAACTGCAATTTCAATGAATGGTGCAATCCAATCACCTTCAAATCCTGCATCGACCAATGTTCGTTCACTCATTGCAGCCTCTTCAAATGCTCCGTAAAGCGTCTCATACGATTCTATCAATTGATCGAGGAGTTCAGAAGCAAACTCTTGCTTCCATTTCTGAGCTTCACCAAGAACTTTGAACAGTTGGAGTGCTCTTTGTTCGTTCTTCCATTGTTGAAGGCGATCACGACGCCTCTCTTCTGAAACAGATTTCAAAGAGAGTTTAAGGGAACTTCCATCCATACGGTTTGGCATTACTTTGCAGATGAGGCGTTGCCCTTCTCGTACAAACCTACGAATGTTTTTGATCCAACCACTTGCGATTTCACCAATGAAGATGAATCCATCGACGCCTTCGTATTCGTCAAGAGTAACGTCAGCACCATTTTGCTTGACGCTTTTTACAGATACGACAACGAGTTCTCCCTCTTCGGGGTAAACGAGGTCTGTTGACATGGAGGCTCAGCCTCCTCATTCCATTGTCTCTAGGACGGTACAGCCAACGAGGGTTGCTTTTCCACCCGAAGGATTTGTTAGTGTAGCGCCACAGACACCACAGGAGATTACGGTTGTTGCTCGTGAAAACAGGACAGACTCGTTTCCACAATCTTTGCAGGATACTTTGATGAATTCGCCGGACATTTCTTTCACCTCATCGATCAATTAGTTCGAATTTCTTTGCACGCTTACATGGTGCATAATGTGCCTTACCTGTCTCTGTACAACGATAAAGAATGTTTACGCGCTTGGTAGGCTTTTCACGACCATCTGGTTTAGGACGTGGGAAACCACGGTATCCACGCATTACCTTGCGGAAACGGCGTTGACCCCAGCGAAGCTCGGAAGCTCGCTTCTTCTTGATACGCTCAACAGTGTGAAGAGTGTGCTTACCAGCAGACGGACTATATCGCTTAATTTGACGAGGCATCTTAACCATGTCTTCACCTGAACGTCTTGGCGACAATCGACGGGTATTTATTGCTGTCGTAAGAGAATTCCAAGGCAATACGCCTCACAAGTAGGAAAAATGCAGCGATATTGATAAGTCTAATACCATGAACTACGGTCATGCAAGACGAAATCAGAGCGGCATTGCTCCTTTGGATACCGCTCGCCATTGCATCTCTCGGCATGGCAATGCAATTTCGCCGCCAGCACTCACTACAGAACCTCGGAAAGGGGTTTCTGATTCTAGGAGGGAGTCTCTATCTCGCTTCATTCTTGACGGTTCCAGAATCGCCTTCTGCCGCCTCTTCTGCGCTAATAGTTGCAATCCTTCCTGCGCTTTTGTTGATCTTCGTTGGATTATACATAGCCACATTCGCAGGAGATATCCCAGTCAAGCGTTTCAATCGAAAACTTAGGCCTCTGGGCCTATTGCTCTTCATTTCAGGATTAGCACTACTGGAAGCGATGAACTGGTATGATGAAAAGTGGTTACCATCCCTTCATTGGGAAGGTGAAACCAACAAGTATTGGCTTATTTTCCGCCCAACATTTCTACTAGGAATGAGCAGTATACTCTTCTGCAGCTCGTATGTGATCAAGCACATGGGGGAGAACAGAAACGATGCATCTCGGAATCTGTTTCTTCTGGGCGCATTTTCGTTTGGGTTTCTCCTTCTTGGATTGTATACCGACAACGCATATACCACCACAGACCAATTTAGCACCTCTGTGTGGCTAGCAACAAGCGACCTGTTTGGAATCCTTGCTGGCCTTGGACTCTCCATCATCGTGTTTACATTGGCGATTTTGCAATATGAGAGAAAACGTCCTGGGTTGGGCAATTTACCTCCGCCCTCTAACGAACAACTCGAATTAGCCGCAGATGTTATTCGGAAAAATCTCGGAGGTGAAGAAAATGAGTGAGTCTCCGAAGCAACGAGTCATGCTCATTGCAGGTTTTATTCTCATTCTACCGAGTTTAGTCCTGGTAATAATAAGCAGTTCATCCGACTCTGATTTATCAAGGGGATTTGCTCGGTTTGCAAACGCATTCTTGACAACATACACCCTCACATCAATCTTTTTCATTGTGAATATGTTCAGATACTCAAAGAGCAGAAATGAACCAAAAGCGCCATGGATAGGGATGTCATACGCAGCTATCTTGGGAGTTATTGCCTCTATCGCACTCACATCACAGGGTGGATTTTTATTGGAAGATAATAGTGGTAGCAGAGCCCAAATCTTAACCAATGTAGTACACTTTATTGTCACAGCGTTGGCAGTGATGGTGGCGATTGTAATCATGATCTTTGTCGCATTTGTAAACATCACTTCCAGAAATCAAAACAAACAGTGACCAATTTATCAGGGTATTCTCTTAGCGTTGCCTTGATAAGGAGAGGGCAGGTGGCTTCGACATCGAGGTGAGTATATGTCAAAGGGTACACCATCAATGGGTCGTCGACAAAAGACAACACACATCCGCTGCAGACGCTGTGGAAGAAATGCATATCACAAGCAGAAAAGTGTTTGTTCATCATGCGGATATGGAGCGACTGCTCGCATGCGCACCTACAGCTGGAACAAGAAATCTCACCGTCCAAAGGCTTGAACTTCAAGCGCAATGAATACAAAGGCGCCGCGACTGTCTCGACACAGGGAATCACATGTGCGGCATCATCGGAATAGTTGGTCGACAAGGTTCACACGTGAACCAAGCACTCTATGATGGCTTGACTGTACTTCAACACAGAGGCCAAGATGCTGCCGGAATTATGACTGAACATAATGAGAAATTCAATCTTCGAAAAGGAAACGGTCTCGTCTCCGATGTATTCTACAAGCGACATATGCAAAAATTGCTTGGACATGTGGGTATTGGACACGTTCGCTATCCTACTGCAGGCTCTTCTTCCACAGCGGAGGCTCAGCCGTTTTACGTAAACTCTCCATATGGCTTAGCTTTGGCACATAATGGAAACCTAACCAACAGCGATGAGATACAAAAAAGCCTGATTGGTGAACATCGTCGACACGTGAATACAACGAGTGATTCTGAAGTACTCTTGAATCATCTTGCCGTACAGTTAGATCTTCAAAGCGATCAGATGAGCATCAATGGAGAACCTTTCCTTAATGTCGATTCTTTCTTCGATGCAATAAGCAACGTTAACGAGTCTGTTCGAGGAGGATATGCCTGTGTTGGAATAGTCAACGGATATGGGCTATTCGCCTTCAGAGACCCACATGGAATTCGCCCCCTCGTTTATGGGAAAAGAGAATACGATGGAGGAACGGAATGGGTTGTTGCAAGTGAATCTGTTGCCATTACTGCACTTGGATTTGAAATCGTTGCAGATGTCAAGCCAGGAGAAGCGATATTTATTTCATCATCAGGACACATATTTACCAAGCAATGTGCAGAACCTCGTCCATTCACCCCATGTGTTTTTGAGCATGTTTACTTCGCCCGCCCGGATTCAACTATCGACGGAATCTCAGTCTATCAAGCCAGATTGAATCAAGGTGAACGTTTAGCTGAAAGATTACTCGAGCAATGGCCTGACCATGATATTGATGCGGTGATTCCAGTACCTGATTCAGGTCGAATCTCTGCCCTACAAATGGCGAACATACTCGATGTCCCCTATCGTGAAGGGTTCGTTAAGAACCGATATGTTGGCCGTACATTCATTATGCCTGGCCAAGAAATGAGAATGAAATCTGTGCGCAGAAAACTCAACGCAATTCCAAGAGAATTTAATGGAAAAAATATACTTCTTGTTGATGATTCAATTGTGCGTGGAACAACAAGCGCTCAAATTATTGAAATGGCCAGAGAAGTAGGCGCAGCAAAGGTTTACTTTGCATCTGCTGCACCTCCAGTTCGCCATCCAAACGTGTATGGAATAGACATGCCAGCAGTAGATGAATTCATTGCAAACGGAAAATCCATAGAAGAAATTAATCAGACAATCGGCTCAGATCGTTTGTTCTATCAGACGCTGGAAGATTTAATCGAAGTAACCATGCTGAAGGGATGTGGAATCGATGGATTTGATAGTTCATGTTTCAATGGAGAATACATCACTGGCGATATTGATTCAGAATATCTCAAAAAGTTAAGCGATGCAAGAAATGATGCTTCAAAAATACAAGAATCAATGGATGATGAACGAAGTATCGACATGCATAATCATCAGATTTGAACAGAAAAAGCATCAGGCTATAACCACCGAGGTTTTGGTCAGGGCATGGTCCAAACACTTCCTTCAATTGATTCGATTCATAACGAAGAAAAAGTAAACACCATCTCAGTCAATGCTTCTGGAGACAAAGTACTGATTGGAGATTGCAAAGGATCAGTTTTACTCTATTCACTTGATGAAAAAGGCCAGCACCTTGAAAATACATTCAAATTTAGTTCAGCAATAATCGAAGTGATTTGGCACAATGAAAAGTTCCTCGTCGTTGACGAAGTCGAAGGCGTGCACATGTGCTCCCAGAACGGAGACATCGAGTGGACCTTTGATCTAGAAGCTGGAGGAGCAAAGGCCTATATCCAGCAACAAATCACTGTTCTCGACGGTCTTGGGACTCTACGTCTTCTCACATTTGATGGTAAAGAGCATGCAACAAAATATCAACAAATCATCTCGTTTGAACCTCTTCAAGATGGTTTTCTGTTGCTAACAGAACAAAGCGAAGTGAAGAAGATTAATTCATCATTTGAAGAAGTATTCTCTCGAGAACAGCGAGGCGATATTGGAGAGGACATTGTGCATTATGGCCAAGGCCTCAACTCCACTTGGTTCGTAGCAAGAGAAGGACATGCATTGGTCCCAGGTGACGAGGAAGCCCTTGAGATTGAATTCTTTACAGGAAATGAACGCGTTTCTAGGTCTGAAATTACGGGCCGTGTTCGGGCATTCTCTTCCAAAAATGAAATCCAATATCTTGGATTAGATAATGGAACAATCATCCACGTTTCGGATGTATACGAATTGACTGAGATACATCAATTTCCTTACGCAATACAATGTTTAGCGTTAACTGAAAAACACTTAATCGTTGGAACTTGGTTCCATATATATGGCATCAATTTAGTCTCAAGCGAAATAGATTGGACAATTGAGCATAAGGGATTCGTTGAACAAATCATGATCAACAAGAATCAAACAAAAATGCTCTTTTTTGGAGAAGATCAAAATGACTGGACAGAAGCGGAACCAGTTGGTATCTGCAGTATCCATCAACAACCTGTTGAAGTTGATGACTCGTTTCTACAAGGTTGGTTTGAGAAAGAAGTTGTCTTTGCTGAAACAAATCCGGAAGTTGTCTATAGAAACGTAGATGACTTTGAATCTCTTTTGTCAGAAGGAGAAAGGGAAATGCTTACGGATTCAGATCGAATTGAAGAATTTGCATTTGATGCATTATCTGATGCATTGAATGAAATTAGTCAATCAATTGAAGACATTGATGAAGAAGAAGCCGATGATTTATTGAGCATGCTTCATGAATCGAGTGAAGTATTCATTCCACCATCAGCTCATGCAGGTGATGACCAAACCTATGTCCTTGAACAGGGAGAAGCATCGCTTATACTGACTCTTGATGCATCGAACACAAATGATCCTCAAAGCAACATTGTTCGCTGGTCATGGCTTGATTCAACTGGAAAGGAGATTGCTACGTCTATGAAGGTGAAGGTAAAACTTCCAATCGGTACGCATCAATTTGAACTGAGAGTTGAAGCATCAGATGGTGTCTTAACAACGGATTATGTTCGAATCACAATCCTATCCTCAGACTCATGAAGGTGGAGTTGCTCGGCTTGTCATGGGCGTCCAATCTCCACTGATTGAGAACTTTCTAGTCGGGCCACTTCAGATGAGATGCTCTGTTGTAACCGATGTACAAACAGGAGATACTGTGATCATCGATGGCGGTGATGAACCTCAACGTTTGATTAATTGGATAGAGAATTGTGAAGGAAACGGTCCAAATTGGTCAAACTATTCGAAAGAGAAGACACAAGTGATTCAACGAAATGTTGTTGCTCTCTTGAATACCCATGCCCATTTTGATCATAGTGGGCATATACCCACACTCAAACAACATTATGATGTTGAGTGGTATCTTCATCCAGATGATACCTTCCTTCAAACATTGGCGAAATCTGCAGCGGTTCGATATGGAATCCATCTCCCCGAACCTGCTCTTGCCGATGTTGAGATTCAGGACGATGAAATATTGAGACTCGGATCCATTGAATTTGAAATTCTCCATACACCAGGACATACACTCGGAGGATGTTGCCTTCGATTACTGATTGATGATGAAGCTGATCATTTGTTTGTTGGAGACACCTTATTTGCAGGGTCTGTAGGGAGAACTGACTTAGAAAACACTGGAGGTGACTTCAATGTTCTTTCAAACAGTATTCGAACAAAGTTGTGGCCATTGAATCCTGAAACAATTGTTCATCCTGGACATGGACCTCTTACTACAATCGGTCATGAGAAGATGACGAATCCATTCGTTGGCGACTCAGCAGGTGAAGGTGGAACCTTCACGTTTGGAAAATATGCTTAACCAAGCATGGCTGAAAGTGCTTCTTGGAAGACTGGCAATGCCTCTTCCCAAGTTGCTACGATTCCATAATCTGCGTGTTGGAAGATTGCAGCGTCAGCATCTTTGTTGATCGCTACGATGTACTTTGAAGAGCGCATACCTGCAAGGTGTTGAATCGCACCTGAAATTCCAACAGCAATGTAGAGATTTGGATTTACTGTCTTACCAGTTTGGCCAACTTGCATTGAATGGGGAATTTCATCCCAGGTGTCAACAGCGGCTCTTGAAGCGCCAACTGCTGCCCCGATTGTATCTGCGACTGCTTCGAGATGAGCGAAATTTGCAGGTGAACCCATACCTCTTCCTCCAGAGATGACGATGTTTGCTTCGGATACATCGAGACGAGTACTTGCTCGTTGCATGATTTCTTGCACAGCAGTTTTGACGTCCCCTGATGCATCAACGACTGACACATCACAAGATCCATCGTTACCTGCAGAATCGAATACATTTGCTCGTACAGTAATCACGGCATCTCCAGAAACAGAAACTGTTTGATTTGCCTTTCCAGAATAGATTGGAGAGGTTAAGTTTGTACCATCGATTCGAATAACATCCTGAACCACTGAAATATTTCGCCGTGCTGCAAGACGTGCTGCAACGTCTTTGCTTCGTGATGTAGCAAGACAGAGTACAGTTCCTGAGGGAAGTGCACTATCGAGGGCACTTGCCCATCCACTGCTGTCGCTTCCATCAAAGACATCAGACTTTACTGCAATGATCTTAGAAATCCCCGAAAGTGATTGAACTGAGTCCGCAATTGATGCGTCTGTACATGGAACAACAAGTATTGGCTCTCCACCAAAAGCATGCGCTGCGGTTACGAGTTCTGCGGTTGAAGGATGGATGTTTCCCTTTGATAATTCTGCTATTACAATCATATTTGTCATATTATTCACCTCATAGTACATTTGCTTCATCACGAAGAAGTTGCGCAACTTGCGAAGCGCTGGCCCCGCCCTCGAAGGTTTTTCCTGTAGGTTTTGCAGGAGGCATTGAGTGAGAAGCGATATTGATTGAAGATGTTGGAGCTGTAGCGCTCATGAGTTCCACTTTTGCTTTCTTAGCCATCATGATTCCCTTGACGTTTGGCTTGCGGACTTTGAAATCCCCTTTATCACACGAAATGACTGCTGGCAAAGCGACATTGATTTTTGCAACCCCTGATTCAACTGGCATTGATACAACCACGGAATCTGAAAATTCTGCCCCAATAACGTTGGAAGCATTTCCCCAGCCGAGTCTTTCGGCAAGACCAGGCCCTGTAGATCCAGCTCCAGTATCGGCTGCAGACTTTCCGCAGTAGACGACAGTAGCTCCCAATCCTTGAATTGTTTCTGAAAGAATGCTTTGAAGAGCATTAGAATCAAGATAAGACCAAGAATCATCCCAGACTCGTACGATATTGTCCACACCGATTGCCTTTGCGTCCTTGAGAATCTTCTCAGAAACTGGTCCGCCGACTGTAAGTGCTGTTACAGTGCCATCAGTCGCTTCCTTGTGGCGAATTGCAGTTTCAATTGCGAACTCATCATATGGACTCATGACCATTTTGACGGATGAGAGGTCAACACGGTCCCCTTGGACCACAATTTTTGCATTGGTATCAGGTACTTGCTTGACTAAAACAACGATTGTAGGCATCTGTATCATTCCTCGGAATGAGGCTCGATTCATGAAGATTGGCTTTGCGCCGTTTGTAATTTTGGAACAGAAATCAAAAGGACAGGAATCTTTAGAAGCCGTCTGTATTAAGGCCAACTTCCATGTCAGATGAACGAGTATTTCCCGGACCCTCGCCCGCCCAAGCAGACACACTCAATGCTTGGAGAGAATTGTTTGAATCCAAACACAGTGAGGACTTCACTTCGTTAAAAGGAACCGATTGTCTTGAGCAACCAATCTTCCCATTTGAAGTCGATTACAGAGATATTGATCGCAATGATGTCCTAAGCCTATACTTCAACGAAATTCCAGAGAAAACAATCGAACTCGCAAACGAAGTTCTTCGCACAATGGTCGCTGAATACGAAGTAAGTGATATTCGATGTATTCTCCGGCCCCTATGCCTCCCTCCTGAGCGTACGAAGAGTATTTCCTCTCTACGAATGAGAAACAGAGGTACAATTGTCAGTACCGTCGTGCGAATAAAGGATGTTGGACCTCGCTTGGGCTATTTACAAGAAGCGCTTTATGAGTGTGCTCGCTGTGAATACAGAGAGACCGTTAAACAGAAAATAGCTCGTGAGAGAATGCGTCCTGAAGGACCTTGTCAAGATTGCTTCGATAAGGCAATGAAAACCTTCGAAGGTAAAATTCCCTATGTGGTCTATGAACGCCTGAAATCTTCTATGAAACTTACGGCTGAGGGTTCATTTTACAAAGACATTCAATATTTATCTGTTTCAGATATTGATGATTCATCTGCACAACCGATTTGGGTTGTTATAGACGACGAGTACGTAGATACTTACAAGATAGGGGATACAGTGAGAATCAATGGTGTTGTCCAGATAGATCCTGTCCCTGATAGAAACTTCATGAAAGATACTCGACGTATTCTTCAAATTCATGCGTTCAGTATTGAAAGCCTGTGAAATTATTTCAAGAGGTAATGCTTAGCATTGTCTCGTAAGATTCAGGGTGCTCTTCAAAGTGCTGGGCAATTGAAATCAATCCGTTTGCAACACCTTCTGCAACACCCATTTTCGCATCAAAAGGATGGAGTGTGCCATCTTTTACTGCCTGCTTGAATTGTTCAAGGTCATCCCAATTACTCGGTTCTCCAAATTTAGGATTTGGAGTGACGGTGATTGATCCAAATTCTGGTAGAACAACATGTTCTGCGAGTTCGTAAACTGGTGAATGATCATCGGCAGGATCGAGGTAAGCCTTCTTCATTTTCTTTTGAACGAGTTGGAGTGTATCATGAAGTAAGAGGGCCCCGTTAGGATCGGATTTGCTCATCTTATGATCAAAGGAATCCATTCGAACACCTGAAGCCTTCAATGAAGAAAGAATAGGGGTATGGAGACATGTTGCCTTCTTCCAGTTCCATTTTGAAGCCATATCTCTCATGAACATGTGGGCCTTTCGTTGATCCATTCCGCCAAGAGCGACATCAATTTCAAGTTCAAAAATATCTGCAGCCTGCATGGCAGGATAATAGAATTTAGACAAATCATGATCTGATGAACCTTCATCACGTCCCATGATGGTGAATGTTTTTCGAACCATTGGCAAAGTTGCCCCCTTCGAACATCGAAGTACTCTTGCCCAATAATCCCCAGAATCCATGAGCGTACTCGCCCAAACAAATCGAAGTTGCCCAGGGCCTTCTCCTTCCTCTGGATAATCAAGAAGGGCACGGAAGGTTTCTTCCATGTACACACCAGTCTTCTGGATGTCCTCCATCTGACCACCGAATTTGTCATTGACCCATGCGTGCCAATCCGCTAGGAAAATCAAGACGTTTGCCTTCGCCTCAAGCATACGCTTTAGTTGAAGCGAGAGAACCTTCCATCCAATGTGAGCTTTCCCACTCGGTTCAAAACCGACGTAACATCGAATCACTCCATCCCCAGACATTGAGGTCTCATCAGCGAGACAATCGACAAGGTGGTTGATTCCAACGCATTCTTCAACATCCGAAACCATTAGACTAAGACGCTTACGTTGTTCTTCGTTTAGTTCCTTAATACGTTCATATCTTTCCTCAAAGGGAGATAGGAGCGTATCGACGTCCATGTCCACACCTCAAACAAGGTCTGTGAGTTTCTTCACTTTACCTTCTGATGGAGGAGTTCCTGCTTCAATTAGCGCTTCGATTTCAGCAATCATTGATTCTGCAAGATCGATTGTTTCTTGGGTTACAGTTGTACTCATCTCGATTGATTTACGAATCATTTTGATTCCAGATTTAGCCTTTGAGAATTTCTTTGCGTCTTCCTTTGCCTTATCGCCACGTTGTTTAGCAGTGTATCCGGTTGCTTGATCGAGGAATAAAGACCACTTCTTACGACTTTCTAACGCAGATTCACGACCGCCGTCTTGAGACAAAAATGATTCAAGGTCAGACCCTTTGAGTTGTACAACGTCAACCATGAGTTTACCTTGATCTGTGTAAGAGCCTTTGATGGACGAAAGAAGACCGAATGATGCTTCGAATTCACCTTCAGAATTTGCTTGAACATTATCGAAATGTTGTGCTGCTAACTTTGCAAGACCAGCATTTCCACCAATCGACTTTTCTAAACCACGCTTAACTACGAATCGCTCCATGTTAGGCCATCGACAGGTGCCTCATAAGTCTCGCGAAAGAGAAGCCACCTCATGCGGGGGGTTTTTTTGTGTTAATCCCTGCGCCAACTATGCGCAAGATAGTGGCGATAGTCCTGATTGGAGTTCTCCTTCTACCATTGGCTTCTGCTTCTGAAGTCGAATTTTCTGATTTAACACCGCTTAGTTCTCAGAATCTTGCACTGAATGCCGGTGATCTTTCTCCAGATGGAACCACTGTTCTCGTAGTGGGTTCAGATGGTTTTATTCACGGCTTTTCGGGGAATGAACCAGGGGACCGAGGAAAGGATATTTCGATAGACAGTGGTCGCAGCGCTTCTTTCAATGACATTGCATGGCATCCGAACGGTGAAACTGCACTCATAGCAGGTGATTTAGGAGCAGCCCTACGATATGTTCACTCTGACCAAACAATTGAATCCTTAAATGGAGCAACGATTGTGAACGGAATAGAACTTACAAATGTGGAGTGGAGAGCAGGAGGTGATCTTGCTTTCTTTGGAGCACAAAATGGTAACATTTACAGTTTCAACCAAGGCGAGGGGCTCTCTGAAATAGAAGGCAGTATGAACTCGACAATTACCGATATAGCATGCCATCTTGAACAGAATATTTGTGTTGTAACAACTCTCGAAGATGGCATAGGTGTCATCGATAGAACAAGAGAATTAACTTGGATAAGTGGAACCTCTGACCAAGCATGGATGGCGATTGATTGTCCGGAATCTACGCTCTATACTTGCACTGGATTTGCCAGTGGAAGACAATATCTTTCAATACGCATCGATATAGAGGATGCTTCGAAATCAACTGGTGATCTTGACGGAGATGGTGAAACAGAAGCGCGTCTTCTGAAAAATGGAGAGAGCGATTTCATCAAACTAAGCCGTGGGTATGATGGAACTACACTCGTCCATATGGCTCCGATGGAATCAGTTCGATACCAACCTAAATTGAATGAGATTTATCCTCACACATCTTCAGAAGAATTAACCGCATTCAATCCGACTGTTGCCGGAGATAGTATCACATTTATGTGGGAAAGGGGAGAAAACGATGGATGGATGGTCACAAGCACAGGGAAAATTGTTCAAATAACTCCTGACGAAACAACACCAAGCTTGGGAATAATGGAAACAATGGTGTTCACTGCTGTGGCGATTTCGGTTCCTGGAGTGATAATTGGTTTGATTTACATGAATTCCCCGTTTTTACAACGTAAATACCGTCAACTGCGAGGCTTTGATAAGAAAAAGTGATTGTTCTTATCCTCATAGAGTTCGTGCTAAAGTTCATCAATTACTTTCAACCACGTCCCACTAGGGAACACTATGGAACCATACGAAGGCTTAGACTTTTACGACATTGAGTCCTTACTTACAGAAGAAGAAATTATGATTCGCGACATGGTTCGTGATTGGGTTGATGAAGAAGTCATTCCTAAGATTGAACACGCATGTGCTGAAGGTATTTTTCTAGATGAGTGGAGAGTTGCGCTTGGAGAAATGGGCGTCCTTGGCGCTCCATTGAAGGGATATGGTTGCCCTGGACTATCCTATGTTGCATACGGACTCATCTGTCAAGAACTTGAAAGAGGAGACTCTGGACTTCGATCCTTTGCTTCAGTTCAAGGTTCCCTCGCAATGTACCCAATCTGGGATTTTGGAAGCGAAGAACAGAAGAACAAGTACCTTCCAAAAATGGCGAGTGGAGAATACATCGGTTGTTTCGGATTGACTGAACCAGATTACGGTTCAAACCCTGGTGACATGGTCACAAAGGCAGAAGATATGGGGGACCATTACCTTCTCAACGGAGCAAAGATGTGGATTACAAACGGGACTATTGCTGATTTGGCTGTGGTCTGGGCAAAACTTGACGGCGTTATTCGTGGATTCATTGTCGAAAAGGACGATGAAGGTTTTTCCGCTCCAGAAATGAAAGGAAAACATTCTCTCAAGGCTTCGGTCACATCCGAACTCGTATTCCAAGATTGTAAGATACCTAAAGATCGAATGTTACCAGATGTAAAAGGCCTGAGAGGACCATTTTCATGCCTCAACAATGCCCGCTTTGGAATTTCATGGGGTGCTCTTGGCGCTGCTATGGCCTGCTTCCACAGTGCCAAGACCTACTCGATGAGTCGAATTCAGTTCGATCATCCGATTGCCTCTTACCAATTAGTGCAGAATAAACTTGCATGGATGCTTCGAGAGATTACCAAAGGCCAACTCCTTGCCTATCATCTTGGACGAAAGAAAGACGATGGTACTTGGTTCAACGAACAAATCTCGCTTGCTAAGATGAATAACGTTGACATCGCATTAGAAATTGCTCGTGTATCAAGAGACATACATGGGGCCAACGGCATTCTAGATGAATATCCAGTCATGAGACATATGGCAAATCTTGAATCTGTCAAGACATATGAGGGAACCCATGACATCCACAATCTCATTATTGGACGCTATATCACTGGAATTCAAGCATTCACACGAACAGTCTGAGTGAACTCAAACGCTTGAAAAAGTTCACACGTTTGGAAGTAATCCGATTCTTGCAAGACCTGACCAAACAGGGTCAAGGAACCTTGGAAGGAATCTGTGTCGAAGATAAACCGCAGCAGCCAATGAGAGTTTCTGTACCTTGGAAAGACCGACTCTGCGAGTGAATACATCGCCTTGTTGCTTCTCTATTTGCTTCAAAATTTTATCGTAAAATGCAATCATTGCTGCAGGAGAGTAACGCGTTCTTCGAGGAAGAAGCGGTAATAATTGACGTGCTTCTTCCAAATAGGTTCGAGCTCGCTCAGCATAATGATGGCAGTAAGGCTCCCATGAAGAATTGAGAACAACTTTTCCTCCATGCAGATCTTGTTCGCCAATTCCATTGTGCTCAAGTTCGTCGAGAGGAAGATAAACACGATCTCTCTCAATATCTTCACCGACATCGCGCAATACGTTTGTCAACTGCATGAAGATACCCCAAGATTCTGCAAACTTTCTTGCACGTGGGTCATCATATCCGTAGATTTCAATACACATTAAGCCAACAACTGAAGCTACTCTGTAACAGTAAACATAGAGTTCATCGAATGTTCTATAGCGATTACTGTAGAGGTCGTCTTCCATACCAGATATAAGATCATCAAAGACACTGCGAGGAATTGAGTAGCGATCTACAGTATCCTTGAGTGCAAGGAAAACTGGGTCAGTACTGTAAACGCCTGAATAACATGTAGAGAGTTTCTTTCTAAAGAAAAAGAGTTGACTGATTTTGTTAAGATAAACTTCATTATCAAGAATAGTGGTCCTTTGTTGCAAAGACTCAAGTTGTTCACGATATTCTTTTGCTTCTTGGTTTAACTCGCCTTCTGCACCAGGGAAACGATCAGCCCAATCGCCATCAGCAATATCATCTGCACGACGACAGAATGCATAGACTGCACACATTGCTTGGCGTTGATCGTCTGGAAGATACTTGAATGAATGGTAGAAGTTTCCGGCTTCTCTCTTAGTTAACTCCTCACAATATTTGTAAGCAAGACGATGGAGTTCAGCAGGAGGCTTATCAGACCATATAGGTGCGTCTAAATCTGCAAAGGGATCAACAAGTTCATTCTCATCCCCAATAATTCCAATCAATAATGCTCCTTCGCGAAGAGCCTCCATAGCAGTCATGCTAACTGCCTTAACAGCATCTCTAGCTAACATGACACCTGCTCTGAGGCGGTCGAGTGGAGTCGGATTTTCCTTTGCTGAGACTGAACTCTCTGCACCTCCCTTCAACGGGAAGAGAAGGTCCAAGGGTTTCCGGCGTTCCAGCATCCTAACCAGTTATTCCTCGCGCTACTTCCTTAAGAGGCCTCCTCTCGAAAGTTTGGATTAAATAAAGTTAAAGCAGGAGTGTAAACTTTTACTTACAAGGAATGCTCAGTCGTGTAATCTTCATTTATCTTTATTCTTTTCAAGCAAACGACGTACTCCCCCTGGAATAACCAGAGCGCGCAATAATTTCCTTGCATAAGATTTCATCTCATCTCTTGTAACCTTAATTCGTTCATCTGAATCAAGAATATTTCCAGTTCTCAAGAGAGTGACCGTACGCTGGCCAATCAACACCGGCAACATACATGATGCTTTGAGACGGAATTGTTTGTCGGGAAGCATTCGAATGTAATCTGTGGCAGCTTCAAGATGTTCATTTGTTAAATCCAAATATGCATCGTAGAGGGGACGGAATGTATCAAGATTTGAATCATCCAAGAGATCTTCTGGGACCAATCCGTGCTCTGCGAGTGCTTCACTTGGAATGTAACATCTTCCAAAACGTAAATCCTCTGGAATATCTCGAAGAATGTTGATCATTTGAAGCGCCTTCCCGAATCGAATTCCTTTCTCAAGGAATATTTTCTCTTTCTCTGGAGATAACGTCATGAGATGGGCAAGAGACATCTTGCTCCAGAACGTACCAACGCAACCTGCAACTCTGTAGGCATAGTCATCCAATTCATCATCTGAGGTGAGAGATAAAATGTTTCCACCTTCCATTGCTGTTCCAAAGCGTTGAAGATCAAGCATTTGCCCCCCTACGATTATTTCTAAGCATTCCAGAATACGCTTGCGATCTCCTTCATCATATTCTTGTAATCCTTCAATAACATCTTCTGCATTAAGAAGAAGTTCAGCCTCATGTGGATTCGTTTGAATCTCCGCAAGGTCTGAAAAATCCGGTAGAATGGTTTCACGGCCTTGGGCCACATCATTGTATTTCTCCAAAAAATCAAGTAAAATTTCGGCCTCACCGTGCTTAGAATCAGCAATTGTGTCAGCAAGTCTAGCCAAAAGGTACAGCATACCAATCTGGCCACGTACCTTTTTTGGAAGATATTTCAAGGTAGGATAAAACGAACGTGATGTTGTTTCAAGAAGTTTGTCAATTTTAGCATTGATTAGTACTGACATTGACTCCTCCCCTGTCCGACCCAACCTAATCTTCCGCATGAAGATTCGTGTTCTCACTGGCAAATTTTCGTGGCCGTAATACAGAAGACTTTAGATTGAAGGGGCGGTACGTCTGCATAGGTGAGGAGATGGACTGTGGTTCTTGCGCTGCAATGATTCCTGATGACAGTATCTTCTGTCCAGAATGCGGGTCACGTCAAGAAATGTCCAGAGCAGGGAGTTTCTCAGCCATTGGGTCTACAAGTCTCGGTGGAGGTGAAGTAACCGGAGGCCGTGGTTTTGGAGTCGTCTCAGGAGAGGCTGTTCGCCAACAAAGAGAGACACAACAGCAGGGAATGCCTCAAGGGATTCCAGCCGATGTTCTTCAACAAATTGCATCAGGCATTCATCAACAATCGAACCTCCCTCCAGGTGGCCAAATTCCACCTCAACAACCTTCTCAATTTCCGAACCAAATGAGTAATCAATTCCCACAAGCCCAACCGTTTGGTCAAAACCAACCTGGTCAAATGCCCCAGAGCCAACAAAGAAGTGATATCCCGACACTACCAAAAGGACCGACACTGGGTAGCGGGGAACTTCCAACTTCAAACGTTGAACCACAATTGGGAGGGACTACAGTATCAAACAATCCAGCGGCTTCGCCTACAGATGCGATGGTGAATCGATTGGCTGAGACGGAACGTGCAGTAAAAACTGAACGAAGAAGTCAGTGGCTCAACATGAATCAATCTAGTGCAACGAATGTTCTTGCTAATTTAGGAGCCGATCTCCCCTCACATCTGAAAGATGCACAAGGAATTACTCCGGCTGCTGAAGTAATTGCTGGAACGATGGGCCAGACTTCACCAGATGCCCCAAATGAAGCCCTTTTGAGACGAATGTGCGAAGTTGCTTCTCGCCGAGTTGCTCGAAAACGCGGTGTTGCTGTTGAAACGCCAGAAGCAAAAACTGTTGACGGTGCCCTAATCGTAAACCTAACCTATGTCGACGATGGCAGGGTACTTGATACCCCTGAAGATTTAGAATCTGCATTTGAACACGCGATCCAAACTGAAGTGGCTTTGAAAGGATTTGACATGGATGTTCAAATCATCTTATCTTGCATGAAAGATGGAAAGGTCAGTACAATCGGAGCAACTGAAGAACCCGAAGAAGAAATGTTTGCTTGCGAGGTTTGCGATGGCCTCGTTAAAGAATCTGATCCAAAATGTCCACATTGTGGAGCTGTTTTTGAAGAAGAAGAGGAAGAACTCGAAGAAAAGCCATCACGAGGAAGACCACCTGGACCATCTCGTGGAGGACCACCTGGACCAAAGAAGTCAGGGCCACCGGGTGGAGGACCACCTGGACCAAAGAAGTCAGGGCCACCGGGCGGAGGGCCACCCGGACCAAAGAAGGGTGGAGGACCACCCGGACCAAAGAAGTCAGGGCCACCGGGCGGAGGATCACCTGGACCAAAGAAGTCAGGGCCACCGGGCGGAGGGCCACCCGGACCAAAGAAGGGTGGAGGACCACCCGGACCAAAGAAGTCAGGGCCACCAAAAGGAGGTCCATCCGGACCTAAACGTGGCCCGCCTCGATGAAGGGCGTTTGTATGAACCACAATCTCAGTGAATTCGGAGGAATTCATTTCTCCGGAAAACTACGTCCTTCCCAAGTTGCAGCCGTATCAGTAATAGAACCGGAATTAGATTTGAAAGGTAAGCATTTACACATTGTCGCTCCTCCTGGATCTGGAAAAACAGTGCTTGGATTATATGTCTGGTCAGACCTCGTTCGAAAGCCTACGCTGGTTTTATCTCCCAATTCAGCAATCCAAGCGCAATGGGCTGCACGTACATCGTTGTTCGACCTTGATGGGAAAGAAGATTTGATCAGCACAGATTCAAAGAACCCCGGTCTACTGACTTCGTTAACATATCAATCTATCACTATGCCAAAGAAAGGTGGAGAAGACTTAGATGAAAGTGCTCTTCAGTTATGGAATTTAAATCTCATCGAAAAAGGAGAAGCTGAAAGCAGTGAATCGGCTGAAGCATGGATTTTAGATTTGAAGGTTAAGAATCCAGATTATTATAAATCACGTCTATCGGTCTATAGCAAAAAGGTACGAGATGACCTAGCACAACATGGCAACGCAATGTGGACATTACACGACTCCTCTAGAGAGACACTTATCCGTCTAAAGGAGATTGGAATTGGATTGATTATTCTTGATGAATGCCATCATATGCTACATCATTGGGGCAGAGTGCTTGCAGAGGTACGAGAATTCTTTGATGATCCAATCGTTTTGGGACTAACTGCAACCCCTCCGGACTATTCTCAAATTGATGAAGAAGATGCGAAGCGGTATCAAGAGTTCTTTGGCGAAATCGATTATGAAGTTCCTGTACCCGCTCTTGTACGAGATTCTAACCTTGCACCTTACCAAGACCTGTGTTACTTCGTCCGCCCTGAAAATAAGGAATTAGAGTATATTTCAACGGTTGATGATGAATTCGACCAACTTCTATCGGAAGTTCAGAGGCCAACTGAAGACGAAAAAAGAGTACCTGAACTTCAACGATGGATTTTCGACGTACTCGATAAGCGAATCTTGCCTGGAGGGAAAAGCGTCACTTGGCAAAAATTCCATACCAAAAACTCCGATTTTGCCGATGCTGCCCGGATTTATTTGACAAAAAACCAGATTAAATTACCTCAAGGAGTCCCTAGCCCTCCGACGGATTTGCTGAATTCAGGCCTTAACAAGCTCTCATACTTACGTCCGGTTTTGGATCGATACGTTCGTCATGGACTTCGCCGTTCTGAATCAACCGAAGATCATCGACGAGGAGAAGATCTCACAAAACGGTTGAGGCTCTTGGGGATTCAAATTACCGAAACCGGTTCAAGGCCATGTGCTTCTCCAGTTGGACGTATTATGGCCTATTCATCTTCTAAGGTCAAGGCCATTTCGGATATCATTACCACTGAAATGCAATCCTTGGGACCAGATATTCGGGCAGTAGTCATCACCGATTTTGAGAAAACCTCTGCAACAACTCTGGTCGAGGGAGTTCTCGATGAAGAGGCGGGAGGTGCTGTTGCAGCATTTAGAGCATTAGTGGATTGTTCTTCTGGCGATCTGCTCGATCCTATATTGATGACTGGAAGTACCGTTCTTGTTGATGATGATTTAGCGGAACGATTCCTTGAGGCAGCTCGAGCATGGATTGCAGAAAGAGAACTGAAAATCGTACTTTCAGACAACCAAAAAGGCCGTTATCATGAAATTGTAGGAAAAGGAAAGGATTGGATTCCTCGATATTATTCGATGATGATTACAGAATTCTTCCAAAATGGTTTGACAAAATGCCTCATTGGAACGAGAGGACTTCTAGGAGAAGGTTGGGATGCTTCAAAGATTAACGTGCTCATTGACTTGACAACTGTCACAACCAGTATGAGCATTAACCAACTTAGAGGACGTTCTATTCGCTTAGACAAAGAATGGCCGGAGAAGGTTGCAAACAATTGGGACATTGTATGCTTAGCAGAGGAATTCACAAACGGGTTTGCTGATTACAATCGATTCAAGGAGAAGCACAAGCAATTGTACGGTGTCTGTGATGATGGTGCTATTGAGAAAGGCGTCGGTCACGTACACGCAGCCTTTACAGAAGCACAGCCTGAAGGAATAAGCGAAGGCATGGCATTGTTCAATGAGGAGATGTTAAGGAGATCACGTAACAGAATTCGAAGTCGAGAGTTATGGGGTATAGGACAGCCATTCTCAGCACTGCCAACACAAGCAGTGGAAACAAAGTGTGCTGCAGGATTTGCAGGAGGATTTAATTTCGGGGTTAGAAAAAGTCCCTGGACTGATGAATCTTTGATTCAAGCAATTGCAGATGCGATCTCAAACAGCCTCATCCATACGGGCCATATCTCCGCAAATTGTCGAACATCTGGTGGTGACAGAGGAGGTGGATGGCTTCGAGTACATCTAAACAACAGCACAGAAGAAGAAGCAGCAATATTCACTGAAGCACTTGAAGAGGTCCTCGGTCGACTCGAAAAGCCGCGGTATGTCATTTCCAGATCTTCGCGCTTCTTGGAAGAGACTTGGCTTACGAAACTTCTTCCTGAAGTATTAGCGAAGTACATGAGACCAATAAAAAGTCAACTCGTAATGTATCATTCAGTCCCTAAAATCTTAGCAGGTAAGGCTGACGATGCTGAGGTGTTCCTCAAATATTGGGAAGAATTTGTCAGCCCTGCAGAGTTATTTTACGCACATAGTAAGGAAGGGAAGAAGAAATTAGAGTTTATCCGACAACTAGGGAGGACGCCAAAGAACTCTCTCCACAGAAAGGAAATCTTCCTATGAGCAACTTGGGCAAGTAAGGCCACTACCCTTACACGACTCACAGAATCGCTCTCTACACTGATAACATCGGAAATCAAAGGCAGAAATAGATTTTGGACAGTTCGGGCCTGCACATATTTCATCAGACTTGGCTTCATTTTTTGCTACTCCTTCTGAAACATTATCCCAGAAACTATAGTCAACTGATTGAGATGAAACTTCTGCGGTGTCTTGAATACTCAATCCGAGGGTTGACATAACAGACTGATTGTTGAAAAATGGCTTTGCAGCCTTTTCACCAACGTTGAATAAACTCGAATAAGCTTTGATTGCTTCGTCTACTGTAGTTACTGTCACTCCACTGGAATGTATTTTAGCAATTATTGATCTATAGTGATAAGTTCCGTAATCAATCGGCGTTCGATTATTTGTTGTTCTTGGCATTTGATTGGCCGGCGTGATTGTCATAATCCCGAGCATTACAAGTATTTGTGCAAATAATGCAAAACCCACAAAAATGGCTAATATAAGCCATAATCCTGGATCAGCGGGATCACGAAAGGTTTGAATCATGAATCCTATAGATAAAATAAAAAGGACAGAAAATTTGTTGCTTGAAAAGTTTATTTTTACAGGCATATTATCACGAGATGTGGCTAGGCGCTGTCCCCGAGCGCCGTCGCCGATTGTTTCTATGGCCTCGATTCGAGAAATGTCACAGTCCTAAGACTCCATTGGGGACGATTTTACTTACTTGCAAGCAGTATATAAATAATCAGTCTCTGACAACCATTCTAATGCTTGGTTCACTCTTTCCTGCGAGTTTCTCATATTGAGAACTATCAATCGGAATACCAAGTTTAGTTAGCAATGTTAAATGCGCTCTTGAATAGATTGATTTAGAATTATTATTGTCTATAATTGATATGAACTTTGGCTCATTGTGCCATATACCATCATCATCCATTATACCCGAGATTCGAACCCAATAATGCTCTCTTTGTTTTAGGTTCTCTGATAATTTCTCCATCCCTAGATCCTTTAGAATTTTTACTACCTTCGCCCTCGTGATGGATTCAGGGCAAATGAACAGAACTCTTTCACCATCTGAAAAAAGAGCACCATAGCCTAGATTCTCCACCTCGATTAGATTGTTTAACCGTTCAAAGCATTCAGCATCCGTCCCCCATGAGTAAGGCGTCCAAAAGAGGAGTGCACTTCTATCCTCAGTCCCAGGTAAGTGATTACTAACCTCCATAATATAGGAGTGTTCATGTTCAACAACTGTTTGTCTTTTTTCTTTTACTGGTGCTTTGACAATGGCCTTGGCTTTCTTTGGGATGATAACGGCATGATCGATCTTAGGTATTTGTTCTAGAAGTTTTTTCAGGGGCATATCAAAATGATTCGCATCTATGCTTGTGCATTGAAAACCAGTTTTTCCATGAATAGATCCTGGTAAACGAATGATTCTACGAGTGTCTGCAGTAATTCGTTCATCGACTTCAAAACCTTGCTTCAAGACTCGTGAAAGCAATTCTTTACGCTCATTTCGAACCGTTTCCTCTCGTTCTTTCGGATCAGGGATTCCAAATTTAGTACGGTCTGTATCTTTGTAGATGAGATGAAATCCCTTACTTCCAGAGAATGTAGCATTAACAAATTCAACCGATTCATTCTCCATAACAAAGGCGTGAAGACCTTTTGCAACGTTCTTAGCCCTTTCCAAATTTTTCAAACTCAATGGAGCTACATCAATGTCAAACACAATAAGATGGTCAATGAGAATTGGATAGGAAGTTTCAGTATCTCGTAATCGAGGTAGGTCTATTGGATTCAACCATGAAGATGTCGAGACATACAAATCGCTTGGAAAATCCTTCCCGATGGATTTCATTAATGTGTCATGGTTCCGTATTCGTCTCTTGCAAGTCACCCATCGGCCTTCAAAGGTCCTCCATCTAAACTGATGTTGACTTGGCTTAGAAAGCCAATCGAATTGTATCGTATTCGACTTGTAATGGGCAATGATTTGTTCATTCCAAGTTGAGTCCATGAGAACCCTCAGCGTAGGCCTGCTGCTTTGAGGGATTCAAGCAAAACTGCTCCAAGTTCCGATGGATCTCGAGCGCAAGCAATGCCTGCTGCCTCAAATGCTTCGAATTTCTCTTCTGCAGTTCCCTTTCCGCCAGAAATGATTGCTCCGGCGTGTCCCATTCGCTTACCTGGTGGTGCAGTTGCACCAGCAACGAAACCAACGATTGGTTTTGTGACATTCTCTTTTGCCCAAGCAGCTGCTTCTTGTTCTGCATTTCCACCGATTTCGCCAATCATAACGATGGCTTCAGTTTGAGAATCTGCTTCAAATGCTGCAAGGCATTCAATGAAACCTGTTCCGTTGACAGGGTCTCCACCAATACCAACACAGGTTGATTGTCCTTCATCTATGCTCATTGTTTGAGCAACTGCTTCGTAGGTTAAGGTCCCTGATTTAGAGACAATCCCTATTCTTCCTTTTGCATGGATATGCCCAGGCATGATTCCGATTTTTGCACCGCCACCATCGCCTGGAGTAATGATTCCAGGACAATTAGGACCAATGAGTCGAACACCTGGTCGGTTTTCAACAAACGCTACAGCCTTGACCATATCGAGTGTTGGAATACCTTCCGTGATACAAACAACGACGCCTTCCCCTTTGATTTGATCAAATGCATCAGCGGCTTCCATAATCGCTTCTGCTGCAAATGGAGGTGGCACGTAAATGACTGTAGCATCAGCATCTGTTGTTTCAATTGCCTCAAACATGGAATTCCAAACAGGATATGAATTCCCTTGTAAGTCTACTGTTTGTCCGCCTTTTCCAGGTGTACATCCACCAACAATATTGGTGCCGTATTCAACCATCTTGTCAGCGTGGAACATTCCTTGCTTTCCTGTTATTCCTTGTACCAGTACCTTTGCGTCTTCTTCAATCCAAATAGCCATCACACATCGCCTCCGATGAGTTCTACAATCTTTTGAGCACCTTCAGCAAGGTCATCAGCAGGATGTATGTTGAGAGTTGAAGAGGCCAGGATTGCCTTACCTTCATCGACGTTAGTTCCTGCGAGTCTGACAACAAGAGGAACGGTTAGTCCAAGAGATTCAGTAGCAGCAATTACACCTCGAGCAATGATATCACAACGCATAATACCACCAAAAATGTTCACGAGAATTCCTTTTACATTTGGATCTTCAAGGATGATTGAAAAGGCTGTTTTAACCTGCTCTTCGTTTGCTCCACCACCTACATCAAGGAAATTTGCAGGCTCTCCTCCGTAGAGTTTGATGACATCCATCGTTGCCATAGCCAGTCCTGCTCCGTTGACTAAACATCCAATGTTTCCATCGAGTTTAACGTAGGAAAGACCTGTTTCCTTAGCACGGATTTCAACGTCCTCTTCCTCAGAAAGATCCCGAATGTCATCCCAGGATTTATGCCTGAATTCTGCATTCTCATCAAAACTTACCTTCGCATCGAGCGCAATCATTTCATCATCTGAAGAACGGACAAGTGGATTAATCTCAACCATTGCACAATCTTCCTTGAGGAACAGAGAATACAATGCTTTCAACATCTTTCCAAAGGATTTGTGAGCAGCACCGTGGAGTCCAAGAGCGAGACCAAGATCTCTAATTTGATAGCCAAGTAGACCTGCATTAGGGTCAATGTTCAGTTTATGGAGAAGTTCAGGAGTTTCCTCGGCAACCTCTTCAATATCCATTCCACCTTCAGTTGATGCCATAACCAGAACTGATTTTTGTTCACGGTCTACAAGCAGAGCAAGGTAGTATTCGTGCGCAATGTCGCAACCAGACTCGACGTACAAATGGTTCACAAGTTTACCTTCTTCACCTGTTTGTTTTGTAACCAAAATATTACCAAGAATATTTTTCGAATAGGTTCCAACATCATCTTTTGAAAAGGCGATTTTAACTCCGCCTTCCATTACCAAGTCTCGACTACCAGGAGAGTAAAGATTCCCTTTTCCTCTCCCTCCTGCATGGATTTGAGATTTAACTGCAACAACTTTCGATTGAAGATGATCGTATGCATCGAGTGCTTCTGATACGGACGTACAGTGAACGCCTTCAACGACTTTTACACCATGTTGCTTGAACAATGCTTTTCCTTGGTATTCGTGGATATTCATACTATCACTGATACCTGCGAATGGAAGAACGTCTTTGAACTGTGCGGAAAGGTTTCCTTGTGATTCCAGGAACGAAAGGGTACAACTTCAAATGCCAAAACATTGCCCCAAAACCATGCAAGTCGTGGTTTTAGCAGGGGGTTTTGGAACTCGGCTGCGTCCATGGACATATGGCATTCCAAAACCAATCCTTCCAATGTTGGACAAAACGTTACTCGAACACGTCGTAGAAGTCATGCCAAGCGACAAAGTCGACGAAGTCATAGTAGCTGGCGGATACAAAATCGATATGATTGAGCAATATTTCAAAGAGAACGAAGTCCCATTCGACGTGCGGATCGTAACAGAGCGTGAACCCCTAGGTACCGGAGGAGCTCTTGGGAATTGCCGAGATATCATCTCAGGAACTTTTGCATGCCTAAACGGTGACATCATCTCATCGCTCAATATGCAAAAGGGAATCGAACTACAACAGAAGAACGGAGGTGTTGGAACACTTGCACTATGGGAAGTTGAGGACCCAACCCGCTTTGGAATCGTTGGAATTGATGAACATAATAGGATTACTCAATTCAAAGAAAAACCAAAACAAGAGGAAGTATTTTCTAATTTGATTAATGCTGGATCCTATCTTTTCGAAGAAGATATTTTTTCATACATTCCCATGGGGAAATGTTCTCTTGAACGAGAGGTGTTTCCAGTCTTGGCTGGAGAGAACGAATTGAATGGTTATCCATTTGAAGGATATTTTATTGATGCAGGAACACCTGAGAGTTGGTCTGCTGGAGTTCAGGCATGTATTGCAAACCATCGATGGAAATCAGGTGTCAGAAAAGGAAGTAATTGGCATGCTGATTCATCTGTCCAAATCGGAACAAATTGTCATGTCGAACATACCATGCTCGCTAAGAAAACTCGAATCGATGATGCAATTTTATCGAGGTGTAGTTTACTTGAAGGCGTCCTGATTAAAGAAAAATCAATACTACGCAATACAATGGTGGGAAGAGATACGGTTATTGGAAAGAATTGTCATCTGAACAATGTTGTAGTCGACCACGATTCTGTGATACCCGATGGTACTGTTCTTAATGACACAAAATGGCCAATTAAATGAGCCATGTGTGGAAGGACTCAAGAAGAACAATACACACGCATCACTATGCAGCCACTAATTGTTGTCAATTTCAAAACATACGCATCTGCGTTAGGGTTGAACGCTGTGAATTTAGCAAAGGCCATGGAGAGAGCTTCTGAAGACCACGTTCGCATGGTTGCAGTTGTTTCCGCTTTTGATCTAAGTTCAGTTGTAAAAGCAGCACCATCACTCGAAATTTGGACCCAACATCTAGATCCTGTTGGATTTGGCTCCAATACGGGATGGTTACAACCAGATAACGCTATAGAACACGGTGCTAATGGGACTATTATCAATCATGCTGAACATAAATCTGAGCATTCTAGAATAGAAAAACTGATTCAAACACTTCCTGAAGAGTTCCCGATTTGTGCCTGTGCTATTGATGTAAATGAAGCACAGTCTCTTGCAAAGATGAATCCTACATTCATTGCAGTAGAGCCTCCTGAACTTATCGGTGGGGACATCTCTGTAACATCAGCAGATCCAGCCATTGTTCAAGATACTGTAAAGGCAGTCCAGGACATTAATCCTAACGTCCGAGTCCTTTGTGGAGCGGGCGTGAAAGATGGCAATGATGTACGGACTGCGGTGGAATTAGGCGCTCATGGAGTCCTTTTGGCATCAGGTGTTACGAAAGCGACAGATGTTGACATGGTACTGAAAGACCTTGTCAATGGATTGAAATGAAGTTGGAAGGTTTTTCCCATGGCACGAAAATCCAATAAATCGAAGCGAGTAAGAATCGCTCATGAGTTATCGAAACATCGAAGAAAGGTCATTGAGAAAGCTCTTGCAGAACATAAATCGGAAGATCGAACCGAATGGGACCGAAATGCAGAATGGGTAGATTACAAGTTCTATCGAAAGACCATCAAGCGAGGTACAATTCGTACAATTGACCTCCCATTGCTCGAAGTTAGCCTTGGCGACCCATGGGCCACACCTGTAACCATCATCCATGGAAGTAGGCCTGGTCCAACGATTACAATTCTTGGAGGAATGCATGGGGATGAGTTAACAGGACCATCTGCCTGTACCCATTTACTTGGAAATTCATTCACTGAAAAAGATAGACCTCTCAATCCCGAAACGCTTGCAGGAACGATTCGAATCGTCCCAGTTGTAAACATGCCAGGATATCGATCGAAATCAAGATACTTCCCTGATGGGAGAGATTTAAATCGGAATTTCCCTGGTAATCCTAAAGGATCCTCCACTCGAAGAGTTGCCCACCAAGTATGGAAATATTTAATTGAGGATTCAGATGCTATTATTGACTTACATAGTGCAGGAAAAGGCCGTTCTAACATGCCGCAAATACGCGTCGACCTCGCTCATGCAGGTTCTAATATTCTAGCGAAAGCATTTGGAATAGAGATTATTTTAGATTCGAAGCCTCCAAGCGGCTCTCTTCGAAGTAATGCGAACGAGATTGATATCCCTTCCATAACTTACGAAGGTGGTGGAGCGAATTGGCTAGACCAAGCATCGGTCAAGGTTGCTGTTCATGGCGTTGTTAACATTCTTCGAAATTTGAAAATGATTCCAGAAAAGCCGCACAGGCCACGGTTTAGAATGCTAGCAAGTGGATCTAAATGGCTACGTGCAGGAGAAGGAGGATTACTCGATCTGTTTGTTGATAGTGGATCTATCATGAAAGAAGGAGATGTCGTTGCTCGTATATCCGATCCTGCAACACCTGGCCTTTCTGTTGATATCTTAGCGCCTGAAGATGGTTTGATGATATGTATCGCTACAAATCCATTCGTTGCTGCTGGAATGCCTGTAGGGCATTTCCTACCTGTATCAAAACACATGTCGCTTCTTGAGGAACAAGTTGACAGTCATGGCAGATTTGTCACACAAGGGTCTCTTGATGAGCCTGTTTGGAGAGAAGAAGAAGAGATTGAAGTCGAAGTTGTTGGCGAATGGGATGGGGGTAGTGTCGATAGTGGATGGCTTGAGACAACCTTGGAAGAAGTCAACCGAGAAGATAATGTTGAAGAAGAATCTTAGTTCATGGATTGGAAATCCTTAATCGATTCAATAACTTCCTCATCATCCATGAGTCTTCTTTGTGATTTTGCTACTTCAAAGAGATGAGAAACAAGTTCATCAGTGGCTTCATAATTTCGTTGTTGTAACCACCAGATGATGTTTGAACGGCCAGCCATATGCCCAATTCGAATAACTTGCTCCAATCCAAATTCTCCGGCAGGGACGCCAGAGTATACTCTGTCAGCAAGCCAATGATCTCCTTTCTTCATTGCTTTAATTACAGCTGAAGCATGGACTCCAGTTCCAGTTTCAAAGGCATCTTTTCCGAAGACTGGATAGTTTCTTGGCAAAGGAACTTCGGTGTATTCGTGTGCTTTTTGCATGTATTCACCTAGAACTGACAGATCATTATCAATCGCCCCCATGAGTTTCAAATTGACAAGTGTTTGATCAAGAGGAGCGTTTCCTGCACGTTCCCCGAGACCAAGTGCAGTTCCATGTACAACGTCTGCTCCAGCTTCAACTGCTGCGATGTTGTTGGCAACACCAAGACCACGATCTTGATGACCATGCCAATTTACTTCGATATCTCTTCGGTTGTATCCACCATCTTTGATGACCTCTTCATCGATGAAATTGAGTAGTTTCTTGACCCCATTTGGGGTAACGTGCCCACATGTGTCACAAACACAGATTCTGCGAACTCCAAGTTCCATGGCTCTTTGATAGATGAGTTTGATATCTTCTGGTTTTGAACGAGTGGTATCTTCTGTAACAAACATTACTGCAACATCGTTTTTAACAGCAAATGAAACTGCTTTTTCCATTGTTGTAAGCAACTTTTCCATTGTCCATCCTTCTGCATATTGTCGAATTGGGCTTGTGCCAAGGAAGGCAGAAGCTTGGACAGGAATACCATGCTTTTGTTGTAATTCAACGAGGGGTTCAATGTCGTTCATGAGTGTTCGAACTGCAGCACCTGGGCGAATAGAATAGTCGTTTTCGGTGATATGGTTGAGCATTGAATCGATGTGTTCGACGTGAAATGGCCCAGCGCCTGGCAAACCAAGGTCAACTTTCTGAATACCGAGTGTCTCCATATAACTGAGTAATTCGATTTTTTGGTCTATGGTGGGATTACGAGCAGATGGACTTTGCAGACCATCGCGTAGAGTCTCATCATCAAACCAAACACCATGTGGATGGTTGTTTGGATTTCGGTTAAACTCATACTCAATGGTATTCCAATCGTATATCAAAGAACGCTCATCCATATATTTCACCATACCGGTTGAAACTATCCGGTACAAACAGCCTCAGACATGAATCATGTTTGAAGACGTCGATTGGACCGTTTCACTCTTCTTCAAGAGTTGGCTCGGATTTTGATGCCTGTGCTGCTTCAAATTCCTCTCGACTTACGACCCCATCACCATCAGTATCCATTGCCTCAAATTCATCTTCATCTTCAACCAGATCAGCAGGTAGATGGGCAGAGAAAATGATTTCATCAGTGAATCCAGCTTTGTTCTTATTCCTCAATTCCATAACACGAGTCCCTTTCGTTGCCTTTCCAGAAGTTTCCTTCGTTTGACTGGCCTTTACTCGGATCATCATGCCCTTTCCAGTAAGGAGGAAGATTTGATCATGTTCATCTGGAATCGTATGGACTCGAACGATTTCGTCACCGTTTTCATCATCGAGCTTCATGGTTTGTACGCCACCAGCACCGCGACTTGTTTTACGATAGCCGTCTCGATATTGCTTGACTTTCCCAGTCTGTTCATCGAGAACAAGCGAATCATTTTCATCGAGAAGATCGTGCATTTCACCATCTCCAAGACGGCTTCTTTTCGCCATACCATATTTTGAAAGTGTGAGGACAAAGGTTTCTTCATTTGAACTCGCAATCATTCCAACAACAGAATCGCCATTCTTGAGATTCATCCCATTAACACCCATACTTACTCTGCCCTGTATCTTGACAGTCCATGCTTTACGCTCGATTCCAGTTTCTGGGTCGGTCTTCAATTTGAATTCACCAGGTTTGAAACGACAGGCACGTCCTTTCTTTGAGACGAGGACAACGTGGTCTTCATCGGTAATTGCGCGAACTGAAACAAGTGTGTCTGATTCGGTCTTGAAATTAAGAGCATACTTTCCATTTCGATTGATGCGGGTATAATCAGCAAGTTTGGAGCGCTTGACAACACCCTTATGGGTTGCAAATATCAGATAATGGCCTTCTGGGTTTTCCTGAAGCTCCTTGGATATTGGCAAGATCGTGACGACACGTTCGTCATCTCGAATACGTTCAATGATGTTACGAATATGGCTTCCACGACTTAAGCGGCTTCCCATTGGAGTCTCCCAAGCTTTTAGGCCATACACTCTTCCTTGATCAGTGAAAATCAACAACCGGTCTTTACTAAAACAGGTTAAAATTGACTTAGGGAAATCCTCGCCTTTGGTCGTTACACCTTTCAGACCCTTTCCACCACGGTTTTGCACTCTGAAAGACTCAACAGGTAAATGGCGGATGTAATTATCTTCTGATAATGAAATCACGATTGCTCTTTCCTCGATCAAATCTTCTCTGTCCATTGACAATGGCATCTTGTCAATTTCTGAACGTCGTTCATCTCCGTGCTTTTCAACCATCTCATTCAATTCTTGAATAAGAATTTCTAGCCGACGAGCCTTTGATGAAATAATGTCTTGAAGATCTGCAATTTTAAGTTTCAACTCATTGTATTCATTGGTTACCTTCTCAACATCGAGTCTGCTCAATTGATACAATCGACGTTCAGCGATTGCTTTTGCTTGAGGTTCAGTGAAATCAAACGCTGCAATTCCAGGCATCGTCTCTGTTCCCTTTAGAACCGCTTCAAATTGTTCACGGCTTGAGCTTGCTTTTCCAACTGCAATGACATCATCAATTCGGTCTTGGGCCTTCACAAGACCCTCAAGGATATGCGCTCGTGCTTCTGCTTTTTCAAGTTCAAATTGTGCTCTTCGCTCAATCACAGATTCTCTGTGCTCAACGTAGGTATGCAGCATAACTGGGAGAGTAAGGAGGACGGGTCTACCGTCCAGGATGCCCATCATGTTTGCAGAATATGATTCTTGTAAACGACTTGACTTGAAGAGTTGGTTAAGAACTGCATGTGGATCTGCGTTATTCTTTACTTCGATGACGACTCGAATTCCTTCCTTTGATGATTCATCGCGGATGTCGCGGATTCCAACAATACTTCCTTTTGTCACCAATTCTGCGATATGAACAAGCATATCGGCTTTTTTGACCTGATAAGGAATTTCATGAATGACAATTTTCTTTCCATTGGAATCATCATAGACATCACACTTCGAGCGCACATGGAATCTACCCTTCCCTGTGGAGTACATGTCAAGAATACCATCGATACCATGAATGGTTGCGCCGGTGGGGAAATCAGGACCCTTTACGTGCTCCATGTATTCATCTATAGAGATATTTGGCATACCTGAATTCTCAAGCCCCTCCTCAAGGATATTGTCAACGTGCAACCGAATGGCGCCTGCAACTTCTGTGAGATTATGAGGTGGAATACGTGTTGCCATACCAACTGCAATACCGTCGCTGCCATTGAGAAGCAGGTTTGGTAAACGAGCTGGAAGAACAGATGGCTCCATCTCGGAATCATCGAAGTTTGGCTGGAAGTCAACGGTTTTTTTCTCAATGTCTTCGAGCATATGTTTTGATATCTTATCAAGACGACTTTCTGTATATCGCATTGCAGCAGGGGGGTCTCCATCGATAGATCCGAAATTACCTTGTCCATCGACAAGAGGATATCTCAGAGAAAACTCTTGAGCCATACGGACCATTGTGTCATAGATAGACTGGTCTCCGTGCGGGTGATATTTACCCATGACTTCACCAACAGAACGCGCTGATTTACTGAACTTCTTTTCAGAGGTGTGTCCGCCTTCGTGCATACCATACAACACTCTTCGATGTACTGGTTTCAATCCGTCACGAGCATCGGGGAGAGCTCGACCGATGATAACAGACATTGCATAATTAATGTATGAGGTTTTCATTTCTTCATTCAAAGATCGATTGAGTACTGTGCCTGTTTCGACTGAATCGCCGCTTTCTTGTTCAATATGTTCATCTTCAGATGTCAAGGTTGGTCACCTCCTTTGCGTGGCGTTCGATAAACGCCCTTCGATCAGGGACATCTTCTCCCATCAGAATTTCGAACATTCTATCCGATTCCTCAGCATCTTTAACAGTGACTTTCAACATTGTTCGAGTATCTGGATTCATTGTGGTTTCCCACAGTTGTTCTGGATTCATCTCACCCAGCCCTTTGTATCGTTGAATGCCAATCTTAGCATTAGGATTATCGCCTCTCAATTCATTGAGAATTACATCTCGTTCTTCGTCTGTGAAAGCATATTTGCTAACCCTGCCCTTCGAAAGTTGGAATAATGGGGGTTGTGCAATGTAAACATGCCCCTTTGTAATTGCTGGCCTCATAAATCGCCAGAGGAAGGTAAGCATCAATGTACGAATGTGTGCACCGTCAATATCTGCGTCAGTCATGATAATAATTTTGTTATAGCGAAGTTTTTCTGTATTAAAACCGCCTTCATCTTCAGGATTGTTTCCAACACCTGCGCCAAGAGCACGGATCATGGTCTGAATTTCTTGATTTTGGAATACTTTCGCTGCGTTGTGCTTTTGACGCTCAACATTGAGAATTTTACCACGTAATGGAAGGATTGCCTGTATACGACGGTCGCGGCCTGTCTTAGCCGAACCACCTGCGGAATCACCTTCGACCAGGTAAACTTCACATTCACTCGGATCTCTTGATTGGCAGTCTGCTAGTTTACCTGGTAGTCCACCTCCCTCAAGGACGCCTTTGCGCCGAGTTAAATCACGAGCTTTTCGGGCCGCCTCTCTCGCCTTTGAAGCGAGGAGTGCTTTCTCAACGATTTGTTTGGCAACTGATGGATTCTCTTCGAAAAACTCACCGAGTTTGTCATAGACGATTGTTTGCACAATACCAGTCACTTCACTACTCACCAACTTATCTTTGGTTTGAGAGGAGAACGACGGATCAGGGTGCTTCACACTGACAACTGCCGCAAGGCCTTCACGGACATCGTCGCCAGAAAGGCCATCGCCTTTGAGCAGACTCTTTTTCTTCGCATAAGAGTTTACAGAACTTGTCAATGCAGTACGCAAACCTGACATGTGTGTGCCTCCATCCTTGTTACGGATGATATTGGTGTAACATCGAATCGATTCACTGAAGGCATCGGACCACTGGAGAGCGAGTTCTACCTCTACGGTCCCTTTTTCGATTTCTTTTTCTCCTTTGATGGTGATAACCTCGGCATGAAGGGCTTCCCTTCGCTCATTTAGTTGCCCGACGTATTCGGCCAGCCCACCTTCATACAGATGTTCGATGACATGAGGGTCTGGGCCTCGTTCGTCAGAAATTGAGATCTTTAAACCTGCATTCAAGAATGCAGTTTCGCCAACTCGTGTGTTGACTTCCTCAATATCGAATTCGACAACCTCGGTAAAAATAGTCAAGTCGGGTTTGAAGGCAATCATTGTGCCTGTGTCCTCGCAGGTCCCGATTTCTTTGAGATCATCGACAGGGACGCCAGTCTCATACCTTTGGAAATATATGATCCCATTTCTATGAATGGTCATCTCCATCCATTCAGAGACTGCATTTACTGCTGAAACACCAACGCCGTGAAGACCGCCGGAAACTTTGTATGAACTATTATCGAATTTTCCACCGGCGTGCAATTTTGTCATGATCACTTCTGCTGCAGAAATGCCGAACTCTTCGTGGATGCCGACCGGGATTCCTCGGCCATAATCGCGAACAGAAAGTGAATTATCTGCATTGAGCGTGATATCAATTGATTTGGTATGACCTGCAAGATGTTCGTCGACAGAATTGTCAACGACTTCCCAAATGCAGTGGTGGAGGGCTGACCCATCGTGAGGGTCCCCTAGATACATCCCCGGTCTTTTGCGGACGGCTTCCAATCCTTCGAGTACTTGGATGCTGCCTGCATCGTAACTTTCTGACATAATATTCATCTCTTTTTGTTGCCAAGAATTATGGTTCTGTCCGGCGTTTAAGCCAGCGGCAGATTTGCCATTCTTCTAACTGTTGAAGATGGCCGACGGGGGTATGTAAACATACCCCCATAGAAGCCTCCTGCGTGATGTTTTTGATAGACAAAAAGAACACCCATTTTGACATTATTTACTCCCTTGGAAAGAACGTCGACAGCCGTGAGCGTTAAGAACAGGTCCCCAGTCGAGTGCAATATGCCTGAACCTACAATTTGCGTTGCGCTTGACTCTACGACCGTTAAAGCAATGGTCGACGAAGCCGCACGAGCCTCTACTGCAGGCGCAGACATCGTCGAAATCCGTTTCGACAGACTTTACCTCTCCAAACCAGCACCTGTTGAAGTCGAACAAGAAGATGGAGAGACCAAATCGGTTATGCCACCCGAATCTGAATGGTCAATAAACGATGTATCATCAATAGACGCAGAGGCTTCTATACAAAAGCTGAAAGAATCAATCGGAATTCCCGTCATCTTCACCAACCGCCCTGCTCGCGAGGGTGGTTTTTTCCCAGGTACTGAAGAAGAACGAATTGAAGTGCTTAAACAAGCAATTGCTTCAAAGGTCAGCTGGATTGATATCGAAACCTCCATCGAAGAAGCCGAATTCAAGGCTTTGAATGAAAGCGCTAAGAAGGCAGGATGTAAAATCATCCATTCATCACATGATATCAACGGAACCCCAAATTCAGAAGATATCGCTGCTTATGTTCGAGAGAGAAGTGAAACTTCAGACATGGTCAAATTTTGCTCAACTGCACATTCACACCTCGATGCATTACAGATTGTTGATGCGGCGATCGACCTGAAGGGTGAAGGACACGAATACAGCCTCATGGCAATCAACAGTGGCGGCGATTGGGCTCGAATCCACGCTCCGGTCTTGGGCGTCTCAATGGTCTATGCAACACTCTCTATGGAACACCGCATCAGCGACAAGGGCCTCATCAACGTACGAGACCTAAGAGATGCATGGACGCTTCTTGAGTATTGAGTGAATGTACTCAGGAATTTTGTTGCAAAGAAGGCATCAATTGTTGCTCATCAGTAATATTTTGTTCTAGTCCGGCATTCATATATCGCTTGTTTACGATAAGTGGTGCCATCACTATGGCCATGAAGAATACTAAGAACGCCAGAGAAACGGTCCAGTTTGGCAAGATAATGGAACGTTCGACCGTGGATATCGATATGTCAGCCACGACGACTTTGTCTTGGACAGGAGCATCTCCTCTGCGAGAATTGTCCCAAGTATCGATGACGATGAAGAATTCCTCATATACCGTCCCAGAGAAGAGAGAACTGTAGACTTCTGGCCCATCTAGTGAGACGCTCATAACGACAGAATCTGTGGAATCATAAGCATGAACATCACGGTATGTTTTCCAGCCCGTCCATTCAAAGGCAGCCCATTCAGGGGATGTTTCAGCAACAAACTCATCTGAACTTTGGCTTTCTTGCCTAAACCATTTGTCAATGTTATCGCTATGCATCCTCTGATAGGACCCCTGATATGATTCGTAATTATTAGTCGTCATAAGATACACATCGGCCTCAGCTGGCACGAGTTGATCACCGATTAAACCTTGAATTTCGACACAAATCGTCGTTCTATGTGTACTCGATAGATTGACGCGAATAGCCCCTACGCTATCGTTTCCAACCTTGATTGTTGTAGCGATATTAGATTCAAATTTATCGAGGGCAATGTCGGAATGGTAGTTCATGTACATGTAGGGCTCTTCTGGAACATCTGTAGAATCCTGTTCTGGGTCATCTTGGGCAGCAGAGCGGCCTTGACCCTTGCGACCACCATCATTATCTTCAAATCCAAAGTCATCCCAACCCCATGAATCGTAAAATGGAACTTCTGCATGACGAGAAATTGTTTCATTCCAAACAATTGGAGACAAATCTCCTCCACAATCATCGATTGCTGCTGAAGCAGAACCAATCGGTTCAACCCCATACATGTCACTGAAGAACGGTGCAAAGAAAATAATCAACAAGAATGCTGCTTTTCGCTGGTGCACTGTTATTCCCCTGTTCATTCGTTGTACGCTCGGTTCATGAGGTATTCGATTACTCACGTCGGCGTAATGGCCGGATGTATCCGCTTTCATCGCTCTTCCTTTCTTGCTTTGACAGAATCTTTGGAGCAGGCGGCGGAGTGTGATGATCCATACCCAGCAATCCCCCATCATCAGCATGTTCAACTTCATAGGTTTCCGCACTTTGTTTGGCTTCTTCTTCGAGTTCATTTGGCTGACGCATTACGAGCCAACCGAGAATTAATGCAGCAATAATGAGAGCGATAAAGCCGAGTGCGTCTCCACCAGCTTCACCCATCCACGATTTCCATTCATCCCAACTGAAGTCCGATAATGAAGGATCAGCGTCTTGTTCAGGAAGAACTGTGAAATCCTGTTCTGCTACAACACAAATACCCATTCCGTCACAAACACGAACCTTGACAGTGACTTCTCCTGGAGTATCCCAACTCATTGTCGTAAGTGTAGCCAAGGAGTTTGTCGAAACATACCAATCATTCTCTGAATCACCATCCTCATCTTTGTCGAAAGAGAGGTCTTCTTCCCATTCGATAATCAAATCATTACTGATTGTTTCATCTCGATCAGTATTGGAACCATCAAGAACGTCCAAGTCTCTATAGAAGACGAGGTTCGAAAGAGATTCTGAATCGGTCACATTAACAACGACAGCTGTAGAATAATCCTCATAGATTTCATCAGGAACATCAATTCCACCAATCACAGGAGCAGCATCAACATGGACTTGGAACTCCGCTCGAGTTACATCCCCTGTTCCAAATGCATCCCTGACAGTTAGTTTAACTGTGTAAAGGCCAGCCATTTCATAGGCGTGCCACGGCATTGGATCATGGACAATAGGAGTTGCATCACCAAAGTCCCACGTATATTCCAGTAGACCGTTCCAATCAGGAGATTCCTGCTCAAGAGGTACGTACTTACCTTCGAACTTCTGGTCACCATCTCTGGTTCCACTTGAATCGAAGTAGAGCAAAGCTCCAGGTATTGCAATGTTGACTCCATTCTCATCAAATGTTCTTGACCATTGATCTGGAAGTCCATTCTCAGGGAAAACATCCGAGTCCATCAAAATACTTCCATTGACCCAAGCATCCAAAATCTGTAATTCAATGATTGGAAGAGGGTTTGCAACGATTACAATGATGACTCTTGGCGTACTTTCTTCTCCATTTTCATCCGTAACAACGAGTGTAACAACACGCTCACCTGGTTCGGTGAAAGAATATGCTGGAAGTGTTTTGTTGCTGAATGTCCCATCCGGGAACGACCAATTAAACGACACATCGTTGTATGTTCCCGTCGTACCATCGACGTCGAAACTTGTTCGTCCGTCGAACGTGTAAGGGACATTGACCTTTGCGTTTTCAGTAAGGAAATCAATCTGAGGAGACCCTGTTGCACCTGATTCTTTGACGATATATTTTGCAACGGGCAATTGATTTACAACATTCACCTGAAGTTGTGCAGAAGAGATACCTCCATCTTCGTCAGTGATTGTAACTGTGATGTTTTTCATACCAGGTAAATTCCAAGCAGGAGCGGGATAGATGGATGCAGAATTTGTGGTTGTGAAATCGTCTGAGCGATCAACGTCAATACCATCCAAGTTTACTCCACCTTCAAAATCCCATTCCAGTGTAAAATTCTCGCCATCATCATCGGTAAAGACATCTGGCATTGGCAAAGGCGTGTAGGTGTAGGTTGTCAAAACATCAGAGAAAATCTGATATGGCAATCGATTGTTAACGATGATTTGAATCGTTTTTTGCCCAATATTTACTCCATCGGAGACAGTCAGAGTGAGATTAAACGTTTCATTTGTTCCTACAACATCGCCCCATTCATGGTTCGAAGAATACAATCCTTGACCGCTGCTAACAGACGTTCCATCACCCCAGTCCCAATCAAATTGAAGGAATTCGAGTGGAACGTTGTCACTTGTTTGATATGCAGAAAAGACAATTCTTTGATTTGTTAGAATCTCAAGTGTAGTCTCAACCACGATGTTGTTTACGGTAATAATCGGAAGAGGTTCGCTATTGTCAGTTATGTTCACAACATTTACGTCGAGTTCTGACCAAGTGCCCCCGATATCCATGATTTGTAGAGTCGTGTTGTATTCACCCACTAGTGAGAAGGATCGAAGTGGTGAACGCAGGCCAGAGGAGATGTTGTCTCCGAAATCCCATGCGTAAGCGACTGGTGCGTCAAAGTAAGGGAGTGTATTGTTGTCAAGGGAAAGACCCCATGCATCAAACCCATCTCCAGTAAACTGGATTTTCTCATATGTTTGACTGGCGTTCGTAGAGATTGATGCGTTGGCAACTGGAGCCATGTTTCCTAATGCTTGAGGCGATGTGGTTTCAGTGTCGAGAACTGCCCCCAGCATATCCTTCATTGTGAACTCAAATGTGTATAGATCTGATTTACGAGCGGTGAAATACACATCCTCAGGAACGTAGATTCCTCCTCCAGCTTGTACTCGTGTAGAGGTCGAATCGACAATCGTTCCGTTGCTATCACGTACAGAAATTTCGACATCAAGATCCTCAAAGAACGCATTTGACAAAATCGAGTAGTTTGCTTGAGCGGTATCATCAACGCCATCCCCATCACGATCGCTTAGGGTTGTTCCGTTGAGAATCATTGTCGCAGGTGATGTGATTCGAGCAGCCTCGATATCGATTGTACCCTGTGGGTACGAAGGCCCGCAAGAGGTGTAATCACAGTCGCCGATTGTGCTTGCGTACCAAACGATAGCGTGAACCTCATCTGTAAGATTACCAAACCCTTGAATCAAGCCTGTTGCAACATTGTTTGAGAAATCGAGATCTTGGACGGACCAAAGACCATCTGCCGTTGATTTGTAAACGAGTACCCCATCAAAATTCGATACATCTGATGTGACTCTAAGCGTGAGTGGAGCAGGAGAGGACCCACCAGGAGTGAACTGGAACGACCGAATGCCCCAACCTTCCATTGTATGACCGGTGGAACTCCAAGGAGTGGCCCAGTTTGAGTTGGTATCGGCAGGCTGGATTCGGCAGAATGTACTCCCACCGCAAGATGGGTTGAGCACAAGATTAGAGTATCCATAAATCCCTTGATCAGAATCAATGGTAGCAGCGATTGAAAAGTTCGCAAATATTTCCCCCATGGTTCGACCAATTTTCCCAGCCTGACCGGACACTGGAGAGAGTGCTAAATTTTGAACCCCTAAACCACCTGTGGCTGAATCTTGAACAAGTTGTCGTATTGCTGGACCACCGCCTAGATGATCTGCCAAGTACATGGTGAACATGAATCCAGCACCATAGTCAGCATTCCTCTGATTCCACCATCGCACGCTCAGGTCTGATGCTTGAGTCCATCCGTTAAGATGGCCTGCAAGCGTGCTGTCGGCTCCAAAGCAGAGATAAATTGCTACGTCTGCGTTTCCTTCATCGATCCACAAGTTTTCATATGGATCTTGGGCATTGTGGAGAAGATGTTGGAGTTCGTGTGCAATAATCGACTTGCCCCAGGTTAGAGTGATGTCAGCAAAATCAACATACACAACGTCCCGGGTTGGCGCAGTCCCTGGAGAGAAGTAGCCACCAATATTGTATGCCCCATCGATGTCATAAACAACAATCTCGACTTGACAATTGTTGTCATTATCAGGAGGTGAAAGGCCTCTTCCGTCCCCGTAGTCTTTACCGAAGTACGTGGTCATGGTAGGGTAAATGGTCTGATCCCACGTAGAGGCAAGATTCTGTAAAACTGTGGAGGAAAGAGTCCTGCCTGATTGTACGAGGAAAGCGACGCTCGTGGTCGTTTTAGCAACATAGACATTGGTTGAACCGCCAGAGATTGGAACGGTTAGAGTATCTCCTACAACGTGCGGACTGCAGGTAGCTCGCGCCATGGAAGGGCGATATTCGATATCATCAACCCCCGGACGGCCTTCTTCAATCCAAGCTTGCTTGATGAATGATGTTGCGGATACCACTGGAATATCCTCTTCTATCAGCAGATATTCTGAACCTTGAGAGGCATCGAATAAGGACAGGTCGCCATATACTACTCCCAACTCCGCCTCAGTTTCAGAGGGAGATGTGTCTTGCTCATTTGCGGCAGCCTGACCAGCAACAGAGGCCAGCATAAGAGCAACGAGAAGGATGGCTTTAGTGGAGCGTCGTTCGGACATTAGTAAATCACCATGATTTGTGATGCAGCATCACAATCTCATGTATGAAAATGAGGTATTTAATACCCCGCGTCCGTAGCATCACTACAATGCCACGGAAATCCATCGCAATTTCGTTTATTTTAGTTATTTCACTCTCGATGCTTAACCCTGTTAATGCCGATGAAACCGAGGGCGAAGGAACTGAAGAAAGCATCTTGAATTGCCAAGGGATTGAATCCCTCGAATTTGATGGATTAGCGGCGAATCAATCGGTCTCATTTCAAGTCGGACTCGGCCCGAGATTACCCGGAAGCAACGCTTCCAGCGCCCTGTTGAATTCGTTTATGGAAAACAATACAGCATGGAATTGGACACTCGACAAACACCCTTACTTGGATACGAATCTAACCAACTTACACGGGATCTATACTCCAGCGAGTAATGAAACCGACTTGCCAGTTGTCGTCCTTGCTGCACATTACGACTCAAGAGATCGTGCCGAGCGTGATGATGATGAAAATCGAACTGATGAACCAATTCCTGGTGCAAATGATGGAGCAAGCGGTGTTGCGGTTCTTTCTGAATTGGCAAGAATCGTACCAACACTCGGCCTTGAACATGAGGTCTGGATTTTACTCACTGATGCCGAGGACCAAGGCGAAGTACCACAGATGCTCGGTGCAAAAGCCTGGGCCCAAGACCGTACGCAAGAGGAAATCGATTCCATCCATGCATTCCTTCTTGTTGACATGATAGGGGATGCTGATTTACAGATTAACCGAGTGTATCCTCCAAATGTCGGCCTATCAGAGACCGACAGACTATGGGACGCAGTAGATGGATTAGCATCATCTCTTGGATTGGTAAAAGATGTTGCTGCATGCGACGGTAGCCTTGGAATCGACATTGTCAACACGAATGTACTTGACGGCGTTATCGATGACCATGTCCCAATGCTCGAAGTAGGAATTCCTGCGATTGATCTCATCGATATTCGCTTCGGCCCAAATGCAACAAAATGGGGAGGATATTGGCATACTCATGAAGATACACCTGACAAAGTTTCAGCTGAATCATTAACACATGTAGGACACATACTCGAACTTGGCCTCCGCCAAGGGTCCTGGCTGAATGAAGAGAACGAAACCCTGAATGAAGATACGGATAATAAAACCAAACAATCAACTCAACTAAGTATCATCTATCCAATCCTTGCCTTTACTTTTATCGGAGCGAGTTTACTCACTTTCGGGTTATTACATGGAAGCGTACGTTTCAAACGATAGGAAGGTATAGCGCGGATATACCCCGAGAGCGCTATTATCCGCGCAATGGAATGCTGAGGCTTTGAAATGGACATTAACGAACGACGTGATGCTCTACGTGCACGTGTTCGTAAAAAATTGGACGGGGGCGATGAACTTCCCGAAGAAGATGAACTTGTTGTCCAAGAACAAGAGATTACAATGTCAACAACTCAGAACGAAGATCTTCTCTTCATGGAAGACAAAAATGGGTTGCTCGCCTTAGCATCATCCCTCATATTCATCGGTAGCGTTTTAGGAATTATAACGGGATTACTCCTGCTCCAAGGGAACCCTACGGACCTTCTTGGAAACACTCTTGACGTAGATGATGTGATTGATGTAAGAGGAATTGTACTCGAATCCGAATCAGGAGATTCAATGGAAGGAGTAAGTATTGAGTTGCTTGAAATCGGCAGCAATACAATCTTACAAACTGCGACTACCAACAGTTACGGATATTATGAATTTGAAAATGTCGTGCCTGAACCACACATAATACGGGTTACACTTGATGGATACAAAACTGTTGAACGAACAATTAATGCAAAAAATGTAAATCAGGATGCATTCACACTTACTGCTGGTGAAGGCTTAATCCAAGAAGATGAGACAACCTCCAGTTCAGGTTGGACACTTGAAAATGCAGTGGCTCTTTCAACTGGGATCGCCTTAGTCACAATCGTAGCAGGCGTAGTTGGTCTTTACTCGGCTGTTGGTGCTAGAAATCAAAAACGGTATAGAAGAACGCAGTATTTTGCAGGAATCGCCCTGCTAAGTCGTGGTTTCATCGTGTTTGGCCCGTTCTTAATTCTCTGCGGCATGGGCCTCATGGTCTTGGCAAAAGACGAGTTTGACCAGCCAGAGGTGGAATAGGTTGTACCTTATCACCGTTGAAGGCGGGGATGGCTCTGGAAAAGGAGAAGCAGTTCGAATCATTGCTGAATTACTCAATCAGTATCCTTTCAGTGATGTTCATTTGACACACGAACCCAGACGACATAGTGAACTTGGCAAACTTGCACTTGAATCGGTGAAAATAGGGAATAAAACCCCTTTGCAGGAGGCTGGGCTCTTTGCTGCTGATCGGCTTGACCACTCTCACACATGGATTCGGCCTAAACTCGAGAGAGGAGAAGTTGTTGTTTCGGATAGAAATATTCATTCTTCGCTGATTTACCAAGGCGTAGTAGGTAACTTAGGAGTAGATACTGTTTGCAGCATTAATGCAGCTGCAATGATTCCTGACCTCGTTGTTTGGATTGATTGTGACCCTGATCGGGCGATTGATCGAATTAAACATGCTACGCTTCGTATGAGCAGTGAAAAACAAGAGTATTTTGAAACTCCTGAGATCCAAAGAACCATTCGAAAAGGATTCAATGACCTTTTATCAGGAAAAATAGCGGTAAATGCCCCATTTGACAAATGCTGTGTTGTTGGGCCGATTTTGAATGAAGGGGGCCTTGATGAGTTACGCCAGAAACTACGAGCCGAGTTACGAACTTTTTTCAATCGGCGACCTGCTCCTCTAAACGTCGATTCCGATAAAGTAGATAGGTACTTACTCAATAGACTCGCCCACGATGTGCAGCAACAAACTCGGCTTCCAGGAGCCCCGATGGAGAAAACCTCGGTTAACATCGGATGGTTATCAGGGAAATCTCCTTCACAGTGGATGCAATATGCAGAAGACTGTTGGCAATCTGAGGAAGCGAAGGCATTTGATGTCCCAAGCAACCCATTTGCACGATCTTGTTGGTCGGTGCTAGGAACGCTTTCTTTGATGGCAGGGTCTTGTGAAATCCCTCGTTTACACAAATCACTTGGACCTCATCGTATGGTCACAAGACGCCACACACAACGCCTTGTAAAGTGGCTTGAAGAAACAAATTGGATCCATAGGCAACAGAATCACATTCCCTTCGCAGAGGGACAGGTATTCAAATTAAGAGATTCAATGATTGGATTTGCTCGATTAACATTAGCGATGTGGCCCATTAGAACCCCTCTTTCAAGTTGGAGAAAAAGTAATCCAAATAAAAATTGGGAAGACGGTCTCAATGTAATCCTGCATAATATGCAGCAAGGGCAGGCTAAAAAGACTGTAGAGAACATCATTGAACGATTAAAAATATTAACGAGTGGTCACGAGAATTGTCCAGTTCCAGAAGACATTGACCAATTGCTTATTTGGTGGTCGATGCCACCTCCTGATCATTCTTCTTCAACATCTTGAGCTCGTTGAAACCGAACGTTTCCAGGAAGACGGACATCACCTGCTCTATCGAATTTGTTTGGACGTGCACTGTAAGCAGCTGCAAAGAAAAGCCCCAAAACAAAACCAAACGGTATACCGGTTGTTAATCGGAGAAATGCCGTTGATTCACGGTCCATTAAGAGTTGGGTAAATCCATCGATTGCAAGTGGTAGCACACAGAGTGCTCCAATTCCAATAAACAGAAGCGTCCTTCTATTTTTGAGATACACATCAGTCATATATTGATCCGGTAAGACCGAGAGGAAGGTATCTCTAAGCGTCCACCGATTTACACCCTTACGCGAATAGATAAATCCGCCAAGAGCCAATCCTGCAAATATTCCAACATCTCTTACACACACTGGCATTTGATTACCGTTTATCGACCATGACCGTTCATGTTTTTGATGGCAATTCAGGTCTCCAAAGGCATAGATTGAAGCACTGTAAAAATTCAAATCTGTCCATGTGAAATTTTGCCCATCATCATTGTGAAAGTCCAAAGCATTGGCTCTCCCAGATAAGTCGGTGATCGTATCTGGTTCCGAAATGAGTGGGGCAATGAAAAAGGAAATGAACAGAAAGAAACTGATTCCTCCTATCCAAAGCCCAGCCTTCTTGTCTCTCGACCTCGAAGTGAGACCATTGCGCTCCATGTTCTGGTGACAACGAAACCGCCTTTAATGCTTGAGTTCATCGACGGTTTCTTTTCATTTGACAGATTGGACATGCCATGACTGAACAGGCTACCGAGCGAGTTGGCCTCTGGCTTGGCCTCCAAGCAGGTGGTTTTCTTGGTCTGTATTTTGGATTCAGTCTCGCTTTAGTTTCAGCACTAACCCGTCCTGATGAAATATTGCGACTCGTATACTTCATGGTCTTACCACCATTTATTGGAAGTATTCTTCTTGGACCTTTTTTGGCAAGAAGAGTTCGCCCAGTCATCTCAAAAATACCTCCATTCAATCGAGTTCTTGATGCTGTAAAGGGGTTGGATGAAGGACAAGGAAAGTGGAGGGCTTTGAGCCACATTCGTAGTGATGGCAGGACTGTTCGCCTAGATCTCCATGACTCAACAAGAGTACAAGAGATTCTCTTAGCAACATTGCCTTTAGTTGATAGTTTTCCGATACGTTACATTGTGGGGAGAGGCATCCCTGCAAGCCGACAACCTAGGTTACGGCCGCTTGTGCTTGAAACTATAGATGGGCAATTCTCAAAAACAAGACAATCAAGATTCACATCTGCCATCGAAGTTGGCCCTGAATTATCCGAGGAATTGCGTAATCAAAGGAAAAAAATCAATCGATTATTGACCATCGTCTTGCCGATTGCAACATTTCTTGGATGGCTAGAAATGCGATAATACATCAAACAAATACAGCCGATTCACTTAATTCATAGTGTGCTTAGATAAATTTATGCGGGAAGCAAGTTTCTTTTGGAAACGCGACCGCTTGGGAGCAATTGAGATTGCTCCGTTGCTCAATGTTGCAGAACGAATTGAATTCCTCTCTTACATCAATAGGGCACCAAAAGACATCCAGTGCTTGTTTAAATTTCATCTCAAAGAAGGTGTAAGTATTTCTGACATCGATTCACTCGAATTCTTTGAGGTAATCGACGTGATGCATGAATCAACAAAACCAGAAGAAGGGCATCTCATTATCTGCAGAATAATTCATCCGCTTTCAAACCTCAATGCTCGAACTAAAGGCACCTATGCAGTGCCAGGTTCTCGATTAGATGAAAACGGCCTCACATACATTATTCAAGGACCCTCATTGAAGTTAAGACTCATGTCTGGAGTTATGCGCTTAATGTCGAAACCGGATCGAACAAGTGCTAGAAACCTAAATCTTACACCTCAGGAATATGAAACGATTCTCTCTGAAAAGCAACTGAAACTCGCCAAATTCGCTTATGATAATGGCTATTATGACCTTCCAAAAAGAATCAAAATTACTGAATTGTCAGAACAAATGGGTTTGGCAAGAGCAACTGTATCCGAACATCTAACGAAAATAGAGGGAATCCTTATGGATGATATTTTTTCTTCTATGACCGATGTCCGCTTGAGTCCCGAAGATGCACGAAGCATCGTTCTTAGCATGGAGATAGATATGCAAGATGCCGGTATGACTACAGAAGGTTTCGAATCCCTTATTCAAAGAATGAAAGATAACATTGAACTTGAACTCGAACAGAATCCTGTTGAATTCAATGAGATTGACTCGTCTAAAAATCCAGAAGAGATTCTAAATGAGCTTCGAAACGACATCGATTAGTCTCCTCATGTTTTTACGTAACAGTTTGGTGAGATTATCATGGATGGGATACACGAACTCCTCAATCGGATTGAAGATTCGGGGATGATCGTACCCGAAGAGGTCCGAGAAGCAATGTGTTCACTTCATCTTGAGCAATTTACATCCTATGATTACGATTGCTTTTTCCACGACCGCCCAGTTGTTTTTATGGAGACAAAAAACGGTGGTGTCAAGACCATTTCCGCACCACATATGATTGTAACACTCTTGCATCAACTCGAATTATCGAAAGGTCAAGAAGTTCTTGTCCTCGGTTCGAAAGGAGGATATCTTGCAGCACTGATAGCAACAATCCTTGGAGAAGATGGCCGCGTCCTCTTACTCGACCCATCGGAGGAAATTATCCGCCATACTGCAAAAGCCCTCTCTGGTTGGCCGACAATAGACGTACGAACAATCGAAGCGATCGAGGTGGCTCCAATTGAAACACCAGGTGATTTGAATCGCATCGTAGTAACAGGAGGGGTTCCAGAGATTCCAATGTGGATGAAAGAACGAATTGTGGAAAATGGCTTTGTGATTGCTCCAATAGGTGAACATAGAAACCAAGAGTTGATGAAAATCGAACGTCAAGGAGATGAACTTCACCCCACCTCATTGGGACCAGTCTCTTTTGGTCCAGTTAATATCATCGAAAGTGAACCACAGCCGTTAACAGCGTTGGAAATTGTTGATTTGATTGAAACATTGATCGAAACCTGTCAAGAGATGGAATTGTGCGGCCCTAATGATTTACATGCATTAGGGGAATTAGCCGACCAACTTCGTCTTATGGAGCACACTGAACATGAAAGGTTGGAAGAATTTATTGTTGAAAATATGCAACAATTTGTCCATCTGTGGCCAATGATTCAGTTGATGTTGACACCATCGCTTGCCAGACCAGGCGATATTGATGGCGATGATCAACCTTCTGGACCAACTTTTGATGAATTTAAGCCCTGAGTGATATACATGGCAGCATCCGTTCAATCTACGATTGCTAAACTCAAGCACAAAGACATTCGCCAGCGTAGAAGGGCTGTACGTGTCTTGTTCGATTCAGATATTCACGAAAGTGTAGAGGCTTTTTCTAAATTTCTCAATGACAAAGATATCTGGTTCAGAAATAAGGCAATTGAAGCATATCGAAGATGGGCTCCTAAACATGCCCCTCATCTGCTCATTGAATTGGCTAAAGGAAAAGAAACCGATGGTCATAAGTGTGTTTCCTCGGTTTTACGAAATATTCAGGATCTAAAACTGGCAGAAGAATTAGCGCGACTTTTACTTCTAAGCGATGATTCAATCGTGAAAAGAAATGCTTCAGTCTATCTAATTGACAATGAATTTTCAAGCAGTGAAGAAGAGGATTCCTTCCTCATTTCAAAGGATCCTGTAATCAAGTCGGCCTCTCTCGCTGTCACAAATGATATTCCATCCCTACAAGATGCTCTTAGCGACTCGCATCCCGATGTTCGAAAGCAAGCAGGAATTCGTATGCTTGAAATGAACCTCAGTAAAGAAGAAGAATCTCTCTTGAATACAGCGATATCAAATGATACTGCCTTATGGAAATTAGCAGTCCCTAAGGCAATGAAAGAAGAGAGTGAACACCTTATTTCCCTCGCTAAAGGGTGTACAAATTCACAACGTAGATTTTTCGTTGCGACTATGAGAGAACACATACATGAAGCAGATGACGACAGAATAAACACACTTCTTGCCGAGGATTGTACTTCATTAGTCTCACGCTGGCTTGTTGGGCGGAATGATTCCAAAAGTGATGTCCTCCGCGAAACCTTGCTGTTCGATGAACGTGTGGACAGTATCGACAAGTCGAGGTTGTTAGAACGGATTTTACATCGGCAAAACGAGGTGCTGATTCAAGAACTGGCACAAAAGGTTCTGGAACAATCTTCTGACGAAGTTGTCCTTAGTGCAGCGCGAAACCTATCAACCGTAACCGATGAACCCTCATCATGACAGAGTCAGGTATCACCTTCACAGTCGATGCGACACAGCCTTCTCACCAGAGACTTAGGGTTGCAATACAAATCAAAGCCCCGTTTTCAAAGTCAAAATTAACACTCTCCTTTCCTCGATGGGTTCCAGGATCATACTTCCTTCGCGAACCAATTCAACATGTCACCGACTTATCTGTCAATGATGATTCAGGAAATGCATTGAGTTTTTCGAGAAAGGAAGTGGATTCAATTGTTATTTCAGATGTACAATCCTGCAAGTCTGTAACTGTAGAATATCAACTCCTAGCTGTAGATTTATCAGTGCGTTCCAACCATTTTGATGAATCACATCTCCATATGATGCCTCCTTTTACCTGGTTTTTACCGACATCTGGTATAGAAGGCGAACGAATGAATCTTCAGCATTCAATTCAATTCAAACTTCCAAAAAGCTGGACGGTTACGACTCAACTCGATAAGATTGAATTGAAAGAGAACAATGACATGAGCATTCATATTTATTCAGCAAAAAACCGTGATGATTTACTCGATGGGATCGCAGAATGCAACTCAAATTCTGTCATCGAAACCACCATCGATGGAATAAGACATACACTGGATATTTGGGACGCTGGTGGAAAAGAACCACATCCAGTCATGGTGAAACGATTTATTGATGACATGAAGAGTATCGTCAAGGAGCATCATGCATTATTTGGCATCATAAAAGAGGACTATCACACGATTTTACATTTGACGGGTGGACCACGCGGAGGACTTGAACACATGAATTCTCAAACATCAATGGTTCCAAGAACTTCATTACAACCAGGGAATGTCGAAGAATACAGAGATTTAGTGAGCCTCTTCAGCCACGAATATTTACACAAGTGGAACGTAAAGCGATTGAGACCAAAGAAATTCCTTGATTATGATCTTCAGCGAGAAGTCAACTCTGACCTCTTATGGTGGTTTGAAGGTACGACATCATGGCTTGGAGACATTATCTGTTTGCAAAGCGGTGCATGGAGTAAAGAGGATTACTTTGCAGACATGAAAAGGAAACTAAAACGGCATCATTCCCGAAGTGGAATCGATTCTCAATCACTTTGTGAAGCAAGTCATGAAGCATGGATACATCTCTATAGAGGGCATCCTTACTCGAGGGAGACTCAAATTTCATACTACTTAGAAGGCGAATTATCTATCTTTGCACTTGATGCAGAACTTCGTAAGAGGTCAAATGGAGAATCAGGAGTCGGTGATCTCATGGCAGAACTCTATCATAAGCACAATATTAATGTGGAACAGAAAGGTGATAGAGGAATACAATACAAGGATATCCGAAAAGCCTTGACATCGCTACGAGGGGGGAGGAGACTTGGCACCTTCCTTGACGAACTTACCACCAAAAAAGGAGTCTTAGATTTAGATCAAGCATTCGCTCTTTTTGGTATTCCATATGAATCAAGTAAACCAAAAGAGCGTAAAGATGGAACAGAGAAAATTGCATGGAAGGAATTTGAACAAGGTTGGCTTGGAATTAACTTACGTAATCAAAACAACAAGTTGCTTGTATCATCACATCTCCAAGAATCACCCGTGCGCGAGCATTTACAAGTTGGAGACGAAATCATTGCGGTAAATGATCAGCGAATCACCTCTTCTGAACAACTAAAAACTGCACTTAAAGGCAATGCTGAGGAAGAGATTACTCTCCTTTATTCGCGGAGTTCAATCATTCAAGAAGTAAACGTGACTCCAATAAATGAGCCAAAAGCTCCAACTGTTTCCGCTTGTGACGGAAACCGATTCTGGAAAGCGACTACTCGGACTCTTCAGAAGTCGTAGGACTGAGAAGGGACAATTTTTCCAGAGAAACATGGATTGGGGGCAAGTAATCTGCAATCCGATGACGTGTTGTTTTTGGTGGATACAAATGATCTGACAAAGCCATGTCTATGACGTCCTGTTTGGTGATTTCTTCGAGTTCTGAAGCAGGCCACAATTCGATATCGATTGATTCATTATCAAAGTAATCGACAACAATCACGGGTATTCGTGCAAGTTCAAGTCGCATTGCAACAGCGTGTCGGTGATGGCCATCGAGAATTACTCCAGTTGCTTTGTCAACGATTAGAGGTTTGGTGAATCCATTCCAGCGAAGAGTCATATCGAGTAACTTTTTCATGTTCTTTACTTTGATTTCTTCGTGAGGTTTGAGCCATTCGAGAGGAACAAGTCGCACATCAGATTCATCCCAAGCCATAACATTGCCAATCAAATTCAGAGGATAATGCTTTTTCTTACTTGAGCAACGGGTGACATGAGGGAGATGTGTGGAACCGACAAGCGGCATCAATGCAAAACCCCTCACTCCTGAACTTATTCAGATGGTTCAAAACCTTCCATCGAGCTTGTTGGAGATTGTTGATTGGTTTGAAAAACAAGGTCATTCTGTTTGGATTGTTGGTGGAGCAATACGAAACGCATTGCTTGAGATACCCATTGTTGAATATGATTTGGCAACCACAATGGTTCCTGATAAGATGAAGACATATCCTGATATGATTCCTACTGGCGAGAAATTTGGCACGATTACGTTTCGTTCAAATGGTGATTTTTATGAAATTACTACGCTTAGAACTGAGAAAGGATACGGTGATGGGCGACGACCGGATGAAGTCGAATGGGGACTTTCTCTTTCTGTTGATTTATCTCGCAGAGATCTGTCGATGAATTCGATGGCTTTAGATGTCAACAAAGCCGTTTATTATGACCCTTATGGGGGCTTTGAAGACCTGCAAAGGAAACGGATCTGTGCAGTAGGTGAACCAAAGTCAAGACTTTCAGAAGATGCATTACGAATTCTACGAACGTATCGTTTCATGGATCAAGGTGATGCTGGTGTTTGGAAACCTGAACGTGGCCTAGCCAATGCTTTAATATCGACAAGAAGTATGCTTTCAAAGATAGCTGTTGAAAGAGTTTGGGCAGAATTAAAACGAATCCTTGTAGGAAAAAACGCTTCGATAATACTTCAGCAAATGGCTGATGATGGTATCCTTCGACAAATCTTTAATTTCGACTGGATGTTAGATGATTATCGAATTTCTTCACTCGACTCGCTTGAAGGTGATGATGTACTCGATAGGCTTGCCATACTCTTCCATGGCACACCAACTACAACCTGTGAAGATGCAGCTAGAACTCTTAAACTCAGCAATCAGGAAAAGAAAATACTCACCTTCCGCCACCTCTGCTTAGGCCATATTCCAGAACTCTTGGATTCAAGTCTGCGTATACATCGGCATGTTCTAGGAGATTGGGCCCACCAACATCTTCGAATTGAAGCCCTTTTCGCACCATTAAACCAAGGTGGACATTCTACTGAAGATATTCAAGAACGCATTTCTCGAAACGAGGCCTTGGTTCCAAGCCGAACATCTAAATCATTAGCCACAGGTGAATGGATAATGTCTCAAACCAATGTGCAGCAAGGTCCCAAACTCGGTGCGCTGAAGAATTGGTTGCATCGTGAACAGATTGCTCGGAATCTAACTGACCTAGACCAAATTGAAACCCTTCTATGCACCTTATCCTGGCATGAGGACGAGTTTACTCATTGGCCAAAACTTCAATTCCCGTAGGAGACAGTTTGATACCATACGACGAAATGGGAGGAATGAGTACTATGTCTGCTGCTAAGAATATGGTCCAAGAAAAAATGCGTAATCACATCAAACAAATGGTTTCCACGAATCCTATGATTGGGCAATTGAATGAACAATTCACAAGTTGGTTACTTGGATCTGGACTGACTGGAGCAGAGATTGCAAACACAATTGATTCAAATAACGACGCTGTTATTCAACCTCATGAACTCTCTGCTGCATTGGAAAAGACAACTGGGACGTCACCTCCTGCTTGGGTTATCAATGGCCTATTGACGCTCCTTGATTCCGACAATGACAAAACGGTTACAGTTGGTGATTTATTCACCTATTTTGAGCAGATTGGATTACCCCTCGGAATCCCTGACCCTGCTGAAACTGCTCGAATTGCTGAGGAGGAGGCTGCTCGGATTGCCGCTGAACAAGAGGCCACCCGATTGGCTGCTGAACAAGAAGCCACCCGATTGGCTGCTGAACAAGAAGCTGCTCGAATTATCGCTGAACAAGAACTTGAGAAGTCAATGCAAGAAATTGATATTGAATTAGAAGAAGTGCCCGAAGTCGTTGTAAACGAAGTTATGGAAGAAATCGTTGAAGTAAAAAATTCAATTCCTTCAACAACTCCTCAAAACAATCCTATGGAACTAATTGAAGCCTTGAATTCCATGAAATTAAGCAGTGAGAGAAGAGATACTGTAGAAAAAACGACAAATAATCATCACTTTTCAGTCAAGATCGAAAAGATCGAGTCGACCATCATTGCACCTCAGTCTTTTAAGAATGGAAAAACGATTATCGGAAAACTTGCTGATGATAATTCAGTGGAAATCGAACTTCTTTTCCAACCAGAAGCAAACGACTCTGTGAGCAGTTTCCAAATGAATCATATTGTTGAAATTGATGCTCACATTGCCAACTGGAACATTGGTAGAAAGCGTGCTATTTTCTCCGTACACTCGTATGAATACAAGTAATCACAGAAGACTTCGTGCAATCACAATGCGTTGGACTTCTTGAGTACCTTCGTAAATCTGTGTGATCTTTGCATCACGGAAAAATCGCTCTACAGGGAATTCTTTGGTATATCCGTATCCACCGTGAATTTGTATCGCTCGTTCTGAGACCCACATCGCAGTATCTCCCGCATACAATTTCGCCATGCTCGCTTCTTTCGAGTGGCGAGGACCTCCATGCTCGTAGTGCTGTTGCTTTGACCAAGAGGCTTTGTAGACGAGATGGCGAGATGCTTCAATCTTTGTTGCCATATCTGCAAGATAGCCCATGATCATCTGATGATGTGCGATTGGTTTACCAAAAGCCTCTCTTTCGTGAGCATAACGAAGGGATGCTTCGTAGGCTCCTTGAGCAATTCCAAGGGCTTGTGCAGCAATACCAATTCGTGAGTTGTCCAAAGCATTCATGGCGATTGGGAACCCATTTCCAGCACCTTTCAATATATTTTCTACAGGTACCTTGCAGTTTTCAAGAATGAGTGTACAGGTGTCGGAAGAACGGATTCCAAGTTTATCTTCCTTTTTTCCAACAGTGAAACCTTCGAAAGAGGAGTCAACAATAAACGCAGTTGTTCCACCATGTTTCTTGACACCATAGTCGGGATGATCGACATCTTTTGCAAAAAGAACGATGATTTCAGCTTGTGCTCCATTCGTGACCCACATCTTCTCACCGTTCAGAACGTAGTGTGTTCCATCATCGGAAATCTTGGCCTTACAGGTCATAGCAGCAGCATCAGTACCCGCTCCTGCTTCTGAAAGTGAGTAAGCACCAACATCGCCTGCTGCGAGTCTTTTGAGATAAGTCTCTTTTTGATATTCATCACCATGAAGTGCTATCGTCTTAGCACAGAGTCCTACGTGAACACAGTACATGACTGAGAATGAAGGATCAACTCTTGCAAGTTCTTCAACAATAATCGATTCAGAGATATCATCGACTGGTGAACCGCCATACGCTTCAGGAATTGTAACGCCTTGGAGACCATATTCAATGAATTGAGACCATTCCTCTGAAGGAGGGATTTGATGTTTATCTCGATGGTCGATTGTTGGAGCTAGAACCGTTTCGGCAAAGTCTCGAACCATTTCCCGAATCATGTCTTGTTCGTCCGTAGATTTGTAATCCAAACTCTCACCAATCCAACGCAAGGGCGCATCTCTCTTAATGAATGTGTAATCGCCATGTCACATCAGAAATAGCGATGGTTCAAATAGGAGTTGGAAGAGCCGCGAGTAGGTGTCGTGACTTGGATGAAGAAGTCGTTGAATTTAACATAGCCCACAATCGTAAATATTCGATTGACCATTTATGGTACCAAGAAAAAGATGATGAAAAGATCATGGTCGGTATTAGCGAGTTTCTCGGTGTAGAAATTGGCGAAGTACTTCGCGTGATACTTCCGCAAGCAGAAACTGTTGTTGATGAAGGACAAGACATGTTCTCATTATGGACTAGTGAAGAGAAAATAGCCTTTAGCGCCCCATTTTCAGGGACAATCACTGAAGTGAATGGAGAAGTTGAAATCAATCCAGATCTCGTCAACGAATCCGCATATGACCTTGGGTGGATTCTTGTTCTACAACCATTCCAATTGGACATGGAAAACCTACTCGAACCAGATGAGTACGTAGAGTACCTCTCTGAGATTTGAGCAAAGACGTGGAATCATGTTCGATGCTATTCAACGACTAACAGCCTCACTCAAAGAGGCCCCTGTTGTTTGGAAAGGAGACTATCCATACTTTATCCATCCACTTACAGATGGAGTGCCTCGACTCGAATCAGATGTATTTCAAGCAGTAGTCGACCTTGTGTTTGACTCAGTGGATTGGAGTAAGATTGATCTGCTACTTGGCATCGAGGCCATGGGCTTACCGCTCACCTCTTCTCTGTCTTTGCGAACTGGATTACCTCAAGTTGTTGCTCGGAAGCGCTCGTATGGTCTTGATGGTGAAATTGTCATCGATCAAAATACTGGCTATTCCAAGGGAAGTATGTATCTCAACGATATCCAACCTGGAGAATCAATTGCCATTGTCGATGATGTGCTTTCGACTGGAGGGACACTCGATGCAGTCATCAAAGGCGTCCAAAGAGCAGGAGCAAGCGTCACAGCTATTGTGGCTGTTGTCGAAAAAGGTCCTGGTCTTGAAATGCTCAAAAAGAAATATCCTACTATCGATATATCTTCCATTGTTCGATTGACAATGGATGGTGCAGAGATAGTTCTTCTTGATGAGGTGGTATAATGGACTTAGACAGACACGATTTCAAACTTGACGAACTAATTGGACGAATTCAGGAAAATGATCATCGCCTTGTGGCCTTACAAGTTCCTGAAGGGTTGAAAATGCAAGCATTAGAAATGATGGACGAAATTGAAACTGCTTCTAGTGCAAAGGTTGTTTTGGCTGCAGATCCGTGTTACGGAGCCTGCGATCTTGTTCACGATAAAATGCAGATGATGGGCGTGGAATTAGTCGCCCACATGGGCCACTCTCAGATGAATATCGAATCAGGTATGCCAACTCAATTTATTGACGTCACATATGATGGAGATCCAGACTTGGCTCCTGTCATTCCGATGTTGAATAAGCATCTTGCCATCGCCAAGGGCCGTATGGAGAATCAAGATGTCGAGACTGACCTTTCTGAGGAAGAAGCAAAAGAGCGATTTATTGACGCTGTGGGAAGAATGACTCCGCTTAAAGACACCAAATTAGGGCTCGTAGGAAGTATCCAACATCTCCACCTTCTACCTGATTTCCACGACCGTCTCGAAAAAGCCGGATACGATGTAACAATACCGATGGGTGGAGCTCGTTTGACTTTCCCAGGTCAAGTTCTTGGTTGCAATTATTCTGGTGATGATGATACGATAGGGCATTACCTCTTCCTCGGAAGTGGAGATTTCCATCCGATTGGCCTTGTCTTGCATACGGGAAAGCCACTTGCTATGCTCGACCCTTACTCGGGCGATGCAATCGAAATGTCCTTTGAACGCATTGAGCGTATTCTTCGACAGCGATCTGGACTGATTATGTCGTCCATGGACGCAACTCGATTTGGAATCCTGATTGGAGAGAAGCCTGGACAAATGCGCCGAACACTCGCTCTTCGAATGAAAAGATTACTCGAAAAACACGGAAAGAAGGGATACCTTCTCGCTCTCGAACACGTTGGACCAGAACTCATTGACTTCTATCCAGTAGATGCCTTTGTGAACACTGCTTGTCCGCGTATCGCTATTGATGATGCGGTCAAGTATGCTAAACCACTGATTACCCCTTACGAACTTGAAGTAGCGCTTGGCGAAAAGAAATGGGAAATGGGATATCAATTTGATGAGATACCCTGAGACTCTACTTTTCATTCTTGATTGAGTACGAGTGTTCAAGAACGGTTGGCGACAAGAGCCAATCAGCATGAGCGACTATCTTGATCGAATTGGTTCTGGTCTTATCCTCCTAGACCCTGGTCCGTTGGATTTTGATTTCATACCAGAAACGATGGTCGGCCGCGGAGAGATTCAAAGTAACCTCGCTGCAAAGTTTCATTCGATATCCCATCCAAACAGTAGTGCTAACGTTGTTATCACGGGGCCAGTCGGAAGTGGTAAGACATTACTTGCTAGGACTTTTTGCCGTGATATTGAACATCATCTAAGAAATAAACGTCAGATTCGAAGCGTCCACATCAATTGTAGGAATGCTACAACAAATGTCCGAGTTGCACAACGTATTGTTCAGACATTGGATGCAGGGCATCCGGACAGGGGACTTTCAATGGGCGAGTTGCTGAACAGCCTTCGCCGCCTACTACGCTCAAATGACCGACACCTGATTATTGTACTCGATGAGGTTGATCACCTGCTGCGAAAATCTGGAAACGATCTGATTTACCAACTCCTTCGTATTGATGAAGATCAAGACGGTAGTGGCACGATATCTCTTATTCTAATCAGTCAAGAGCAGGTTCTTGATGTACTCGAAAATGCAGTCATCTCTCGCTTTGGACACACCAACCATTTGCCGATTCCATCGTATGATTACGACGGTTTGCTAGCTATTACTCGTCAGCGAGCAGAAGCTGCCCTGAATCCACAATCATGGACTGAAGAAATTCTCAAACTTATTGCCACTTCCGCAGCACCTTCTGGCGATGCGCGTCAAGTCATCGAATTACTCAATGGTGCTGTCGAACATGCGGAGTCTGACGGAAGATCTATGCTTGAGCCTGAACATGTTCAAACACGGGCTAAAGCCATACCTCAGGTTATGCCTGAAGATGTTCTTGATGAGTTAACGGGCCATCCGATGCTGGTTCTTTTGGGTATTTGCCGACGCCTACGCAAAACAGAATTCATGACAAGTAAAGATGTCGAATCGATGTATACGGTTGTTTGTGAAGAATACGAAGTAAAGCCTAGAAGCCACACAACGGTTTGGAAATATCTCAAAATAATTGAGGGTTTGAGCATTATTGATACCCGCGTAGATACGGTTGGTGATGGTCGTGGAAGAACGACCCATATCTCGATGCCGCATGCCCTTCCAATGGATGTTGCTGCCCGAATTGAAGGTCGTGTTGTCAAAAAACTGAATCGGTGATGAACGAATCCAATGCGGTGAGGCTAAATAGGGGTCGTTTGTCGCTAAGTTGCTAGAGGAATGCTTTATGGCTGAAGGAAACTCATTTGTTGCAGTGGTCAACGACACCACAACCAAGTTGACTCGAACCACAAACGGTGGTAAGGAAAAGACGTACTCCCCGTCATATAAGACGGTTATTTCAGGTACAAACCATGCACAATTACTCGGAAAGAAGATCGGCGATGTTATCGAAGGCGTCTTCGTCGGCGAAGGAGAATCACTCCTTACTGGTTACAAACTCGAAATCACTGGAGGATCAGACAAAACTGGTACTCCAATGCGTCGTGACCTCGAAGGCGGTTCCCGACAAGCAATTCTTGTTACTGCTTCAACTGGTTTCAAAGGACATTATCTGGTCTCAAAGACCAAGAAAGGTGAAAAGAAGCGTTTCCGATACAAGCCAGACGGTATGCGAATGCGCAGAGTATTCCGTGGAAACACAATCACTCAAGACACACGTCAAATCAATCTGAAAGTTGTCGATGCAGGAAACATCGGACTTGACACATTGCTCGGTGCGGGCGAAGGTGCAGCACCTGCGGAGTGAAACCCGAGAGGGTCGTCGTTGAATAAGGAGGAATGGAAGCATGGCAAGAACGCTTCCATCACAACCTGAAGTCAATATTGGCCTTGTTGGACATGTTGATCACGGAAAAACAACTCTTACACAAGCTCTTTCTGGAGTTTGGACCGATACTCATTCTGAAGAACGACGTAGAGGTATCTCGATTAAATTGGGATATGCAGATACTGCATTCTACAAAACCGACTCTGGGCAATACTATGCCACGGGCCGCCGCCCAGAGGGTGGGAAAGACATTGATTCTGAACTACAACGGGTTGTATCCTTCGTCGATGCACCTGGCCACGAGACTTTGATGGCAATCATGATTACTGGGGCATCCATTATGGATGGCGCTATGTTGATGGTTGCTGCGAATGAAACATGCCCTCAACCTCAAACACGAGAACACCTCATGGCACTGGAAATTGCAGGAATCAAGAACATCGTTATTGTTCAAAACAAAATTGATCTTGTCACCAAAGAAAGAGCAATGGAATCCTATAGCGAAATCAAGGAATTCCTAGAAGGAACGATTGCTCAAAATGCTCCTGTCATCCCAGTATCTGCTCACCACGATGTAAACCTCGATATCCTAATCGAAGCAATCGAACAAACAATTCCAACTCCAAACCGTCAAGAAGACGAAAGAGCAGTCATGCATATCGCTCGTTCATTTGATGTAAATCGGCCAGGCACACGCCCTGCAAAACTAACAGGAGGCGTGATTGGAGGATCAATTGTCGAGGGGGCGTTCAGAGAAGGTGATGAAATCATCATTGGACCAGGACGAAAAATCGAACAAGGAAACAAAACAAGATGGGAACCCATTGAAACCACCATTACGAGCATGCAAGGCGGAGGTGGGAAGCGCGACGTCATAATGGCAGGAGGATTGTGTGGTCTTGGAACTCTTCTCGACCCATCAATTACAACTGCTGATAACCTCTCTGGACAGGTTCTTGCCAAGAAGGGTGAGTTGCCGACAATTCGAACTGAATGTTCTATCTCAGTGGAACTGATGGATACGATGGTTTCAGGTGATGGAGAAGGAGCTGACAAAATCTATCCTCTTCGAAACAATGAGATGTTGATGGTAAACGTAGCAACTTCAACATCAGTAGGTGTAGTGAAGGGTGCTGAAAAAGGAAAAGCTACACTCCATCTACGACTTCCGATCTGTGCTGATGAAGGTCAACGTGTTTCACTCTCAAGAAGAGTTGGCGCACGATGGAGATTGATTGGTCACGGGACCATCCAGTGAGATGATGTCATGGGCGATGTGCTCATTGATGCCTGTGGCTGGGTTGCACTTATCGATGCTGGACTCAATATCGACAGCGCATTGTCTTCACTCATAGGACCTCCACACTTCATTCTCCTACCTTCAGTATTGGAAGAACTTACACTCGTTCAAGAAAAAAGAACTCTCAGAAATACCATCATGCTTGAACTCCTGCTTCAACGATCAACAATGGTTGAGGAGAAATCTGGTCATACAGATGATTTACTCCTAGAACATGCAAGAATAAATGAAATCCCTCTCCTTACCGTTGATGCAAATCTGAAGCGGAGATGCTTTGAATCAAGTGTTGATGTGATTGAAGTTATGAATCGTAAAAAACTGCGTCTAGTAGCCTCTCTATAGAATATAGAAACGTTTTTGGGGCTTTTAGCCTTTAATAATAGGCCTTTGCATTATACGTACTCATTTTCCCATACAAGTAGGTGAGAAGTTAAAATAAGGTAACTAAATGCGGTATGTATGGATGAACACACAACTACCAACAGACCCTCTAAAATCCTACATAACTCTCTTTGCAAACAACTAATTGAACTGGGAATACAAACACACACAGCCAGTGTCCTTACATGCCTCCATTATCATGGAGCATCGACATCCAGAGATCTGCAAACAAAGTGTAATTTACGCCAACCTGATGTAAGTATCGCCATTAATGAGCTTCGTGAAATGAACCTCATCATTCATAGTGCTATTAATCAGAATAATCGCGGGAGACCTGCTCACATGTATCGTTTGAGACACACATTAGAACAATCTCTTATGCCATTTATACAACTTGCACAAGTTCGCGCCCAGGAGATCCTTTGTGGGATTGATACAGTCAAACTGATCGTTGTTTCTATTTCGAATGAACAAGGTTCAGAACCTATGGTAGCGTAAACAGTACGTCATCGCCATGCCCATCTAGTAGGCGTAATTTAACTCCAGCGTCAATCCAAGCATGAGCGTAATTTATTGCTCCAAAGGCTCGTATGAAATCGCCCTGTTTCAAGAAATATTGAGCATCGGAAGAATAGTCATCGGCCATAGATAACAATGTGTTGAGCATGTCCGCTTCTGGACTTCCTTCTTGAACGAGCGGTGTTGCTTTTTCACGGGCTTTTCGAGTAATTGAGAGATAATGTTCAACTCGCTCTTCCGTCAGAGTTTTTCCTGGATCCATTCAATCACCACCTTTTTGTCGGCCTAAGAGACGCTTTACGTCGTCTTTTCTACCAAGAGCCTCATACAATTCGATCGCTCGTGAAAGGCGACCTTCATCCTCTGCAGTTTGTGCTCTCTGGAACAATGTTCGTCGTTCTTCCCAGCTACGAGCAAGTTTCGCATCTGCTGCTTCTTGATGCCTGTGCCGCTTTTCTTCTTCTGCAAGAGCAGGATCAACCCAACGTCTTGTCAAACCATCTCTACGAGCAGTAATCATCGAATTACGGCCTAATCGTAGAAGTAAATCACCAAGTTCCATGCCATCTCCTATTCGAGACAATTCGTTTTCAGTAGCTAAATGGTCAAGATGTCCTTCAATTCCGAGCACCCACCACCCATCTCCTGCCCTTGTAGCCATAAGAGGTTCCAACGAATCTGTTTCAACTCGATTCATTGAATCCCATCCAAATGGATGAGGGGCCCCTTCCCATAATTGACCATCAGAAGATAACAGTAGCAATCGACCATCCATGAGCAAGGAGCACCAACTCCAAACTGTTGTATCAATGACTCTACGTTTGTCTTGGTTAGCGATTTGCCCGCATAAAATAACTCCTTCAGAAGATTGCCATAGCAAATGTTCCCGATCTAGCCATCCGACAAGTCTTCGAACAATCCCAGAGGAAATTCTACGAATTCCTTTACCATTTGAATCGAAAAGGTGGAGATTTCCATCTCTTCCAGAAAGAATCCACCCTCCCCCTGGTCGGTGAAGAAGGTGCAAGAAGCCACCTGGGCTGCTTCTACCTTCGTGGAGCATGGTCCCATCAACTGTTTTCAGAACAAAGAAACCGTGTGCTGCTAGGATGCCGATTGTCCCTTCACCGTTACAAATCGCGTGGACCTTGAACGGCATTGTTTGCTTCCATTGAATCTCATTGGACTCATTGAAGAGAATCAAATCCAGGCCATAGGCTACTGCAAGTTGACCATCTATTGCAGCTATTGCACTAATCCGTGATGGAGCTTGCCAAGACCATGAAACTGTCCAAGACATCACACATCACCTCCTACAAGGCCCCATGCCATCATTTGGGCAAGTGCTGTTCGAGTTAGACCAAACATTCTCGATCGTCCAACCATCCTTACATCAAGAATGCCTGCTTTGTGTAATCGATTACAAATCTGTGACAGTCTTGCTCGTTTAATGTTCAATTTCTCCAACAACTGTTTGTCGGAAGGAGATATCGTTCGTTGTTGAGCGAAAGAAACCACAATTGTCTCAGCGTTCGTGAGTGATGTCAGAACTTGGACTTTTAGAGGATGTTCTGCTTTATTGCCTATTTTGGGACGAGAAAGCGTTTGTAGGCTTTCTGCAAGCTTGTTCGAAACCGTATTATCGCCAGAAGGGGAAAGAAGTTTTGAGAGTAAATCGGTAAGCGTTTCCAACACCGATTGGTTTGGCAGGAGGGCGTTTTCTTCAACCATCTGTTGGTAGTCGGACTCGAAGGAATCGGGTATGAATTCTTCAGGTTCTTGAGCGTCTACAGCCTCTAAAATATCTCCCTCAGAATCATCTAGTGGAGTAAGTGAGTCTTTGCTGACCCATAAGGAATTAGCACCATCGAGTTGTTTATACTCGCCTTCTGGTTCTTCTGCCTCATTTATGGATTGACTGGTCTGTTTCCAACGGCCTCTAAGTCCACCGAAGATACCAACTGGCCGGAGGGTTTCTTCAGTCACGTACGTATCTTCGATGGGGTCCTCTTTCTTTTCTTCAACAATTGGCTCTTCAAGTGATTCGAGATTGAGATCAAAACCCATGGTACCAGACATACCAGGCCCATCCTCCCACTCATCAGTGGTTTGGGCAACTGTTTCTACTTCTTGCTCAGGGATTTCCGATGATTCAAGTTCATCGAGTAGTTCCTCATCTTGATTGAAGAGGCTTGCATCAACTTCTTGAGGAGCGGGTGGAGGAATTTGTTCGATGACGGTCTGTTCTGCAATCGAACTCCTTGGTAATTCAGGTAACATCTGTCCATCAATTACTGCTCGTAGAACTTTGATAATTGATCCTGGATGACCGTTTCGGCTCGCAGCCAATACCTTTCCAGCTTCCTCTGTAGTCATCTGATAGGGTTCGTTTGAACACGTTGCAATTCGACGTTCAACAAGGGCTTTTACACTGTCTACATCCAATTCCTGCATCAGTCGTACTTCAAAACGTTCTCTTATCTGTTCAGAGAGAAGAGATTTTTGATTTGGATTGACGGCAACAACAATCAATGCTGATAAGCGCTCGAAAAAGGGCATTGAGGCAAGTAAGCACGCCTCTAAAGAGGCAATATTGGCCATATCTGCATCAACTGATATTAACGGCAAGTAATTTCTTTTGCTGTGAAGAGAGGCTTCAAGTTCTCGTTCAAGTTTTTTATGATCATTTGGTGCTGTCGCATTAACAACTTGGGAATAAATATCTCGTAGTAACTCCAAACCAGGGTTCATTGTATCGATTCGGTCAACATGGATGTGTAAATTTGTCTTCCCACCAATGCAATTGACGAATGAAGTCTTTCCAGAACCATATTCACCTACAAGCAGAATCCTTCGAGAAGATTTGAATTGAATATTCTTCTCCATCTCTTCGAAGTATGAATGCCTTCCAACGAGAAGGTTGGAATCCTTTGCCAAGATAGCTCCATGAGAAAATGGGTCTTCTAGAAGACTTGGTAGTCGCAAATCAACCGTTCCAGTATGCATGTACGAGCAACTTCGAACAAGTATATGACCTTTCATGGAATTTGAGGCTATGAGAGACCTGTTAGGATACGTTAATCAATTCACGGGAATCTATAAACAGCCCTCGTTAACGCATCATTGACGCTTTTTTAACGCGTTAATTAAGGCGTTAAACGCGTTAACTTGTTCCGATTGGTTGATGTTTCAAGAACATCTGGCTTGTACGAGGAGAGAGACTATGCCTGTCAATAACAGCCGCTTGAAAGGATTCTACAAACTGTCTGTCATTGAACGGCGCCAACTTATTGCTGAAAGCTCCAATCTTCTCCCTGAACAAGTTGCTGCGTTAGCGAAAAACGGTGAACTGGACGACAACGCAGCAGATCGAATGATTGAGAATGTCATCGGAACGATGTCACTCCCAGTCGGTGTTGCTACAAACTTCATTATCGACAAAAAGCACTACGTTATCCCATTTTGTCTTGAAGAATCAAGCGTTGTCGCTGCTGCATCGAACATGGCTAAGCGTTGTCATGTGCATGGAGGTTTTACATCAAGCAATGATGGACCAATGATGATCGCTCAAATTCAACTCCTAGATATTGATGATCATGAAAAAGCAAAGCAAGGAGTTCTTGAGAATAAGGACACCTTAATCAAATTGGCAAACAGCTTACCGTCGACCATGGTCCGCCTAGGAGGGGGGTGCAAAGAAATCACAACTCGAAGCATAGAAACCCTCTCGGGAAAGATGTTTATTGTCCATATTCATGTCGATTGCAGAGATGCAATGGGGGCAAACGCCGTCAATACAATGGCTGAACTCCTGGCACCAGAACTCGAACGAATAACCAATGGAAGGGCTTTGTTACGGATTCTAAGCAATCTAGCCACAGAACGGCTTGCACGAGTAAGGGCTACGTTCACTCCGGAAGAAATTAGTAACTCTGGTGAAAAACTCGATGGTTCTAAAATCATTGAAGGCATACTTGAGGCATACCATTTTGCAGTTGCAGACCCATACAGGGCTGCAACACATAACAAAGGCGTCATGAACGGCATATCAGCCGTAGCTGTAGCATGTGGCCAAGATTGGAGAGCCATCGAAGCAGGCTGTCATGCATATGTTGCCTATTCACAAGGTAGATATGGATCAATGACTCACTGGGAACTTGATTCGGATGGTAATCTGGTTGGTTCCATTGAGACGCCTATGGCGGTTGGGATTGTTGGAGGTGCTTCCAAAGTGCATCCTGTTGCCCGAACCAACCTCGAAATTCTCGGTGTTGAATCTGCTCAAGAACTCGCTTCAGTGATGGCTGCAGCAGGACTTGCTCAGAATCTAGGAGCCCTTAGAGCACTTGCTACAAGCGGGATACAAAAGGGGCACATGAGACTCCATGCGAGGAATATGGCCGTCAGTGCTGGTGCAGAAGGTAAAGAAATAGAGGATGTAGCGAAACTCTTGATTGAACACGAAGGGCCAATTACTCAGACAAAAGTTTCAGAAATACTTGAAACGTATCGTGCTTGATCACTCTTCTTCCAAAGGCAACGTGGCCTGAATAAGGCCATCTTCACCAACTTCTTGCAGTGCATCAACATCTTCCATTCCATCGAATAGACCTGCATCAGTAACTTGTTCTCTGAACCATTTCCGTACTTTTCGAAGGTCGGTATGTGGGCAGCCAAAGGCTTCTGAAAAGCGACGCGTAGTCGTTAAGCGACGAGTGTTGCCTTCCTTTCTTCTTTGAATCATTCCGTATTGAGCAAGTTCTCGAACGTAATCATACGCTTTTTGACCAAGTAATTCTACGAGCCTTGATTGATGCATTGGTTGATGGTATGCGATCAATGCAGCAGCCTTGAGCAACTTCTTCGGCATGTCTGTCTTGGTACTTGCAGGAAGATGTTCTGAAACCTCATTACGAACCTCCATTGCCCATTTACCACCGATTTCGACAAGCCGTAATGCACCGCCTCGTCTTCGCTTCATAGTACCTTGAAGAGTATTCAACGATTCTGTAATCTCTTCCGACTCATATCCGAGAGATTCTGCGAGTTCAGAGATTGACATCGATTTACCAGAACCGAATAAGGTGGCTTCCAAGAGGGTTTCTAATGCTAATTCTGTCATTTCATCACCTCATTCAACAAGCCAGTCAAGGTTTTCATCGATCTTATGTTCTTCATGGAGAAGTTCTTTCTCCCTCTTCAGGCGCTGCTTTTCTTCTGCCTCACGTGCCTTCTCAGCCCTTAATTGCAATCTCTCAGCATGGAGCATAGAACCAGTTTTGGCATCTTCACGTTTTGTTAGAGACACTTCATCCTCTTCCTGACTGGCTTCGATAACTTCAGAAAAAGTGCCTAATTGTGGCCATAGATCTTCAATCATAATGACGTCAGTAACCCCATTTCCTTGCGTAATGGAGGCTATCCCCTTGTGAGTGAGGAACAATCCGGCAATGAATGAACTCACCTTCGCATCCTTTTCATAACCTTCAGGAATTACTCCGAATGTCAATTCTAAGATCGGTCGTAGAGCGTTCATCACTTCTGAAAGAGGAACATTATCTGATTCCATTGATTGAGTTGTTTGACGAAGAGCTGCCCAGCATCGCTCAATATCGCCATCTAGATCTTCATTGTGCATCCGTCCTCCAACATTTGAAAGCATGTCTTCTAATTCGACTGCATGCGCAACTCTATTCTCCTCACGTTGTTTAATCGCGTCAGCATCATCTGCAGCATCCTTTAGTGCCGATAGAAGTTCACCTAATGTGACAGGACGACCTTCTTCACGACGTACTCGTTCATCAAAAAGCCCTGCAAGTACATCGTCAGCATCACCTTGGAGAACAGTGTTGGTAAAGTGAAATTCTTGGTCATCATACTCTGCTTCCCAACCGAAATCAAACCCTGTATCCCATTCGTCCCCTTGATCTTGATACTGTACACGATCGAAGAGTAGAGCAGCTTGATGATGAAGCACTTCCCAAGCCATACGAATAAGTCGGCCACAGGCAGGTAAATCCAAATTACTCGCCTGAGATTTCACCCGCTTTGTAAATTGTTTCAGGAAACTGGTCAAATCAATGTCCCAGGCATCTAATCCTTCACTACCAACCAAAGACATGACTAAAGCTACGCTTCTGTCAAAGGGGTCGTCAAGTGTTTGATGTTCAGCCTCTTCAGTCTGAGCAATCATCATGATTCTGTCTGCATAAGCGTTGATTCCTTCAAGGTCATCATCTCCACTTTGGAGCAATTGATCGATGACATCCTGGCGAAGGAACCATTGATCTAGACCTTTTTGACTCACTAAAATCGCCTCATTCAGCCTTTTCTATAGAGGATTCATTTTGTTCTTCTTCATCCTTTGATGCAATTGATTCTACGAGTTTTGCTCGCTCTTCAATATCCTCATTCGTTTCAAGTGTACGTTCGGTCAGAGAAGCAATGCTTTCATCCTCAACCATGTGCTTTAACAAGCCACCAAGGCTTTGTGGAGCGGGAAGTGGTTCTGGAACTGTTGGCATTTCTGCAAGCCCTTTTTGCTCTTCTTCTGCTCGCTTCTGATTGGTTGCTGCTGCTGTTTCGGCTTCCTTGAGAGCTTGTTCTCCGAGAGCAATTGCTTGCTCCTGGTCGAAATCCACGATCCTTCGGCTGCACCCATCTCCACCGTGGGTTATTCCAATGTGATGATCAGCGAGTTGCAGCGAGACCTTTCTGAGTGTGACCATGATGAATTGTGCACGCTTACTGCGCTCACGGCACATCTTAGCGATACATTCCGCATTTACACTGTCAAGATTCTGGTCGACTTCATCAAAGTAATAGAACGGACTTGGATCATAATCTTGAATTGCGAAGATAAGTGCCAAAGCAGCAACAGATTGTTCACCACCAGATAATTGATGTCGAGTAACATTTGATGACTTTCCTTTCGGCTGAGCCCATAGTTCAAGACCACCTTTGAATGGTTCATCCTTATTCTCAAGGTATAATTCGCCGCGACCACCATTACTGACAGCCTTGTACACCTTCTTGAAGTTCTCATTGACCTTTTCGAGGACTGCAATCAAGCGAATCTTACGTTGTTCTTCTAAGCGTTCTGCAACTTCAATCAACTGTTTCTTGCGATCTCTGAGTTTCTTGAAGTCACCGTCCATAGCATTCAATCGCTCTTCTACGGCATCATATTGTTCGATAGCACGCATATTGACCATTCCAAACTCTTCCAAGCGTCGTTCAAGTCGACGAATTCTACGGTCGATATCTGCAACACTGTCAAGCACTGTTCCTTCTTCCGCAGGCTCAATTCCAGTTGCACCCATGTCCATTTCTACACCATGGAGTTCCTGTCGCTTTTGTTGAATAGTACGTTCAAATTCGGAAGAGAGATTACGGTGGCTTCGGGCTTGGTTGGCTTTTTGAGTCAAAGAGGAATTAAGACCTGCACGCTCTTCAACCAGTTCCAATCGCTCATCTTCAAGCCCCTTATTCTCCTCAAGATATTGGGCACGTTCTGCTTCCTTTTCTGCAAGAGCAGCCCCATTGGTTTGAATTGACGCTTTCAATGTGATAACAGATTCAGCTCTCGTTGAAAGGCCTGTTTTAAGTTGTGAAATACGTTCTTTCTCGCCATCAGCACTGTTTGTAAGTAAATCTTTACGTTCAGATGCACCTTTCAAGGTAACTTCTGCATTCGAACGAATCCCTTCGGCCTTGGTACGCTTAACAGTTGATTCGTGCAACCGATCTTTCAAATGCTGGGGACTTGCATCTTCAAGTGCATTGTGGGCATTCTTACGGACAATCTCAGCATCAGCCACACTGCATTCAGCAGTATCCAGCGCTTCCAGTTGAACACCTCCAAGGGCTTCAAGGGCTTGCAGTTGTTCTTTTAATCTCCTTACATCACCAATTAATGTCGCGTGAGTTTTCTTGAATGTTGAAAGTTCTGCACGAAGTGTCTCTCTCTTGAGAGTCCCTTCTTCATTGGCAAGTTCATTGATTTGATTTCGCAATGATTTCTGTTCAGCACGTACATCGACCAGTGCTGCAGATACAGTGTCTGACATAAGCCGAAGACGTTCAATCTCTGATGAGAGACGCTCGACTTCTTTTGCACCTGCAATTCCTCCGCCAAATCCGACGGACATACGTGCACGTGAGCCTCCGACCATTGCCCCACCAGCTTCGGTTATGTCTCCCCTCATTGTTACAAGTCGGACTCCACCCATGTTTTGGCGGGCGATTTCCATGCTGTCAACGATGAGAGTATTTCGAAGAGCGAATTTGATTGCTGCATCGATTCGTGGATCATATTCGAGAAGTTCGTATGCAAATCCGATAACTCCTGGCTTTCTAGCAACCATCATTGCTTTTCCACCGGCTCGGTTTGCGGTTAATTTATTCAGTGGAAGGAAGGTTGCTCTACCTGCTTTACGCTGAGCAAGCCAACGAATGGCTTCTGCTGCAACTTGGTCAGAATCGACCACAACAGAGGTCATAGCACCGCCAAATGCAGTTGCGAGAGCCGTTTCATGTTCAGCATTGATTGGACCACATAGTTCTGCAATGGTACCGATAACGCCTCGTAATTCGCCACGATCTCGTGCTCCTAGCACTGCTGCGGCTCCTCCTGCCATTCCTTTGGAATTTGATTTTGATTCGAGTTCTGCCCTAGCGGAACGGAGTTGACGCTCTGTTTCAGTCATTCTCCGTTCAATTGCTGCGTTTTCCTCGAGTAACCTTGATTCTGCATTCTCTGAATCGATGATTCCTTGTGTTAAAGAAGAACGATCAACCTTCTTTCCTGAACCGCTAGCGGCTTTGAATTCAGCTTCTTTTTCTTCAAGTTCAAGTCTCGATTCTTCGAATTTTTCTTCTGCTTCCCCAAGAGAAGATGCGATGATTTCGACTTGGGCAGCAGTTCTATCAACTTCTGATTGTGCTGCTGCAACTGCTTTTTTGGCTTCTTCAAGCGTCTCAATTGCATCTCCTAGTGCCCTGTTAAGTTCCGCATTGGTTTTACCTGAACCTTCGAGAAGTGAACGCACTTCATCTTCCTCAGATTGTGCTTCAACCAACATTCTCTCGCATTCTTCAAGTTGAGCCTTACTGGTTTTGACTTCTGTAAGCAACAATTCGAGAGCATTGGCCGCTTCATTGTAGCGTTCAAGTGAGATTTCAAGTTCTTCATTATCATCAATATCTGCTTGTTTGGCATCTTCAATACGATCTTTATCTCTGTCGACTTGAACCCGCAAACTGTGAATGGCTTGAGAGAGCGCATTGCCGTCTCCACCGAGTAGGTCATCGATTTGTTTCTGGATTTCACCAATCCGGTCATCCAATCTGACAAGTGTTTTACTCCCTTCTTTGACTTCCTCTTCCAGAAGCGAGGCTTCTTCCACATACCGAAGTTGTTCTTCGATTTGGTGTTGAAGTTCAAATTGTAAACTTGCATACATGGCTTGATATCGTTGAGAACGGGAAAGAGTGAGTTCATCGGTAATCGACTGAGCCTTAACAGCAATCTTCCGCTCTTCCGAGAGTTCCTTTAGGCGAATTTGTTGCTCTTCTTGAAGCATACCAATTCGTTCAAGATAAGAATCCACATTGTCCTGTTGTTTCTTGGCTTTACGAATTTCATCATCATAGGAGGTCACACCAGCAACTCCATCCAGGACTTTGCGACGTTCAATCGGAGTCATTCGAGCCAATCCTGTTACGTCACCTTGAAGAACAATATTGTAGCCATCAGGACGTGCATTTGCAGCATTGAGTAAACGGTGGAACGATTTCTGAGAACTTTCTTCTCCGTCGAGTAAGTATGATGAAACGACGTTATCTGAGGCTGTTAATCGAATCGATCGAGTCATGCGAACTTCATCGTTTTCGATTGGGAGGCGTCGTCTTCCGTTTGAGAGAACAGGGTTTCCGAACACCAATGTAACTGTACAATTACGAGCAGGTTTGTATCCTTCAGCACCATTGAACATCAACTGCTTTGTGTTTTGAGCACGAATGGTACGAGTCGATTTAGGCCCCAAAACAAATTGGATGCCATCTCCACAGTTTGACTTCCCAGAGCCATTAGGACCTGTAATCGCTGAAAAGCCACGATCAAGAGGTATTACTACCTCTCCACGAAACGATTTGAAGTTCTCCATTTCAAGTGCTTTTAGAAACATCCCAATCCCTCTGCCAGATATTTCACTGACCTTAACGCGAACACCGTTCGCCGAGGGGATTTAAACAATAGGTTGATTATACGTCCGAGGCACACGTTTGGTAGCAGTAAAAATGGTGCCGTATCTCAGACAACACCAGCCATCCTACACTCTTTACAACCGCCACCTTTGCAATATGGGCAAGTTGCACGTACTCTCGGAGAGGTTCGTGTCCTGAATGGAACAAGTCCAGCATCTCTGTCCAACAATCGACTCCTCTTTGCAACACCTTCTTTCGAAGCAGCCATAGAACGTGCTTTTTCATTGAACACTTGTTGCATTCTCAATTCCTTCTCACGCTCGGATTCAAGTGAACGATAGTTTTCTTCAAACTCAGAAACGTGATACTTCGGACCTCTAAGGAGCAAAGCACCAATAACAGCCATGATAATTTGGACAATCCACGGAGAGAGTGGTAGTGGAATCAAATCAGAGAGAGACTCTGAATTTGCCCCTGTAGGCAAGAGTTCAAAACGATCTAAAATTGCCAAACCAAAGAGCATCGAACCTGAAATCATCATCACCCGGCGTATTCTTCGAGCAAGTTTAGGATTCGTGGGCATTCTAAATCGCCCTGCGGTTACAATCAACAAACCCCAGCACAAGAGCATGATATCGGCTGTACCCCAGGTACCTGATTCAGAAAGACAGAAGGCGTTACCTGTCTCCGAAATTTCTTTTTCCATTTCTGGAATTGTACATCCAGGGTCAGCTAATCGAAGAACATCAAGCCTAGAATTCGGCGCACCATCGACCACATAAGGCGCCATAGCACCGAAGTGTACATTGGCAATAACAAAAACGAGAGTTAACAGGCCGGTCAGACCGATTAACTTACGCAACATAGACCGAGCCTAGAGACGGAAACAAATAGGAGTATCGCAGGAACAAACCGATGTTGTCAAGAACCACGACGATTAGGAACAGACGATGCCAAGGGTACTCATCATCGGTACTGGAATTGCAGGCCTATTTGCCGCGCTTCGGTTGGCGAATGCAGGACAGATGGTTACCGTTCTGACCAAACAACGTCCAAAAGATTCCTCGACAAATTGGGCGCAAGGAGGAATTGCAGCCATTCTTGACAAAACAAATGTCAGTGAAATCGAGGGACACGTAGCAGATACTCTGCGTGCAGGCGATGGCATGTGTGACAAATCAGTTGTCCAGATGGTTGTCGAAGAAGCAGGCGGACGCATCCAAGATTTACTTGAAATCGGGGTCAAGTTTGAGAAAACCACACGCGGAGAATTCCAATTAGCCCAAGAAGGAGGACATTCATCTCGTCGTATTCTGCACGCAAAAGATGCGACTGGGCGGGAAATAGAACGCGCTTTGAACGACGCTGCAAAGCGTCATCCAAATATTTTCATGAAACCAAATACATTGGCGATAGATCTCATTCAGAAGGAGCACAAATCCCCTGAAAAAGGAATATGTGGCGTCTGGGCATTAGATCAAGATTCGGGGAAGGTCGAGACGATTGCAGGCGATTCAGTACTCCTTGCAACAGGTGGTGCAGGACAACTGTGGGATAAGACAACAAATCCATCAGTTGCTACTGGAGATGGAGTTGCAATGGCCTATAGAACAGGTGCTTGCATAGAAAGTATGGCCTATGTTCAATTCCATCCAACAGCCTTAATGATGGAAGGCGAGCGACCATTTTTGATTACAGAAGCCCTTCGAGGTGAAGGAGCAGTTCTTCTTGACCATGAAGGATATGTTGAATGGTGTAAAAACAAAAACCAGGACCCTGCTGAACTCTCGTTCACACTTACAGCATCAAAAGAAGGATCGATGGCAACCAGAGACATTGTTGCCAGAGCCATCGATCAAAGACTTTCTGAGACTGGAAAGGCACATGTTTGGCTTATCACAGAACACCTCGAGAGTGAGAAATTAAAACTGAGATTTCCAATGATATCTGAACGTCTAGAGACCTATGGATTGACTCTTGGCAAGGACCCATTACCAGTAGGTCCAGCAGCACACTACATGGTCGGTGGACTGAAAGTTGACTGTCACGGAAGAGCGTTGCTCGCCTCCAATAACCACGCCATTCCTGGCCTATTTGCCATCGGAGAAGTCGCTTGTACCGGTATGCACGGAGCAAACAGGTTAGCCTCGAACAGTTTGTTGGAAGCAGTTGTTTTCGCCCACCAAACCTCAGAATACCTAATTAAAAACCAACCTAAATCCAATCCTCAGCAACTTCCTGAGTGGAGATCAGATGGACTCGACACCTTATCTGAACATGGACCCATCGCACATGACCGTACAACATTAAATCAGACGATGCGATTTGAAGTCGGTATATCGAGGAAATATTCACGACTGCAACGAGCCATTCGTCGTCTAAGTCTCTTGGAGCGAGAGATTGATGCCATTTGGAAAGCGAGTATTCCAACACGTGAAATCGTGGAACTTCGCAATATGATTTTGGTTGGACGACTTGTAGCCGAAGATGCAAATGAGCGAACTGAAAACAGAGGCCTTCATTACAATAAAGACATCATCTCAATTGACGAATAAGCGATGTCATGAGTTGATTCAGAGGCGTAGGGACGCCGAGTCGCTCCCCTCTCCTACAAATCTCTCCATTGAGAATTCCAATTTCAGTTGGCCTTCCCGCCCGAACATCTTGTAACATTGAACAATAATTTGAACCGGTATGAACCAACACTTCTCGTAGACGATTGACAAGATGCTCATCATTCTCAAGTTGGATTCCTTCCATTCGGGCAATCTTGACCCCTTCGAGCATAAGAGCCACAACTGAATCGAATAGAATCGGTTCAAGAAGTGCAGAATTTTCTTTTCCAATTACTGCTGCAACAGGATTGATTGCAATGTTTAGAAGCATCTTATTCCACAAAGCTACTCTCCCATCATCGACCCATCGCGGAGCGAGTCCTGATTGGTTGAGAGTGGACAGAAGAGGTTTGAAATCTTCAAAGGAATATGGGTGAATAAAGGATCCAAGAATGAGTTCTCCTTTCCCAGCCCACTCAACATGGCCAGAGGTTGGCCTGTAAGCACCATGGGTTGTTGTTGCAGAAAGCACACGGTTTTCACCAAATGCATGAACCATCTTTTCCTCGAATCCCATTCCATTTGAAAGTGAAAAGGCGATACCATCTGATTTCAATAGATGACCCCCCACTTCAAGGAACTCCTTGTCAGTGGATGGTTTTCCAGTAAAAATAACAACATCACAGGAAGAGTTCACTGTAGAAGGAAGTGGGTGCTCAGAAGGAATAACCTCCCAACGATCACCATTGATTTGATCGTCTTTCACTCCCGAAAGTGTCAATCCATTAACCATCAATTCAGCAGCATGTAACCCTCTACCATAGAGAAGAAGAGTGGTATCTGTTGAGGCTAGACATCCTGCAACAAGGGAACCGATTGAACCAGCTCCAATGATTCCGATTCGCATACTATTCCTCCAAGTAGCCGCCGAAATGAAGGAGTATTGCTCCATCTTGATGAATTAGTTGAACTGTGGAACGTTCAGTACTTGGAACAGGCACATCGAAGTGCGTCCAACCTTGAGGTAAAGCGCTGGGAAGGGATGAAAGATTCCATTGAGCATCTCCATTTGTTTCATGACGAAGAAGAACTGATTCATTGTTGCTATTATAGAGTGAAAACACAACGCTTCCACCGCTCAGATCCAATGGAGCATCCCAAAGTCTCATGATTTGATCATCAATTTTGAGAACGATATCAGGCCCTTCTTGAATCGCAAACCTGGTTTGCTCTAATGATTCAAGATTGCAATGATAATAATGGCCACTTGGGAACTTGATGTGGACTGATTCATTCTCATCGATTAGAGGTATCCTTTGACTAGGCCAAATACTCAAGTCCCATGTCCAATTGGTCGTGTTTGAATGTCGTGGTGTGCTCAGGAATTCATTACCTGTACACGTAGTACTATTTTCTCTGTAAAGCAAACCTGATTCATTTCCAAACGGAGTACCCCAGCCAAGTTCATCATTAATCAGCCAGCCTGCTTCAGAAGCAGATACAACATGCGGCCATGTCTTGTCGAAACCAACATGAAATTGATTACCATCGAGTTCAACAACTTCTAACTCGGTTGAGAGAGAATCTGTCAGCCCGTGGTCATTACTCTCCAGGCATATTGAATCGGATTGCCAGTCAACTTCTGTTTCCAGACCTGCTTCACCATCAAACCAGAGATATGATGCCCATTTTGCATCGAGATTAGGCAATGACACAGTTGCAGTCATGTCTTCAACAAGATATACAGGAAGGCAGGTCAGGACACTTGATTCAGTTCGAAGGTAACTCCATTCGGAACCAACTGATGAATTCAAGTCAGGGTAAAGCGTGAAGGATTCCAAGAATTGTTCATCTCCAAGAACAAGTTCGATCTCATAAACAAGATATGTTGGCATTATCGATGAATTGAGATGGCTAAAATCTATCGTGATGGAGAGGGAATCATCGGAGTCCAGAATTCCCTCGCAATTCGTTGATTCACACGATAGTGTCGACATCCAATCTGAGTCAGCAAGTGAAGTGAAGGATACTTTGTAAGTATTCGCTTGCATCGAAGGGTTTGATAGGATAAGGGTTTGAGTCGAATTCCAAAAATCATCAATCAATTCTGCATATCCTGCATCCTCGATTGTGTATTCTAAATCCGAGTCCCAACGATCAACAGGTTCAAGAGGAAATTCGGGAGGAATTGCAAACAGAAGTGCAACAAAAAGAATGATGCCGAGACTGCGATGGGATTCTTCATCAAGCGGTACATCGCCGTCAAGGAGAACTGGAATCCGAGGATCTCCACCAATAAACAATAACAACGGAAGAACGACTGCAAGTATAGGAATCCAAATGGTGAATCCTTCAAAGGCATTGAATATGAAAAATGCTGCAGTGATTAGAATCATGAACATGAGAATTTGAGTGCTTGAGCTTCTAGCCTCTTGTATCCCCATTCTGGAAACAAGTAATCGGCCTCCAGGGAAAGTAGGAATTGGAAGAAGAAGAAGCCATCCGACCAATGTCATATAGGATGCAGCAAAGAGGAAAGGATGACTCCAATCGAGATGAATGTCAAAGTATTGATCGAAACCAGAACCGAAGAGTTCAATCAAGAATGGAGCATTGAGTCGTATTGGCTCACTTGTGAGTGTGAACGGGTCAGATGAGAGGAAGATTCCTACTGTCCATAAGATAAATCCGCTTAACAGCATAACCAACGGAACGCTGAGTGAGGAGTAGGCTAGTGATTTACGATCTGGCCATGGGCGAGCATCCATCCGGGGCAATGTCGGTATGAAGAAGATTCCAAACGGCCAGATGAAATAAGATGCAGATAAACCTGAGAAGAGCCAGAGAAGTATCGAAGGATCTGGTATAGGCAAAATATGCCCGCTTCGAACACCATAATGCGATGAAATCTTGGCTTGGACAAAGGAAGCGAGTCCAAGAGTGAAGAGAATAGGCAATACATATCCAATGAATGCATCAAGATAGACCGATTCAATGAACCAACCACCCTCTGGCCTACCAGAATCCATCCAACGAACGCCAGAAAGAAGAACTGTTATGATCGAAGCAATCCACATATACATGTGAATTCTTTTTCCAGGAAACTGCCCGTGAGGGAGCGGTAATGCTGTGAGTTGATTGTTATCGCCGCGACGTAAACGTGCCATCCATCCAAGTTTCTCAAGATAGATGTTCAGTTCGATTAAGCGTTTGTCGAGATGTTCAGCTTCCACATCCCACGTTGGCCATAGACCCCCAAGGTGAGACTTTACAGTCATGTATCGGCCGATAATACTTGCAAGTAAATCACGTTGAGTCCACGTGTTTTTGTGTGCAGAAAGGGGTATTAATTCAGCATCTTTAGATTCAGACATACGTTGAAACACCCCCCTTGTAGTCTGGGCTGGTCATAACTCCCCCATCAATCATGCCCTTTAGACAGGCAAATGGAAGAATCACTTATTCTTGAATCGCTTCAATCGGAACGTTTCTTCACGTTCCATTTCTTCAAGTCTAAGTTGAATGAATACCTTCGCTTCTTCAAGTTCTGGAATGACCTTGAATTCGAGAGCATTGACACGACGCTTTGTTGCTTCAATCTCTTCGAGAAGTCGCTTTAGAGTTGCTTCCATTTCAGCAGCAGTGACAATCTTCTCAATCAATTCGCTGAATGTATCGCTTGCTTCATCGATGTACGGTGATGAACCAATGAAACCAACACCACGTTCTGCAAATGTTGACTTCAGGTTTGTACCGCTGACGGAAGGAACGAAAACACCCATGATGTTTCTTCGTTCGACTTCGACCTCAGGATGAGCACTGTTAGCGATTGCTGCGGCTCGAACTGCAAGACCACCTTCAATGGCATTAGCTAAATCGATGCGTTGTTTTGCAAGTCGATATGCTTCAGTGATTTCTTTCTTCGCTTCGATCATGACCGATAGAAGTTGACGGAATTCATGGAAAAGACCATCACGCTTCATTTTCAGAAGTTTGTATCCGTTTTTGGTCTGCTTGATGCGCCCCTTGAGTTTAATCAACTCGCTTCGGGTTGGTTTGATGTCAAGCGCCATTTGTTCACCTCAGTATTCAGGATCGGTTCTCAGGATGGTACTTGTCAATCCAATCTTGGTCAAGACGAACAAGGTACTTGGTATCGATTGAAGCCATAAGTTCCCAGCATAGATTCAATGTATCTTCGATAGAACGGTCTTCATCACGTGATTGACGCAGGAAGCGGTCTTCGAAAACACCTGAGAAGTCAAGCAGTTGCTTGTCACGCTCATTGAGTGCATCTTCACCAACAATAGCAACAAGACCACGTAGTTCACGGCCTTGAGCATATGCTGCATACATTTGGTCAGAAACAGACTTGTGATCTTCTCGAGTTGTCTTTGCACCGATACAGGATCCCATCAATCGGGAAAGAGATGGAAGAACGTTAATCGGCGGATAGATACCTTGTTGATGTAACTCACGAGAGATAACAATCTGTCCTTCAGTAATATATCCAGACAAATCAGGAATCGGATGTGTAATATCGTCACCAGGCATGGTTAGAATTGGGAATTGAGTAATCGATCCCTTCTTGCCCTTTACAATACCTGCACGCTCGTAGAGCATTGCAAGGTCAGTGTACATGTAACCAGGGTATCCACGTCGACCAGGAACTTCTTCACGTGCTGCACCAATTTGACGAAGTGCATCACAGTAGTTTGTCATGTCTGTGTAGATAACAAGTACGTGGTAATCATGTTCGAATGCAAGATATTCTGCAGCAGTCAAAGCAAGACGTGGCGTAATGATTCTCTCAACAGCAGGGTCGTCAGCAAGGTTGACGAACAATACCGCATTTTCGAGAGCACCAGTTCGCTCTAAGTCAGAACGGAAGAAATTGTATTCTTCAGCAGTGATACCCATTGCACAGAAGACAACAATAAATTGTTCATCACTGCCAGGAAGTTTAGCTTGTCGAGCAATCTGTAGTGCGATATCGTTGTGTGGGAGACCAGAAGCCGAGAAGATCGGTAACTTTTGTCCACGAACGAGGGTTGTACAGCAGTCAATAGCCGAAATTCCAGTTTGAATGAAATCGTGAGGGCTTTGTCGACTGAATGGATTGATTGCAGCACCGATAATGTCAGCGTTTTCTTCTGCAACAATATCAGGTCCGCCGTCTCTTGGGCGTCCTGCACCATCGAGAATTCGACCGACAAGGTCTGTACTAACTGGGAGTTTGAAAACGTCTCCCATGAATGTAACACCAGCTGTGCGGTCGATCTTTGCAGTTCCTTCGAAAACTTGGACAATAACTAAATCGTCTGATGTATCGAGAACTTGTCCATTCTTGATGCTTCCATCAGCAAGTCGTAGGCTGACGATTTCACCGAATGCAACGGGTTCTGTCTTGTTCAAGAACACGAGCGGCCCTTTTACGTCTGTAATGGTTCGATATTCCTTTCCTGTCATAATTTCACGTCCTCAGTTTTCCTCCACGGTAGCAGCGATTTCATCGACCATGTCTTTCACCATGGATTCGATTGTATCGACGTAGCCCTTTTCGAATCGACCACGCATAAGCGCAGTACGAGCAGGTACGTTGACAACATCGTTGAGTTGTGCACCTGCTGCCATTGCATTCTTCGCAGCATCTTGGAAGCTGAGAATTGCCTTCGACATGGAGTATTGGAGGTTGATGTCACAGAATGCATCAACTTCGTGGAAACCGTTCTGTTGCAAGAAGTATTCACGAATCATACGTGCAACTTCGAGCGTCAATTGTTGGTCGACTGGTAATGCGTCGGAACCGACTAATTGAACGATTTCCTGAAGTTCAGATTCAACTTGTAACAAACCACTGATTTGTGTTCGAACTTCTGGGAAATCTTGAGCAATGTTGTCTCTGAACCATTGGTTCAAACTTTGTGGGTACAAAGAGTATGAATTCAACCAGTTAATTGCAGGGAAGTGACGTTGTCGTGCAAGACCTGCGTCCAATCCCCAGAAAACCTTGACAATACGAAGAGTTCCTTGTGAAACCGGTTCTGAAATGTCACCACCAGGTGGGCTTACAGCACCGATAACGGTAACTGATCCATCGTCACCATTCTTGGTTTCAACACGGCCAGCACGTTCGTAGAATTCTGCAATACGGGATGAGAGGTAAGCAGGATATCCTTCTTCACCAGGCATTTCTTCAAGACGAGATGAAATCTCACGCATTGCTTCAGCCCAACGAGAGGTTGAGTCAGCCATGAGTGCTACGTCATATCCCATGTCACGGAAGTATTCCGCAATGGTAATTCCTGTGTACACAGATGCTTCACGGGCTGCAACAGGCATGTTGGAAGTGTTCGCAATCATGACCGTACGGTTCATGAGAGGCTTACCTGTGTTTGGATCAATCAAGTGAGGGAACTCATCCAATACTTCAGTCATCTCGTTTCCACGCTCACCACATCCGATGTAAACAACAATTTGTGCATCGGAGTACTTTGCAAGAGATTGTTGTGTAACGGTCTTACCAGATCCAAAAGGACCAGGAATACCAGCCGCACCACCCTTTGCAAGTGGGAAGAGGAAGTCGAGAATACGCATACCTGTAACCAGAGGAGTATCAGGGGCATACTTTTGGCGGTATGGACGAGGTGTTCGTACAGGCCACTTTTGCATCATCTGAATTTCTCCACCGTCTTCGAGAACGCATACGGTTTCTGTTACATTGAAGTCGCCAGACTTGATGCTTTTGATAACGCCACTCATGGTTGGAGGAACCATAATCTTGTGAACGATGGTTTCAGTTTCTTGAACGTGTCCAATAACTTGTCCACCTTCAACTGCAGCACCTTTTTCGACGACTGGTTCGAAAGTCCACTTCTTTTCGAGGTCAAATGCATCAGCATCAACACCACGGGTGATGAAAACACCCATGACTTCTTCCAGAGTAGGAAGTGGTCGTTGAATACCGTCGTAAATCTGGGTTAGCAGACCTGGCCCGAGTGATACGGACAAGGTTTCCCCAGTATTGATAACTGGTTCACCTGGTCGCATACCCGATGTATCTTCGTATACTTGGATAACAGCTTTGTCACCGTGTAATTCGATAACTTCTCCCATCAATCCTTCGTTGCCAACTCGGACAACGTCATACATTCCTGCGCTCATTCCTGTTGCGGTGACAACAGGCCCCGATATTCGGTAAATTACTCCTTCATTACTCATTTTTATTTCCTCCTTTTTGGAATATCATTTCCATAGGTCGACTCCAATTGCTCTTCGAATGGTTTCTCTGAGCGTGTTGTCTTCTTCCGTACCGATACCAAGAACGGTCGGAGAGACAGAACCAGAAAGTTGCATACGCAGACGATCTGGCAAGGAAGCAAGAACCGTGGAGTCAACCACGACGATTCCTACATCCTTTGAATTGAGAAGATTACGGAAGACCTTGATACGTTCTTCTTCATCTTCTGGATTGAATAGTGTTGAGATACCAGCAAGCTGGAATCCAAGTGTGAATTCTGGTGAACCGACTACTGCAATTTCCATCATATCACCTCATAGTACGTGCGCCTCGAGTAACTCGGGCGGTAGACCTGCTAGACGTCCACGGACAATCATTCGAAGATCCGTAACTTCCTTGACTTTCATTGCAACATAGTGAACAATCGGCAACGCAGATACTGGATGGAGGTAGCTCATCCTCTGCATTTGTTGATATTCTCGTGCGTGAAGCCATGTAACAACAGCGTCCAAAGATTGTTCTTTTTCAGCGGTCTCCATTGCGGTTTCAAATCCAGCAATATCAAAGCGTGAATTACTTCGAAGAAGGTCCATCATTGCATCTTTGCCACCATTGGCGACAGAGGATAATGCACGCTTTGGCAATAATCTGCCTCCAGATAAGAGTTCATCAAGAAGATCGTTTCCTTCAATTCCGAAAGCAGATGCTTCCAGGACGTTGAGGATGTTTCGATGGTCGATTTCTGTGGACAAGACATTTCGTAAGTATCTTGCATCATTGCTGTTGTGTGAAAGCGAAGTCATTGCGTATGAGAAGTAATGTCGGTCAAGAGCATCTTCGTATTGTGCAAGACTTGCATTCTCTGGCAAACTTGTAAGTGCTGAACCGAATGACTTTCTGCGCATTTGCAAAGCAGCAGATGGTAAGTCATCTGCACTCTCAAGGATTTTGATCCATGGAGTATTGATTTCATTCAAGTCAGGTAGGATATCCTTCCCGAGTTTTTCAGAGTCAATGTCGTTCGCAACTGCTCTCAATACTGCTTTGGCATTTTGGTATTCATATCGACCCGTGTAAATCTCAACGATTTTTCGCACTCTTCCGTTACAATACGAGAGAATCTTTGACAATTCATTCTCGAGATTGTGCGCAAGTGCAGCCTCAACCAAATCGCCACCAGTGTACTTGGAAGCATAGAGGTTGATTTCGTTTTGATACCCACTTTCTGCAACAGCATTTGTGAGTTGGTCGGGTGATTGATTGATCAATTGACGAAGTCGGGCTTTGTCCATTAATGCTTGACGACGAGCCTTAGCCCGTGCAGCAACATATGGTGTATTCCCCGACAACATCATTCATCCCTCATCCAAATAGTGTTTCGTTAATTGCAGCGCGTTCATCGTTCCACGTTCTGTCAAGAAGTGTATCAAAACGGAAGTCGAATGAAACGGAACCATCTGCAGCTTCCATCATGAAGCCACCAAGTCCGTTAATTTCGTCTCCGATTGTACGAGAACCTGCTTCTTTCTTCAATGCAGTCGCATCGACAGTAACTGGCCTTAGAACGAAATCCTTTCCAGAAATATCTCCTGCATGCTTCAACAAAGATTTCAGTAGAGTTGCTCTTCCCTTCATTCCGGGATCGGCAAGTTGTGCTTTTGCAGCATCATACGTAGCATCCAAGACGCCACGACGTGCAATAAGCAATTCTTTCTGGTTTCCTTGTCGCGCACTGGCGACCATTTCTTGCGAGATTTGTTCAGCTTCACGCCCAGCACGGGCACTTGCTTCGCCCGAGATGGACGATGCCTTTGTTTCTGCTTCACCGACAATTGCATCTGCTTCTGCTTTCGCTTCTTTGAGCATAGCTTTGGCTTGCGCCTCAGCAGATGCAGCGATATCTTTAGCAAGTGTTTCAAGTGTCATATCATCATCTCCAGCGAATCAACAGACGAGTGTCTGTTGTAACGCCACAACTTCATAGGAAGAGTGGCAATGCACCGAGAATTACAATCGACTCAGGAAGAGCCGTGAAAATGAGTGCAGGACCGAATTTGCTTGAGTCTTCAGCGAGCATACCGACAGCTGCGCTGCCGATGCTTCCCTGGGAGAACCCAGCGCCGAGACCAGCAAGACCGAGAGCAATTCCTGCTCCCATGTCCTTGCCCCAGCTTTCGGTTGTTTCTGTTGTGTCAGCGTCTGCTTGAGCAGATACGCCCTGAGCAATCAGGACGAGTGCACCGAGCACGATCATCATTCGTAGGCTTTTCTTTAGGGTATTCTTGTTCATATTTTCTACCTCCTTAACGTCCAGTGGACTATGAATTCCCCTCAACATGTAGGGGTTGGCCACCGAGCGGGGAATAAGCCCTGCCTGAGCCATCGTAAAACTTGCCCATCCATTCCACAAAGTGGAGACGGGCTGCGTGAATAGAAGGTGAGAGGAGGCCGAGTGCTATTGCAAACACTTGGACGCCAATCCAGAGTAAGAAGAAGAGTGGAACCATGACGTAATCGCCTGCTGAGACCGCTTCTGTCATGGAGGCAAAGCCCATGTCATTTCCGATTTCAGCGATCTTGACACCAGCGACACCGACTGCCATGATTCTCAGATAGGAGAGTGTGTTTGCCAACAATCCAAAGGTCTCGATTGGACCCATGATAACGCCACCAGCCCAGCCAAATCCTTCAAAGATGGCAAGGGCGATGATAAGCAATACTACCCCTGCTATCATGACGATTGCTGGCACGGTACCTGCAAGGACTTCGTTGTCACCCTTCATGTATCCATAAATGTGGAAGAATCCACCGAGAAGAATCATCATCCAACTTCCTTTCTCGAAGAAAGCAGCGACGATTCCGTGTGCCTTCATGACGTTGAAGAATCCAATGATGTATCCAATGAGGAGATGAAGAGCACCCAAGTAAACAGAAACCAGTACGTAATCCGTCAAAGCTGTTCCTGCACGATGGAAAGGAACGTAGGTGTGCCCTAGCCCAAGTGCGCTTGCTATGCTACTTTTCTTGAAACTACCAGTCAGGTCGTATGTCCAATCGTAGAGGCCAATCAGAGGAGATGCATCACCCATGATATGCCCGGTTCCATCCCAAACAAAGCCAAAGCCTTCTGCAAACAAGAGCCCCCATATCATGCACCAAATACCCATTGACATGAGTACAGTGGTTGCGTTCTTGCCCATTGGCTCCTTTGCAAAAGGAAGGGAGCGCAACCACAATGCAAGCAATACGATGACGAATCCGTAGCCAAAGTCGCCGAGAATAAGTCCGTAGAGCATTGGAAGGGTGATCATGATGAAGGTTGTAGGATCAAAGGTCCCATATTTTGGACGGCCAACAAGATCAACAACGAGTTCGAATGGTTCAGCAGCGCCTGAGTTCTTGTAAGCAACGGGTGGTTCAGGCTCATGGTGATGACTGTCATGGCCATCGTGGCCGTGATGATCGTCGACGTGAGCTTCGATTTCAATGTGGGAAACAAGTCCTTTGAGAGAGTTGCGGGCTTTGTCTGCATTTGCTGTAGGAACCCATGCATCAAGTGCAAACGCCTGGTTTGAAACAGCCAAAGATGTTGGAGAGGTGTAAATCGAATCCTCTCTTTGGAGGTATTCTTCAATAATTACAAGGTCTGAACCATTTTCTTCAGCCCATGCATCGAGCGCCTTCTGGTTCGATTCAGCAGAGGACTCTGCCTTTGATATGGCTTCCTTTGTCTCTGTAACTCTTTGGGAAGGGGTTCCCTTTCCTGAAGGAAGTTGAATTGCCTTGGCGTTCAATTCAGCCAATGCAATTTGTACAGCTGCTGCATCACTTGGAGCACAGGCAACCGCTACTAGACCTGCTGGACAAAGGTACTCGATTCGAGATGCCATGTCTGCAAAGGCTTTGTGGGCCTTGGAGGAGTTAGGCGTTTCTGCAACATAGATTTCCACACCTTGATATCCTGAAAGAAGGTCGAGAGATATGTTGAGTGGAGCAAGACGCTCAAAGACGCGTAGTTGGTCATTAAGGGATGAAATATCTGATTCAGCCTCACGGATTGCTTCGATGTTTTCTAAAGCAGCGTCAACCTTAGAGGACATCTTCTCTGCAAGTTTCTTTGCATTAGAACTTGAGAGCGCACCTTTAGAGTTGTGAACGGCTATTGAACTACGTACGGCACGAACTTTGAGAAGAAGAGCACTGATCATGTCAGCATCTTCGCTTTGAATAGCACGCCCCACGCCGATTCCTTCCTCAAATTGAGTGTAGTCTTCGATGTGAACGCAGCCCAAATCAGAGCATTTGCGCACGATGTCATGCATTGCATCAACAGGCGCCGCCAGTGTGAGACGGGACATGTCGACAGTTGAGAACATGATATCACTTCATTGATTGAGGAGTCTTTCTACGATGAGAGAAACTGCTGCATCTTGATTCTTTGCAGCATCGCCCTGAACAGCTTCAACGGACTTCGAGCCTTCTTTCTGAACTTTGGTTACGTTCTTCATTGCCGCTTCTCGGGCTGCATCAAGAGTAGACTTGATTGTAGCCTGGGCATCTTCTGCGGCCTTCGAGACCATATCTGCTGCATCACGTCGAGCATCGCTGAGTATTCGACTGGATTCGCTCTGAGCGTCAGAGAGAGTCTTTTCAGCAGCCTGCTCGGCTTTTTTGATGCTCTGGAGGACTTTTTCCATACCCATTACAACCACTTCGCTTCGACCACCGAGAGGGGGTTTATGAGGCTAATGGAAAGGCCAGTTGACGAAAAAGGACATCACATTGGTTTCTTTCCACGGACTCGACTCGACATAAGGAAGGGGTACAAAAGGCGGCCAGAAACATTTTCAAAACCCACTTCTATCATCATATTTCGATAATATTTGTTTGTACCATAATAGGTGTAAGAACGAGCAAGTCCTTTCCAAGGGTGATCTTTGGTCTTTGTAACCCAACGAGCCATCCATTGAACCATAGTGCTCATCCAAATTCTCCCAGCTAAGCCGTGCAGTGCATTTGCTTTCCCAGCATCACACATAACGAGTTGGCCACCAGGCTTGAGGACACGGAATATTTCTTCAAGCCCTTTCTTCTTATCTTGGAAATCACGAAACGAAAAGAGACAAAAGACCATATCAAAGGAACTGTCCTCAAGTGGAATTTCTTCAGCAATCGCTTGGACATATGCTGCTGGCGACTCTCCACGCTCTTTGCGTGCAGCATCAACTCGCTTTTTGGCAACTTTCAGCATTTCTTCAGAGGGGTCTAAACAAGTAACATCCAATCCCACGAGATCTTCTGCAAAACTTCCTGGACCACACCCCACTTCGAGAACTTTCATGCCTTTTGAAGCATGGTTGCGGACATTTCGCCTCCAACGCTTGTCCTGACCGAATGTCATTAATCGATTCACTCGGTCATAATCGGGAATGGTTGCTTCAAGTTGTTCTTCCAACTCAGTCCAAGCATCCAAATCAATACCAGATGGGTCGTAACCACCTGTTGCTGCTCGACTTGACATGGTTGGTGGCAGGCTCCGCCCTCTTTGGAGGTGTCGCTTCGACCAGTAAACAACTTCAAGCAATACGCTCGACAGTTTCTGGTGTAATACCCTCTTCTGGAGTAACACGGAAAACCAACATTTTCAGATTCTCGGGAGCATTTCTGAACTTAGAAACAATCATCGAGGTTTCGAAATCAGATCCAACAGTACGTACTCCAAAGGTGAGAACCATATCAGCAATACTTGCAAGTTCTTGGCGTATTGAAGGAGATAAACCATTGACTGAAACGCTGATCAACAAAAGGCCACGATACATTTGTGTGTGAGCCTGAAGCATACGAATCATTGCTACAACCCGATTTGGATCATCACGTTGTAAGAAGAAGTCAAGACTGTCAATAGCAGCTCTGAAGTATGGCCCTAAAGCCATAATTTCATTGGTCACTTCAGTGAGGTAGTCTTGGTTATTCTCGTCTACGAATCGTGTCTGAGCAAGTCGTTGAATATCTTCAAGACGGAATCCTTCGAGACGGTAACGGCTTGCTAGAAGTTCACGTTCGAGAACATTTGAGTTGTATTCTTCACCAATTGTGCGAACGTTAATGTCGAGTGGCCATCCGTATTTCTTGAAAACACGAACAATCTCTGGTTGTCCTTCGTTGGTTGAAATGTAGAGAGTATTTTCGGACTCTTCGGCAGGAGAAACGTACTGCTTTGCGAATAATTCAGCACCAGAACCCGTTTCAGTAAACGCAACCATTGTAAATCCACGAGGGATTCCTCCGTTCATTTCACCATCGAACTTAGGGACTCCAAAAGAGCCAACTTGTCCAAAGAATTCTTCATCTTCCTTATCGAATGTAATCTTCTTTTTCATCTAAATCCCTCCTCAATGAATGACCACTTGCCCACGATCAACAAGGTCAGTACAATACAAATCAAGATTTGAAAGAACCAATGGTGGTGTTTGGTCAGGTACATTTAGGATAATCGAGAGAACTTCTCTCTGCCTAAACGTGTTGATGAACGTATGAAGGTATTCAGCAAGCATTCGATCCTCGTTGTAGATTGCAAGCGCATTTACGCTGTCAATGAACACAAAATTTCTTGCGGAAGAGGTCGTTCGCAGAATATACAATGTCCGTAGAAGGACTGATTCAAGCATAATTGGACTATCAACAAAGTGGATGTTTGAATATTCCACATCGGTGCCTCCCAGAATACCTGATGAAACAAGGTCGATGAATTGAATGTTTGAAACATCAACGCCGATTGATTCGAAGGCTTGGATAATTTCTACTGCGCCTCGGCTTGCAGTAATGTAGACCCCGCCCATTTCGAACATCTGCATCAATGGAAGCATTGTACTTGCAGTAACCATAAATGCATTTGAATTTCCACAGCGAACTTGGACGGAACTGTTCAGAGAGATTGTCGATAATTGTTCAGCAATTCTTTGATCGAGTTCAAACATAATCATGCACCCCAGTTAGCGCTATCAGTTTGAGATCCCCATTTCAACATCGGCGTCAACATGACACCAAGCGGCGTCAGTTCAATAGCGTGTTTCGCCCTACTGTGCGATGTTCCGCGCATCTTTACGACCTGCAAGAATCTCAATAAATGGCCCATTCGTTCAACGTCTCCCATGACAACAATTCCATCGGCTATCGCTTCTTCAACACCAAATGAAGACCAATGAGCATTTTCTGTCGCTGATGTAATTTCAGAAATCAGGATGGTTGTGCAACCGAGAGTCGCAAGTTTCTTTCCGAGTGTAAACAGGAAATCCCGAATCAGTTGTTCGGATTTAATCTTGTAACATAGAGTCGTAACTGAATCAATAACCAATCGCGTAACACCGATTGTGTTAACAATATCAGTGATGGATTTGATCAGTGCGTGAACATCGTCTAGATCAAAAGTTGATTTGTCAAGACCGAGCCAGGAGTAGAGAACGTCCATGTCAAAAACGTTGATCAGGCCTGTATCGACCATATTCATGTCAAAGAACGCATATTGGCGGATATTTTCTAAAAGTTTTACCGAGGGTTCAGTTGCAGTAAAGTGAGCACATGCCTCACCGGCGAGAGCGCCACGAACAAGGAATTCCATAGCCAAAGTGGTTTTTCCAGAACCGCAGGTCCCAGAAGCCAGAACCGTGGAGCCATAGGGAATGCCTCCTCGCAAAATCTCATCCAATCCATGGATGCCTGTAACACAACGGTCTCGTGAATAAGTGGAAGCGGCTTGCACGGGTATCGTCTATGCTAGTGCCACCGAGTTCATGAAGCATTTGTTACACTCGGAGGCACATCACCGGGTGTTGCAACTTGATTTACATTCCAAGATGCCGAGTTCAACGGGCTACCGCCCTCCCAAACAAGCGCATTATTTATTCCAAGTAACAATCCTGTTTGACCACCCCACTCCGCTCGAGAATTTGGTAGCGGTTTTGTTTGACCTGGCCGGGTAAATCTCAATTCAATGACACTACTACCATCGTCGAGGAGATTCATAGAACCCGTGCCGAGAATGCCGAAGGTACCCAAATCGATCATCTGAGTGGCGTTACCTTGTACTTGAGACGAAATTGAACCAGTAAATAATGCGGTTGAATAACCGCTTATCACTCCACTTTGGAACAAAACATTGTTTGTTGAACTTGGAGAGGTCACATTGAGAGACCATCCAAAGAGGCTTGTTGCAAAGGAATTGTCATTGTAAATTTCAATCCATTCAGGGCCCCCTCCAATCGGGCGAGCCATTACTTCGGTTAGCACAAGATTCTCGCTTTGCCTTCCCGCATCATGAACTTGTAAAGTAACGATAACGAGTTCGCCCGACATACGCACGATACTTGAGGCCGTAGATGCCATTCGAGCTGAATTAATATCTGAGCCTCCCTCGAAAAGGACGAGGCCAACACGAGTAGTGTTTGTGGAGGTCTGGACACTGATATGCAAATAGGCGCTCAGGTCTTCAGCAAGACCAAGCCCTTCGGAAAAGGATTCGAGCGTCACATTCGACAATGCTTTGAGTCGATTTTCATCGAGTTCCCCTGCCAAAATAAGGCCGGTTTGAACACGCCCCTTTTGCAAGTCCTCGGCACTTACATCGTCCCAATCTGATGTTGAGTTCGTATGGTCTAATTCGCCATTTTCTAGCGCAGGAACGTACCAGCCCGAATCGCCAACAAGGCGGTCCAGTGCAAACACTGTAGCTTGGTCAACTTGGTCGATTTCTGTATCATTCGATCCCATTTCAAGTTGGGCGAGAGACATAAACGCAGTTAATATCATGAGGAAAAGTGTGAACGCTGAGAGGAATTCAATCACTGCTGTTAAGCCTCTCTCATCTGAGCGAATGCACGTGTGCCCAGACTCCTCCATACCAACACCAACACAAACGAAGTCATGAACGTTGCCGAACCATCAAGGGGTGAATTTACTGTAATTTGACCCCAAATCAAGCGATGAGTCTTTGAATCATCTATGCGACCACCGTATGATGACAGGAGCGGATAGCATGACCGTTGGCAAGAAAAAGACGAGCTTTAGCTTGGTTTTCCTTATGCTTTTTTCAGCATTTTCAATGCTAGCATATGTACCGAGCGCGGCTGCTGTCGAACAAATTGACCTCGCTATTGTGTCTGGTCAGACTCCAGTCGAGGATCGCTTTTATTCAGCATTAGACCCAATTACGTTCACAGTGGAAGTCGAAAATCAAGCATTAAGCCCTTTAACAAATACGCGGACGTTGAAATGGTACGTTTGTGATGGGCCTCGAACTGCAGTTTCGTGCATCTCGAATAATATCGAAGATGGAGGGATGAACATTAACGGATTACTAAGTGGAGAATCTGCTAACTTCTCTGACTCGAACAGATGGTCCCCCTCTGGCGCCACTGGTACCTTTACAGTCGTTTTCAAATTCGATTATGCAGACATTGACACAAGCGATGATATCCACTCATACAACATCAATCTTACAGCTGAATTCAGCGATATTGCAATCGATAACGAACAAGACCCTCGAGATACTCTTTCTGCCCTACATACCTACAACGGTGAAGTTGTATTGAATACTGAAGTCGAGTATGAGATGGACATCTATGGAATAGCAAACACATGCGGAACGTGCAATCTTGTTGCTAACATCGGATGGAACCTCATGACTCTCGATGGAACCGTCGTCAGTAATGCAACACGAAGTGTGACAAACCTACCATCTGGAGGATACGAACAACCATTCACAGTTGCCATGCCTGCATTAAATTATTCAATACCGGGAAGATTCATCTTTGAATTCGGACTCATGAGTAGTTCTGGCTCATATGATGGTGACCTCAATTCATTCAATGATCTTACACAAATCGAAATTGTTCTAGACAATACACTTGATCTAAGAATTGCGAGTATGTATCCATCGCATGACCAATCATCGCCTTCGTACTATTACGGAGAGGATATGATTTCTGCTAAGATAGAAAACATAGGCAATTTCACAATTATAGACACTACAGTCACCTTTGAGATGTTTGATGCCCAAGGAGAATCAGAACATCTTGAGATGTGTGACATCGATTCACTTGGCCCATCACAGTTCATCACATGTACATTTGATATCGTCGAAGAAGGAGATGGGAAGGAACTTCGCGTCTATATGCCAACATCATTTGATGGTCGTGCAGACACAGCCCCTTCTGACAATACACTGGTCGAATATGCCGACATAACTGCGGGAGGTATCGATCCTTCAATTGGGCTCAACACAGTATCGGGCACGTTCACTACTGCTGATACAATCGATCTCAGCGCACAAACCAGCAACATTGCAGCCAACCCCCTGAACTACACGTGGACGCTTAATACAGCTTGGCAAGGCCATGGGCAATTCCTAAGCATCAATGCCTCGTCTTTCCCTCTGAAATCATATATTGTCGGATTGGCAGTTGAAGACGCTCTTGGAAACACAGAATATGCATACAGGACGATACAACTCATTGACGAAGTCGTCGTTGAAGAAGAACCCCTGATGACAGGTTCAATTGTTTCTCTCGATAAAGCCGAATTTTCGTATGATTATTTCTTGCCGATACAAGGTTCGGAATACAATATTGCTGGAGGAAAAGAGCCTCTAATGATTCTCGAACTTAATGCTATGAAACTCGACGACAACACGCAACCTGCAGATATTCAGTCGATGGATTTGACAGTGAATCTATCAGCGCTTTTGCCGGATATGATTCCATTCGAGTCTGTAGAAATCCTGGAATTACCAGATTCGGCCGAAACGTATTGGGATTATCTTGAATCACCGAATTATTACTCATTTGATGGAATTCAAAACATTTCATTAAGCCTGAGTAGCAATACTGTTATCCTCTTCATCGGATCGTTGCCAGAGGCCGATGTTTCTGCTAATAACACCGAATACAAGCAACTCGAAGGCGGTTCTATAGAATTATCTTGGACTGCTGAAGGTGATGTATCCAACCCATATTTAGGAGGCTGGAGAGTCTACAAACTACCCGTTGGCGAAGCAGGTGGAACAATCTTCCCAAATCCTGATGAAGAAGACAGTCAAAGCCTGTGGACTCAACTTATTGATGAAAGATTTGTAGAAATGATATCAATTACAACCGAGAGTTGGGTTGATCCAGAACCACTCCCTACTGGAACTTGTGCTTCCTATGCCCTCATTCCTTCAAATCGGGCTGACGTTCCAGATTTGTCCAGAATTAATGTGTTCATGAATGCTGAAGGAAGTTCCATGTTGTGCGGAGATGCAATCGCTCCGTCAAGTACGGTCTCTTCATTCACCCATTCTTACAGATTTACCAATTCAACGACGTGTTTCGATCTTCAGCGAAATTGGAATTCTTGCTATGAACTAAACCTCACATGGACATGGCCACAAAATGAAATCGATGGTGAAGTGACATGGAACCTGTATCGCCTCGATACACGACCTAATCAACTTGAATTGAGGTATGTCAATCCTATTGCCACTGGCTTAAGTGGAATTCAAGGAGAAACAGGTACATTCAATCAATCTGGCTTGGAAGCAGATGGCATACGCCCAGGCAGGACATACTTCTACGTCCTCTCACCTGTTGATGGGCGAGGGAATGCAATGACTATTGCAGAATACCCCAGTGAGAACACAGAACGCGTGGAAATCGAAAACAAATGGTGGGATTACAACCAGCACATCATTCCTGAAGAACCAGAGCCTCCAGAACCACCTCTTGGAATTGATTGGCTTGGGGATTTAGAGGATTCAATGGAAGTCAAAGAATTCCAATATGCTGGTATCGGAGCATTGATTCTCGTTGTTTTGAATGCCTTACTCATTCCAATGATGATCAAGCGTAGAAGAAGACTCAAGCGCGTGATAGCTGCTCGAAATCGTCGAATGGGCACAGCGAATATGGCGGAAGAGTTCGAAGAATTCTTTGAGTGAGACCATTTATTTCAGTGAATTACCAACCGTCATATTCATGACCAAAAGGCAGGTGGGTTGCTTTACTGCGGTGATCGCATAGCCTGGCCATTGCGCTGGATTGCTAATCCAGTGGGTTTTACCCTCGGGAGTTCGAATCTCCCTCACCGCGCCATATTCTCAACCCAGTGGACCGAGTATTCCAAGCCATTCAGGTGGAATAAAGGAGATGATTACAAGTGACAAAAACATGTATCCTAAGTAAAACAAAGAACGGAAGAAACTCTTAGCAGCTTTCGGCATTCTTCCATTCTCATCCAACGGTTCATCGATATCAATCCCCCATACAGAGGCTGCATACCAAAAGGTGAGACCTCCTGCGACAAATGACCACAAAAGTGGAAGTCCTGAGTTGGGCCAAAAACATGGCACAGAGCCTAGTAAGAATAAACCAACACAATAGAATTTTGATTCAGTAACTGTCCTTTTTGCACCTTTCACTTCATTCATCATTGGAACATTGGCTTTCGCATATTCTCCTGAACGATACAAAGCCAGTGCCCAGAAGTGAGGGGGTGTCCAAAAGAAAATGAGAGCAAAGAGCATCCATGGGATTGGCGAACCAAGGTCGAATGGATTCATTGAGTCAATGGATGCTGCTGCTGCACCTGCCCATCCAATCAAAGGTGGAGTTGCTCCTGCAGCCCCTCCAATGACGATGTTCTGTGGCGTTCTTCTCTTCAACCACATTGTGTATATGAACACGTAGAAAAATACTGAAAAGAATGACCAAAAGGCTGCTTTCCAGTGAAGCAAGAAGAACAATGAAGATCCTAAGACAGAGATTGTAACTCCAAACAAGAGAACGGTATTTGGAGTAAGATGCCCTTGTGGCAGAGGCCTATGCTGCGTACGACGCATCTTCGTATCTATGTCTCGATCGTACCACATATTGATCGCATTCGATCCGCCTGCGCTCAATGTACCTCCAATCACTGTAATGAGAGAAGTCCAAGCAGTGTCAAGCCATGTTCGTTCAATATCAATTAAATCATATCGAGCAAGTGAATCGTGGACAAGAATTGCACAGAGAGCAGTGATTTGTAGAAGAACAATGACTCTTAGCTTCATCAGTTTGATGAAAAGAGAAAACATCGAAGGAGTATCCTCGGTTTGTTCCATCATTCTTCCTCTGTTTCTTCAGGTTGTTTGAGATAAGCAAGTCTCAGCATCATCAGTGTTGTCGCTGCAGCAATGAAAGAAGCGACACCGAAGATAAGGTGGAGAAGAGAAAACGATTCTGGGAATTCATTTGCATCTGCAAAAACAATGTACATACCTCCAACGAAGACATTTAAAATCCACAGTCCAGTAACGGTTTCAGCTGCTTTTGAAAAGCCTTCACCTTCATTGAAATCTCTCGAATCCACACGTACCCGAGCCGCGCTTAGAATCAAAACGACACCAACAACCCCAGCGCCAAATCGATGGAGCATTTGGACGAGTATACCGGGCTCACCATCAATGCTAGGAAGGAAGGACCCTTGGCACTGCGGCCATCCGTTTGGGAAACCTATTGAGCAGCCTTGATTGTATTGTCCACCTGCTGTACTTGACACCCAAGCACCCAGAATTAAGAGAATGAATACTGAACTCGTAATTCCAATGAAGCGTTTCTTTTGTTTGTCAAGGAAAGACCTTGAAGCATTAAGGAACTTCCATTCACTGCCTTCAGCAACCCGCATAGCCATGTATTGCCATACCAAAAGCGAGGTGAAGATACTCGCCAGAGAGAGATGAAGGGCAACAGTCCAATCCGCATTATCAAATCGAACAGTTACTGCACCAGCTATTGCCTGTACGACAAGTAAAATCGCAGAAGCAATGGTTAGATTTTTTAATCCATTTCCGTACGTCTTTTTCTTTTTATGAGCCATAAAAACGTTCAACAGAATTGGAATAGCGATGATCCCCACAAGCATACGGTGGAACCATTCGACGAATATTTCGAAGATTGTGTACCGATGCTCTGGGCCTCTGCTGTCAATTTGATCAGGGTTCTCATCCCAATACGCAGTTTGTTCTGCTTCATCAACTGTAAAGCCCCAGGTCCCAAAACACTGAGGCCAATCAGGGCAAGACTCACCTGCATCGTTTATGCGAATTGTCCCTCCGACGACGATGATGAGTATAGCCATCGCAGTAAGGACAAGCGGCAGAGTGGAAGGGCGCTTCCACCAAGGTTGGTCCATGGTTGTCCGTGAAGGCGGCCCTCTTTTAACAAGACCCTGTGTCCAAGAACCATGATGAGATTCAGAAAGGCGTTGGTCTGTGCCCTCATGTTGGTCTTACTCATACCTACATCAACTGCGCATGGAAATGAGAATGGGGATGAAACTGCATCAATTCACGATGTGAAGACATTTGATGTTCAATGCACCTTGACAAATGAGACTTGTATCGCCTCATCAACCACTCATCTGATTGAATATTTTTCAGCAGATTGGTGTGAACCATGCCACCTTGTGTCAGCTGAATTAGAGGGCTTAAATCGTACTGACGTCACTCTTTTACAACATCACCCGTCCCCTGATGATTTACATTTCCTCAGTGATTCTAAATTTCGTTTTGAATCAACGTACGGATTTTGGGGCGTTCCTGACCTTGTCCTAAATGGTGAAGGGTTGCTAACAGGACCTTCGCAATCTCAGGAATTAAGCAGAGTACTCGACAACTTTTCTCGAGAATGGGGTGGATTCTCTTCGATTTCGCTCAATAACGGAACACTCTCTTGGGTCTCAGATGATGGGGATGAGGTTCATGTATGGATCACCGAAAACAGCGTTCATGAATTCAATAATCAAGACCAGCCTCACGTTGTAAACCATCACATTGCTGCAAGTAGCGATGATCAAACACTGGACTTATCGGAATTGATCAATAACAATACAACAAGTGTTGTCGTTACACTGGAATCACCTGGTAGGTTTGAACTAAGAAGTGCTTCGACATTATCCTCTCAAGGATATGCTCTTGTTGACGAGGGAACGGATGAGACGCATGAAGAATCCAAAAACAAAGGACGAGAATCCGATATGGCCATTGCTGTGTTTGGATTGTCGATGGCTGCACTCGTTCCAGCATTCATAATGTATGTTCGAATCGTTCGAAAAGAACCAATTTTTAACGATGAGTCAGAATGATGTTCTTCCAAAGGGTTGAAGAACGAGGCCTCAGTCCAAGGGCTACGACGGTTTTGTCGTAGGTGTAAAAAATGGTCAAGCCAGCACGTCTCCACACACGTTTCGAACGAGCAAGAATCATTGGTGCTAGAGCACTCCAAATCGGAATGGGCGCCCCACTTTACGCCAACGAAATCGAACTCAGAGAAGAGTTCAAAGCCGAACTTATCTCACTCTATGGTCTTGAAGAAGCAAGTGTCCGCTTCGTCCTCGACCCACTAAAGATTGCTGTCTACGAATACGATAACGAACTTATCCCAATCGACATCGATCCACACGCAGATTAATCGGAATTAAATCCGTAATAATCGGTTGAAACGATATCTGCAAGGTTTTTCCTTGGCAGAAGCATTGTTCGAACAGCCCACAGATCTTTGAAAATTCTGTATGTTGCAGTCTTGTCCAAATAATCCACGCCACTCGAACCGCCTGTCCCCATTCTACGCCCTATCATCCGTTCAACCATTCGAGCATGGGAGTGGCGGAAGAGGAGCATTGATTGTTCAAGTTGAACAACAGTATCTACGAATTTACGAGGCCATGAAAGAAGTGGTAATTCGGGATAGGATTCAATGAAAAGTAACCCCGCACGAGAGCGGCTTACCGTACCATCGGGCGATAAGAATTCACGAACTTGGGTATGATTCGCATCCATCCTAGGGCGAATCGATTCTTCGGTCCCATGGCCGATGGAAACCATATGCGAGACAACTTGGTCTGCATGAGATTTCATTGCGCTCAAGTGAGCTGAAATAAATCCCTCAACGACTTCTGAATCACCTTCATTTGAAGGTACGGAGCCATTGATTGGAGTTCTAGAAAGCCATTCTGATACCAGATCATTGAGTGTCTTATCGGTTGCTATTGTTTTCATGATTTCAAACGCATCATCAGAGATTTTATTCTCACTGTGTAGTTTTTTCATATGTTCCATTGGATCCATATCTGCAACACGTTGTTCTTGTTTCAAACCAAGACGCATTTCGAGTGCACGCATTTGCCACGATTCAAAGCCCGAGGATGTTCCTAAACGGTCCCTAAAAGCGAGGAAACCTTGGGGACTCAGGGTCTCCATTACCTTCCACTGGTTCGATAAGAGACGAAAGATTTCAATCACTCGCTCCAGATGGTGAACCATTGTAGGGAGTTTTTCTTCGCGTACGGATTCTTCTGATAAATATCCATGAACTTCATTCAGTTCAGCACGTATTTGCTTGAACCAAAGTTCAAACGTTTGGTGCGTGATAATGAAATGCATCTCATCGTTTGAGAGGGAAGGTAGATATCCTTCAGGACCTGATTGCAATTTTAGAAGCTCATCAAGTTGTAAATATCCAGAATATGTCATCCGGCTACCGGGTGTGGGGGAACTCGCCATGTTCCTTGATATGCATTCGGCACTTGAAGTCTTCACAGCCCCGATATCAAAGTTTTATCAATTGCATCGTAATATTGGGATAACAGTCATAGAGTGCATACTAAACCCCTCAATATGGGCGTAGACCACTCCTCACTTCTCTCCTGGCTTGCGGACTACGATAAGGAGAACATCACGATTAGTGTTGTAGCATCTCATTCATCACTTCAAATCCTTCATGGAGCACGTCAAGAAGGATTCAAAACACTTGGAATCGCAGTAGGTGAAAACCGGAGACGCTTCTACAAAGCCTTCCCGGGTGCAGAACCTGATGAATGGTTGATGCTTGATGATTATCGTGAAATGTTAGATCATGCAGACTGGCTAAAGAGCAAGAACGTCGTCATCATTCCTCATGGATCTCTTGTTGAATACCTTGGAAGTGAAAACTTCCGTAATTTGGAAGTTCCAACATTTGGGAATCGAGATATCCTTCGATGGGAAAGCAGCCGTGCAAAGCAGAGAGACTGGCTCCTTTCGGGAGGATGTACAATGCCCAAGGTTCTCGAGGACCCCCATGACATCGATGGCCCTGTTATCGTAAAATACGCTGGAGCGAAAGGTGGAAGAGGATATTTCATCGCTCGAGACTATCGCGATTTTAGAAGAAATGTAGATATTGAAGAAGAATTCACAATTCAAGAATACGTCCTCGGATGTCGATATTATCTTCACTTTTTCTTTGACCCAGTTGCGACTGATGGGTTTCAAGTCCAAGGAAAAGGAAAACATGCGGGAATGAATCTCGGTCGCTTGGAACTCCTCTCCATGGATCGAAGAGACGAAGCGAATGTGGATGAATTCTACAAACTTGGTTCATTGAGAGATCTACGGGAAGCCGGTATGGAACCTTCGTTTGTTGTAACTGGAAACCAACCCGTTGTCATCAGAGAATCTCTTCTTCCAAGAGCCTTTGAAATGGCTGAAGGGACTGTTGCTGCGTCCTATGAGCTTGAAGATGGAGCAAGAGGTATGATTGGACCTTTCTGCTTAGAAACAATCGTAACGGATGCTTTGGAGTTCAAGGTCTTTGAAATCAGTGCCCGAATTGTTGCAGGTTCAAATCCGTTTGTAGGGGGTTCACCTTACTCTGACATTAACGAAACACGTATGTCTACAGGACGACGTATCGCACGTAGCATCAAAAATGCATTGAAGAACGAACGTCTCGACGACATCCTGTCTTGATTCAAATCAACCTAAGTCTGGTGCAGGTGGAACACCTGAACCATCATCTTCAACATCATTAACTAATTCGCTTTCGATTTCATCGACCAATTCACCGAATTCGATTTGCTTAGGAGTTGCTTCGTCTTCAAGAATCTTATCTGCAGCAACTTCACCTGTTTCCGCAAGGCGTACTTGTTGCTCTAACTGACGCTTGATTTCTTCTCTCTCTTCCATTGTTGGAACATTGAAACTGCAGACGAGTTGAATCTCTTCACCAAAGTTGAGTTCACCGGAGTATTCCAAAAGGTCCCCATATGCGTTTGCAATGACTTGGAACTTGGTTGGATCTTTGGAACGTCGCTTCTTGTGCTTCTTGTAGTAGTGAACGAAGACTTGGTAGGTTCCAGCAGGCGCTTCACCTTCTGGCCAAACGACGTTTTCAATTGGTTTGCGTGAATCAGGTCGTACGTTTGCATCGACGTCAAGTTCTCCATTACAGGAGGACTTGCGATTACCACCGTGGATTCGCTCTCCAGATGGACAAACGACGTGCAGATCGAGATCATTGTAATTATTCCACATTAATGAAACTTGGACATCTGATGAACGTGCACCTTCTCTCTCGAGTCGTGCTCGAAGTTCATCGAGTGCTCTGTTTGCTGCTTTTCTGCGTTCGAGAGCATCTTTCTCCTGGGCCGCTTGGATTTCGGCCAAGCGTTGTTCTTCAGCTGCTGCAAGCTCTGCTTGACGTGCTGCTTCTTCTGCATCTCGCTCAGATTGAGCTGCTGCATCACGTTCTGCAGCAAGTCGTGCTGCTTCTGCTGCTTGTTCAGATTCGAGACGCTCTTTCTCTTGCTGCTCCTCTTGATCTTTCTTGAGACGTTCTTGTTGCTCTTGGAGAGCAGCCTCTTCTTCTTCTTGTTGACGACGGCCTTTTTCATCTTCTTGCCGAGCCCATTCTTCATCACGAAGTCTGCGGCGTTCGAGAATCTGGGCTTCAGTCTCTTCTTCGTCGTCATCAACAACATCTGGAGCTTCGCTCATGACTGGTTGCTCTTCAACCGGTTGTTGCAAGAGGGTTGCCTCACCAAGTAGATTGATGCTTCCACCCGAGAGGTTTCGTCGTCGACGCTCGGCTTCAATTTGCAATAATTTGCGTTCGAATTCGCTTCGGGCGCTAGAGAAACTGGAACTCTGTGCAGGCTTTCTCAATCCGTCAGCAACGATTCCACGACGCATGTCCAGGTCTGCATCACCTCGGATGAGAATATACCACAGGCCGACAAAAAAACCACCTGCAAGGATTCCAACCATGAGCCAAGCACCAGTCTCCATAGCCAGCCCTAAGCATAGTTCTTCTTTTATCATTCGCTTTGTAAGTGTCTACCCATCGCACAAATGCAAAGCATTGAATTGCAGGGGGGACTGGCCAAGTTATGGACAAAGCCTCACGCCTGGAGAAAATGCTCCCAAATGGAAAGGGCCTATGGATTCCAATCGATCACGGATTGTCCGACTACCCAAATCCTGGATTGGAAGATACTGAAGCATTAATTCGAGAACTTATCGAAGCAAAGGTAGATGTTATCGTGGCTCAGAAAGGACTTGTAGACTACTTTTCTCACCTTTGCCAAGGCACTCAAACAAGCATGGTCATTCACCTTTCGGCTTCAACCCGTCATGGTGGTGATGATGCATCGAGGAAAGTGCTCGTTGGCAACCCTTCTGAAATTTTGACTCGCGGTGGAATCGGAGCATCTGCCCAAGTCAACATGGGCACAACTGGTGAAGCAGAAATGCTCGAAGCGCTCGGTAAAGTGACAACCGAATCACATCATATTGGCCTTCCTGTCCTTGGAATGGTGTATGCACGTGGGTCCAATTTGAATCCTGTTCCAGGTGATAAAACGCAAGGTGTTTCCCAAGCAGCCCGCGTTGCATTTGAGATGGGTTGCGATGTCGCTAAGACCACTTGGACAGGTGATTCAGAGTCTTTCAAGCATGTCACATCTGCAGCACCAATACCAATGCTGGTTGCAGGCGGGGCTAACACTGGGGACACACGCAGCGTGTTGCTCATGGTGGAGAAGGCAATGAAGGCAGGAGCCGCTGGCGTTTGCATGGGGCGGCAAGTCTTCGCTCACAAATATCCGGGCAAGATGGCTATGGCACTACGTCGAATTATTCATGAAGGAATCGCTTCAACAATAGCAGCAGATGAATTCAATCTTTGAGGTACAAACATGGAAGTCTGGCTTAATTCGAATTCTATGCCCTCACATGATGGTGTTGATTTTTATTTCACAGAAAAGGACTCAGAGACCTCTATTTTTGCGACAGAAGGTTTTCTTTACAAAGGAAATTCAAAGATTGGCGCTCATGTCCATATCAATTCAGAAGAACGCCAGCAATATGCGCGTTCGCTTGCAGGAACTGTGGATTGGATTTATCTTACGTTCGAAGATTGGTCGATGATACCAATCGAAAATGTCGTTGCTGCATGTGATCAGACGCCAACACGCATCGCAGCTGAAATCATTGAACCGTTACAGGCTCATGGAGCAGGTTTTGCTCTCGAGATTGGTGTAGATGCACTCGTTTGTTCTGAAAAGGAACTCGAAGCCGCTTTAATTGTCAAATCCCTACGTAGTTCTACAGAAGAAGTCCGAGATGAAAGAACAAATGATGTCGATGACATCCTTTCTTTGAGTGAAGTCAAAATTACATCGATTGAATCTGGACATACAGGGGACAGAGTATGCATCGATATGACATCGCTCCTCGAAGTTGGAGAAGGGATGCTCATTGGCTCTACAGCCCGTAGTCTTGCCCTCATACATGGTGAAACCATCGAATCAACCTATGTCCCAAAGCGTCCGTTTAGGATTAACGCAGGAAGTGTGGAAGCATACACAATGATGGCTGACGGGAGCACGAAATACCTCAGTGAATTGATTTCAGGTGATCACGTTATGATCGTTTCAAAGCAAGGAATCACCCGTAGTTGTACAATTGGACGCTTAAAAATAGAGACTCGCCCTTTCATTCTATTGAGATATTCAGATGAAAAACATAATCAAGCACATCTGCTCTTGCAACAAGCGGAGACGGTAAGGGTGCTCGGCAAAAATGGTGCTGCCTGTTCTGTAACAGAACTTGGCATAGGCGATGTTATTCTCGCTTACAACACCAATTATACGCGTCATATTGGCGTGAGTGTCTCTGCATCGTCAGTGGAGCGCTAAAAATGGCAATATTAGGCAGAGGTCGTGCACACGGTGCTTGTAGCCTTCTTCATGCTGCAGGAACTGGATACGGCGCAAGCATGTCCCTCGACCTACCGCTCGCGATTCGTTTATTGGATAAACCGAGTAAAAGGGATCTTGCCGATGGAGATCGAATACTCTCCTTCGTTGTCGAATCATGGAAGAAAGCGGGTCATGAACTACCAATTCCCGAAGAAGATATCCATTGGGCAGTCCAATCAAAGATACCAATCGCTCAAGGCCTGAAATCGTCTTCTGCGTTGTGTGTTGCAGCAGTTCGAGCGCTCTGCGATGCGACTGGAATTGATCTCGATTTAGCAGATATTGTTTCGATAGCCGTTGATGCCCAACTCGAATCCGGAATTACATTGACTGGAAGTGTGGATGACACATGGGCTTGCGCCACTCCTGGATGGAAACTAATCGATGCGAACCAACCTGACGTACGAGAAGGGATTCTTCTCGAAGGCGATGGCCCCAAACAAGAAGATTGGGACGTTCTCATCGTCTCAAGAGGCCCGAGAGAAAAGCGACCCTCGCTCGAGGATTTTATTCCTCATCAACAACACTTCATACAAGCCCTTAATGCATTACAAGAAGAAAATGAACTTGTAGCATTGACAATGAATGGCCGAGGTGTTATTGGCGCAACAGGAGATGTCAAAGGACGAATTATGACAAATGACGCACTCGTGAATAGCGCCCGTGCTGCTGGAATTACAGGTTCTGGAACTGCGATAGTAATTGTCGTACCAAAGTTGCTTCAAGGCATCATGGATCGATTGAAACAATGGTATGAAAGTAAGTATCCTGAAGTCGAACTTATCGAAACAAATTTCCTAAATCCGGATAAAGAGGATAGTGCGGCCGAAACCCCAAGTTCTTGAACAGCAAACAAGTCGGTAGGATTGAGTCCAATGCATATGCGCCTTGGTAAACTACTGACTGTGACCCTATTTGGCGAAAGCCATGGTGCAATGGTGGGCGCATTGATTGAAGGAATCCCTCCTGGAGTGCTTATCGATCAAGAGTACATCCAAGAATGCATGGACATGAGAAGACCAGGGGGTCATTTCGCAAGCAAGCGGAAAGAAAGCGATATTGTTGAAATATCTACAGGCGTCCATGAAGGCTCTTCAACAGGGCAACCAATCTTACTGATTATTCGTAATAACGATGCGCGTTCCCCAGATTATAGCTTCATTCCAAATCATCCTCGTCCTGGTCATCAAGACATGGTCATGAATATCAGAACGGATGGAAACGCTGATTTGAGAGGTGGTGGGTCTTCATCTGCACGATTAACAGCAGGACTTGTTGCTGCTGCTGCAATCATAAGCCCACTTCTAGGAGATATCCAAATTCATGCGCACGTAGGAGCAATCGGTGATATCGAAGCCAAACCCATAGAGACGTGCCCTCCAGAATGGGAGAGTGAACTTTGTAAATTGTTGAGATGCCGAGATCCGATCGCTGCTGAGGCAATGAAAGAACGTATAGAGATGGTTCGAAGTCAACGCAATTCAATTGGAAGTCGTGTTGATGTCCATGTTACGAATCTACCAATTGGAATTGGTGAACCATGGTTTGATGGAGTCGAACCTGCCCTTGGTAGAGCATATTTCGCAATACCTGCATGTAGGGGAGTCGAATTCGGAAGAGGTTTCTCAGCTGTTACAATGACTGGTCTTGAGCATAATAGTCCGTGGGGCGGTTCCTCGAAAAATCCAATCCAACTGGGAGAACGTCCAGATGGAAGTCTGGCAGGAATGACCTCTGGTTCAGATATTCATGCTCGAATTGCCCTCAAACCCCCCTCAAGCATCGCTCAAGAACAAACAACTCTGGACTTAGAAGAAGATGGTCAAAAACAACTCGTTGTAAAGGGAAGACACGACCCTGTGTTAGGACCAAGAGGCGTAAGTGTGGCGATTGCTATGACAAAGATTGTTCTCGCTGACCTCCTCTTACGGAAAAGGGATGCCTTGTGAGTTACCGAATCGTTCACAAATTTGGGGGCTCTTGCCTACGTGATTCTGCTGATCTTGATAGAATTGCGGAAGTGATACAAGGAGATCATCAATCTATTGTGATTGTATCAGCACTTTGGGGTACAACAGATCGATTGTATCGAGCTGCCAAGGAACCACGATATGCAAGCAGACTGGTTCATGACCTATCTGCTCAACATCTTCGATTTGCCCCTGGATTGGATACGTCAAGTAATGCCCATCTGTTCTCCTTAGTCCTTCACAGCATCAAAGATTCCTTACGAGAACTTGCTCAAAAACCAGATGATAAAGCAGCATTAAACCGATTATTGGCCTCAGGAGAACGGCTCAGTGCTTTGGTTGTAGCTCATCGACTCCAGCAGAGAGGCCTTGACGCATATCCACTCGGTGCTGAAGACATAGGGATCACTTTGGATGGCAATTACTCTGCAACGCATGTTGATTTACAAGCCTCAAGTACGAAATTGAAACGAAATACATTGGAAGGAACTCCTGTCATTACAGGATGGTTTGGAGAAGGCCATAATGGAGAACTCGCAGTTCTTAGTCGCGGAGGATCTGACCACTCAGCAACCGCAATTGCACATCTTGTTGAAGCAGATGAAGTCATTCTTTGGAAGGACGTGGATGGTATTTTCTCAATCAACCCAAGATGGGGGGTACGTTCCAAAACCATTCGTTACCTAGGCTATCAAGAAGCAATCGAACTCTCGTTAATGGATACACCTATTCTGCATCCTTCAACCATAGAACCTCTTATTGAATTCGGAATCCCTCTCCATGTGAAGCATTTGCATCGCAATAACGATTCAGACTTTACAACAATTGGTCCTCAGAAACAAGATGTATCTCTCAAAGGCATTGGTTGTTTACCAAACGTAATGAGTTTAGGATTCTCACACAACAATGTTGAATTACATCAGCGACATCTCGTTGAACTTCTTGGAAAATTAGCAAAAGAAGGCATAAATTGGTGGGGATTGGAATCGAGAATGGGTGATTCTAGGCTGATTGTTTCACAACACGATATGCATCGAGCAAAGGAGGTATTTACAAAATCTAATATTTCTCCAAATATCCATCAACATCTTGGCCTTATTTCTCTCATTGGTGGTGATGAGAACATGTTTGAGATCATTGCCCAATCACTCGAAAATGCAAACTTTGACTTGACTTGGTTGAGCAAAACCGCTCATTCTGCTAGAATTGCTCTCGATGGAGAAGAATTGGCGATAGCGCTCAGTCTCTTGAACAAGATTATGAATGAACAAGAGAGTTCAATCCAAGTGATGATAGAGCAATCTTGACTTATTCGTCACTTGATTCTCTCTTCTTTTGGATGTAGGTTGGTAAATCCAAGGCGAATAGAGCTCCAACAACGATGAAGACGAAGAGTGTTCCAAGTGCAACACCGTATACAGAACCAAGTTCTACAGACTCTCGTAGTCGAGTCGCTGTATCCTCGGAAAGGATTCCAACGAACCACGGTAAGATTGTATTTGCTGAAAGGACAATGGTTGCAAGTACTGTAGCGATGATTGGATTAATGATAAGAGAACGGTGGTACTTGCCAACGATTTTCTTTGGATTCATGACATATACTTCGTTTGTTCGAATACTTGTATCGAGCATCGAGTATCGCATAACACCGTTTGACAACTCAAAGTACATGATCAGTAAAACTGAGTAGATGACGACAAGTGATGCAAGGAGCGTTGGTGAATCTGCTAATCCGAAGAGGTCGTTTACGCTTGTCTTGGAAGATGCAAAACGCATGATTGCGAGGATGAAGAGGGAATATGAACCGAGCATATATCGGGCATCACGTTGGTACGCACCCCAGAACCCGAGTCCTGTAGCTCCAGCAATAATTCCAATTTGGAAGATAAGTGCAAGATCTGAACTTCCAAGAAGCATAAACCAGATGGTTCCTTCTGGAGGGGAAATAATGTAGGTTAGCAAAGCAAGTCCAACAAGAATAACATATACTCCAAGTTGCATGTTTTGAACAAACTTATCAGGAGGTAGGAACTTCATCTTTGGAACAATTGGACCACCGATGAGGCTTTCAATGAATGAAGGCATTTCCAATTCTGGAATTGCATCCTTTGGAATTTCTGAACCAATACCTGTTTGACCTGCAAGTTTCTTACGACTTGGTGCTGATGAACGGACGGTCTTACCATCATACAAGTGTGCTGTGTCGGAGGATGCTTTTCTCATTGTCATCATATCACCTCAGAAACCTCTTGCACCAGCAAGGGCGGTGGAGAGGAGCATATCTGGCTCCCAATCCATAATATTGACACCGAGACCACGAAGTTCTCCGAGGAGGGCATCTCGTTCGGTCTTCATGACTTCATATCCGGTTCGATCAAGTCTACGAGCATCAAATTCGAACTCAAGAGAAGATGGAGAGAGTACGGTAACATCAAAGTCTCGAGCACGGAAATCTCTCAATGCGTTAACAATGGTTGGATCGTCTTCTAGATTTGACAAGAAGATGATTGGACTACCTTTGTTGATGTGTGGCAGGATTCTGTTGACAACAACTTGCAAAGGAATGTTTCCTCGTGCGACTGCACCTGCAAGTTTGGTCAGAATAACGTAGAGTTGCTTCTTTCCAGTATCTCGGTCAACGCTGACAACTTCATCACCGTAAACAACAACACCAACTGAATCACGCCTTCCGAGGAAGTACTTTGCAAGCGATGCTGCTGCACGAGTGGAATACACCAATGCGTTGCGGCTTACAGGACCTGTTTCGCTGACAGCTCTCGAATCGATAATGATGATGATGTCTGAAACAGCGTCACGCTCACGTTCGTTGACCATCAGTTTACCTGAACGTGCATATGCACTCCAGTTAATCGCTCTGAACGAGTCTCCTTCGAAATATTCTCTGAGAGAATAGAATTCAGAACCAGGACCTGGTTGTCGGATGTTAACTGCACCTGTGAAAATCTTAGGCACTCGAGATTTGACGAATGTATCTTTGAGGTCTTCCATCTTCGGGAACACAAGGAAGTCGTTGTAGACATGCAATTCCTTTTCCTTGTGGAACAATCCGAATGGATCCTGCATACGCACCGCAACAGGACCAACACTGTAGAATCCTCTCAGAGGACATTCAACTGTATACTCGATATAGGTTTCACGACGAGGGCCCAATTCCATCAGAATGTAATTCGATCCTTCTTTGATACGCATGACTTCAGGTACTCGATCTCGAACTTCGAGAATCTTAGCAAGACCTGAATTATTCTGCATCCGTAACGTAACAGTGAGTTCTCCATCTTCGAATATTCGAGCACCTGAAAGTTTCCTCATGGCAAGAACGCTGCCAAGGGCTACGCCTTCTTCGCCGGTCCATTCATCGGCCCGGCGACCACTGGAAGCGACGTCAGCATGACCGCCAAACAAGGCAGCCCACGTTAAGAACACAAAGATGACCACAGCAATTGTGACCAACTGAGAGTTACGTAGCGTAAGACCAAGAAGATACATGGCAACTGCCATGCTCCCTAGCAATGCTGATTTACGACTCCACATTTAGAAACCTCCATTCCGTAATTATTCAAACGAGTCTCAAACAGTAGGGACAGGTACTTCGCGAAGAATGCTTTGCATAACTTCGCCAGCTTCGAGTCCCTTGATTTGATGTTCTGGCTTGAGAATCATTCTGTGAGCGATAGCAAGTTCTGCAATAGCCTTGACATCATCAGGTGTGACGAAGTCGCGACCACGCATTGCAGCTGCAGCACGAGAAGTCTTCAAGAGAGCTTGGGAACCACGAGGAGAAGCACCAACAAGGACACGTGGATCTTCACGGGTTCTTGCGACGACTTCGACCATGTACATACGAATTGCAGGATCAACGTATACATCTTCACACGCTTGTTGCATAGCAATAACACGTTGTGGGTCAGTAATGACGTCAACATCGACTGCGTCCTTTCCACGAGCAATACGTCGGGCAAGGATTTCGTCTTCATCAGCACGGTCAGGGTAACCGACACTCATCTTGAACATGAAACGGTCAAGTTGTGCTTCTGGAAGTGGGTATGTACCTTCTTGTTCGACAGGGTTTTGTGTTGCCATAACAATGAACGGTGCAGGGAGTTTGTGAGTTACAGTACCGATAGTAACTTGCTTCTCTTGCATAGCCTCAAGCAAAGCAGCTTGAGTCTTTGGAGGAGCACGGTTAATCTCGTCAGCAAGGAGAAGGTTACAGAACAGAGGTCCTGGCTTGAACGTAAATTCGCCCTTCTTAGCGTCGTAGATGTTAGTACCTGTAATGTCGGCTGGTAGCAAGTCAGGCGTGAATTGTACACGCTTGAAGTCACAACCAAGAGCATCGGCGAACGTGTTGGTCATCAATGTCTTAGCCAATCCAGGGTAATCTTCGAACAGAAGGTTACCATTGGAGAGGATATTGACGAGTACGTTGTCGATAACGTGGCTCTTTCCGATAATTACCTTCTGTACTTCAGCGCTGATCGCATTAGCGATTGCGCCGACAGCTGTAAGGCGTTCTCGGACCTCTGGGGTGCTTTGGTGCTTCGGCTGGGCCGGAGCGGCCGGTGCTACAGGTGCGGCTGGCGCTACTGGTGCTGCAGGTGCGGCTGGAGCCGCTGGCGCTGCTGGCATTGGTGGCGCTGGTGCCGCTGGCGCTGCAGGTACTGGCGCGGGCGGGGTTGCTGGTGGTGCGGGGGGTTGCATGTCAATTTCCTCCTATATTTTTTTTCAGTTTCCCCAACGTCGGACTATGGGTATAATTTCCCTTAGTTCTTCGTTGGAATAAGATCTTGCTGAACTTACAAGTTCAACAAGGCGGGGTTCACGAACCATCTGCATAATTTCAGCAGGGGTCTTGCGGACGAATTCGTCTCGCGTGAGATCATTAAATTGCCGGACTTTGGAAAGGAAAGCCTCTCGGACTCGGACCTGATACAATGAGGAATCAATCTTTGTTGGCCGCTCTCTAAATCGTGTTAAATCAAAGACGTGTCTCCAATTTTCTTTTTCAGGAACAACCATGATAGCGATGGCAAGAAGCGCAAACAAATTCAGAATGATAAGCCACTTCAGATATGTATCGCTTGTTAGCAAAACAACTGCTCCAATGGCTTCAGTAAATGGTTGAGTAATGGCACTAGAAACGTGACGGCTTTCATCGAAAACGATATTGAACTCATCTTGGTTTCGAGTAATGGTAGTTGAAAGTTCCTCGTTATCAAATTCCATCATATCTCGGATGAGAGCACGGAAGTAGAGTTGATTACCATTCCATTTGGTATCGCCTTGGGCTGCAACAAGACCGTCTGGGTCTGTGTCCCAGCAGGAGTGCCCATTATCAGGATATAAGTCCGAGCCACATTGTTGCTTACCGGTCAAATCTGCATCTGCTTCGTCCCAAAGATGGTTCGCGAGAACAGAATGGTCGGATACGAACACAATGCTTCCAGTGACTTCAACCTTGCCGAGGTCTTTGTCTGAAGTCTTGTCATAGGCTTCAATGCCAGGGTAATCGATTCGGATCATGAGGTCGGTTTTACCGGTCTTTGGATTTGCTACGTTGTTGATGTCATATCCTGAACGAGCAACGAATGCTTGGTCGCTTGCAGAAGCAAGAACACTGACTTCTCTGCTATCATCTTCAACATCTAGGACTTGAATCGCAGTAGGTGAGTGGAAAAGTACTGGCATACGGCAGTTATCTACCTGGGAGTTCGAGACCAATTCTTCAGTGCATGGAGTGCGCAAGGATGCTTCGTCCATCTCATCAAGATCTTGATTTACGGATGCTACAGACCACAAACGTGTTTGATCCTCAGGTTCTCGTTCTCCAACTGAGTTAGCTACTTCATAGAACCACTTTTGGTCCAAGATAGGTGCATCGAAGTAGAGAATACCAAACTCTTCCGCAACACGTTGTGCATTTGTTGAACTTGCTGCAAGGATTACTTTTCCACCTTTCTCAGTTACGAAGTCATGGATTGCACTTGCTTCAGCAGCATCGAATGGTTTCTCAGGCGCAGTAATGATGAGCATGGTTCGGTGAGGATCTTGCCAATCATTCACGAGCATTGGGGTTGACATAGTGTTGTAGATTTCGTAACCGTCGTCCTCTCCAAGAGAGTCTCTCATCTTTGTTAGTTGTTGATATTGATATGCTCCATCAGCATCTCGCACATATGGAGAGAACACTGTTTCTTTAGAAGAGCTTGCGAGAACAATGAGTGTTGTGGAAAGGAGAATAGAAACGACAAGACCTGCCAATAATTTCTTTTCTACAGAGAGTTTTGTTTTCTCTGCTTCTGCCATAATTATACCTCATTTCTACTACAAGAGTAGTATGTTCCTTTCTTCGGAACCTCGTTACACACATAATGATTCTGCCTTGACGTTTAGTCTTATTTGGTATAAAATTAGGCCTTAATACTACCAGTTTTCGGGCCACTCAATCGTTTTTAGAACGAGTTAATGCAGCGATTGCGACTAAAACGAAAGTCGTCAAGAAACTCAAGGAAGGGAGCGCCGAAGAGTCCTCATCTGACGAGTCTGAACTCGAGGAACCTGAATCCGTCCCAGAATTCGAATTCGAATCGGAACCATCACCGTCTTGAATTTCAATATCAAACACGACACTCCGCTGAATATTATTCCCTTCAGATGTGATTGAAATAGTGACTTCACAGGTACGGCTGGGGTGGGCAGAAGATGGTTCAATTCTGAAGGTAAACGACTCTGCCTCTTGCCCGTTAATTCCAGTAGGTTGTACCTGTACGTTTAGAGCAGAATCAAGTCCAGTGATATCAAGAAGCGGACAACTTCGGACCTCGGCTTCTATTGCCTTTGCAGCATCTACAGAGTTGCCCATATTATTGAGATGGAGCGTCGCTTCAACCCAAGTTCCTGCAGAGATGGCGTATGTCGGCGTAGTTGCCTCTGGAACGAGTTTGTGTGAGCGAGGAACCTTGAGATCTGCTTCAATTTCCTTACTGGATATTTCAGCCGAACCTGCTGTTTCAGTGGCTGTAATCTTAATTGAAAAGGAGGTATCTGTAGAGAATCCACGAACATCATCTGGATTTGAACTGAGTAATTCAACAGAGAATGTTTTGTTTTCTTGAGATGCAATACTGATTTCTTCATCAAATGTCGCCTCCAATAATTCATCCTCAGAATCAAATTCTACTGAAATTGTTAGAGAAAGGTCATTCATACGAGTGTTTTCAACATAAAAGTAGAGCATGTCTTCAATTTCCCACTTGTCACCATCGAGCATCAGCTCATAACTTGGCTCTACATCAGTTTCCCAACCAAATTCCCATGGACTATTATCTGGAAATTGAGCCGATGAGTTCGGTATGAATCCTAGCAAAAGCAATGAAAATACAAGTAAACATCTTACTTTCATTCAGAAGCCTCCAAAATCTGATTGAGTGAACGCTTTGCTAGCACCTTGACCATAGCCTTCCTGTATCGTGGAGGAAGCGTCGTGTTGTTCACTGGCTTGATGGATTTCATTACCGCTTCAGACAAAGACTTGATCTGATTTGAGTTAAATTCGCCAGAAAGTTCCGCAACTTGTTCTAAATGGAGGCGAGGGATTGATTCGAGCGCTGTGGAGGCAACTCGGAGGGTTGAACCATCACCTGGAATCCATGCTGCAGAGATTCCTGCTTCAGGGAAGTCCCATGATTCACGTACACGCAATTTATGGTAAGATCCTACTCTTGAAGAAACGTTCTCTGGGAAGGTTACCTTGAGCACAAATTCGCCCTCTTCAAGCACATTTCTTGTAATTCCATCAAGTTGGAAAAACTCTTCAGCAGGTATTTCTCGAGATCCGCTAGGGCCAATAAGGTGAATGATTCCTTCGAGAACCATCAATGAAGGAGCGAGATCTCCTTGATAGGTGGCAACACAGAGAGTATTCTGATTTGGAATAACTCTGCAATCAGACCCGGTACCGCAATCTTCCTTGTGGCACCAATCGATTGAACGACGCCAATCTTCACTTTGATTGAACCAGAAACAACGGGTATCAACACAAAGATTTCCTCCAAGGGTAGCGTTGTTACGAATCAAGGAAGAAGCGACTTTGGCTGCTGCTTCTGAGAGAAGTGGATGGACATCATCCGATTCAGTGATCGCATTAAGGCGAGCCATTGCTCCGATTTCAGTCATTGAAATGGTATCTGTTCCGGAAATCTTGGCAAGGGAGATGACGTGCTTTTTCACATTGATGTGCCATTTGTAATTTGGAAGCAAGTCCGTGCCACCAGCAACCCAATCAAAGGATTCCCCGAGTTCCATAAATGATGAAGCCATCTTACAAGCTTCTTCTATAGATTTTGGATGGTGGAGTTCAAACGGAGGCATAAGCATCATTGTTCACCTCCCATCTGGCGTTGTTCTTGCTTGAGCCATGCTTTTCCAGCCAAGCCAAGTTCTGCAAGTTGTTCAGGATTTGGTTCAACGGCAGTCCTCCATCCTTCGACTTGATCTTCCATCGGCCTTTCAGGGTCGAAACCAAACAGGACACCGTTGACATATGCAGACGTGTCTTCGCTTCTTTGTCGCTTTTTGTCGCGTGCTTTGTGTTCATTTCCACGTTCGACCAATGTTGCTTGGAGAGGTCCATGGGTTAAACGTGGTGCAGGTAAATCGGTTGAGTCAATACCATCCAATGATTTTGTCTTGGCAGAAACAGCTTTCCAGACAACATCTGGAGTAAGTGGCAATTCTCTGATACGAACTCCTATTGCATCATAGACCGCATTCACAACTGCAGGAAGAATCGGCAATAGTGGCCCTTCTCCTGCTTCCTTTGCCCCAAATGGCCCTTCTGGATCAGATGATTCCACGATAATCGGCGTTACGTTCGGCATTTCGTGAATAGATGGAATCTTGTATTCCAAGAGATTTGGATTTTGCAGATGGCCAGTTCGACCGTAAACCATCTTTTCAGACAGAACTTGCCCGAGACCCATGTGGCAGGAGCCAATAATCTGTCCTTCAACTGCAAGAGGGTTGAGGGCTTTTCCACAATCGTGTGCAGCCCATACATCCGTACAAGAAATAAGACCTGTCTCAACATCTACATCGACTTCAGCAACATACGCAGAGAATGAATAAGCAGGAGCCAGTCCAGCAGCTGCACCTTTGTGAACACCACCCATTGGAGGTGAGCGATATGCACCACTTGCAATTAACGAGCCTTTATCTTCCTGGGCTTTGTGGAGAGCTTCAAGATATGAAACGCCGACGGCGGGGTCGTGTTTGTAGTAGATTCTTCGATCATTTAAGACCAAAACGTCAGGATGGTATCCAATCATTTCCCAAGCAGCGTTAAGCAACTTTTCTCGAATGTCTAGTGCTGCTCTTATGGCCGCATTTGCATTCATGAACGTCACTCTGCTTGAATAGGAACCCAAATCGACAGGGCTTGTATCGCTTTCATGAGAACGAACGTGAATCATTTCGATTGGAAGGGCTAACACTTCTGACACAACTTGTGCGACAGCAGTGGTAGAACCTTGTCCGATATCTGCAGCACCGGTATGGACAGTTACACCTCCATCCATGTCGATTTGCATGTGAACGGTTGCATGAGGGAATCTGTTTGGATCCCAATGGATTGGTAATCCCGAACCAGAGATGAAGAAACCACAACCGATTCCAATTCCTTTTCCGAGCGGCATTTGTCTAAATTTCTGGTCCCAATTTGAGCCTTTACGTACGCGTTCAAGTGCTTCTCGCATCCCGTTGGATGTGATGCGGAATCCAGAAATTGTTCGGCTATGAGGTGGCAAGAGATTGGCAAGTCGCAAATCGATCGGATCGACCTCAAGTTGTTCGGCCATTTCATCAAGCCCAACTTCAACAGCACATCTCGTGTTTACAGCACCATGCCCACGCATTGCTCCACTTGCTGGTTTGTTGGTCCAAACCCGAGCACCTGTGTAATGGAAAGAACCGAGTTCGTATGGCGCGGTTGCAAGGACACCATTGTAGTATGATGTTACGTGTCCGAAGGATGCAAATCCTCCGCCATCGATGAGAGCATCGATATCAAAACCGGAAATTCTCGCATCTTCATCTGCAGTCATCTTGACTTCAATATGACTTGGATGACGGCCCCGATTTATCCAATAGACTTCTTCTCTGCTGAAATTGATACGGACAGGACGACCTGCCTTACGTGCAAGAATCGCAGCACACATCTCGTGAGGGAATGGATCCGATTTTCCACCGAAACCACCACCAACAAAGGTTCGTATGACGTTGATTTGGTGCATTGGAACTTCGAGTACAGTCGACAAGGCACGATGTGCATAGTGTGGAACTTGTTGAGGCGTGTATAATTGCAGACGTCCGTTTGGATCCCAGTGTGCTACAACTGCATGCGGTTCGGTAAAGCCGTGATGGACACCTTCCATTCTCCACTTTCCATGCGATGACGCAGATGGTTCTTCAACCAGCGAACGGTCTCCGAATTCTTGGAATACACGCTTCTGAACATTTGTCTTTCCAACGTGATACTTGCCACGCCAGTGAATTGGTTCGTCTTGATCTTCCAAGCCTTTCTTTGGATCGAAGACTGGTTCGAGCACTTCCCATTCGATTTCAAAGAGATTCAGCGCTTCCATTGCAGTTGCTTCGTCTATTGCAGCAACGCATGCGACGAGATCTCCAACGTGTCGAACTTTCTCAACTGCCATTGCATGCTCGTCTTTTGTTACGGGTAGAACACCGAATGTATTCGGTGCATCTTGGCCTGTTGCGACTGCGAGAACGCCAGGTAATGCTTCAACCTTGGAGGTATCAATGGATTTGATTTTTGCATAATGATGAGGTGAGCGTAGTATCTTTCCAATAATTTCGTTTGGTAAACGTACATCGTCGCCATACCATGCTTGTCCTGTTACTTTAGCGTGCGAATCAACCAACGCACGCGGTTTCCCGACCGAGGTGCCAGTTCGATATCTGTCGTGGATGTGTGAACCAGCAGGTTGTGGCTCGTTGCCCCCGACAGATTCTGGTATCCAATCGAGATCACGGGGCGCCATGTTTGGATGTGAACCGCCTGAACCTGGAGGAGGAAACTTTTGTTTCCCAGCCACACGCTTCCCATCTTTTCGAGTGGTTCCACGTGAAGCCCCTGGTTGCTGTCGATATCCACCAGACATGAGATCATCTCGCATGGCCCGGTGGCATCGATGGCTGGTCTGGCCCTTCAGGGTGAGGATTTGGATGAGGATTGCTTGCAGGTGTTGGAGCAGGGGCATCTCCTCGCTTAATTTCCGCTGCAGCTTCTATTGAATCGATAATTTGTTGATATCCAGTACATCTGCACAGATTTCCGTCAATTGCACAAGAAATTTCTTCTCGGGTGGGTTCTGGATTTGAATCGAGTAAGGCTTCAGCAGCCATGAGGAAACCGGGTGTGCAGAAACCGCATTGAGAGCCACCATGTGTTGCGAAGCAGGTTTGAATCGGTGCCAAATGCGCCCCTTCAGAAAGTCCTTCAACTGTTGTAATTTCATCGCCTTCAACTTGACCCGCAAGACAGAGGCAAGAAAGACGAGGTTCACCATTGACCAAAACTGTACAACAGCCACAGGTCCCAAGATCACATCCACGCTTAACGCCAAGCATGCCTACTTCATCTCGTAAAACGTCGAGCAGAATAGCGTTTGAAGGTGCGAGAGCTTGTACAGCATGACCGTTAACATTCGCAGACCATACTTTCTTGGGTGTTGTTGGTATCATTGATACGTGTGCTTCTCCAACCATATGACTCGCCCAACCTTACCTAATCAAATCCGCATATCAATATAGGGTTCGCAATTACTGCTCATCAACCGTATCTTCATCCCGGGATGATGCTGCGATTCCTAGGCCAATGATGGCCATTGTTCCAATTACACCAACTGCTGGAAGACCTTCGCTTTCTTCATCTGTGATGGCATCAGTATTTGCATTCATAATCATTACCTCAGCAGTCACAAGAGGTGTCGAGGAAGACTGGCCTCCAGATTCATTGTATTGAATTCCGCGTAGAGAAATAGTATGATTGCCCATCACATCTGTTCCTGGAAGATGTTTCAACTGATGGACGATATCGATCAAGTAAAGTTCACCTGATGGATTTCCTTTATCGAAACCGTGAATGTTTGACCAATCGTCGCGAAGGTGATTGCTTCTCCATTGAACTGTCTCGATATCCCCGACAACATCAAAGGAAACTGAATCGCCACGATCAAGATGGATCCTATTATCCATTCCGGCTGTTGTCGAGACAACTACGGAGATTGATGTGTCGAATTCATAATCTTCCTGTGCTGCTTCAAGAACGGCGTCAAGAGCTCGTACTTCACCGTGCCCATACACATTGTTTTGACGATTCTTAGGAATTAAATCTTCAGCGCATGGCTCGTTAGCAAGCATGTAAGCACATTGACGATAGGTTGCTGTTTCTTGCATAATATTTCGAATATCGAAAGGAGATAGATCTGGATTTGCTTGTAGCATGAGTGCTGCGACACCCGCTGCACCTGGGGTTGCCATCGATGTACCAGACATGTCTGTGTATTGATCTCCTGTATTGAAGGCGACCGACATAACGTTGCTTCCAACATAGGCAATGTTTGGTTTTACACGTCCTTCTTCGGTTGGACCTTGGCTTGAGTAGACTGCAATGGCTGAATTCTTGTCAAGCGCACCAACTGTAATTGCATCTTCAGCCGAACCGGGTGTACCGATTTGAGCAGATACACCGTTGTTACCTGCTGCGATGAACAATGCAATTCCAGCACGTACCATTTCGTTCGCGTATCGGTTTACACTGTCTTCCTCGGAAGAAGTCCATTCGATTGCACCTGGCCCACCTAAACTCATCGAAGCAGCGCGGATATTGTATTCATATCGCTTTTCGACTGTCCACTCCATCCCAGCCATGACTGTTGCGAAACTTCCCGAACCACCTGCATCAAGCACCTTCACGCCGACGAGAGAAGCTTGTGGAGCCATTCCAATGTGCTCGTATGTGGGAGCACCGGTTCCAGCGGTTGTTCCAGCGCAATGAGAACCATGCCCCTGATCGTCATAAGCGAATACTTCGGTCCCATTTGTTAAAGAAGGATTGTTCACAGGATCGTAGAATCCGATGACCTTCGGATCATGGGTTAATGGATCATCATCATGATCATCAAGGCTGGAGTGATTTCCATCAATCCCAGTATCAATGATAGCAACTGTACTACCTGCACCGTCGTATCCTGTATCTTGCCAGACTGTATCGACGCCGTGAAGAACGGCCGCATCTCCATTTGTTACCTCAAGAATTCCGTCGAGTTCAAGCATAACAACTCCTGGAAGTCGAGATGCTGTTAGAATATCGCCAACAGGCACTCTGCCTGCCAAAGCATCAATCCCTTCAAGAGTCCATTGGTGTTGGAAATTCACCTGTTCCGCAAGCATCTGGATCTCTTCATCACCGGGTGTATGGTCAAAGTCGATAATCAGTGGAAGTGTTTTCTCTGCATCAAGGAAATATGGGTTCTTTTGATGAACTTCAATCATATCTCCAATGCCGTTCCCGTCTCTATCGACAGTGGTATCGACCCACCATCCTTCTTCTTGAGGCTCTGAGGCTGTATCTTCAACAGATAAGGTTGCAAGAACTGTGGGAAGTAAAAACATGGTCATACACGCTAAAATCAAGGTTGAACGTGCTCCGCTCTTTCGGCTCATACACTATCCAATCGATACTATTGTTTGAACTCTTTCAATTGGAGCGTAAGTTTTCCCCATGGAATCCTAACTATCGGGCCCTGTGCAGGGCATATGCTTAAGAATCCGATGAAGTATTTCTTCTCGATTAAGATGCCAGCTCCAGTACGTGCTCCCAAGAAAACAATTTCCATTGCAAATGATGCAATCTTTGCAAGCAATGAAATTCAACCTAGTGCACCAATCGTTGTTCGACCGCCTGGTTCAAGTGATACGGGCCAATTCCTTGAACGGTTCACTGAGGTGATTATGTTTGGAGTCGCCATGCTTGCGATATGGATTGGGTTACTGAGTATCGCATTCGCTGAAGATGTTGGTGAAGAGAAGTTCCTCATCCTCTTTATTGGAGGATTGCTTTCGTCAGCAATTGCATTGCTTATGGTTGAATTACAAGCTAAAAAGAACGATAATCATCTGATGATTTCCCAAAATTATCTTCTTGGTTTATCCTTTTTCTTCATGGCAGTTGGATTGTTATGGGGTGTTCGTTACCTTGCAGGATACGTGATAATGGAGTCCCCTTGGAGTTCCCAATTTCATTACTTAGGCGAAGATGTTGACGGCGTTTTCATGGCAAAAGGTGAATTGATCTATGCCCAAGCAATTGGAGCAGCACTCATGTGCTTCGGACATCAACGTATACTGAAGAGGTACAAAGGAGAAACTTCCTTTGGCTGGGCTGTTGCAGCCTATATTCCACTTGCCCTTTTACTCGTCGGAGTAGGAACCTGGATTGAATGGGCTGATTATGAGGTCTCCTATCCATTAGGAACTGCAATAGTGGGTCTCTCCGGTCTTTCGATGTATACGGCTCTTCAATCGAACAAAGCGATTAATTTTGGTGTTGTAAGCGTTGTCTCTGGATTGATTCCAATTGTGTACGAACTTCTCAATGAAAATGCAGGAGATGATGGAGCAGGTGGTGCTTTGTCACTTCTTGTCTTCATCATTATCATACAAGGGACACTCGCGAGCAGTGAGAAACTAAAGCGTGAACTTGTAGAGAAAATGTCCTTTATTCTCATCGGTGAAGTGATTGTTGCAATGCTCATTGCGAACTTGAATGACTACAATCTTATCTTGGGCCCAATCAAATCTACGAGTACAGAATGGGGCAGTGAACTCCAAACAGTATTTACTCTCCCAGTCGTTCTTTGGCTCACTCTGCTTTTGGCGTATTTCCCTGCAGCCCAAAAGAATCGAATTCCTGCAATGCCGATTGGGCTTGCTTTCGCTTTGTGGACACTGGACGGAGACCAAGCGATTATGCCCTGGTGCGTTGCATTGGTGATGATCTCCTACATGTTATTCGCAGCAGAAGCAACCCGGAAGTGGGTTGCAAACCTCACAATTTCTGCACTCTCATTCTCCTATCTGTTTGGAGATGTCATTGGAAACAGTATCCAAAACGAAGCAGTCAACGTAACTGTTGCAATCGGCATTGTTGTCATTGCAGAAACTGCCCGTCGCATGGACAAAATATCAATCTGGAGCAATGTGCAATCCGTTATATTCATTGCACTAAGCAGTACAATTCTTGACTCTCCATATTGGTTTGTTACATGGATCTTTGTTGGCTATCTCTTATCGATGGTGTATGAGTCCATGCGTAAGGCTCGAAGTGGAGATGATATTGAAAAGAGAAATGCTACTCTAGCCCTTCTTACCTCTCTTACACTGAGTTCTGGATTACTTTTGTTCGGAAAACTCGACATTCCCGATTCATACAAAACAGATAGTTTGAACGGACTTTCGATTGAATTTATGCTTCTCGGGTTCATCGTCTACGCATTATTTAATTCGGTTCGAGATGTTGAACTGGACTTTGGAAAATTGTTAGATATCATCGCCATTAATGCAGCAGGAAGCTACTCCTATGACGCTGAAACAAATGCCTGGTATCTCAAAGACGAGGCTGACAAAGCCACTGAAATGCGATCATATGGCACAATTGCTCGACCATCCCTTGCATTTGCTCTTCTGGCTATTTCTATCGGAATTAGCACACTTGACCCCGATGTTTTACTCAATTCAAACTATTACATCATAGGGATTTACCTTTTACCAATCTCATTACTCATCTATGAAGTCTACAGAATGGATGTTATTTCCTCTGAAAGTCGAGCACTTGGCACGCTCATGCTTTTGGTGATTGCTGGAGCATCTATGCCCCTGATGAGTGAGGCTCGAATGGACCACACAGATGATTTATTCAAAGCAGGAATTGTATGGGATCTTGTCTTCCTCCTCGCCCCAGTAGCAGTACATTCCATCATTACAAAGAGAGGTCTGGACAGAGATGTTCTGAACAGAGGTGCAGATCAAGTTATGCTCGGTGGATTACTCTTTCTAGGAATGCTTGACCAATCTGGAGGCTTGCTCTTCTTGACCATGTATGGTCTGGTCGCATCGACTGCTTTCAAGTATCGACACCACGTTGTATCATGTATTGCCCCCCTTGCATTAATCTCGATGTTTTGGCTTGAAGACCATGGCTTAGCACACCAACTTCTTGACGGTATTCTATCCAATGTAGAACTAGCAACAGAACCAACAGTTCTGTGGTTTAGCGAAGTTACTGGATTAATCGTAGGAGCCCACATGATGCTCATCTTGTGCTCGAGTATCTATGACATCCGTTCAAGGCTTGTCGCAGATGAGGTTATTGAAAATCCATATCCATGGGTTATTCCAGCGATATGGTTCCTCTTTTCGATTGCAGCAGTCTTACCTACTGCATCCTGGCTTCCACTCATTGCCGTCATTTTTGGAATCACCAATTCATGGATCCGTGGAGATTTAGCGCTCATTCCGATGTTATCCGTAGCCCTCATCTTCTCCTTCCTCATTGGATTCTCGGATGGACTTTCAGATTTCGATGACCATGTATTTGGAAGTTCAATGCTCTGGTCTGGTATTGGTATCTTTGGATTGTGGCTATCAGAACAACGAGGCATTCTACGAATGAACGTCAAGGAAGGCTCAAATTCCTTTGAAATGGACCTTCCTCTTGAAGCACAACTCAGATTTTTGGCAATGGCATCACTTCTTCTTTCCTTCAACGTGTTTGGCGGCATAGGAATGATTGCTGCAAGCGCATGGGCAACCCAGGATGCTTTCCAGAAAGGAAACAAAATCTCAATCCTCTTCCTTCCCTTGCTCCATGGCTTAACGGTTGGAAATGAACTCTCAACCTTTGAGATTGCTGATGAGGCTATGCGAAACATATTGGTTGGTTCTGTGTTCTTTATTGAAGGCTTGGTACTCGTCATTTATTCATCCAAGACCGATCTAATTTATGATTCCAAACTCTTTGATTGGGAAAATGATGAGGAGTTCTTCAACTTTGTAGAGTATATCGGCTTTGCAGGTGTCGTATCAGCCCTTACCGGTGTCCTTTATGGGCTTGGAGAAAATCAAACTGAACTTGCTCTCTTTATTACAACGGCATTACTAACTGGGCTTGCTATTACGGGCTTTGACTCAAAGCATTCACATGTCCGATGGAGAAGAGCATTGGGTGTTTACGGTTCAATGATTACCTTGATCATCTTATTCAACCAAATTGATGAAGTCATCTATCGCTCACTGACAATTGTCTTGATGGGATTATTGGCTCTTGGATACGGATTCATCTATCAACAAAGACGACATACAATCGATGTACGTGATACCGAAGAAGTACACGAATTGAATACATGGATTGAGGAAGCTGAAGTCACTCCAGCCAAGGGATTAATGGCGAAAGTTGAGGATGCTGATGAGAAAGTTGAGGATGCTGATGAGTCTGAAGTTGTCGAAGTTATAGAAACGGTCGAGGAAGCTGCTGAAGAAGTCGTAGAGAAAATTGCAAAGGCAGTTCCGGTTCCAAAGCCAGTTAAGGCTGCTCCAATGAGGACTCCGACGAGGAAAAATGAAGGCTATATCGAAACACTTCAATCATTCGATGTTCGAATGCCTCCTGAAGCGATTGAACAGATCAAGCGCACAATTGAGATGACTCCCCATGAAGGATTCAATCCGGTTGTTCGAGTCAATTTGCTTGGACAAATCATCCTTGACTTTGAGCCAAAGTAATCAGTCTTCTCTGAAGATTGCTGCATACGGGACGTATGATTGCGTCTCGCCTACAGTTGTTGGATAAATGCCCCAATATGCTTCTCTCATCTGCTGATTAGCATCCATACAAAGAACGACATCAGATGGCCTGTTATCCATAGGTTCACTGCCGTTTAAATGCTTGATGATCAGATCAATGTTTGAGATGTTTACGACACCCCATCCAACCTGAGTACATGGAGCAACAGGAGAGATTGGCATAGTCCCGGATGTAGGATCCCATGTTGTAAACGTCGGATACCAAGCAGATATGTTCAACGCATGACGCATTTCTGAGTTTCTCATTGTAAAAGAGGATTCATCAGATGTGGCTCCATTGACGAGATAACCTCCACGTTCAGCAGAAGCACCCGAGCCCCAATCTCCAAATTCATCTCGGAGTTGATGGAGAACAAACGAAAGAATCCCAGCAGTGCGTGGTGTAGCAAAGGAAGTCCCGGACGTCTCATGATAGCCATCAGTATCGTCGTGATTCGGCAGGACTTGTGTCCAATCAGCAGCAATATCAGGATACGAGCCACTCATAGTTTCCTTTTGGTCATCACCTTCCTCTGCGTATCCAGAGATTCCAATAGACCAAGGAGGCCCTGCTGTAGCATCTTGGATGGCTGGAGAAGGTGTATTATCTGCAGCGCCTGTGTGGATTTTGTTTTGAACAACAACTGCCTCATAGGTTGCAGTTTCGATTCCAGGAACAGGGAGTGAACCAATGGCACCAAACGATGTGGAAATAATATCAACAAGCGGTTGATTTGCTGCTGCAAGGACTGCCTCGGTGGAAAATCCTTCAACAAAGAAGATGACTGCATCTGGATTTGCATCCAGAACCGCCCCTGTCACGGCTGTTCCATGCCCATCTTCAGGATCATCCAAAATGTGGATATTTGTTCCACCATCAGGGGAAGTTCCAATGATTTTAGTGCCATAAAAATAGACGATATCACTGGTGGTAATGACATCCCAGCAGGTTTCTCTGTCTGCTTCATACCGTTCTTGCCAACTTCCCTCAAATGTGATACCACAGGTCATTGTTACACCCAACTGTTCCAAAAGCCAGTTTGGATAAATCTCATCGGTACGAAAGTGGTCGTGATAGACGTTTATCCCCGTATCAATCGGTGCTACTACGGAATAGTGACGCCAATCGGTGGATGTGTTTTGCTCAACAATCACAGGACTTGAACTCGAATCTGCAGTGAATTCATGAGCGATATATGCAAAGAATATCACACTGAAAATTAGAGCAGTAAGGCCAAAGGCAATTGGTTTTCTAGGCATTGGAATCACTTCCAAGAGCACCGCATCAAGAACATCGGAGGCATCCGCCATACCGTGTCGTGGCATGGGTGTATCAAGAACTCTGCGCCGACTTCAAATGCTCTGGCTTGTTGGCCACATCATGGAGAATAGAGATGACCGTATGGTCTGGATTGATTTGGAGATGACAGGTTTAGACATCTCTAAAGAGAAAATCATAGAGATTGCTACGGTCATTACAGATGGTGAATTGAACATCATCGCAGAAGGCCCCAACCTAGCAGTTTCAGTCGAAGAGACGCTTTTGGAAGGAATGGATGAATGGAATACTCGACATCATAATCGAAGTGGTTTGGTTGAGCGTGTTCGCAATAACTCGGTTACAGTGGAAGAAGCAGAACGGCAGACGATGGAATTTCTTCGTGAACATGTGAATGAAAACACAGCCCCACTATGTGGGAATTCAGTTTGGAATGATCGCCTCTTCCTCCAAAAACAAATGCCTGAAATTGTTGAATTCCTTCATTACAGGATGATCGATGTATCAACTGTTAAGGAACTTGGACGGAGATGGTATCCCGAAGTATCACGATTCAACAAGAAAGGAGCACACTTAGCTCTTGATGACATACTCGAATCAATTCAAGAACTTGCATATTTCAGGAAAAGGATTTTCATCTCCCATCAGTAACAAACCCTTTCCATCTTCTCATGTATTCAACAAAGAGAGGGCTTAATTCAGCATCTCTTAATTTCTCAGGAGTGAATGGAGGCTTTGCAGGGGCGTAGTCCGTGGAAGCGCTGGAAAGAGCCCAATCTGGGAATGGCAAAGCAACCCGAGCGACACCGACTGCGTCAGCCCCTTCTTCGAGTAAAAAGTGAGCATCATTACCTGTCCATACAGAACCCGTAGAAATAATCGGTATACGGTGATCGATAAACTGTGAGATTTCTTTTGTAAGAGTCAGTCCCGTCGTATGCTCTTCGAATACATCCCAACACGATATATGCAGCCCTTCTATAGATTTAGAAAGTAATGATTCGCAGACAATGAGCGTATCTTCCAGAGTGATTCCTATGTCATCTGAAACAGGTGATAGCCGCACAAGAAGAGAGAACTTCGAAGAGACAATCGCTCGTATCGCGTCAATTATTTTGTTGAGAAATGTCATTCTTTGAAGAACATCTCCTCCAAATTCATCTGTTCTTCTGTTGGTCTTAGCCCCAAGGAATTGGGCGATGAGATAACCGTGAGCACCATGAAGTTCCACCCCATCGAACCCTGCTTCTTCGCATCGTTTTGCAGCATTGGCAAACGAAGCGATTGTTTCGTTCACTTCCTCTAGAGTCATTGGGCGAGAAGTTCCTTGTGAATCTGAGATGAAGTTTTCACTTGCTGAAACCGGTTGTTGTCCTGTAAGCGAAGATGGGCTCCTCATCCCTCCATGGAATAACTGAACAAAACTCTTAGAACCATATCGACGAATTTCATCAGCCAGACGAGAGAGACCAGGAACATGATGATCGCCCCATACCCCCATTTCCCCAGTCCAACCTTGACCAGATTCTTGAACATGGGAAGCTGCTGTCGTAATGATTCCAAAACCGCCCTTGGCCCTTCGTTTCAGAAAATTGATTTCATTATCCGAAAGGCAACCATTCTCATGACTCTGTTTATTGGTCATAGCAGCAAGTACTGAACGGTGAGGGATGACCATACCGTTTCGAAGAGTCCAAGACTCATCCATTGATACCATGTTCAGACCTACTTTTCTCGCCATGTTGGTGAATCAACATCGACGCCTTTGTGCAGTGAAAGAATCTCTGCAAGTACTGCAATCGCAATCTCTTCTGGAGAATCTGCTCCAACATTGAGACCAATTGGACATCGAACATCTGAAAGATATGCTTGTTCAATTCCATCATCAATGCAAGCGGATTCAAAGGTTTGCCATTTAGAGCGACTTCCTATCGCACCAATTCGTGGAAATTCGTTACCATCGAGAGAAGATTTACTCGATTGAGCTGTGTGTAAAATCATCTTTAAACGCTCAAGATCCTCTTGATAATCGTGCCCCAGAAGAAGGATATCCGAAAAACGAGACAGACTTTCATGCGTTTCATTTTCAAAGAAATCAACCACGCCCATTGCGTGTAATTCAACTGCATCCGGATACAGTCCCGAATGTGCAAACGCTTCGCGTGTATCTTGAACTGAATAATTCCATCCCGTTAGTGGAAGCAGTTTGGAAATAGCTTCTGAGCAATGCCCCCCTCCCATCAAAAGTATGTGTGGCATTGGCATCATCAACTCCAACGCGATGGTTACTTGTCCACCGCAAAGAGAGTCAAGAGGTTGAACTTCATAGCCCTTCGCACCTTTGTTTAACCCGAACGTAACCACCTCAGATGTGGTCGTGGACTGAGTAAGCAACTCTTCACATCGGCTGAGTATCCTCTTTTCCAAACCAGCACCACCAACTGTACCAATCCAGGTGTTGTCTTTTCTCATCGCAAGCCGTGCACCAGATTTACCTGGCACACTACCTTTTGTTGCAACGACTGAAGCGAGAACTACCGATGAGTTGTGTTGTAACTGTTCCAACACCCATCCCAGTACCCTTGCGGTCATATCCATCCGTTGTGATTGATACACATACGGTTTGCCCTTAGAACCAAGGTTCCTTAGCAACAGCATTGAGTAATTCTAAATCTTCGGGAGTATCGATGTTCAGATGCAATGAATCGAAGTCAACCTCAACCGCTTGACAGTTTACAATATCCTTGAGTGGAACATCTCCCTTTGAAAGATAAACTGAACGTATGTCTTCTTCTTCCAAGTAAAGAGGGTGACCCCCTCTTCCAGATGAGACTGGATATGTCGAAATCCCAGGATCTACTAACAACTTGATTATGTTCTCATCCCATCCAGGCCGATCAATTGGAACAATGAGAACCCGTTTGGGTAAGGAACCAAGTCGTTCAATCATCGAACGAAGACCGCATCGTATCGATTCTGTACGACCTAAATCTGGAGACGGATTAAGAACGACATTTACGCTTGGACATGCAAGCATAACATCTGCGAGAAGGTCACTGTTCGTCACCGAAGTAATTGATGTCATTCCAGACCGATAAAGCCTATTCACGATATGATGAACCAATGGGTGGCCATTGATGTCGATCATAGCCTTGTGCTGGCCAAGTCTTCTCGAGAGCCCAGCTGCTAGGACTAACACCTCAATTGCTTTGGCCATGCTCATGCGTAAGCGGCAAGTACATTCAGATTTCTGTTCATAAACAGTCGAAGATTAGAAGTTTCATGTCCTCAGAAGAAAGTACGGATCCATTTGAAAAATCGATGGAATTTCTAAGAGGCATATGCCAAATGGAACACTTTCATTTGATAGAAACCTTTTCCCAAGGGATGATTCAAGTACGAGTCAAGGGTACTTCAGGGAGACACTACGAAGTAAAAGCAAAGCAACAATTACCTCATCCAGGACTGAGTGAGAACTCGAATAGGAGGAGGAAAACGTGGTCTACTTCAGTCATTGGTGCGGCGTGGAAGAAAGATATCGAATCAAAAGACCAAAATTTTACTGCAAGTCTTTGTTTGAACATCAATGAACAAAAAACCCACCTTCCAATTGGCGATAAGTTGGCATCACTGGCCCTCAGCCTACGTAATGATAATGAATTAGCAATGGATATTGCCCTCGTTGCTCAATTCATTGTTTGTCCTCGAAACAAGTTGGAACATATTTTCACGTTTCAAGATGAGATGATTGTCACTCAGGACATGATTGACATGAATGATGAAGATGATGAAGAAATGGATTGGGAAGAAGAGGAAGAGTACTTCAATTCGCTCCAGATTATGGACCTCGAAGGAGATATCGTTGATTTTGAACATAACATAGACCAAGTCGAAGAGGACCTCTTCCCCGATCTAAATAGAGCAGAGGATTTGGTTGACCATCTTATGAGAGCCTTTGATGTTCAAGAAGACCAACGAACTAGAGGTTCTTTGTGATCTCACGACCAATGATCATACGCTGTACTTGGCTACTTCCCTCATAGATTTGCATGACCTTTGCTGCTCTCATCAAGCGAGCGACTGGGTATTCCTCAGAATAACCATATCCACCATATACTTGCACTGCATCAGTTGATATTTTCATTGCAGCATCAGATGCAAATCGCTTTGCATGGGCTGCTGATTCTGTATTTTTAACGCCTACATCTGCTTCTGAAGCAGACTTCCAAGTAAGCATACGGCTGGCTTCAATATCCGTTTTCATATCAGCAAGCATGAATTGGATTGCCTGATGACTGTGAAGGGGCTTACCGAAGGTTTGTCGCTCGCTACTGTATTGCAAGGCATGCTCATAAGCAGCTCTGGACAATCCTGTTGCATGTGCTGCAATGTTTGGTCGGCTCAAATCAAAGGCACTCATTGCATTCATCCATCCACCTGATTCGCTTTCACCAACGAGTTGATTCGCAGGAATACGTACATTATCGAAAGATATACTACGAGTATCACTGCATCGTTGACCCATGTTGGTTTCTTTCTTTCCAAGCGAAAGGCCTTCTCTATTGGATTCGACAATGAAACCAGACATGCCTTTGTAGCCAGCATCAGGATCAGTCTTGGCAAGAACGAAGAAAAAGTCAGCATATCCTGCTCCAGTAATCCACATCTTTGAGCCATTGATAACATATTCATCTCCATCCCTTACTGCAGTTGTTTTGATGGCTGCAACATCAGATCCTGCCCCAGGTTCTGTAATGGCATAGGATGCGAGAGCGCCTTCTTCGGCAACCTTTCGCAACCAGATATCTTTCTGAGCCTCAGTAGCTCCTGTTATGATTGGAGCACAGGCCAGAGCGGTTGCATAAGCAGCAGTCGCAAAACCAGGGTCGCCCCATGCAAGTTCCTCATTGACAAGAACTTCTTCCATGCAGCCTAATCCAGGCCCGCCGTATTTCTCTGGAATGTGAAGATTGAGTAGACCCATCTCATGAGCCATTTGAATGACTTCTTTTGGATAAACTGATTCTTCATCCCAATGCTCAGCATGAGGGCGTATTTCATCCACTGCAAATTCATGAGCAAGTTCACGAAGCATCTCTTGCATTTCATCAAGTTGGAAGTCGACCATGTCACCCCCACAGAGCGACCAAACATAAGTCTTGATTTCATTTCAACTAACGATTAAGTTGTAAAACAACCAAGAAGACAAGGTAGAATAAAGCCAAACAGGCGCCTTCCCAACGCTCAAATCTGTAAGTTCGTCGCATGAAAATTAAGGCGAGAAGCACTCCCAATACTGTAGCGGGGGCTATAATCTCCATTGTAAGTCCGTTATCTTTTTCGCTGATTGATAATGGATGGATCATTGAAGCGATACCAATCGAGAGAAGAGGGTCTGTGATATTTGACCCAATCAACGTTCCAATCGCAACACCCTTGCTTCTCTTTGCGGCCATCAACGCGATTGTGAGTTCAGGTAGGGAAGTACCGATTCCAGAAACTGTCGTACCCACAACGGAGTGAGGTACGTTAAGTTCGAGTGCTAAATGACAGGCCTTATCCACAAGGATGTTCGCAGCATATATTGCAAAACCAAGCCCTAGTATGATCATAATTGTATATGCTGCAGAACTCCAGTTTGATCCTTTGATTTCATATTCGCCTGCTTCTTCAACTTCCTCAAGACGAATCGCTTCTCTTTTCATCAAAAGCCAGACAATATATGTCACGTACAACGTAGAGAGTATTGCTCCTTCCCAACGCTCTAATGTATCGTTTGTCCATACAAAAAAGATGAGTAAAAGCACCGATGAAAGCATGATTACTCCGTCTCTATTTAGCCAAGAAGGACGGACTTTCACAGACTTCGTCATCACAACGATTCCTAAAATGAGGGTTATTTGAACCAGAACAGACCCCAGTATACTCCCTATCGCAAAATCTGCTGAGCCGGCGGTATTATCAGCCGCATCAAGGGCTGCAGAACTTGTAACGAGAATTTCTGGAAGCGAGGTTCCGATTGAAACAATTGTCAAACCAATAACAATCTCAGCAATCCCTGCCCTTCGCGCTAACCCCTTTGCTCCTTCGATAAAGAAATCTGCACTGGTAACGAGCAGGCCAAGCGAAAGCAGAAGAATTAACCCCATGATGATCATCGAATTATCCGTTGTCATGTACTCAGCCAGGAGTATACCAATGAACAAAGCGCCTGTAATCAGCATTGCATTGAAGTGAATAAGTTGGGGAATTCCCATCAACTCATCCTTTTTCTCCATACTCTTGCCAACCCCTCATGGGCTTTCATGCTTCTGCCAATCTAATTAGATAATATCAAGTTCTTAATGGAATTGGCATAATCGATGTGGAAGCGAGGTGCAGTCGAGTTTGTCGGCACTTTCGCTATGGTTTTCATTGGCTGCGGTAGTGTTGCAATGGAACGCTCATCTCTTGAAATTTCTCTTGCATTTGGCCTCAGTGTTGGCCTTGTAATATTATCTCTAGGGCGATACTCTGGTGCCCATATTAATCCCGCAGTATCTATTGCTTTCTGGAGAAGAGGTGATCTTTCAAACAAAGATACCCTTTCTCATCTTATTGGCCAATTATGTGGAGGCGTTCTAGCAGGAGGGGTTCTAAGTGGAGCGGGACCTACCATAAGGAATACCTCTTGGTTCAGTTTGATAGTGATTGAGATTGGAATAACATTCTTGCTCATGGCTTCAATTCTTCTCATTATACGAAAAACAGACAATTGGCTCCCTATTGCATTCGTCGTGGGTGCAACAGTAGCAGTATTGGCATTCATTTTTGGAGCATATACTGGAGCAAGTATGAATCCAGCACGTACATTCGGTCCAAATTTATTTTCTGGTGATGTTGAAATAATTCCAATTTATTGGTTGACAACAACACTTGGCGCTTGTCTTGCTGTTTGGCTTGAAGCCCTTATCCCATCAAAGACTGAATAACCTTAATCACGTGATCAATCGAAGGGATTGTGTGATCTTCCAAAGGTGGAGAGAACGGTACAGGAGTGTCTAAAGCACCGATAACGACTGGTTGTGCTTCCAGTTGATAGAACGTAGATTCAAGGATTTGAGACTGGATTGTGTGACCCAAACCACCATGCCATTGTCCTTCTTGAAGGACAACAAGTCTTCCCGTTTTCTGAACTGATGCTATACACGTTTCTTTGTCAAATGGAATAATTGTTCGAAGATCGATCACTTCTAATTCAATTCCATCAGAAGCCAAGTTCTCTGCAACTTGTTTTGCAATGTGAACCATTGCCCCCCATGTAACGAGCGTTAAATCTGTACCTCCTCGTATGATTGAGGCTTTACCTATTGAGTGTCGTTGTCCGTTTTCAATGGATTCATGAACTGATGTCGTGTCAACTTTTTGATTGATATTCTGGCCCCATCCAGTAAGACCTCCTCGAAGACCATACAATCCAATATGTTCCAAAAACAGAACTGGGTCCTCGAGATGTGCGGCTTCCACGAGTAATTCGTAAGCTGCTTGTGGAGTCGCTGGTGCGAGTACGACAAAGCCTGGGTCATTCGCAAACCATGATTCGATCATATTTGCATGGAAAGGACCTGAACGAGTGCGGGCACCAAGAGGGATTCGAACTGTCATTGGACAATCAGCGCCCCAGCGCCAGCGAAGCATTGCTGCATTGTTGATCAATGCATTAAATCCGAGCGCTGCAAAGCCTCCAAATTGAATTTCAACCATTGGACGCATGCCAGATAGAGCGGCTCCCACACCAGTGTGAACGATCATTGCTTCGCAAAGAGGCATGTCGACGAGTTTCTCTTGATGACCAGCATTCTTGAGAGCCATATTCATCCCAAAAGCTCCGGCAACTTCCATGTCTTCTCCGATGAACACACAATCATCGCCATATCGATTTGCAATATCGACCATTGCTTGTTGGATTGCTCGAGCATAGGTCCAGCCCCCAGATTCGACGTATTCAATCGGTTCAACATCTGAATTTAGTTCAACCACTGAAGGCGAAGTAAGGGTATCGATTTGATCTTGATGTGTTCTTGCATCGTGAATCGTAGTAACGCCTTTGGTTACAGTTTCAGGTTCTGGCCAGGCCATTTCCTCTACATCTGAACGCGCATTGTCAACACGAAGTTGTTCCTCTTTTTCCATTCCTTCAAGTTCGCTTTCTTCAACGCCCAAGGTGAGTAAGAGTTCTCTGTGAGTTGGCAGAGGATCCTTTGCAGCCCAATACTCAAGCAAAGCCCTGTCTACGTATCCCGGTGGTGTTCCTGTTTCAGAACCAAGATACAGGTCGTCATGATGATGAGCATGGCCGCAACCTCGCATTGTCTCAACGTGAACCATTGTTGGACCACCGCCTTCCATACTGAATTCACGCGCTGTAGCGACACTCGCGTGCCATGCAGCAGGATCAGAACCATCGATTGTCCAAGCAGGGAAGCCCATAGCAACCGCCTTATCCGCCCAAAGTTCAACACCAGATTGATTTGCGGGAGGCGTATCTAATGCAATTTGATTGTTCTGAAGAACGTAACAGATTGGCAGACCACGAGCACCTGCAAGATTCAATGATTCCCAATATTCTCCTGATGAGGAGGCACCTTCACCAATGCAAGCAACATGGAAACGATCCAGTTCTTGTTTCCAAGCTGCAAAAGCAAGTCCCGTCATTGTCGCACTAGCAATAGGCAAAGGGGCAGTCGGTGGTAAAACTCCAACATGCCATGCACCTATGTGCAAATCTCGGCCACCTGCTCCTTCATGTCCACCATTTTGATTGGAATCTGCTTTCCCCATTTGGGCAGCCATGACATCGACAACAGTGTCACCCATTGCGAGGGCAAGACCGACGTCACGAATCATTGGAGCAACAAGGTCTCCATCATATCCGTTACCGGGTGTGTGATCTTTATTCGGTTCATCTGTCTTGTTCAGAGCGGTTGCAATTGCAACAACTCCTTCTTGCCATGTTGAACGGAATCCTTTGCCTCCGAATCGAGAACCATCTGGAGTTTCCATTCCAGTGAAGAAAACGTCCTTGAGGTGAGCATCCATTGCACGTGTTCGGGTCATCATACGTTGCCATTCCATTCGATTCTCCATGGAAGTCGACATGTAATGAGCCAAACGACGAAAACAAAGGCGTATATCGATTATGATATGATTTAAACGGCGATCAAGATGCTCATTTATGCTTCGTCGAGGCATTACTTCATCATCCAAGATAGGCTTGATTTTGAGTTCGTTTTGAGCTCCAAATCCTTTTTTGAAAGCCTTCACAAAGCGCTCAGAGAAAGAATGCCATGATTCTCCATCAAAGGATTGCTGACCATCAACATGGAGATGATCCCAGACGTTTGCAGCAAGGAAAACATGACCTTCATGACGTTCAGCAAAGAAGCGCATCACCTCTGCACGAGCAGCGTCGATGAGCAATGGTTGTGTGAAAACACGTGCTGATTTAGGAACCCAATCAGTACCATAAATTGTTGGAAGTGTTCCTTGTGACATACCCCGCCCCCGTCTCTGCGAAGGTCGCCTAAGTTTCAATGCTATGGATTGACTCCATATTCAGAAAAAGGAATTATTCTTCTTCACCAATGGATTCTCTAAGAACTCGAATAGAGGTCCTGGTAACAATTACAGTTACGATTACAGTTGCAACTATGCCAAGCAAGAGCATGAACAAGCCGAGTGGAGAATTGGCCAATCCACCCATCCCAGACTGGCTTAAAGCAATTGAACCAAGCGCGTGTCCGTAATATGCATAAATCAAGCAATAGATGAGACTGGACGTGTTTGAAAGCAAAAACACTCGTAACGAAACCGGAGTTGCCGACATGATGTAATTGAGCCATTCATCAGGAAGTATTGGCGACAAGCGAACGAGTACTGATATTTTCATCGCGTCTTGATCGAGAGCTTTCTCGATATTCTGCATTCGTACATCGTTCTGAATTGAGGCTTGAATCGATTCGCGAAACATCCACCGACCCAAAACGAAAGCGATGAGGCCCCCTATCATCGAGGCAACAAAGTTAACCAATACTGCTATCCAAAACGGAAAAAGGGCTCCTGCACCAATCTTTACGAACGGAGTAGGCAATAATAATACGATTGCTAATGACAGCATAATGGTGAATAAGAACGGCCCCCAGAGACCAAATCCTTTGAACCATTCAATGATTTCAGAGGCGTCTTTAAACAAAAAATATCCTGCAATTGCGCAGATAAAAAGTACGACAAATCCAAACATAGCCCTCCATCTATAGAGATTTGGTTGTTGTTCTTTCATCTTCTGAAGATTTTTTTGCCCATCCATGAGATGGAGTTCGGATGGCTTCGGTAGTTGAATATCAGAACGCTTCTTCATTCCAATCTACTCCTCTTCTGACTCAGGAAGCGATGATAGAACGTCACCAAGCATTTCAGTTGCGTCTTCAATTCGAGTCATGAGGGTTGTATCAGAAACTGCACCAGGACGGCCTAAATCCCACATTAATTCATGAACCATTTCGGTTGTTAAGCGAGTCATATTCAGAACCTGTGGATCGATACGCTCGAGCCCATCATGAGGAAGTATTGCCACCTTTTCTGGTGTTTCATCAAGGATATCATCCATTACAGCTTCAATCTCAGAAGCAATATTCTCCGCTTGCGTCTCAAGAATAGATTCCATTCCACCAGTTGTGACAGTTTTTGATTGGTCACTGAGGTCACCAAGGGCTTTTTTCTTCTTTAGTTCTTCAAAGGAAGGACCTGCTCCTGCTTGTCCTCCGTCACCATCTTGAACCAAACGATTTAGAGCAATCCGTAGAATGTTGGAAAGATCAGTAGCCTCGAGGCCAGTATCAACTTCCATTCCATCCTCACCCATCTGAGTAAGAATTTCATTGATGAACGACTCATTGATTCGATCAGGTCCTACAAGGCCTTTGAGCATAGGAAGGGCCCAGCCACTTCCACCAGCCATCATTCCAACATCGAATGAACCTCCACCCCCTCCGACTTCGACATCTGCGGGCGGTGGAACGAATTGTTTTCGAGCGTGTTTCCATAACTGCTCGATTAATTTGCTCATATCAACTGGTTTTGCAATGACCTCATGGACACCTGCTTTTGCTGCAGTAAGCAAAAACTCACTCGAATTGCTTCTCGACAACATGACGATTCGACACTTGAATGCAAATTCAGGATCGCCCATCAATCGTTGAGATGCATCAATTGGATCTCCAGAACTCCAGTCCCCTTCGAGTAAGACAATTTCGGGCATTACAGCCAGTGCAGTTCCTTCTGCTTGGCGTAACGTACCGGCTCGTGTAACATCAAAGCCTTCTCGCTCAAGCGTGGATGCAAGGAGGGTCCTACGACCCTGATTCTCATCCGCAACGATGACTTTTGCCATGATGACCAACGAGGAACGAGAGGTTACGCTCTTTGAACCTCACCCTTGTTTTAGCCTCTTATGACATCTTCTGGGGCGATTTGACTCCATGCCATAATGCCCCCGTCTAAATTGTAAAGACGATTCGCGTCAATTCCTGCTTGAGTCAAAAACATGATTGCCATTTGTGAACGCATACCACTACGACAAATGACAACAATATCTCCCTCTTCTGGGACTTCTGATGAATGAGACGCTATACCATCATGAACTGCATGAAGATCATACCTATTCAAGCGAATTTGATCGAGTTCTTCCGCACTACGTACATCGATAATGAACGGTTTCCATCCTTCAGATTGTTTTGCCTTTACTGAAGCCACATCAATTGATTGCATCATGCCCCTTCCATTAGGAGACACTTCATCAATTTGTTTGTTTGACGGCATGCAATACAGCGGATCATCGAAGAGTTGCTGAACAACAGACAAATCCTCTATCTTCTGTCGATTATCTAAAGCATCAAAACGAAGCATACGAGTTGACATTTCAAGCGCATCGTACAAGAGTAATGAACCAATCAATTGAGTTTCTAATCCAAGAAGTAGTTTGACGACTTCTGTTGCTTGAATACCTCCAACAACTCCTGGAAGAACGCCAAACACTCCAGCATCTGCACAATTTTGTAACGCACCCGCAGGTGGTGCCTCGGGGAAAAGGTCTCGATAGCAACGGGATTGTTCAGTCGAGAAGACGGATACTTGACCCTCAAAACGATGAATCGAACCGTAAATCCACGGTATCGAAAGCAAATGGCAGGCATCATCAATGAGGTATCGTGTTGGAATATTATCTGTTCCATCAACAACAACATCCCATCCTTGCAACACATCAAGAGCATTTTCTGGGTTAAGGCGATGGGAATAAATTTCAACCTCAATATTGGGATCCAATGCGAGCAATTTCGCCTTTGCTGAATCTACTTTCTTTGAGCCCACATCTTCAGTTCGGTGGATGATTTGACGTTGAAGATTTGAAACATCAACCACATCATCATCGACAATACCAATCGTACCGATACCTGCTGCAGCCAAATAAAGGAGGACTGGACTTCCTAACCCTCCAGCCCCAATCACAAGAACGCGTGCAGCAGCTAGTTTTGCTTGACCTTCATAGCCAACATTGGGGAGAACGAGATGACGGGCATGACGTTCCATATCGACCATGGACAGCCCATGAGTACGTCTGTCAAATAGACATCGTTGTTCAATGGACGTTCTCTTCGAGCCACTTTTCAGCGTCCATGGCTGCTTGACAACCCATTCCGGCTGCTGTAATCGCTTGCTTGTATCGGGTATCGACAACATCACCTGCCGCAAAGACACCAGGTACGTTTGTCATGGTATGTTCATGGTGAAGAATGTAGCCTTCATCATCAGTAGTAACCTGACCACCAAGGAAGTCTGTTATTGGTGTGTGGCCAATTGCAATGAAAGCACCTGTTACTGCAATGTCTTCAGTAGATCCATCTCTTGGATCTTCTAGAACTGCTCCTGTAAGTCCTTTCTCATCACTGAGCCATTCCTTGACTTGTCTGAATGTTTTGATTTCGATCTTTGGATGATTTGCTGCTCGTTCATACATGATGGTTGATGCACGGAACACGTCTCTTCGGTGAACCAACGTGACCTTTGAAGCAAATCGTGTAAGGAAGGTTGCCTCCTCACATGCCGAATCGCCTCCACCAATGACCATGACTTCCTCATCTCGGAAAAAGGCACCATCACATGTTGCACAAGTGGAAATGCCTCGACCTTTCTGTTCCGCTTCACCAGGTGCGTCAAGCCAGATGGATTCTGCGCCAGTAGAGACGATGATTGAATGAGTAAGGAATTCTTCTCCTTCAACAGTGACCTTGTACGGGCGTGATGATAGATCTACACTTCCTACGTTCTTATCCTGAACTTTGAGTCCAAAGCGTTCAGCTTGTTCTCGAAGTTGCATCATCATCTCAGGCCCTCCAATTCCTTCAGGATAGCCAGGGAAGTTCTCGATATCGCTCGTAAGCATAAGTTGTCCACCAGACATATATCCTGCAAACATAAGAGGCTCAAGCATGGCTCTTGCAGCGTACAATCCGGCAGTATATCCAGCAGGGCCGGACCCGATTATGACGAGGTTGTGGACTTCAGAAATCTGACTCACTTCCCGACCAACACCCCGACAGACTTGAACATTATCCATACAAACTCTGGAATTATCCATGTTTAGTCTAATCGTTTTCAATAATCGAAGATTGATAAGCGAGGGGTTTGTGGTTCTGCTATGGACGTCGTCTCACACTGGTTCATGGGTTCTGGAGCGACCCATGGACGGACCAAGTTTTGGGTTGCTGGTGCAATGGGCGTCCTTCCCGATCTTCTCGTCTTTATTCCAAATACGTTCATTGTAGGGGATCGCCCAGAAATTGATGACAATACAGTTACTGCTGACTTAGGTTGGTATGCATGGGAAGCATATCAAGTCACACACAGCTTGGTTTGGATGACAATTGGATTCCTGTTTACTTGGATCTTTTTTGAGAAGCGAGGCGTATCTCGTCGTTTGTTTACCAACGATTCACTGTCTGCCAGAGATGCTGCTATGTGGATGTGGTTGCCTTGGCTTATTCATATCTTCAATGACATTCCAACACATACAGCAGCATTCTTTCCAACACCGTTCCTCGCCCCGTTTAGTGATGTTCACTTCGATGGATTACGATGGAGTACACCATGGGTCTGGTTTACCAATCTTACAATCATTATCGTGATTTGGGGCTCAATTTTCTACAGGAAAAAACGAATGAATGCATCATAGGAACGGTATCAAAGCATCAACTGCAGCTGTAGCATGAGGTCCTAGTCTCGGCTTGATGTGCTCAGGTTGAGCGCCTGGTCCGATGATTCCCAAACCAATTGGCTTGTCATGAACGAGTTGTAGTTCGAGAATGGTTTTTACAACTGCTTGTCCCATTGCAAGACCATGATCTGTTTCGCCTTTTTCGATAATTCCTAAGCAAAATGCACCTGCAACATCTTCATCCGAAAGCCCTCTATCCAGAGCAAGTGGTATTTCCATGCACCCTTGAACACGGATGACATCAGTGATTGTCAAATCAAGATCTTCGGCTTGCGAGGTCGCAATTGTGAGCATTCGTTCAATTTCTTCTGAGTGGTACATAGCGCATACAGCAACAATATTTGTCATAATTAATTCTCCTTTAGTAGTCGTTCAACAGTCTCCACAATCATCATGGTTGTTGAATCGATTTCGATATTTACTGCATCTCCTGCTTGTTTCGAGCCAAGTGTCGTCAAGCGGAGTGTTTCAGGAATAATGTGAAGGTCAAACTCATTTTCATTGACCTCTCCAAGTGTTAATGAGATTCCATCAATACCGATGTATCCCTTTGTTTGAATGTATTTCTGGATTGATGGAGGGGCTTTGAGTTTCAGTTGAGCGCCTTCACCGACACTCTCAGAATATGTAACCAATCCACGCCCAATAATGTGTCCTGAAAGGAGATGTCCTCCGACCTCATCACCGTATCGAAGAGAACGTTCGATATTGACTACATCATCGACGACTCGTTCACCAAGAGTTGTTCGTTCCAATGTTTCAGGAATGATATCAAAGGTTACAAGTTCTCCTTTTATCGAAGTTGCAGTTAAGCAAACGCCGTCAATTGCCACACTTGCACCAATGGCAAGATCTTGAGTATCTGGACATTTGACGCAGAACGTTGTAATTCCATCTCCTTCTTCGATGGATTTGAGTGTACCTAAGCCTTGAACAATACCAGTAAACATTACTCTTCACCGCCTTTGGCCCGAGAAAGAATACGAGCTATGATTTTTCGAGTTCCATCGAGATCGTCGCTCAACCCTTCAACCCGTACAACTTCTATAGAATGGAATCCTCTTTCTCGTAATGCGCTTTTTATTCTGTCTTCAGCGTGTTCCTGATCATAACCAAGCGCAATGACATCAGGTTCGATGAGTGGTAAGATATCGAAAATTGGTACATCTGGAGCGTTGCCTATTCTCGCTTCATCAACCGGTTTTAATCCTTCAACCATTCGGCGTCTAAGATCTTGATTCGTAACAGGTTCATGCTTCCGAATTCGTACAGTATCATCATGGGCGACCACCACGGTTAGATGGTCGCCTAGAGCCTTTGCTTGCTCGAGATAATGAAGATGTCCAGCATGGAGAAGGTCAAACACACCAACTGCCATGACCTTGCGCATTGTCATCCCTCAGGTTCAAGCAGATGCATCTGGTTTTTGAGATTGCTCATGAAAAGCAGCGATTACTTCTGCTCCTTCTAGGAATGGAATGTTTCGTTCTGCAGCCCACAAACGAGCATCTGCGACAGAAAGGGCGCCATCACCATCTGGTTGCAACATTTCTGCTCCAATCACAACTGGTACGAGATTTGCAAGACGTGCAAGGCCAACTGCGAGTTCTGTGTGTCCTTGACGCGTGTCTAATCCTCCTGAAGACTCCCTGCAAACAGGGATGTGACCAGGCGTTCTGAATTCAGCACCCATTCGTTCCTGAGCTTCCGCTTCGCTCAGGTTTTCTTCGAGGACAGTTTTACTCAGTTCTGCAAAGCGACGAGTTGTCAGAGCACGATCATGGTCTGTAATTCCCGTATATGTTTCTCGATGATTTAGTGATAGAGTGAAGGCTGACCTCGAATCATATCGTAGATCGTTGGTTTTCAAAACCGAGAGAATAGGATATTCGTCCATCAGAGCGTCATGTGTGTGCAAGTCCTGAAGGAATGGTAATCCGAAGACTTCGCCGACATCATGTCCCACAGCAAGGAAAAGAAGTCCACCACAATCCTTGCGGAGTTGTCGCATTGTGCTCGGCTCAGCATAGAGTGCAGGAAACAGCAAGTCCGTCTCTCCTTCGCGTTTATCTGAATCGAAGAGACAAACGGGATTTCCATCACGAAACGCTTGGAGTGCAGCCTCAATGTTATCGGACATATTGACCGGTTTCTTTTCACCTTCATGAACCGTCGTATTGGAGAGTATGTACACAAATCCGGCAAACGGATGACGGAAAGGGGTTAATGCAGGGAACTGTTTGGCTTGGATTCGCGGGGTGGAATGATGGGAGTAAAACTGGGACCTGCTGGCGTACCTTTGTCATGCAAAGGGCGTACAATTGTTGAAGGAATGGATGACATCATAGCCCTTGGTCTTGAGACCATGGAAGCACAAACAGTTCGGCTCATTCAACCTCAACATTTCGAGCAATATTGGCAAGCAGGGGTTCTTGCGAACAAAGCTGACTTTGAGATGAACATTCACGGACCATACTATGCTGAACTCCTCGGAGATCGAGTTGCACGTGGACGCTCTCTTGCCAAGATCGAATCTACGCTACAAGCCGCTCGAACAATCAATGCACGTCACATCACTCTGCATACTGGACACTATGGTGATTTTGGGCGAGGTACCGCTGCAAATGAACAAGTTGCAAACATCTTTTCCAGTGTCGTACAGCGCGTCCATGATATCTGGCATGATGATGAGGATGAATTCCCTGTGTTTCCTTGGATAAAGGACGGCACGCCGTCAAAGATTGGTGTTGAAACATCAGGACGACAAGAACTGTGGGGAAGTCTCGAAGAAGTTCTCGAGGTGGTCAATCACGTCGAAGGAACAATCCCTGTTCTCAACATCGCACACATTCACGCTCGTGGTCATGGTCGAATGAAGACCTCAGAAGATTATGGTGAATTGTTTGACATGGTTCGCGAATCTATTGGTACAAAGGAGTTCTATTGTCACTTCTCTGGCGTCGAACATCGAACTGGAAATGCAATGCACTACACTCAAATCAAGAAGTCCGATCTCAACTTTGAACCTCTAGCTGAATTCATTGTTGAAGATGGAGGATGGTTAGACATCACCCTCATTTCAGATTCACCGCTTCTCGAACACGATGCTATGTACATGCTTCAGAACATTGACAAAGCCAAGCACAGGCAACTTGAGCGAAAAGCACGAGAAGACCGTCGAAGAGCACTTGCTGCTCAGACTGGAACCTCTGTTGAAGATATTCAGCGCAGGGAAGAAGAAATGGCAAAACTTCGTCAGCAAGATGGCGCTTCAGAACCCGTTGCTGAAGCACCTGTCATTGAGCCTGTAAAAGAAGAAAAGAAGGCCCAAAAGAAACCTACTAAGGCGGCTTCCAAGAAGAAGGCTGCTGCTGAAGAGATTTCGTTTGAAGAAGACGATGATGATGATTTATTCTGATTCGGAGACGTACTTACCCTATGGAAACCAATTCTTCTACCTCATATCGTAGGCAATGCACATAAGTGCAAGTAATCCGAGGATTAACAGCATGGCACATATCGCAGTATTAGGCTTAGGTAATTGGGGGACAGCAATCGCACGTTTGTGGTTACTGGAAGGCCATCATGTGAAAGGATGGACGATCGAACAAGAAGTCTATGAGTCCATCATGATGGATGGTATGAATCGAAAATATCTACCAGACCAGTCAGTCGAAGGATTGGATGTCACTATGCGTCTTGAAGAAGCGATGGAAGGTGTAGAAATTGTTGTCTTAGCAATTCCATCCTCTGTTATCCTAAACGTTGTAACTGACGTCATACCACATCTAAGGCCCGGCCATGTTCTTCTCGACCTAGCAAAAGGACTTGCTCCAGGTAAGCGGCTCATCTCTGAAGCCATTCATGAAGCTCTCCGTGAAGCAGGTTGTTCAAATCCACTTGCAGTCCTTACAGGGCCAACTATCGCCCCAGAGGCCGCAAGTGGTGTCATGACGACTGCTCTGGTAGCATCTGAGGATGTTTCAGTTGCAAAACGTTTAGCTGAAACGCTTTCCACACCAACGCTTCTCCTTCATGCTGCTTCTGATCCAGAAGGTGCTGAATTATGGGGCGCATTCAAGAACGTCGTCGCCCTTGCTTGCGGACTGGTTGATGGTTTGAAAACAACAGGAACCCTTGGTGGTGACAATCTAAAGGCTGCTATTTTTAGTGCTGGATTCAAAGAAGGATGCATCCTTCTCCCACTCTTAGGAGCAAAGGCAGAGGTTGCATTCGGACCTGCGGGTCTTGGAGACATGTACGTTACGTCGACGTCTCCATTTGGCAGAAACAGATCTATGGGCGAAAAACTTGGAACTGGATTGTCCCTTGAAGAGGCACTCGAAGAAATGACAATGGTTGCTGAAGGCGTTCGTGCTGCTCGTATGTTCAGAGATCGAGCAATTGATCAATCGATTAACATTCCATTTACAAAAGCACTCAATACTCTGCTTGATGGTGATATCGATGCAGAAGAGTGCTGTCGTAGAATGGTTCTCTTAGGCTAAGGCCGATTTCCTCATATGTTGGAAGTTTATCCTCCGTACATGGCAGATGACCAAAGTACCGATTTGGATGAATTTGAAACGGGTCTCTTGACATGGTTGGTTGAATCTGACTTTCATGTTGAACCATGGTCAACATCAAAGGCTGCTAAAGCATTCATGGTTGATGAAGACACCATCTACGAGGCCGTAGCCTCTCTTTCTCGTAAAGTTCCTAACCGAATTCAAATCTTTTACAAGAACGGTGCATTGCACATCGCTGCAGATTGAATCACTCTACATCAGTTGAAGCCCTACGCTTCTTCCATAATTTGATCATGCCTCTCAACCATGTTGGTCGGCGTACGTCTCCTTCATCAGTGACGAAAGAACGAATCATTAAGGAGAGTAAATCAATGATAACTACAACAAAGAAGATAATGATCAGGAGAGCCAAAACCTTGTCATATTGTAAAAATTTCAGATAGGTTGTGATGTAATATCCAATCCCACCTGCACCTACAATTCCGATGACTGTACCATGACGTACATTGTATTCGAACATGAACATCAACTGACTCAAGAGATGGTTCCCTGTTTCGGGAATCACAACAGAAACAACCGTGCTAGGATGTGAAAGTCCCATTGCTCGACTTACTTCCAAGCAATCACTGGGCATGCCTTCGAAGGCTTCATACTGTAACTTTCCGAGATATCCTACTGTGTAAAAGGTCATTGCTAGGACACCTGCTAACGGACCAAATCCAATGATAATGACAAAGAGAATTGCCCAAATAAGGGACGGTAGACTTCTTGTTGCCGCAAGAATGAATCTGAACGGAAGTGCGACATAGAGAGGCACAAGGTTTCGAGCAGCGAGTGATGAAAGACAAAGGGCTCCAATGAAACCGAGCATTGTTGAAACAAAGGCGATTTTGATGGTCTCCATCATTCCAAGATAACCTACTGAACAGAATAATTCGATGTCATTCTCACAAACTGGATAGGATTGTGCTTCCAGAACAGACCAATTTGGAGGCCACATGCTTTCTTCCACGAAGATGACAAGATTATCCATCCCTCCCTCGAGTCTTCCCCAATCATCTACGAGATCATTGAGGACAAGCCAAGCAAGAATGAGCAGAGAAAGGACTGCAAGAATCCATCCTCCTCTCATTCCTCTTCCTCCAAGGATTGTTCCCATTCTTCTAATGAGTAATCATGTAACTGATTGTCTTCGATGACCCAAATTCGCGTAGCAAATAACCGAACATTCTCTTCGTGATGCTCCACCATGATGATGGAGGTTCCGTCTTCGAGCAATTGATGCACTGCCTCGATAACGATATCTACATTTTTGTGATCGAGTTCGCTAAGGAATTCATCAGCAAGGAGAAGTTGTGGTCGTTGGGCAAGAGCTCGAGCAGTTGCTACACGTCGAAGTTGCCCACCTGAAAGTCGGCGGACTGGTTCCTTTAATTTGTCTTCAATACCAAGCGCTTTGACCGCTTCATCAACTCGATTTCTGCGTTCCTCAAACATTGTTTTTGAAAAGGAAATACTTGCTTTTGCTCCAAGAAAGACATTGTGTCGTACACTTGCATGTCGAACCAAACCAAGTCGTTGAGGAATGTAACCTAGTCCACCCTTTTTCTTGGTGTGAAGTGTTACTTCTCCTTGAAGTGGTTCAACCAGACCAGCAATTGTTCGGATCAATGTCGTCTTACCTATTCCCGAAGGGCCGAGCACAGCGATGATTTCACCAGGGAGGACTCGGGCAATGACGTTATTGACTAATGCGTCGTTGTAACCAATGTCTACGTTTTTCAACTCTAAAACTGGTTGCTGTATTGACATTCGATTCTCCCCCTTTTGCTGTAACCAAATGCATCTTCTTATTCAATAACGTGGAATTAATGTCGTCTTACAATTAAGCCTCAATACCGTACTTATCTCCAAAATAGGTTTCGATTCCAGGAACATCCTCAACAAGAGCACCATACGAAGATAGATGTTCCACTGCAGTAGTCTTTACAATAGAAGGAGTGTTGAGAACCGATGATAAAATTGAGATGCCCTCAGAGGAATTCTTCATCGCAACCAAAGCATCTTGAATCAAGGTCACTTTTCCGCTGTCAAGAAGTTCTGGATTATACATGACTGGATGAGATGGGGCTTGACCATAAGATGGAAGCAGAATATACTCTTCTTCATCGAGACACCAATCTTCATTGTCATGTGCATCTGTGTTTGCACAATAGGAGGCAACTGTTGAATCCTTGACAAAGGCAACATCTCCGACACCTTCAGAGAGGCAACGTAGCGCTCCAGAGTAGGAGTAGTAAGGCGTTCCTGAATCAGGGATACTCGAATCTTCGCTGAAGAAGTTTAGAATTGTTGAGCGTACAGATTCAATATCATCCGAGTCACCAATCACATCTGCATATCCATTTCCAATTAGATGACCCATCGGCAGAAGCATACCTGCTGATTTCAACCAACCTGTGTGACAGGATGTTTTTCCTTCTAATAGAGAGAAAGGATCTGTTAAGTCGTTGCTATCAAGACTGGCATTAGCCATTTCCGACTCTTTCAATACAACTGCATGGGCATCGTAGTACGTACGACCATCACTGTTTTGATCGGCTGCAAGAGCCTCAAGATCATATTGTTGCCATCCAATCCAGGCAGCAGCTCCATCCATGAATGCAATATCAGCGTTTCCAAATCGAAGTGCTTGAAGTATTGCTCCTTCAGAATCGACGGGGTATAATTCGACATTCATGTCGAGAGTATTTGCCAAGTAGTCGGCAAATCGTTGTGGGTTTTCGTCAACATTTGTGTAATCATCTTTCAAGTTGAAAGCAATAGTCAATGTTTCTTTATCATCATCATCGTTGCCGATACAACCGGCAACAGAGGCAATCAGAATCAAAAAGGCAAGCAGTAGTGGTTTTTTAGTTTGGTTTCGCATGTAGGCATCTCCATTTTCGGCCCCCCTAAAAATAGAATGTACATAAGGTTTCGTATACCCTAAACTACTGAATCAATCCAGGTCGAAACAAGAGTTTCAGCAAACGGATCCGTTGCTAATCCATCATGGAATACCGGACGAACAATGACTACTAAGTCAAGCACTCCGCCCCATCCCGCCACCCCTGTAATGACGACTTCTCCTATTTTTGTTCCATCTGAATTTGTACCTGAGGTTGCAAGACAATCGTATACCCAGACGTTCATTTTGACATCTCCTGAAGAAGGTCGGAATGTATGTTCTTGTGCATCACCTCTTTGTTCGAGTTTGAATTCATCACTATCGATTCGAATGAAGGATACTCGCTCATCTACAATGTCGATTGCTTGTCGCATTCGTTCGTTCTCAAGGCCTAAGAATGAAGAGATCGCTACGGAAGACTCAGCTTGACTGAATATTCCAAACTGATGAGGCGTACGAATACGTAAGCTTTGAACTACTTCGAAATTTGATGCGTCTAAGTCATCAACAAGAATCCAGGTGAATTGTTCACTTGCAGGCCATGCTGGAGCATATGGGTTCTCCTTTGCAAACGGTTCTCCCCATTCCTCTGGTGAGCGTGGTTGATCGCAGGGCATCAACCCAGATAGGCCGAGCATCAAGAATACAATAAATACTGCAATAAGTCGTTCATTTCGATATTCCTTCCAATCAATTCGTCCTGCTGGACTTACAATGGAGAGCAAAAAGACGAACGGGACAAGGACAAAGAGACCGTATGGAATCAACCACAAAGCAGCAATGGCTACGAGAGCGAAATAGGAGGTCTTTGAACCGAGGAATTGCTCAAACGTTTCCGCGTCCTCTCCTCTCCTCCATCGATGAAGCCCGTAACTAAGCGGTACAGACAGAAAAATGAGGAAGAAGCCAGCAACGCTTGCACCCAATCCCATGAACCAAGATTAACATCCTCCATCATATGTATTTGGGAACATCAATGGAAAAACAAAGCATTTGAGTGAGGTGACGAGAGAGCCGTATCATGGCAGACAAGGAGGTGATGCAATTTTCATCCGTCAAGTTCCGCCATAAAGTACCGGCTCCAAAATGGTTCAATCCCTTCAAAAAGCAACACGGTGCAGGAATAGCTGAACTCGATTTTACCTTACAAAGCGGTAAAATCGTCGGTCTTGTAGGCACAAATGGTGCTGGAAAAACGACGCTTCTTCGAATGATGAGTGGGGTCTTGCCTATTGAATCTGGAAATGTAACCGCCAATGGAACAATTTTATCCAGCCAGGAATTGCGAAGACGCGTTGGATTCATGCCGGAACATGTACGCTGGTCTGGTCATGAATCTGTTGAACAAACGCTTGTTGAGTTCGCTTTATTGCGAGGTTGTTCCAAAGATTCTGCTATAGAAGTTCTTAACGTCATTGGCCTAAAGAATAGAGCATCATCCCCCTTGGATTCATTGAGCCAAGGCATGAGGCAACGGCTTTCACTTGGTATTGCATTGCTTGGAACACCGGATGTTCTCGTCCTCGATGAACCGTTCAATGGACTGGATCCTGTTGCAATCGATGCGTTCAAGCGTTTGCTTCAGTCACTCGCTCGAAAAGGAATTGCAATTGTGATATCGAGCCACCATTTATTCGAATTAGACCAACTCATCGACACCCTTGCTTTACTTCATCGTGGCCAGTTAGTCGCCCATGGAACAACGGTTTCTATTCAAGAGAAATTAGGTTTTAAACAACTCGCAGAAGTATGTTTGGACTCGAAATTACCTAAGAAACTCATGAATGGGCTCGAAGTATTGGAACATTCTTCAACTGACAAAACGCATCATATGATCTTGCAATCTGTTCCTAATAATTTGCTTAAAGAAATCGTAGAATCAGGTATAGGCGTCATTACATGGAGAGAAATTCAACCTTCGTTAATCGAGTTACTTTGTGCTGCGACTGGACTTGATCGACAAAGCATAGGTATGAATGTTGAAAACAGTGCATGGTTACCTATGCGGAAATTACAGGAGGAAGAAGAATGACACCTTCATCTCGAATGTGGAAACTCGTCATGAGTGTATTTCGTAAGCGGGTCCTATCGACACGAATGATGATTATGTTGCCAATTCTGTTCCTCTTCATACCTGGTATGGCATGGGGCTTCTCAGATCCAAACATCCAACTACCGGCTGACCAGATTCCTGAAACCGCTGCAGAGTCCATGTTCTTGGCAAGTATTGGTATTGTCTTTGCAGGAACTATGGCTGCGGTTTTACTGGCGCACGATGGTATTAGTAAAGACAGACAAAGCGGCGTTCTTGAGGTACGATTATCTCAACCAATGCCTCGATGGAGACAATCAATGATTCTCGTGATTGGAAACTGGGCAAGTATTGCAGTTCCAGTTACTGTCCTCATGCTCATTTCGATGTGGTTGGTTGGTTATCGAAGTGATATGTGGATTTCTGCTGGCGATTCTATCGTGTTTGTTTTGGCAGCTTGGCTTGTTCTTCTTTGGTATACCATCTTCGCCTTACTCGCCTCAAGTTTAGCCAAAGAACAAGGATCTGCAATTGCATTCTCGATTGGACTTTGGTTCCTCTTCACCTTATTGTGGGTCTTGTTTACGACCCTCATTGCTGCTCTGAATGGCGTTCCTGTGGGTGAATCCAAAGATGCTTCGTATTCTGTTTTCGAAGGACGCCTTGACCTTCTGTCCCCTAATGGAGTGTACCATCATTTGCTTGAAACTCGATTAGAGGATGTGAACAGAGGTGTTTCCCCGACGGGAGCCGTTTTAGCAGCATTAGCATGGACCTTTTTCCCACTATTATGGTTTACTCGACGTATCAAAGGCCTTGTACCATGATGTTTTCTAACCAAGACTTCATCAATAGAGTCGTACTCGTCATGTCATGATTCCCGTACTTGTGATGCTATTGCTTTCAATTCTCACACCTTCAATAGAGACTTCAACATTGGAAAATGAGGAGCAAACACAAGCGACATCTGGACGACAAGGAAGCCTTGATGTCGATTGTAGTGGCTATACGTTTGAAGACCTCTTTGAGTATGACTTCGCCCTGTTTAACCTTGATATCAATGACGACTGGGCAACTGGTGCCATGGATGCGCAAGCATGGGTAAATGGCAGCAAATCTGCAGTTGTACGTGACAATCTTGATGGATTGTTTGAAGGAGTTCCTGGCGGCGATGATGACTGGATGTCAACAGATGAAAGGGAAGCAGTCCGTTCAATTGGACCGAAGTGCATCGCAGACATGGAAACCCGTCTTGGAATCCGTGAAGGTATCGCTCACCGAGGAAGCGTTGACTGGAACGATCTTGAATTTGTTGAAGATGGAATTGCTCTAGACGAGGTTAACCTCGTTCCTGAAGACCATCCTCAAGAGCGTGCCTGCAGCAGCGCACTTTCTGGGCAAGGATGTAAAGAAGTCCCTGTTACAATCACTGACGATTTAGAAATTCATTTGCTTACCGATGCGAGTGAAAATCACAATGTTCGATTTGACCAACTACCAAACCAAGGAAGTTCAAACTTTACTCTTGGCATGAATGTAACAAATATCACAGATGCTCGTCTTGTTTTGACTTTCCCTGTTGAGCAAGGACTCAGAATCGCAGATTTAGGATTCTATGACGACGGTGTATTGCAGGAGGAACTTGCTACTCCAATCAGTGAGTTCTTGCCAGACGGTCGCCTTCGAGTTGTAGCAGATGTTGATTATCCACTCGGCTCTTACCCAATGATTCGAAATC
>JADHSC010000005.1 GCA_016777125.1 Candidatus Poseidoniaceae archaeon
CAGACTGACAAACACATGTTTTCCATAACCCTGATTGAAGGTATTGTGAAACAAATTCTTCACCATCATGCTGAGAAATTGAATATTTCCTTGAACCTGATTCCCGTTTCTTAGATACTATCTCAAATCCCATCTGCATAGCTATTGTTTTTCTTAATGCAGAAGATTCAACATTCCCAGTGCAGTGTTGGCGTACACGGCTTTTTATCGACTTCGAATCACCAACATACCTCAACATGAGAGTGGGTAGATATTCCTCTACTTTGCATTATCTAGAAAGATAAAATCAGATTATATTCAAAGGGGGACCCTCTGCATACCCGTCCAAGCAAAGGGCCCCCCTCTGATTATTTGACTTTGTTTTATTCATGAAAGACTGAGTACTCTTTACGATTTTTTACTTCAGCCTCAACCACTGTTCCTGATTCTAAGAGGATGTCGAGATGACGTCTAAGTTGCCCTTTTCCCATTTGCAGATCACTACGTAAAGCAGAGAAATGCTTTGGATTGTCCGTCAAATGTTCAACGATTCGCTGTCGAGATTCTTCGCCTTCATGCGTGCTATCCCTCAATATCCGCAAAGGAGAGATTCCCAAACTAAATCCAGTAATCGAATGGACTGAAAGCGCCCCAAGAACGGTAAAGATACCTGCAAAAAGCGGTTGAGCAATCGCACCGATGTACCATTCCCCCAAAATATCAAGATAACCAAGACCCCAAACAATCGAATATGAGGAAACGAGTAATCCTGACGTTGCAAGGAAAACATGAGCATTCTCGGGTTTCCACATCACGGATGCTCGAGCATGCATCAACTTGTATGGGAGTGATTCACTTCTTTTTCGTGCAGATATGTGCATGTACAACCCAATTGTGGTAGCTAAGGCTGACCAGATGATTTGTTCCATGATTATAACTCAGAGAGCGCTTGTATATATTGAGATGGGGATGATTGAGTTTTTCATGCATGATACGATGATTTTTCAAGCAAATCAAAGGGTCAATGCATAAACCCACTGATTCGTTTTGACCTTATCAGAGGGTTCGCAGTGGGTCGAATCACTCGCTACCCTCTGATTTATTTATTCGCCCTTCGAGAACGCAATGAGTTGATCGATTGGAATGTGATCAACAGTGTCTTTACAATAATGTGCATTGACTACCTTCCCATTTTCATCGATGAGAATATCAACAGGTATGGTTGAGAGTTTGGAGATTGAAAGTGTTAGTGGAACGTATCCCTTGAGCAGAGCTTTGAGCATTGTAAGAGGAGCACGCATTGGGGCCCAGAGTACACGAAGCAATGATTTCTTGACATCGTTTTGTAAATACTGCTCGTATGTTTCATCCGCAACAACGGTGAAAGGAGGATTGTGCTTTTTCATACGCTTTGTTAACTCCCCAATCTTAGCGTCAAAAACACCAACCATGACAGTATCATCACCAAATTCATCCCAACGCTTAACGATATTGTGGATTCGAATGTTACAAAATGGGCAAGATGAGAATCTGAAAAAGGTAAGAATGACTCGCTTTCCTTTCATTACTGACATGTCAAATGTTGTTCCATCGATTGCCGGTAGTGCAAATTGTGGGGCGTCATCGCCCACTTTGAGTTGTGGCATGTTCTTCACTGTACAAAGCGGTATTAATACTCTGTTAAGCACTAATCTAACTGGATATAAACGCCTTACTTCTTTGCATTACGTTGACGTAATGCTTCTACTGCAAGAACGCTCACAGCAACTTGAAGATTGTACGAGGGGACAAAACCATCCATTGGAAGCCGAACAACTTCATCACATGCATCGAGAACTTCTTGTGAAACGCCTTCTCGTTCTGCCCCAACAACGAGCAAAACATTTCCTGTCAAATCAGCATCCCAAGGGCCAACTGTACCAACATCTTCAGCAGCAATAATTCTGAAACCTGCTGCTTTTGCAGTTGCAATAATCGTTTCAGTATCACTGTAGACGACAGGAATGAACCGATCTGCTCTCATGCTTGAGCGACGAATTGTGCGTCGATCTTCGTGGGTTCTAGGAATGTTAAGAACAACAGCATCCGCGCCACTGACCTCAACTGTTCGAATTCCAAATCCGATATTTGTTGGGTACTGGACTCCATCGAGAAGCCAGATAGATCCGCCTCTGGCGAAGATATCATCGAGTTCTCCTTTTGGCTCTCTTCCGATAAGTGCGAGTGCGTCTGTGGTGCCTACTGCCGACATTCTCCACAAATCATTGGTTGAACCTTCTTCAAGTGGAATACTTTGCTCAAGGCAGACTTCTCTCAAGCGTTCAGTATCTCTTTCACGATCGACTAAAACAAGCTCAATACTGTGCTCTCCTTGGAGTGTCTCCACTATCTTTTCAGAACCTTGAATCTGGTGAGCCATGGAAATCCCAGAGGCTCTTGGTGTTTGATGTTCCCCCAGGAAGTGAACAAAAGTTTCATTTCGTAGGTGGAACGATAATATGCTCAGACTTGTCCTTCTTGAATAGTCCGGTAGAAAGGAACATCTGAATTGAGGCTTAGTTATGAAAAAAAGGATTCCACTTTCAATTGGACTTGTTCTTGTTTTATGCTTACCTTCTCTCTTGTATACTGGGTCATACATCGTTTCAGATACACCTGTTCCGATGGAAGGAGTTGAACCCTCGCCTTATCCAGACGAGCCTTTGACTGAAGGTTTCCTGTTCCTTATTTTTGATGGTGGCCGCAAAGATATGATGAGTGACCCGGAACTCATGCCCAATTTGAATCGGCGTGTCCAAGATGGCGCTTACCTTGAAGTTCGAACCAATCCATTGACGATGACAGCAATGTGCGTTAAGGAAATGGCTACAGGCGTTCCTTCGAGGCCAAACGAAGCGTTACAAAATTTCCATCCTCAGCATCCAGGAAGTATTGATGGATTCAATCTTGCTTCAACTCATGATGGAAATGGTGACGGAGAACCTGATAATTATGTCGGAATCATTGGTGATTACGTTTGGAAAGATCTCCTTCCAGATAAAGAAAAGGTTCCTTTTTCCCAAGCCCGATATGGCCATGCAGATTATCATAAAGGAGACAAAGAAGGATTTGCAACACTCAAGCAATGGGTAGCAGGAGCCGTTCCACAAGGTCATGAGCAACCTCGAAACCTCATCATAGCACATCTTTCAGGTCTCGACAGTGTTGGCCATCGGTATGGTACAGTTGATTCTGATGAATACAAGGATAAACTTCGTTTTATCGATGATAATTTAGAAGAAGTATTCGAATTACTTCCAGATGACTGGACGGTTGTTGTTACCTCAGATCACGGCTTAACAGATTCAGGTCAGCATGGTTCTGACTTAGATATTCTACGAGATGTTGCAGCCTTCATGTGGGGCCCTAATGTCAAACAAGGTGTTGTGGTTGAAGGCGTAAATCAACGAGATTTAGCCACGTTTCCATCGATGTTACTCTCTCTACCGTTGCCTCATGCAGTGCATGGAAGAATTCCGTTAGATGCGTTTGATTTGACTCCAGAAAAGCGAGAGGCGATTGACCAATGGAACTGGAATGCAACAGTTGCTCGTAACGATTGGTTGAAGGAAGAAGGCCACACCTATGTGGAAGGATTGGAGCGTTCCACGATTGAATGGGAACGACTCAATGTCGATGAAATCGGTATACGAACAACGGATATTGTACTTAGTTTGATTACGATAATAGCACTAACTGCAGTTTTGTTTAACATCTTGAATAAGAGAGGTTTTTCCACCGCATTTAGAGCATCAACGTGTATAGGATTCTTTTCTGTTTTTGTAGGGTCTCTCGTACTATCATACAATCGAGATGTAGCGGCTTGGCTGTATTATCCAATGGGATTGGTGTTACCTGTGTCTGTTTTTATCATTGGATTTGTAATGTTGAAAACAGAACGCTGGCAGAATTATAACTTCCAGAATAAGCATATGGCTGCCTTGGCCCTTCTCCTGATTACGACGGTGATGTATCCTGAAACCCGTTTGTCTATAATTGGATTAATGATATTTGCATATGCCATTATCGAGCGCTATTATCTCCGTAATTGTGAAAAGCACATGCCGAATACAGTCTTTATTCCATTCTCGATAATCTGCATCATTGCCTTCTTCCTCAGTGATTATCGACTACTCGGAGTGTCCCTGACAAGAGATTATATCGTTACGATTCAGCAAGAAGAGTTGTCGATGCTCTTCGCCTCGGTTGTCCTTGCTTCATCAGCATCTCTGCTGTACCTTTGGCACGTAGAATCCATACGTTCCAAAACAACCCTTCTGACTGTATGTGCACTATTTGGACTGTTGCCGTATGCGATGTGGTTCAAAGACAATACAATCGACTGGGTTGTTCTCTCGATATTTATTCTGTGTATTATTACAGCCATTGTTGAAGGCCTTAGGAGGAATAAACGTAGTTCAATTGCACCGATTCGATTCGTTGGATTTGCATGGGTTACCATCAGTTGGGGCGCCTATGCAGGAGCAACAACAATGGTTCTCTATACGGGCTTTTTCTATCTGATGCAGCGAGAGTTTGGTTTCTTGAAAATTCGACAGGACAAACCCTTGTTGGAATCTACTCGCCATGTGCTTCTTGCATTGATTCCTATCGGAGCATGGTTCACATGGTGGGCTACGATGGGTCAATTGGACGGCCTTTCCCATCCAAGAGATATCGATCCAGGAAACCTTTTCCTCACAGGTGGATACATCGGAGATCGGATTTCACCAAGCAATAGTTGGGTGGGATTCATGGGAGGTGGTCCAATGATTTTGATGACAGTTCTCTGGTTCCAGATGTTTAAGGAAATTAAATGGCCCTTAACATATGCTTTGACGCTGTTTTCACTGAGAGTTGCTCTTCTTGCAGTCCATCTCTCAGTAACGCCTAATCTTCCAAGACTTGTGTTCAAAGTATCGTGGGATATTGTCCTCTACTTTGGATTGGGTGCTCTTATCTTGAGTTTGCTAGGTATCGACAAATTCAATGAGCGCAAAGCCCTTGACGAACCTGAAACGTTGAGTTCTTCATAGGCGGGTCTTGAAACCCATTGCACGAACGACGCACCAAGCAGCTCTTGCTTCAAAAATAGCAAATGCTCCACCGAAGACGCTTCCAATCACGGCAATCCAGCCGAGCGTTGAAGGAAGAACTCCGAGAAGAGTAAATACTGCTAATACAAGGCCAAAAGAGACTGCAGCTAGTCCTGTTATGAACCGTGCGGCTTGTCCACGGGAGTCTATGTTACATTCGAGCATATGAAAAAATTCAGAACGCACTATATGAACAGATGTTTTCGAAGAGGCAAATGAATATCTTGAAATTCAAGTGCTGAATCTCATGTCATGGGCAAAAAACACAGTCCCCTCTTTCTCCGTCGAGTCGAGCACTCAAGGTCGATTATCAACGAGTGTACTATTGATGAATTTATCTTGATGATGAACGATAACGAATCGTTGATCATTATCGATGTAAGAGAAACCCATGAGTTTGAATTGGGCCACATGAAAGGAGCAATACACATCGGCAAAGGCGTGCTTGAACGGGATATTGAGAAACATCCTTTTGGTACATCCGATCGAATCGTACTCTATTGCGGAGGGGGATTTAGATCTGCAATTGCAGCTCAATCGATGAAAGAAATGGGGTATGAAAACGTCTATTCTCTCTGGGGTGGCTGGCGAGCAATCCTTGCCACGGATATTCAAAAATCCGGTCTTTAAATCCGACTATAGAGTACTTCGTAGTCTCTAGGTGAAACCTCAATGGCTCACGTATCTATGGTATGAACATGGACCCGATCGGAACAGCATTTGGAATGTTCATATTAGTACCTATAGCGCTTTACTCCGTGTATGCACTTTTCTATCAACTAAGCAGTAACAATTTGGATTAGACAAAATTTGGAATATCTCAGGCTCTGTTTTCCATGGACAGACTCATAAAGGGGTGTAAAGTCGGCAACTTGCTTCCATTGAGTTGATACTATGGCAAAAGGACTACATCATTACGTGAGAGAAACCTGGAAGAAGCCTAAAGAGGCTCTCCCGCACATGTTTCGACAGACTCGAATGGCCCAATGGCGCCGCGAGCCGGTCAACTGCCGAATCGAGCGTCCGACCCGTCTCGACGCTGCTCGCCGACTTGGATACAAAGCCAAGCAAGGTGTAGTCATCATCCGAACTCGTGTTCGACGTGGTGGTCTGCGTAAGGGTAAGATTCACATGAAGCGTAAGCCATCCAAGGCTGGTATCTCCAAAATCACAATGGCAAAGAACACACAGCGAATCGCTGAAGAACGTGTTGGACGCCATTTCCCTAACCTTGAAGTTCTCAACTCATACTGGGTTGGAGAAGATGGGAAACACAAGTTCTTCGAAGTTATCATGATCGATACTCACCACCCTGCTATCATCAAGGATAAGCAACTCGGCGTCTTCTGCCAAGCAAATGGTAACATGAGTCATCGTGGCCGTGCTTACCGTGGAAAGACATCCGCTGGAAAGCGTGGACGTGGTCTCTTCAACAAGGGTAAGGGTGCAGAAAAGTTGCGTCCTTCTCTCAAGGCAAACCTCAACCGTGGCAAGTGAAATCAAGCGTTTGTTTGATGTCCTTGTTCCGCTTCCCCCAACACAGGAGGGCGTCAAATGGGTAAAGGTCAACGTAGTTTAACAGACGTAACAGGGCTGCATGTTTACCTCCCTGACGGCCGTTTTCTTGGTGTCGTTCATGACACGGTTATCGAGCATTCAACGATGACGTGTACGCATATGTTCGTTCGAGACACACCTCCAGAACTTGTCATAGACTCAATACATGTTGCAATACCTTGGCGTTGGGTACGTTCGATCAATGACATCGTTGTGCTTCGATGGTTCCCAGAAACACCAATATCCCGCACTTAAGGAAGAATGCACATGATGGAATTACATATTCTTGGAACAGCATCAGCGCGGCCAACGTCGACAAGAAATGTAAGTGGTAGTGTCCTTTCTACCGAAGAGGGGCTGGTTGTTATCGATGCAGGCGAAGGTTTTCAAATTCGATATTCTGCACAACGCAGCATGATGAAACGAAGTGATCAAACCGCTTCATTACGCCCGCATAAAATTGCAGCAATTGCATTGACCCATGGCCATCTTGATCACACATGGGGACTTCTTCCTTTTCTTCAGACCCTTGCACTGGATGGTAGAAAGCGTCCGTTGATGATTTACGGACCAACTTCCCAAGTGATACTAGAGGCTTTGGAAACAGGCGGATTTGATGCGAACGTTCCTGAAGATACCCCTTCAGCAGACCTCATCAATCAATATCGAGCTTGGTTTCAACTCGGAGCGAACTCCACTGAATTAGGATATGAGGTTCGCTGGATGCTAGGAGAGCCCCATTCAAACAGATGGGTTGAACTCAATCCTGATGTTTCTTCACTCAATTGGCATGATGAAATGCCTCAACCAGAACCATTCAAGAGTATTCGTCTCGACGCGCTTGCTACGAAACACAGCGTACCCTCTTGTGCGTGGCAAATCACAAAAGCAGCGAGTCAAGGGGTTTTTGATCGCAATCGAGCAACTCTCGCAGGCCTTAATGAAGGGGAACGCCGTTTACTCGCAACAGGTACGGATATCGAGCAAGAGAACGGAACAATACTCAAAGCATCTTCATTCCGAGGACCTGGACGTAGCGCTCATTCGTTTGTAATATCAGGAGATACTGCTGAACAATCGATTCATCCTATCGGTATACCAACCGTTCTTGTTCACGAAGCCACATTTTTGGAAGAATCGCATTCGAAAGCAGAGGAACATCTCCATAGCACGGCAATGGGTGCTGCAAGAACGGCAAAGGCTTGTGGAGCGGAACACCTTGTTTTGACGCATTTCTCTGCACGGATTCGAGATGCTACTGAATCGCTCAATGAAGCGATGGAAGAATATGGGGACGTTGGTGGAATTACCTATGCCAATGATGGAGACCGCCTCCAAATCGATATTGATGGTAATGTCACGTTCTATCGACGAAATGAACAAGGATGGAAGCAGCACAACATAACGCATCATTGAAGTGTAATGTCATCAAGGCGCAGGTATGCAATCAAAGCGTGCATACGTTCTCATCGGTCTGCTCATGTGCTCGGTACTGATTCCAGGCATACAAGCTACTGAGGGTAGGGATGCACCACAGTGCCTTTCAGTAACCGAATCAACGCTGTCATCTCAAGTTGCTGTAGCCAATGGTGCATGCATGCGTTTTGACCTCGGAACCCTCCAACCTGGTGATGTCTATGACTTCTCGATTACCGTCATTGATGACGCACTCGACGTTCTTGTTTTCGATGAATCAGGATTGCAGCCTTACCTCTTAGGTCAATCATATCGTTCTACATTCCAACAAGTTCCTTCGACCGAATCTGCAAATGGTCAATACGAATTTCATTGGAAAGTACCTTCCTCGATCAATGCCAAATCATGGACAGTGATCATCGACAATCTTGCTCATGATGGTGATCAAGGACAAGGTGACCAAGGTGGTGTTGATGGACGGATTTCCATGACGGTCTCGGAATTAACAGATACTCCATGGACGCCTTATCATGATCTCGTTGGCATCATTCCAGATGGCCATGTGACTCTTCTGGAGGGAACCTCTTTGCAACTTGAGGAAGGAACAACAATAGCCGTAACTGCTTGGTCCCTCCAAGGATTTGCAGATGTGTACTTACAAACTGATTCGATGAATGCAAACTATCTTTCGGGTCAATCAAATGTAGCCCTAACAGGGGCCTCACTTGTTGGTGTTGATGGAACTTCTTCGTTCAGTTGGGTCGTTCCATCTGCTCTTGCGAATCAACCTCTCAAATTGGTTGTTGATAACACTGAAGATCCTGATGGTCAAGGAGATGGTTCAACGAACCTAAGAGTAACAATTCGTGTTCAACTCGTTCCTGTCATTCAGGCTCAATTCGTTGCAGAAAACACCACGGTTGCAATGAATACATTGGTTGGATTCGATGCTGCCTCAACTCCAAATAATCTCGGCCAAATATCACAATATACGTGGGATTTTGATTCCACAATCGATGGTAATGGTGATGGTGACTTCATCAACGACGTCGATGCAATTGGCCTTACTTCAGAAGCGCAGTGGACCTCTCCTGGTGAACGAATCGTTACATTAACTGTTCTTGGACAGAGTAGTTTCGATCGTCAAGAACAAACCATTACCGTGAATGATATTATCAATCCAGTGCCTCGAATTACCGGAACAACGGCCTCCTCTTCATCTGCTACACCAGTCTCTGGTAGTTGGAGAATCGCTTACGCAAACACCCTTGTTTTGACTTGCAATTCAAGTTCGGATGATGATTCAATCTCTTCGTGTTCATGGTCTCTCGATGGTGCTCCTTACAATCAACAGACAACGGTTTCCTTCAATTGGAGCACGATTGGAGAACACGTCGTTGGCCTTACTGTCTTTGATGGGAGCGGTAATAGCGCTTCAACACAGGTGGATGTTCGAGTTGTAGATGGTTCAATACCTGTAATTGATGACTTCTTTGTTTCTCAATTCAAGAACTCACTCGAAGAGGGTCAAATCCAAACGTACTCAATCAACGCAAACGATGTTTACGACTCCGCATCAAACCTTCGATATCACTGGGACATCAATCCATCAGAAGATACCGATCAAAACGGAAATCCAACGGATGATCCTGATTACATTGGGCCCAACGTTGATTTGTTATTCGATACAGCGGGGACAAAAACAGTTGTTGTAACGGTCTTTGATGCTTCAAATAATACTGACACTCGAACCTTTACAATCGTCGTTGAGGAGTCGGTCGAATCGAGCACAAACTTTGGATTAATCGCCGTAGTTTTGTTCATTTTTGTTGTAACATTGTCAATATCTTTCATTGGATACCGTCGCTGGCAGTCCTCAATTGCAGTTGGTTTGTTGACAGGCCGCGGCCTTTCAGACTCTGAAGCGAAGGCACACATGACAATGGTTCGTCAATCTCAAAAGTTGCCACTCTTTGCTAAAGCCATCCAACTTGCAGGACTTGATGTTGGTGAAGTTGTTACCCAAGATCAACAAGAACAAGCTCGTAAGGAAGCAGAACTTCAATCGATTTATGGAAATGGAGAAGTCGAAGAAATCCCCCAGGCTCAGTTCGCTCCAAAGAGAGAGATTAGCCAAGCAAGTTCGCAAGCAGCGGCTGAAGCAGCGGCTCTGTTCTTCGATGACGCCCCCTCCGCCCCTGCACCAGTTATCATCCAAGACCCTGACGATGCTCTCCTTCGAGAGCTAGGGTCGATGAATGAAAAGCCTTCCCAAACCCCTCAATCCGGTGGTATTCAGTTGCCAGAAAATTTGGCTCCTGCTGTCGAACATCCACTTCCAACTCCTGAAGTTGTGGAAGTGGAAAAACCATCCAATTTACTCAAAGGCTCTTGCAACAGTTGTTCTTTGAAATTCCAAGTACCTATGCCAGACGGTGTGAATGAAGCAATTGTTGTGTGTCCATCATGTTCTGAAGAACAACTCTTCCAACGCTAAAATCAAGATAAGGAATCAATCGTTGTTTACGCAGTTCGGGGATGGGTTCAGATACCAGTTCCTTCACCTATATTCATGGTCGAAGAAGCGATTCGTTTGATTCGCCCTGGCCTTAAGCAGCCAAAAAGAGGACGTCTCGCCTTTTTTCTTGTTCTTGTCATGCTTATTCCCTTGTTCCAGCCAGTTCAGGCTGATATCACTGTACGGCAAGATGATTTTGACCTCTTAGAGACTCTCTCAGATGTGATGGCATTACAAGAATCAAGCGATGATTCTGTTGTTGCAGTTGGTTCGTCAACCTCTGCTTTAGCCTTAGTTGAGGCTGCGAAGCGAGAAAGTCAAGCAGGTGATCCGCTCGATGATGCTACGCAATATCTGAATAATGTCGAGTTAAGAGACACGACTCCGCTTGCTGAAGATCACCCGCGTCCGTACGAGATTCTTTTGGATACGAATTCTCAACCTGATGGTTGGCCAAATAATCTCCTCCAAACCTTATTTTCTCTTGAGGCCATTTCGTTAACAGACCCGCTTGCAGTGGGGATTAACACCTATGCGTTGTACGTTAATTTCTCAAGCAGAAATTCAGGGCCACAGTTTGAGACTTGGTCCTATGGGACGTTTACAGGTGAATTATTCGTAGGGGCTGATTTGGTTTTATTCGAAAATTACATCGATATCGATGGAGATAACGTTGATGACGTTTCAATTTCGCTAACGGTACTTGGTCTGCTTCAACTCAACCAAGGGTTCGGATTTGAACCCCCATTTGATCCGTTCAACCCGTTTAGTGCAATTCCAGATACGATCTGGCTCCGACCTACATTCCAATGGAAGATTAACCAACTGAACGAGAATGATCCCCTTTGGGATGAGATGGCTCACATGGAAATCTCTCTTCTGAAGGGTCTTGCATTTGACTCAGCAGTTCAAGATTCACAATCTTATGCACTTGTTCTTGACACACGATTGACTCAACCGCCAAGCGATTTCAGAGTCGAAGTTGGAATCCAAGAATTTAGGTTTAGTATCTCGAGCGCTGTCACAAACATTGTTCAACTTCTCACGGATTTCATTGGAGGTGGTGCTTTACCAGCAGATGCGTTGACGTTAACATCCGTATCAGCACCATATGCTATCGGAATACGGAATCCTAATTCAGACGCATCCAATCTCCAAACCGAGTGTGATACGGACTATTATGACGTTATCAACGACCATGATGCAACAAGTGAGCTCCACAAATGTGGATTTGGAGTGGGAATCGGTTTCATCGAATTCGAGGAACTCGATGTAAACGGCCAAGCAGATATTATTGACATGGGATACATCGATGTTGGATTCCATCCTGAACGAGGTTCTAACGTATTGCCTGAAGAAGTTGATTTGACGCTAAGAAACGACAACCTTGGAGACAATACGTTCGATACTGTTGAACTGTACAGTGATACGGGGGCTGATCTTTGGCTCCATTACTTCGAAGACCGAAGCAACACAATTGAAGGCGGAACCTTTGGAAACGTATCCGATTCTCGATTATGGATACGCGGCATACCTTCTGGAACACTCCCCCAAGAAGAAATAGATGCCATTTTCACGACAATTGGAGAAGCTCCAGGAAGTGTCAATCTTCCCGGAGATATGCCAGACAGACTTTCATTTATTGTTGCGATAAAGAATTTCACTGGAGATTCAACTACAAACCAAAATGATCTCACCCTCCCCATCAATCCGGCAGCGCCACCGACAACACTGATTATGATTGCAGGAACTGAACGAATTGATTCATTGACCTATGACTCAACAATGAAGCGCGGTGGCTATGATAACGATGTTAGTTCTATTCGAATATCCGTTTCGAATCTTCCTGAAGTTCTCGTTTTGAAAGGAAGTTTCCAATTATCCGAGACTGGTGTTTCTCGGGTCAATTTCAACAATCCTAACCTCAATACAATTTCTCAACTCCTTGACAATGCTCTGTTGACCTTGGTCGAAATTGTACTCGATTTGGGGTCTATACTCAACGGACTTCCTGATGCCATTGTCAGTACTGCTGGAACCTCTGGCGGTTCCATCGAAGTCATCTGTTTGACTCAAGTAAAACAAACATGGAACGACGGTTCTGTACGCGGCCCGAGCAGTTTAGGGGAAATTGCACTAGCCATTGGCAGCAGTGACCATCCTTGGTTCACATCATCCGATCACATTCTCCTGTCCGAAGACACATCCATTGCCACGATCGCAGGAAGAGATGGCCCAGTCTCTCCTCTGGTCCCAATTGCCATGAGCATCCGTGTTTCAAACATCTCAAGGGTGTTCCAATCCTTTGATGGAATTACAAGCGAGAGGACGCTTGAATTAATTGGTCAACAGTCAGGCGCCCTCTTGATTGGGCACATCCGTCACAATGGTGATGATCTCGTCAATGTAACGAGCCAATCGGCCCGAATATCGAACCGACCAGGCGATTTAACCGTTGTACAAGACCCGAGTAAACTCGTCTATTCTGCAAGTGAGCCGATTGGAACCATCACCTACGGAGGCCAAGAGGGTAAACAACGCAATGCCATTCGACTCGAAGGCTTACCATCAGCCTTCCAATTGAATCTGGGTGATTCGGTTGGATTTGCTGCTGATACACCTATCGATTCGATCACGATTCAAATGACCAACGCTACAACGCCGTTAACAATGGACGGAGACCATTTCAGATTCTGGGTTAACACAGATACATCAGAGGCTTCACTCAGTGCACGTATTTCCAACGTCCAGTCTGTTCAACGATTTTCTCCGCTTAATCCAAATGCAACTGGACCGGAAGGAAGCGCACGATATTCCTTGCAAAGACAAACATCAACTCCGTTCAATATTGTCATGGAAGATGTGAGTAACTATGACGACCCGTTCCTTGGTCTGAACGGAATGATGCGACTTGATCCATTGCCAGCAAATCTAGAAATTGTTCTTCCGAGTGATGTTGATTCCAGTGGTATTGAATTACCTGATTTCGGTGAAGGAGAGGGCGTTGAAGCGCTCTCATTCTTCCTCGGCGACGTTGTTGATTTAGGCAGTTTAGTCAACGACCTTGTGTATGGCCTCGTGGTTGATATTGGCGACTCTTCAGGAGAACAAGCTGATGTTGCTTATGGATTGGACATGGTCACAGGTGAGAGTTTCGACCTTACAGCAGACATGCGCAAAGGATCTGTTCCTACTGGGACACCAGAATGGCAACATGGTCTTGACATACAGGCAACAGAGCGAACAGTACTCGACTTCAACCTCTCTCGTCTTCCAGAATTTACTCAATCAAGCCGAACAATCGTTTCCGATATTCTCAGCGATTACATCATCGATGAGTCCGAAGCTGAAATTATTCGCCAAGAATTCACTCAGGCAAATCTCAGCATCGCAAATACATTAATTGAGTCCCTCGATGATGGGTTACTTACAGAAAGAGAACTCAAAGGCATTGATGTAGCCTTGCTTGCAGAAGGCGGCATCACCTTTGAAACACGACGAAGTTGGCATGTTCACACATGGCTTCCTCAATTGCCTTCAGGACGTATTGAAATCGATTACATCTTCACTCTGGTTGATGAAGTTCCAACTTATGATTTCGAAATGAATCTCGAGGACTGGTTGCCAGCAGAAGAACGATTCTATCTCACGATGGATGGAATTCAGAAATCTTCAGTGGAACTTCAGATATTTGGTTTAGATACATCAACGTCCCGAGATGTATCTGCCAAAGCATTATTCTCACGTCAAGAGAATCTCACAGTCCCTCGTTTGTCCGTGGACATGAGCTATGATATCGGGCAACGATTGGATTATGTTTACGCGGTTTTCAACGATAAAGAGAACAAGGTACGTGCTGAAACCTTCCTCGTAGGTGTTCCTCAACAAACTCAGTTTTCAGCGACAATTGGAGACGTTTTGTTACTCGATGTTGATGTTCCTCAGGAATTCCGCGTAGGGGATACGAGTGTACAATCGATGATGATTCAACAGCATCGCTTTGTCGATGGATTCTGGTGGCCTTCTACAACATTCTTCAGAGATGTACCTTCTGAAATGCGCCTTGCAGCTGAGCCTGATCAACGACTCGACATTCGGGAAGAGACTTCCTTCCAAGGAATGATGACTCTGGATTATGCTTCAAATTCGGATAAGATGGATATGTATATCGAAGCATCTGGACGAGCTATTGACGCAAAAGGAGATACTCTGATGATGGCTACAAATTTACCACGAACATTCAAGTTGGAAACAACAGATGATTGGGGTGTTCGAATCGTTAGTTCTGGTGATGGAGTCGAAGAACTCTATATGCGACAAACCAACGTTCCAGGAGCACCAGGTGTGTTCCTCGATCGTCTTGAAATCATAGGAGAGGACCTCAAAGGCGCGACGATTACAATACATCGCCCACTCGGATATCCAGTCATCATAATCGATGATATCACGACAGGTCGTCTTGTTTCAAGTGCAGAAGTTCATATTCAACCAGGTGAATATGTTCCGCTTATGGGCGATTTCGAAGTCGATGGACGAGGTGTTCTTCTCGATGCTCAGTTTACTGGGTTCATTCCAACCTCAACCTCGATAGGTGTGAATGGTGTCGTTACAGATTTATCAGTCGTCAGTACTCTGACTGGTGGTTCTGTTGAAACACGACACATATTGGTGGTTGAACCAATTACATCAGGTGTTGCATCTGTATTAGCAATGATCTTTGGGTGATATAATGGAAGATGAATTAGTTGTACATGAGGACGATATCATCTCCTCAAAACCTCTCGGTTTGTTGGAATCATCTCAACGCCAAGAGGCCTTTGCAATGGGCTTAGATCTCGATGATCCTGAACAAGCAGAAGCATACATGCAAGCCCAAGAAGCAGCTCTTTTCATCAAAGAACGTATTCGAAATATCAACCCTGCACGTGTTGCTATTGCTGGTCTAATCATGCTCCTTCTTGTTGGATTAATTGCAAGTGGATGGTATTGGGTCCTTCCGCGTGATGATGTGGAAGTTGAAACCATCTACATGCAACGAGGTGGACATCTAATCATGTCCGAATTATACAATGATGGAAGCCGTGCTATTACGGACGTAACAGTTCAGGTTGAATTCCAAGACGAGTTTGGTACTCTCATTCAGGAGATGAGGATCGATGTTGATGAAGTCGCAGCCCATTCTTCACTTGCTGGTGATGATTTGGAAATGATTGTTCTTGGCTATACTGTGTGGGATGAATACATACTGGAAGTTTCTGTTACTTGGACATCTTTCGATAACAGAGTCCATACGGAATCTTGGGCACATGTGGTCGGCGAATGGGCATCAGAACGTTTCGTTGATGACTGTGAAACGACAACTAAATTGTTTTGATATACGTTGAAACACATTACCCATAGCGATAAATGCGTCTTATAACGGAGGAGAAGTGTGATGAGACATCAATGGAGGCCAGCACTCGGAATCTTGCTGATTCTTTTGTTGAGTCCTTGGAGTAGTCTTATTCAGACCGAGGAAGAGGAATCATCTGCCCTAATGGGTGATGAATTCGAGCAGTTCTCTATTCGAACAGATGCGTATTCAGACTTTGTTGGTGAACTCGATGCAACCATTGGGCATGAACAACGACCTGTAGAGGCAAACTCGCGAATAGGGGTGTTCACCATACATGGACTCGAGACCTCACGGCCGTTATCAAGTGACGTCCTTGAACCTCGTAATGATGTGCGTCTTCTGCTTGTGAATAACGAGCGTAACCTTCTCGATGTACGTTCTGAATTATCCGAAGTACAAGGTCTTGAAGTCAGAGAATACATTTCACCATCCGGATTGCTCGTACAGGGGACAGTTGATGGATTTGATTCAGCAATGGGTGTCGATGGAATAGAAGGGCAACTCCTCGTTCCATTGGCTATGTTCCTTGATGATGTCTTCCTCGATACCATGCTCTTTGAACAAGAAACTGCAGCAATCTACGGGCAAGAAGTACGTCTTGAAGGGTGGAGGAGTGAACAAACACTCGATACAATCTCGATACATGATGCAAGTGGATCGAGTATTGAACAAGACCTCAATGATGTTGCAATTCTGGCAATGGATGAAGTTGTCAAACTGGATGACGGAAGATATAGAGGACTACTTTCAGTAGACGATATCCTTGACATTGTCCGTCAACCTTCAGTCATGTGGCTACGTTTTGAGCCTCAAATGGCGTTCAGCAATGACCAATCGAAAAATCACATGAAGATCACAACAATGCGTTCTTACTTCACAACAGATCTTGATGGTTCTGGACAAATTGTTGCGGTTGCTGATTCAGGACTAGATGAAGATCATGGTGATTTCGGGACTCGAGTTGTCGGTAATTTCGATGTTATTGGAGACGGTTCGACAGCCGACAAACACTCTGGTCATGGAACACACGTCGCATGTACTGTTCTTGGAGATGGGACAAAGGGTGGCTATGCAGGCGTGGCTCCGTCTGCAGACCTCTACTTCCAAGCCATGGAGAATGATAACACAGGAAACTTCCAATCACCTTCACTCAATTATCTTCTCAACACAGCCTACAATTCAGGAGCTCGAATTCATACCAATTCATGGGGCTCTTCTGCAGCATCAAATCAGGGTAAGTATACCTCTGAATCAGAAGATGTCGATGATCGAGCCAACAATTACGATCGCGTCTACAACGGGGTCGAAGGCTTAACCATTCTCTTTGCAGCAGGTAATGATGGTCCAAATGCAGGTACCGTTGGTTCACCATCAACTGCAAAAAACTCTGTTACAGTCGGTAACCACCAAGCCCGATACAATGGAGCGCCTGATAATCTGATGTCAGGATCTTCTCGCGGGCCAACTGATGATGGACGAATCAAACCAGATATTATCGCACCTGGAGGCTATGTTCGTTCATGTCGTGCTCAAGAGGCACAAGACATCGCAGGATCATCTTGGCAATCAACATGGTATCTCGAATATACCGGGACTTCGATGGCTACACCAAATGCAGCAGGCGCTTCAGCGCTCATTCGTGAGTATCTTCTTGAAATTGCTCAACGTCCTTCTCCGCAAGGTGCATTGATCAAAGCGCTCTTGGTTCTCGGCGCACAAGACATCAATACTCGAGATATTCCGAATAATGATGAAGGATGGGGGCGAGTAAATCTCAAAGAAACTCTTGCTCCTTCTCAGGGACGTGGTATTTGGGTTGATGACCGTTCTGTATTATCGAATACGGGTCAATCAAAATCATATGTATTCAACGTCACTTTTGCCAATTCACAACTCAAAACAGTCCTTGCATGGTCTGATGCTCGTGGAAGTCGATTTTCTAATAACCAACTGGTTAATGATTTGGATTTAGAAGTTGAATCACCAGATGGTACGATCTATCTCGGTAATGATTTTGCGAATGGGCGTTCAACAACGGGGGGTACTAAAGACGACGTAAATAACCTCGAAGTTGTGCTTATTGATACTGCAATGAAAGGAATTTGGACTGTTCGAGTCAAAGACGGAATGCATGGTGGAAGCAATACTCAGCCGTTTGCTATTGCAGTTTCTGGACAGGGCGTGAATGATTTACGTCCAGACCCTCAAGTTGTGGCTAATTCGATGCTTCTGAATGTTTCAATTCCACAAGTCGGTGATCAAGTTCGATTGACAACAGAGGTTTTCAATGCAGGGAATATCAAAGCGGAATCAGTTGATCTTGCCTTTGTTATCGATGGTGTAGAAGAAGATCGTAAAACCGTTGACATCAATCCGGGCGCATCCCGCCAGTCGACATGGTATTGGACTCCATCACAATCTGGAACTGCAACGCTTGAATTGAAGATTGATCCTGACGATACAATTGATGAAATTCAAGAAAACAATAACCTCCTTACGACCATTGTGGATGTGACAGCACCTGGTGTCAAAGTCACGTCAAATGTAACTGAACAAGTCGTTCAATTTGCGAGTCAAACAACAGCTTCTTGGAATTTAACGCTCGAAAATACCGCTTTGATAGAAACGAATGCATCGATCGATATCCTTGGTGTATCACGTGTTTCGGATGGAACAACCGTGCCCTGGTATGTCGGGATGACAGCATCAAATTTTACACTTCAAGGGAAAGGTAAGGCTTCGATATCTGTTACGATTGTTTACCCAGAAGCGCCAGAGCCAGGAATGTATGAAATCAATGTGGTTGGAATAGATGTTGACAATGCAATCACGTATCCGTATCAATTGTACCTCCACGTGTTGGATATCCCTGAATTCAGAATTGAGTATGATTACGAGATCGTCCCCGTTCATCCTGCAAACCCGACGAACCTTTCAGTTCGAGTTTACAACGATGGAAACACAGAGATTGGGTACGATTTATTCTTGCAAGCTCCGTCTGGATGGAGTGCAGGATTCCAAGATCTTGGAAGCGAACCAGGCGCATCTTCCGGTTCGACAGGTCTTATTACAAAGCAGGGGCAAAAGGATGTGGAATTACAATTCATTCCTCCACAAGTGTCGACTGCAGCAGGAGCTGAACGTATGGTGCGTCTAACTGCGATTTCTCAAACAGACCCTTCTCAAACGTGGGAAATTGATATTCCCATCCGTGTTATGGAAGTTCGGGAAGTTGAGATTTTACTTGAATCGAACATTGGAACACCTCGCCCAGATGCAACATTGAATCTCTTGTTTACGATTGAAAACCGTGGAAATGTCGACATTACATTCAACCCGAGTATGTCTCTACCAACTGGATGGCAAGTTCAATCAACCCTTCAGCCAATTGAGATGGCATGGACGGACAATTCGAAAAATATCCTCATCAGCATCGTTGGAAATGGTGATGCAATTTCAGGTCAACTCACGCTCAATCTCGACAACGGCTCAGACCGGTATTCATGGAATACTCAACTTGAAGTTCTGGCATTACCTCAACCAGAATTAACATTCAAAAGTTTAGACTTTGAAGATGGGAGAACCTTTGATCATCCATTTGGTCCAGGGGCTCATCCTGCTGATCAAGAACTCATCTTCACATGGTTATTGACCAATGATGCTGAAACAGTGTGGAGGCCTGATATATCCATCTCAGTTTCCCAAGGGCTGTTCGGAGATTGTCTCGATGTTACACAGGTTGCATCAGGCGATGTCGTGCCAGTTGTTTGCTCGATTATCATACCATCCACCATAGAGGTTGGTTCCCAGCCTGATTTCAGTTTCACACTTTCGGGAGATGGTGTTTCACTCGTTGAAGGAACAAGTCTCCTTGTCGCAGAAAGTCGCGGGGTTGATTGGAAGATTACAGGACTTTCAACCATAGATGACTCAGGATCTGGGACGATTCAGGTTCGTTTGACCAATACGGGAAATGTTCAACTTTCACACAGGCTTGAACTGCAAACGACTGAAGGACTAACAGCGTCATTAGTCGAGGAAGATATCGTTAACATGGTCGCTGGTGATTCGCAACAATTTACTGTGGTTGTCACAGGTTTAGCCAGTGGATCACAGCAGATCACGTTTCAGCTAACAGGAACCCAAGAGGTATCGACTCCGGCGACAACTGTTGACATTGATGTGACCGCTTCGTTTAGCGAAACAGCTTCAAACAGTCAAACACTCTTGTATTCAAGCATAGGAATTACTCTTCTTGCAGTAATCCTTCTTGGCGGCATTTTAGCCCGTTCAAAGAAAGAATCAGACGTCGTTTCTCCGGAACAAAAAGCCCTTCCTTCAATTGTTCAACAACCTGCAGTCATGTGTTGGTCATGTCATGGTCCAATCACTGGACCAATGCAAGGATGCCCTGGCTGTGGCGCACGATATCATACAAAAGGTACTGAAAATTGTGATGCTCAAAGTCTTGAAGCCTGTGCGAATTGTGGAGCGAGTACAGAACAGTTCGTACTTGCATAATTCGTAAACAGGAAAGGACATCCTTTTGATAGGTCAACACCTCCCCGTAAATAGGAGAGGGATTTTCTTGAGCAGAACATCTGGCAGCAAACACCTTGCGATTTTGTTTATTTCGCTCATGGTAATCTCCATGATGCCCCTATCAGTCCCTACCGTTTCTGCGGATGAAGGGAGGGATGCGAACATTCGCCTGACAGTTAATCCATCCGAACAAAATATCAATCCTGGAGAATCTGGGGAATACACAGTTCGAGTTTACAATGATGGATCGACTCCAGTAACAATTCAATTGAGTACAGCGGAAGAAGGAACTCAAGAATGTGGGGCATACACCTCATCCATTACCCAAATCAGTGGCGCAATTGAATCAGGTTCCTATGAAGAAGCGACCATGACTGTTACACTAACGGTCAATGCAGAATCATCTTGCGACACGACCGTTTCAGCGACTGCAACAGAATCTCCAGATCCTCCAGAAATACCAGGACAACCTGTCACTAAAACTTCAACAGTGACGACAACCGCTGGCGATGGATCTGGCAACGCACTTTTCGGAGTTGATTTGTCAATGGTCGTTTCGAGTAAGACATGGGGCGGTGAAGAGACGACAGAATGGACTCTCGTTGTTGAAAACACCGGCCAACAACAAACAGATGTCAATCTCGTAGTCGATGAGGTTACAGATGGTGCTTGTTCAAACCCAGGCAGTCTTACGCCATCGCTATCGGAAACATCGGTCTCACTTGGTGCAAACGAAACAGAAGATGTCATTGTTTCTCTTGACATAGATAACGAAGAAGAAGCCGATAAGTATTGCTGGGAGATTACTGGAACAGTCTCTTCTGACCCGACAGGCAATTCTTCTGATACTCAAGAATTTGATATTACAGTCCCCGTTTTGAAGGAATGTGATTTAACTCTCTCAAAATCAACATTGAGCATCGAGCCTGATGCTGATGCTACACTAAAGGCCATATTTACAAACGAAGGTAACTCTGATTGGACTATTCAAGCTGCTGCTGCAGGTCCAAAGGCTGGATGGGTTGCATTTGTTGGCGGCACCAGTGGGCTACTGCCATATAGTGGTGGAAGCGGAACCAAGGAATTCAATCTCAAAGTCACTCCAGATGACTCCGTTATAGCCGGAGAAGAGCAAACCATAACCATCCAAGGGAAAGATGGAACCGCCGTAAAATGCAGTTCAGAACTGACAATCGTCGTAGGACAGTCCTATGGTGCAACGATTTCAATGACATCCTCCCAACTTAACAACATAGAACCAGGTACGAGTGCGACAACATCTGTCACAGTTGAAAATACAGGCAATGGTGTTGATAACTTCAGAATTACACCTTCTTCTCTACCAGCGGGATGGAGTGTTGAACTCGATCAGAACGTTATTTCACTCGATTCAAAGCATACGCCTCAGAGGAAAGACACGGTCGATGTCACCGTCTCTCTACCAACAGATGCGTTAGCGACTGAGGTCGTGAACATCGTACTTTCAGTCTCGCCTTCATCAGGTGGTCAAGCCTACGATGAAGTGACTCTTGCAGTCTCTGTTGCAGCTGTTCATGAGTTTGAGGCAATATCGACAGCAATGACGCAAACTGGTAAGAATAATAATGAGGTCAAATTCCCATTTGAAATCGATAACATTGGAAACGTGGAAGATAGTTTCAGACTAAGCGTTATCAGCCAAACGGCCACTCCAGGATGGTCTTTTTACTTCGAGGATGCTGCAGGTAATCGATTTACTGAAATCGCAGTCGATGCTCGTACCTCCAAGCAAATTTTCTGTGTTGTTACAGTTACAGATTCCGATGAATATACTACTTTGACCATCAGAGTTACCAACAAAGGTGATTCCAATAGCATTGATGAAGATTCGGACGGTATTCCAGACAATCAACGTGAGTTGAAATTCACAGCTTTCCTAACGACCCGGGACTATGCAATGGATGTTCGTCTTGAAAATGGTGGGCTTGATGGAAGAACTGGCGAATTAATTCTCGCTCCAGGTGATGATGAAACAATCGGTCTCTGGCTGAGGAATATGGGTAATGGTGATGACATTGCAATGATTGAACTCACAGGTCTTACAGGCATAGCCACACGAACAGTATATTCAACTGGCTTGCCCATTGGTGACGAATTAGCCATTCCGTTCGGGTATGGGATCTGGGATGAGAACAACAGCCGTTTCGTTACCGATGCATCGGGAGCTCCGTATCTTGAAAATACAGCAAATGCTGCAGAAGAGGAAATGTACTTCACACTTAATCTCAGTCAAGGCCATAGCGTCAAGCCTTATGAGATGTATCTCGAACTCAAAATCGATGTTAATGAAGCGACTTTGACTGGTGAGGGAGGCAATCTCAACATCGTTGTTACAAGTAAATCTAACGCTGCAAACCGTAGTGGGACGGCAACAGTTTCCCTGAGTGTCAAAGAGATTTTCAATCTTCAAATCCTCCAACCTACTCAAGATTCGTTCGAAATAACATACCCTGAGCCTTTGAAGTTTGATGTTCAAATTCGTAATGATGGAAATGTTCGGACAATGACTGAAATCTTTTCTTCAGACAATCTTCGTGGTTGGATGGTCACCCTAGAGGAACCTGTTAACGATAATGACTGTGAATTGATAGAGGTTAACCGTCTTGAATGTTGGATTGATCAAGGCGAAACCAAGAATGTTACTGTAATTGTCAAATCACCTTACGATGCAGAATTCAAAGATACGTTTGATTTCACCATCTCTGCCCAACCCGAGGAAATTGGAGTTATCGGGCGTACGAACCAACAATTCGATGTCACAGGTGACGTTGAATCATCGCTCTTCGGATTTGCAGAGGATGCCACAGTTGCTGTGGTTGGTGGTGGGTTCATCTGCCTCATTCTTCTCGGATTCATTATTAGCCGCCGTAGTTGAAGTACGGATTTTGGCATTTTGGAACCCCTCCATCAAGCACTGTTTTACGCGTGGTTGACTGGGAACGCTTATGGAGGGTATTCAAGTCGGATTATTTAGAGAGCGCATGCTTTCTGAGGCGATGTATAATGGTCGATGCAGGTTCGGTTCCAAGCGCCTATCTTTCAATTGCTTTCCTTACCGTGGTTGGCATCCTTATGCCGATGACGAATTTCATCATGTCATGGGCTCTTCGTCCACGTACAGATCCTTCCCGACCGCACATCACCAGGTCCTATCTTCTCGAAGGATATGAGCGAGACCACAGCCTCTATCCTCGTCGTCTTTCAACATTCGAGTGTGGAAGCGAACCTATCGGCGATGCAATGATTCAGTTTCACTTCCAATACTACTGGTATGCGATTGTATTCCTTGTATTCGATGTAGCATTCATGTTCCTTGTTCTAGGCGGTATGGTTACCGCCCAAGAAACATCAACTGTTGATGGAGATATCGCAAATGCTGAGGCTGGACTTGCAGTCCTCGGAGCCTTCTTTGCGATCATGTCACTCGGCGTTTGGTATGTATTCCGCAAGCGAGGACGAATTTACATCTGAGGTGAGATCATGGCAGAATCTGGAGAGAATTATACCGCATTCAATAGCCGAGCACTTGTTGAAGTGGTCGGTGACGTAACTGATGAAGCACTCAAGGCAACGAAGATCAAACAACTTCTTTCAGTCCTTGCAGGCCGATTTTTCAACTGGGGAGGGCGTAAATCCCTCTTCACCCTTCACTTGGGAATCAAGTGCTGTGCTATTGAGATGGCAGCAGCAGCAACCCCTCGTTTTGACGGAGACCGTTTCGGTGTCTTGTTCCGTTCATCACCACGTCAATCCGACGTACTTCTTGTCAATGGGCCAATCAGTAAGAAGTTCGCTGACAAAGTCGTTCGTCTCTGGGAGCAAATGCCAGAACCGAAATACTGTATCGCAATGGGTGAATGTGCTATTTCAGGCGGCCCTTACTTCCAATCTTACAACATTCTCGAAGGAGTCGACACTGTCATTCCCGTAGACGTTTACGTCCCGGGTTGCCCACCTCGTCCAGAAGCTCTCATCGACGGCTTTGGCCTTCTCAGAGAGAAAATCATTCGAATTGGTGGTGCGCCAAGCACAGGCCGAGATGGTGAGAAACCAGTGATCGTAGGAGAGGACTGAAATGGGTATGAGCATCACTTCAGAACAAAATGAGGCAGCAGCTTCAGCCTTCCTTGAACAAGCCGAAGAGCGATTTGGAGGCTCTGGCGTAACCGTCTCAATCGAACATCACAGCAATGCTGTGAAATTTGCATTCGTCCGTATGACTTGTCCACCACAACACTGGATTGCATTGGCTAAGTGGATGCGATTCGATGCAGGAATCAACTACTGTTCGATGGTTACAGGAACGCATTATCCTGAAGGAGGAGATCGCACATGGGGCCTAGTATACCATTTCCTACGACAACCAATTCGTGATGTTGAACCGTTCACCTCTGATGTTTTGAAAGCAGAAAGCCTTGAAGGAATGGATATTCCTCTTGAAGTTGAAGTTCTCATAGACCTACCTGACGGCAGAGAGCCATCTGTGCCAAGCATTCAATCCATATGGATTGGAGCGGATTGGAATGAAAAGGAGACATGGGATCTTGTAGGAATCAAATTTGAAGGTCATGAAAACATGCACCGTGTCCTCAATCCTCACGACAGTCCCGAAGGATTCCATCCACTGCAAAAGCAACATAAAATTCGATATCATGATTACAATGAAATGTATGATGACGCACAAGGTTTCGTGCGAAAGCCGGCAGATGAGGGCCGGGTAAAGTGAGGTGATATCATGGCACAAATGTGGATTACAATGGGGCCTCAACATCCAATGACGCATGGTCTTTGGACACTTCGCGTCAAGGTTGATGGTGAAACAGTTGTCGATACTGAAGCTGAACTTGGCTACATCCATCGCGGCGTTGAAAAGATTGCAGAAGCACGAGACTTCACACAAGTTACACCCTACTGCGATCGTCTCTGTTACGTCAGTGCAATGACCTGGGCAAATTCCTACATTTACGCTGCTGAAGACCTTCTTGAGGTCGAAGTTCCAGAACGAGCAGAATACATTCGTTTGATCTCTGCAGAAATTCAGAGACTTGCCTCTCACCTGATGTGGCTTGGAGCGTTTGGACCCGATATTGGTAACCTCACACTCATGACATGGTGCATGAGAGACAGAGAAATGTTCCTCGATTTGTTGCAAGAACTTGGCGGTTCTCGAATGCACTACAACTATCCTCGTATAGGTGGAGTCAAGCGAGATCTCCCTGTTGGCTTTGCTGACAGAACCCGCGCTAAAGTCAAGTTGTTCGAGCAGAGAATCAAAGAATACGAAATGATGCTTGATCAATCAACCATTTGGCTGGTCCGCCTCCAAGGAGTCGGTTATTCTCGAGCAGAAGATATGGTTAATTCCGGTGTTTCAGGACCAAACGTTCGTGCTGCTGGTGTAAACTATGACGTTCGTTGGGCCCACCCATATTCGGTCTATGATCAAGTTGACTGGGAGCCTGCTGTTGAGAAGCCAACCTCTGTCAAAGGAGCAGATTGCTACGATCGATACCGTGTCCGAATGGAAGAAATGGTTCAGTCCTGTAAGATGGTTCTTGATGCATTGGATAAGATTCCTGGTGGCGCGAACACACACTACAGCACTGGCGATGAGATGATTCTGACAAAGGCCCCAACGCGTGCCCCAGAAGGCGCAACTGGATTCAGTAACTACGAATGTACTCGTGGTGCTTCACAATTTTATATCCAAGGAGGCGGTGATGGCCGTGGAAAGAATCCTTATCGGCTCTCAATCCGTTCTCCTATGTTCATAACAATTCCATACGTAGCTAAGACGATGATCGGCTACAAGGTTGCAGATATTCCTGCGATTATGGGAAGCTTTGACCCATGTATTGGAGAAACAGATCGTTGAGGTGATACTATGGATGACAAGTACGACCTGAGAAGTTTGTTCATTGGCGAGGACAGTCTCGTTCATGATTTGGTTACCTCTGGACTTGAGGGAACACCTCTTGAAGACAGTTCCTCAAACATTGCGTTCGGCCTCGGTACGTTTGCAGTGGTCAACATTGTGTTCTTACTCCTCTTCTTTTCCCAATTCGCAATCCTATGGATTGAGAGAAAAGCCGTTGCTCGTATGAATGATCGTCGCGGTGCAACCACTGCACTTCGTTCTCTCTGGGTCGGAGAAAACGGTGTAACTGGAGGAGAATGGTGGAACATGCTTCCATTCGGTCTCGGACGTCCAGTTGGCGCAGTCAACAAATGGTTGAACCAGCGCTTTGGTAATCGTTCTGAAGAATTCGAAACAGTTGACCGTGTCAACAATCGTTCGTGGATGGGATTGAGTATTCTCCCTGGATTCTTCCAAAACGTTGCTGATGGAATGAAATTCCTCATCAAAGAACACATGGTTCCACGTCGGGCTGACAAACTCATTTTCGAGGTTTCACCGTTCCTCATCGTTTCGACGACACTCATCATCCTTGGTATGATTCCACTTTCCAGTGGCATATATGCAACCAACCCTGACCTTTCTATTCTCTACATCATCGCTATCTTTGGAATCGCTCCAATCGGTGTCTTCTTTGCTGGCTGGGCTTCAAACAACAAGTACACACTCATCGGTGGTATTCGTTCAGCAGCACAACTTACTGCATATGAGATTCCATTGCTGTTATCATTACTTGCAGTTGCAATGTTGAGCGGAACGTTCAACATTATTGACAGCGTTCACTTCCAACATACTGCTGGTGCATGGAATCTCTTTTTGATGCCACTGGGAGCAGCACTGTTCCTTATCACAATGATTGCAGAAGTAGAACGTGTTCCATTCGATATGCCAGAAGCTGAAGCTGAACTGGTCGAAGGATGGTGGACAGAATACGGTGGTATGCGATTTGGTATGCTGTTCATGGCAGAATACATCCGCACCTATGCTGCATGTTTCCTCTTCACTCACTTCTTCCTTGGTGGATGGCACCTTCCATTCCAAGGAACAATTGGTCAAATTCCATACTTAGGAGATGCGTACCTGTTGATTCCTGGTGCGTTGGTTGTTCTGATCAAGGCGTGGCTTGTTTTCCTCATCGTCTTCGTATGGGCTCGATTCTCTCTTGCACGTATCCGTACTGACCAAATCCTTGAATTCGGTTGGAGAATGCTCCTACCTCTTGCAGTTTTGCAAGTTGTTCTCGCAGCATTGTACCGATTGTACCTCTTCGATGTTGAAGGAATGTCAGACACCGTTGCTGGTGGAACTGCATGGGAAGCCTTTGGAATCCCATTCCTCATCCCAGCACTAACCACTATCCTTTGGTTGGCTATCTTTTTCCTATTGCTCAATGATACGGGCAAGAATGAACACGAAGAACGTATGTATCACGTTCAGACAGTGCAGCCCGCTGGTACCCATACTCCTGGGCAGGACTGAGGTGATTGAATATGCCAACACACCCTCAAGCAAAACCGAACTTCCGAAATCTCTTCTGGTATCCGTTTAAGATTACTCTGATTACTGCCTTGAGAACATTCCCTCTCATGGGTAAATTGTTTCCAAAGAAATTGGGTATGGGCTATCACAATACAACCCATCCAGAGTTTTTGGATGAAGCGAGTGCACAACGTGCAAAGAGTCGTTCACAATACAATGACATCACCAATCAAGAATTTGCTCCTGACCGAGTTACATCCGATCTCTTCCCGACACTTTGGAAGCCTCAAACAGTTCAGTACCCGTACGAACGCCTTGAGGACATGGAGCCTTGGCTCTTCGTTCCAGGTAATTACAATGGCCGTATTGGTGTCATTTGGGAAACCTGTACTGCATGTAAGATGTGTGTGAACATCTGTCCAAACGACTGTCTTCACATGACAACAGAACTTCGTGTTGACGTTCTCGACAACGCAGAAGGTGAATACGATGGATACGGTGCTGAATTGGAAGTTGGCGGCTATGCTGCTAAGTTCCGTGAAGAAGTTGTAGAAGAACTCGAATCATTCGATCTCATCACTGCTCACACGGCACCTCCTGCAGAATGGCGCTTTGGACAAGTCCTAGATCTGAGTGGCAGCACTGCTACTGTTCGCTGGAATGACTCTGGCCAAGAAGAAATGATTGAGCAATCTGATTTACGAACTGCTGATAATCAAATCGTATCAGGTCGTATTGACATTGGACGATGTATGTTCTGTGGTCTCTGCATGGAAGCATGTGGTTTCACTTCATTCTTCATGACCAACGAATACGATGGAATGTCAGGCTTCTCTCGACAAGACCTTTGGTTTGATGCAAGCAGAACACGTGTTCTTCCTTCCGTTCATCAAGAAGCTGTTGACGGAGAACTTGCAAAGCGTGCTACAAAGGAACGAGATAAGCGTGCAAAGAAGGCTGCTAAGGCTGCAAAAGCCGCTGTACCCGAAGTAGTGGTCGTAGAACCACCTCAAGTTGTCGAAGTAAAGGCCGAAGTCAAGGCTGAGACTGAAGACGACAAGCCCATGAGTAAAGAGGAAAAGAAAGCAGCCGATTTGCAACGAGTCAAGGAACGGTCAAAAAACATTGATTTCAATATTCTCGGAACGGCTAGTGCTGAAGAAAAAGATGACCTTCAAAGCATCAAGGGCATCGGGCCGTTTATCGAAGAGAAATTAAACGCTCTCGGCATCTATACGTTCTCACAAGTCAGTAAAATGACCAGTGAGTTAGAAGATCAAGTCAACGAAGCCATCGAATTCTTCCCTGGTCGTGTCAAGCGGGACGAATGGACCAATCAAGCCAGCGACCTGCTCGAGAAGGGGGATGCCTGAAATGGACGTCGCCTCGGCCACTGAAACCATCATCTTCTTCATTTTTGCAACGATTACTATTCTCGGTGCATTGGGGCTCATTTACGCACAACGAGTTGCTCATTCGATGCTTTCTCTGATTTTCTGTTTCATGGCAGTTTCAGGAATCTTCATCCTTATGGGTGCTGAATTCCTTGCAGCAATTCAAATTCTCGTTTATCTAGCGAGTGTAGGATTGGTGGTTCTCTTCGGTATTATGCTGACTCGACGCCAAATTCAGGAGGAGGATTTCGAATGAGATTAATGTCAACACTAACTCGACTTGGACTGATTCTTCTAGCTGGTGCAATGATCTCAGTGTTGGGGACTTCCACAGTTTGGGATACTGATTCTTCAGAAGAAATCACAACAAATGATCTTGCGAATACAATGCTCGATGATTGGGCACTTCCTCTCTTGATTCTTGGTATCCTTATGGCAATGGCCATGATGGGTGCTGCTTACCTCGTTCGTGATGAACGTCGTGAAAACCTTGAGTGGGAACAGAGAGGTGAAGACGTATGATTGATCCAGCATGGGTAAGCGTACTTTCCGCTTTGTTGTTTACGATTGGGCTATGGGGCGCTTTCACTCGTAAGAACGCTATTGTCGTTCTGATGTGCCTTGAATTGATACTTAACGCAGCCAACCTGCAATTCGTTGCAGCGGCCATTCAGCACGGAGATGCTACAGGATGGGTTTACGCCATCTTCGCAATCGCCATTGCAGCCTCAGAGGTTGCAATCGGTCTTGCCATCTTCCTTGCAATGTATGGTCAACACGAATCCATCTCTCTTGACGATGTTAATTTATTGAAGCACTGAGGTGATTTTATGGGAACAACAACAGACATACCAGAAATCACATCTTCCTTTACGGAATATGCCATCTTCATCGTTCTTTTACCGATGCTTGCATTCCCAGTCATTCTCTTCCTTGGACGATTGTTCAATGGAAACGAAACCTGGGTTAAGTCTGCAAAAGAAGGTGGACTCATCGCTCTACCAATTATGGTTGCAAGTTTCATTCTTTCATTAATTCTCATTGTCGAATTTATCGGAAGTGGAACGGGCTCATACTACATTGGTGATTGGCTTAGTTTCGGATGGATTGGAGCAGATGGAATGACCATCGAGGAGGAGGTCTTTGGTGTCGGAATTTACATCGATCACGTTACAGTGATGCTCTTATTCGTCGCATCATTCCTCTGTATGCTCATCAATATCTTCAGTATTGGATACATGAATACAGATCCAGTAAACGACAACAGAAACCATCGTTTCTATGCTGAATTCGTTCTTTTCTGTTCAGGTATGCTCGGAATGGTTCTTGCTGACTCCTTCCTTTGGTTGTTTATCTTCTGGGAATTAATGGGTCTATGTTCCTATCTTCTCATTGGATTTTACTACGAACGACCAAGTGCAGCTTATGCTGCAAAGAAAGCATTTCTTACAACCCGTGTTGGTGACGTTTTCCTCGTCATTGGATTGGTTATGCTTTGGAATATGTTTGGCTCCCTTGACTACTCAGTCGTCTTCAACCCCGATAACATTGCAGCAGTTGATGCAGGCGAATTACAAATGGCGCTTGGAATGATGTTCATTGGTGCAGTTGGTAAATCTGCTCAATTCCCACTCCACGTTTGGCTTCCAGACGCAATGGAAGGGCCAACACCCGTTTCCGCTCTTATTCACGCTGCAACCATGGTCAACGCAGGATTGTATCTCGTTGCCCGTATGTTCCCATTCTTTGGAGCCCCTGCAATGGCCGGCGAACTGGTTGATCTTGCATTCATCATCGCAGCAATCGGTGGAATTACCGCCGTCATGGCTGCTGCAATCGCCTTTGTTCAAGATGATTTGAAGAAAGTACTCGCATATTCTACGATGAGTCAACTCGCATACATCTTCACAGGACTTGGTGCAGCGTTATGGCTCGCTAACACACCAGGAATGGAAAAGTACGCAATCGTCGCCTTTGGTGCAGCTCTGTTCCACCTCTTTAACCACGCAATGGCAAAAGGGATGCTGTTCATGGCAAGCGGTTCAGTCATTCACGAAATGCATCATGCACATCATGACGTCCACCATCACGACGACCATGGAGATGACCACGGAGACGACCACAATGACGATCACCACGATGAATTCGATGCTCAATCGATGTCAAATATGGGCGGTCTTGCATCCAAGATGCCAATTACTGCTACAGCAATGCTTGTAGGTTCAGCTTCAATCATGGGTCTACCACTGATTGGTGGATTCTGGTCCAAAGAAGGTATCATCGCCAACGCTTGGAGAGTTGCCCTTGAAGATCCGCGATTCTTCCTACCTGCTTTCTGTGTTCTTCTTGGTGCAGCAATGACTGGTTTCTATATGTCGAGAATGTGGCTCAAGACCTTTGCAGGAAAGCCAAAGACAGAAGTTGCAGAACATGTCCATGAACAAACACCATGGATTCCTATTCCTTTGGTTACATTGACATTCGTCACGCTCTCAAGCGTCATTCTTGCGGGAATGATGTTTACACATTGGTCAAGTGATAGTGGGTATGCATTCTTCAGTGAGAAGGGATTGATCGATGGTCTGATTTACGAATTTGAACACGTCTTCCTCAATTCTGATGCGTTCTACTTCGTACTGACCTATGTTGCAATCTTCATCGGAGCCATCGTTGGACCTGGTCTTGCAATGGCATTGTATGGTGGAGCACTCAAAGATGGTGAGAAAGCCAAGGGATGGATGCAACCGATCATCAATCTCTCTGCTCGTGTAAACGAGAAGCGTGGTTTCGACAACAGCGCTTGGGCTGATTCAAGCCTATCAGTTGCCCTCAAGGAACGACTCTACTTCGACAAATGGTACGATACTGCAATGCTCAAACTCGTTGCAGGATTTGCTGTTCTCAGCGCAACCTTCGATCGTAAGGTCATCGATGGAACAATCAAGACCATCGAACGTTCTTCACAGAAGATTTCACTCAGCGTTCGTAAACTTACAACAGGGTCTGCTCGTGATTACATCATGATGGCGGCATTAGGTGTCCTTGTCATCTATGCAATGCTGGAGGTGATGATTTGAGCATCGATTACCTATCACTTATGGTCGTCTTGCCAATCATGGCAAGTATCTTCTTGCTTGTTCTTACATCACGTCTTTCAGAAGGGGCCCGAAGAAAATTCGACTCCTCTATCCGAATGGCAAGTCTTGGAATTACATTGGCAATGTTTGCTCTGGCAACGCTCATGTTCTTCGGAGAAATTGGCAACGTTGATTGGACCGGTATCGCCTTCAACAACTTTGAGTTCAGCGAATCCTATGTCTGGATTGAACCGCTTGGAATCGAATGGAGTGTCGGTGTCGACGGCCTGTCCTTCCCAATGGTTTGGCTGACAACACTTCTCTTACCAATTACGATCATCGCAACATGGAACGAAAAGGCAGGAGCAACCTACTTCCCGCTTATTCTCATGATGGGTGGTGCACTTATCGGCGTCTTTGTCGCACTTGACATGTTCATGTTCTACGTGTTCTGGGAATTGACCTTGATTCCAATGTTCTTCCTTATCCTCAAATGGGGTGGGAAAGACAGAAAGTATGCTGCTCAGAAGTTCTTCATCTACACCTTCACAGCATCTGTTGTCATGCTTCTAGGTTTGTTCACCATGTATTTCCTCATGGATACACAAACCTTTTCGATGGTAGATATGGTTACTGAAGCAAATGGAGCAAACAGCAGCGGTGTCTGGCTTGGTCTTGAAGTTCAGAAAGCACTCTTCATTATGCTCATGCTTGGATTCCTTGTGAAACTCCCAGCTGCACCATTCCATACTTGGCTGCCCGATGCTCACGTACAAGCGCCTACAGGCGGTTCAATGCTGCTTGCTGGTGTTATGCTGAAGATGGGTGCTTACGGAATGTTCAGACTTCCAATCTCTCTCTTCCCACATGCTCTTGAGGAATTCAGATTCATCATCATGTTGATTGGTCTGATCTCTCTTGTATGGGGAGCAATCGTTTGTCTTGGACAAACCAACCTCAAGAAGATGGTAGCATATTCCTCCGTTTCACACATGGGTATCATTCTACTCGGTATCGCAAGTATGCAACCTCTTGGATGGGCAGCAGCTCTCTTCATGATGTTCGCTCACGGAATCATCAGCCCAATGCTCTTCGCAGTTTGTGGTGCATTCAAGCACCACTATCACAGCATGGAAATTGGTGCAATGCGTGGAATGGCAAAACATTCCCCGTGGCTTGCAACGAGCATGATGTTTGGATGGATGGCTTCTCTAGGTCTTCCTCTCCTTGCTGGATTCGTTGCTGAATTGATGCTTATGGTTGCTTACTGGCATGCTTATGGATGGTGGATCCTCTTACCAGGTCTTGTTCTTGCTCTTACCGCAGCATACTACCTCTGGTCGATGCAACGAACTATCTTCGAAGGTGGAGATGAAACTCAACCTCCAGAAAGTCTGCATGGCGAGCCAGTTCCTGATATCGCGAACTCAGAGAAGTTGGCAATGCTTCTCCTTGCTGGATTTACAATCCTCTTCGGAATCATGCCATGGATTTTCCTTGATATGATGAGCGAATGGACGATAAATGCCATGAAGTTCCTAGGGTTTGGTGTTTGAAATGAGTGAGAATACATTTGACATGGATTTAATCCAAACGCTCGGTCCTGAACTCACAGTCTTTGCGGGTCTTCTTCTAATCATGATCGTTCCAAATCTTGGAAACGGTAAATTCCGCATCCCAGGAACTCAAATTGAACTTCCTTGGTTCCTTGGTGGAACTCGATACAAGGCAGTCTCTTCTCCTCGTTTACCGGGACTACTAGCAGTATTGACCATGCTGCTTGCACTGATACAGGTCATTTGGTATCTTATCGACTCAAGTTCCGTCAGTGAACAAGTAACAAGTGAAAGCGGTTATGAGATTCTCAAAGTGAACATGTTCTCTCGACTATTTGAGGGTATTTTCTTCGCAGCACTCTTGCTTGCAGCTCTCGCATCGCTTGACAGACTTCCAACTGGCTCAGTAAAGAGCGACGATATTGATGTCCTTTTCAACAACCGACGACAAGCAGATTTCTACATCCTGATGCTCACATCTGCACTTGGAATGAGCGTCGTTGCACTTGCTCAAGACATGTTCGTTCTCTTCATTGGACTTGAACTCGCATCCTTCTCAACATATGTTTTGGTTGCCTTCCACAAGGAAACCCGAGCAGGTTCTGAAGGTGGTGCAAAATACTTCATCGTCGGTTCAGTTGCCTCCGCAGTAGGTCTCTATGGTCTTTCAATGCTCTATCTCTGGGCTGGTTCATTACAATTCGATGTGCTCGCTGAAACATGGGCTGCTAATGGAGCAAACTCGCTGAGCATGATGGCGCTTGGATTTGTACTCGTTGGATTTGCATTCAAGATCAGTGCAGCACCGTTCCACTTCGCGGCACCAGATGCATATTCTGGAGCGAACAGTCCAGTTGCAGGTGTTCTTGCAACAGCCAGCAAAGCAATGGGAATGCTCGGACTTATGCGTGTTCTATTGTTGATTACAATCCCTGATGCAACTGAAGATGGCTCCGCTGTTTGGATTGGCTTACTCGGCGTAATGGCTGCAGTGACCATGACATGGGGTAATATCGCAGCCCTCGGCAGCGAGAATCCAAAGCGTATGCTTGCCTACTCTTCCGTTGCTCATGCAGGATACATGCTTGCAGCATTGACTGCAATTGGAGCATGGAATTGGGGTCTTGTTGAAAACTCTGGTAACGCAAAGGACGTTGTCGTCGCAGCACTTCTCTTCCACATGGTCGTTCTTGTCTTCTTCAAACTCGGAGCCTTCCTCGTATTGGGTCTACTCGAAATGGAAGGCGGCGCATCTCGCTTATCTTCTCTCTCTGGACTTGGAAAGAGAGAACCATTGATTGCAGTCGCTATGTTCCTGTTCATGATCTCTCTTGCAGGCGTTCCACCAATGGCTGGATTCCTCTCAAAACTCCTCGTCATCATGGGAATTGTTGAGGTTGCTACAGGAACTGGTTCTCTGGATTCACTCTTGGATGCTCATTGGGTTTGGTGGCTTGCACTCCTCATGGTTCTCAACAGCGCAATTTCGATGTTCTATTATCTGCGCGTTGGTGTTGTCATGTACTTCCATGAGCCTGAAGAAGGCCGACAAGGACCTCTTGCTTCTGGTGTTTCAATTCGACTTGCAATTGCAATCTGTGCAATTGGAACAGTTGCCTTTGGACTGGTTGGTGGCGAGTTAATCGACCTCTGCCGTGATGCAGCCCAATCCCTCGGTTGAAGAGGGTGCCTTCAAGAGGGGTTGACCTCTCCGTTTACATGGTGAGCCTCAATGGGAAGACGTCATGAAGAAAAAGTGGACGTAGAAGAACTCGCCCGTCTGGAAAATCCAGAGGGTTCCTCGGGAAAGATTCGTGTAAAGCTTCCAAACGGTGGTAAGAAGCGCGGAGAGTTTGGATTCAAGGGCGAAATGTTTGCTCTTGCTGAAGAGATTCTCGGTGGTCGCCGTGTAACAGTCCTCTGTGCTGATGGGGAGACCCGTATGGCACGTATACCAGGGAAAATGCGTCGTCGACAATGGGTTCGTGAAGGCGACCTCATCATTGTCTGGCCATGGGATTTCCAAGATTCAAAAGCTGATGTAAAGCATCGTTATACAAAGACTCAGGCTATGTATTTGTCAAGAAAGCAAGTGCTTCCGGAAGTTGTTGATATGTTTGGCATGAATGATCGTGTTGACGATGATGACGACGATGACTTGTTCGGTATCTCTGATGCACCTGAGGTCGTTGAAGAAGACGATGATGAAGATCTGTTTGGTGATGATGACGACGATGATGACGATTTGTTTGGAAGCGATGATTCTGTCGAAGAAGTCGCCGAAGAGGCCGTTGAAGAGCCAGTAGTGGTTGAGGAACCAGCAGAATCAGTTGAACCAGAACCGCTTGATGATGATGACGATGACGACGATGATATCGACGCATTGTTCGCTTAATCATCAAAGCATTGATGTTCCTCCTCAACAAACCCACAGCAGGAAGGGTATGCTATGTCTCGTTCAAATGATGATTGGGATGAATTGAGTGAGCGTACTCCTCAACGTCGTAAAACCCGCAAGAAACACAACAAGCGTCCAATGTCTTTGGATGATAAAGCAGACGCAGATTTTGATGAGCGACATGCTTCAAAGTTTGTTGAAGACTTAGCGGGAAAAAATAGTTCATTCAATTGGATGAAGGATGAGCGAAACAAGCGCATGTTCAAGAAAATTGAAAACCGTATTCAAGGCGCTATGGGCACTGGGTCCTACGATTGGGTCGATAGAAGAACGTTCGACCAAGTCTTTGACAGACTGACCTTAATGTCACTTTACAAGATGATGAATTCAGGAATACTGGATACACTCGATTTCCCAATCGCTCGAGGCAAAGAAGCTCACGTATTCCATGGTACAGACCATGATGGCCAATCGGTCGCAGTGAAAATCTTCCATACCTCAAATGCGGTATTCAAGAATTTGATGCAGTACATTGAGGGCGATCCTCGTTTCGGAGGACTTCGTCGACGTCATCGAGATCTTGTCGATATTTGGGTGCGAAAAGAACATCGTAATTTGACACGTTTGCATCGTTGGGGCTTACCTGTCCCGCGTCCTATTGCTATTCAAAAGAATATTCTTATCATGGAATATCTCGGTAGTGAAATACAACCCTCTCCTAAATTACGAGATGTTCGAATCGAAAACCCTCAACCAGTGTTCGATGAAATGCTTGAGTTCTTGGCAGTTTCTTGGCAGAAAGCTGATTTAGTTCATGGTGACTTTTCTCCGTACAATATTTTGTGGCATAATGGTGGACCAATTGTTATTGATGTTGGTCAGGGGGTTGTTCAACACCATCCGAAGGCAAAGGAATTCCTTGTACGAGATGTAACTCGGTTGGTTGAATGGGCGAATAAAAATGGTATTGACATAACATTAGCAGATGCAATGTATGATGTTCTGGAAATGGACCTATCACACGTTCATCGAACCGAAGAAGAATGAATCATTCTTCTTCCCAAACAATGTGTTCATCTTCAGCCATTTCCATCATATCGATGACGGCTTCACCATCATCAGGATCGACTTGACTCGCTTTGAGTTTACGGCCTCTTCGTTCACTAACATCAGCTAAACCAGGGACAAGTCCATCGAAACCAGTTGATGGTTCTTCCTTGGATTCTTTAGCTTCAATCGAATCTAAAGAACGATTATCGAATTTCATGCGCTTTCTACGACGCTCAAGGAATGAGAGTACTGTTCCGTGTTCTGAACCGCCTGCAAGCATCTCAACGGCTTGCCGGGCAAGACCAATACTTTCAGCATCACCTACGAGTACAACTGTCGATTTGTAAATTGTAATTTCAACATCGGTTAAGTTTTCAATCAAGCGACGAACTTTACCTTGACTTCCAATGATTCGAGCACGAATTCTTCGCTGTTGATGAGAACGCTTACCAACGAAATCCTTCAAATCAACCATTTCAAAGAAATTCTCATCCTCAAGTAAACGAATTGCTGCTTTTGGAGCCATCCCTCTTCCAATTGCTTTGATGACATCTGGAAACTTTAACGCTTTAATCGGGTCGTAAGAGCCAGGTTCGCCCCAGACTACTTCCACATCACCCGTCTCAGAATCGATGTGAAATTCTTTTGCTCCGGATGCATTTCGTAGTGACTTTGCAGTCGTACCTTTTGAACCGATGAGAACAGCAATTCTGTCCTTTGGAATTCGAGGAAGCCCTTGTCGCATGATTACAACCCACCAGCCGATGTTCTTCAATCCCGCTGTTGAAGCCAAGCTACAACAAAGCCAGCACAAAGGAGTGCAAACATGGTTGGAGCGAACGATGGAACAAGGCCAGGGGAGGAAACGTCAGCACCCGTAACGACCATGTAATGGTCGTTGTTTATCTCACTGTTTTCATCGATGAGATTTGAAGGGTCGATACGTACACGCAGGTCATATTGTCCAGTATTTGGAACGGTGTAGTTCCATGTGAGATATGCTACACCGGTGCCAAGGGAACCTGCAAGAAGTGTTTGTGCTTGCATAACAGTCCATTCTGTTGCTGCATTACGATCGGCAGGAGCAGCTTCTAAAATCACAGCAACTGATCCAGGATACGCCTTGTTGGAACGGATTTCGCCAGAGATTGTGATGTTACCAAATGTGTCACCGGGACGCACAACAAGTTTGTTGACGTCAGTTTCAGTCACATTCCAATAGAGGTCGAGTCCTGGCATGACTTGGAATGCTCTAGGTTCTGTTGTTTCGCTGTTTCCAGCTTCGTCTACAACAGTCGCTCTAAGCATGAGGTACTGACGAGACTTTGTTGCCCAATTTGCTAATGCAAGGTCTCTATCAAGGCCAGTGCCGGGAACTTCAAGCCATTGGCCTGAGAGGTCTGGTGTTAGGCCAACACCGTTTAGATCGAATCCATATTGTAATGAAATCTCACTTTCGTCGATACCTGAGAGTAAGTCATACGCTGCAAAGGAAATGTTGGCTTGACCGACAAGATCGGTTGTAAGTGCATCAACAGTCCATCCCACCATTTCAGGAATAGTGGTGTCAACTTGCACAGTTGCTGTAATTGTGTTTCCAACGTTACCAACCTTATCCGTTGCTCGTAATTCGAGTGTATGATTTCCCTCTTCAAGCGTAATTGAATGTGTATTCGTGGTGATAGCGGTCCATGTTCCAGAATCAATTTTCAGTTCCACAGTCTCGACACCAGATCCAGTTCCATCATTGGCACCATCCAGAACACCAGATAGTTCCACATTTGTAGAGGATTGCCATGTTGAACCACTTCCAACTGTGATGGAGGACATGGTTGGTCCAGTACGGTCGATACCAATGAATAATGTCGATGTATTACTCAATCCGGAATCGTCGTAAACAGTAAGTCGAGGATTCCAAGTTCCTTCAGAAAAACTTCCGCTTGACCAATCCCAGCCGTATGTAAGACTCGACGGTCCATCAGTGGAAGGTGACCCAGGTCCTGGGACATTCTGTAGAGTTGCTCTGTTGAAATCATCATCAGAAACACCGTATCGGAATTCTAAGGTACCAGTCTCAGCGATGCTAAACCATGCTCTATCAGAACTACTTGTTCCAGCCCCAACATTTGGAGATAGAACAGTGAATGCAGTAATATCAGGGACGTGATTATCAATTGTGAATTCTCCTGTTGTGGTCAACGTAGAGTCGTCTACATCTGTATCCCAGCCAGTAGCACGCATTGTGTATGTGCCATTCGCAACCGAAGTGGAATCAAAATTGAAGAGCCAAGGTGTACCTGTGAGATTTGTAAGTGTGGAATATGCACCTCCTTGTGATGCAATTTCGACCAAGATCGAATCAATGGTCCCTGTCCCTGAAATGCTGAACGTAATCGTCTTCAATCCTGTAACAGATTCCGATTGAACTGGGCCGTTTGAGAATGCGATACTCGCTGCTGATGAGGAGTGTATTACTGCCTCTTCTTCAAGCTGTAAATCGTTGTTAATGTCAAGTGGGAAAATGGAAATCAGCAAGAGGGAAATGATGCCGACTGCAACCGCTCTGCCTCCCATGCTTTTCTTACAGATGCGACCTCCCTTCAAATCTCCCCTTCCAACAGGAGGTTTTTTGTCAACTTTTTGCCTTCTTATGAGATGGGTTCAAGTGCTTTGCATGACGTGGGAAAAGCATGGCAAGAGGGGCGTATGTGGTCTGCTGTGTATTGCTGATGATGACTTCATTGGTCCCAACCTCTGTGAGTTCATACGATAGCGGTGGCATTCAAGCATCAGATTCCACTCTCAGTATCATGCCTGCAAGTCCTACGTCTGGTGGTTCAATTACAGGTTCATTGACGCTTTCGAACACGAATTCAGAAAAAGCGTTCGATGTTGAATATTCATTCTACAAAAACGGAATATCTACAGCCAACCGCCTCATTACAAGCACTGTCAATATCGAAGCTAATGGTTTTGAAATTGTGACGGCACAATGGGACAATCTGGTCGAGGGTGAAAACAAACTTTGGGTCACGTATTCCTACAATGGACAAACCGAAGTTGAGTTTTATCATTCCTTTACCGTACTGGGATTGCCGAATCTCAGAGTTACAGAAACAATTCTGACTCCAAGCACTGATCTTCATTCTGGCGATATTATTTCACTGAGTGCAAAGGTAAGTAACATCGGCTCAGTTGACGCTCAAGCATCATATCTTGGAATTAATTACCCTGGTTCGATTGAAGATGTAGAACTTCAAACTCCAGCGATTAATGCCAGCGAATATGCATGGGTCAACACGACCTTTACCGCACCTGTATCAGGTTCTTACGATCTCATCCTAACTCCAGACGCCCGAGATGAGGTATTGGAATCAACCGAACAAGGAAAAGATGAAATCGTTCAATTTGTCATTGAACCAAGAATGGATCTATCACATGTTGGCGAGATACTTATTGTGCCCACAGAGGGTTCCCTTACTGGTCCATGGGCCGTCTCAGGTACGATTGCAAGAGAGTCAGGAGAAGGCACACTTGACGTTCCAATGGTCATTGAACTACGAGAAGGTGCCTCCACTGTCCGTTCGCTCCAACCGTTCACCGTAAGTGTCTTTGGAACAGGATATTCTCAACATGCATGGACAACATCGATTGAAAGTGCGAACATTGCTGGATTGAGCAACGGTCAATATTCGCTTGTTGCTCGTATTGACCCATTCCAGACGGGTGGGTTTGTGCAAGAGAGTATGGAAAATGACGACCATGTTACAACGTTCACTCTTCCCGAGATACCAGACGTTTATGTTGACCCACTTGCTTTACCAAACTTGACTTCTGTCTCAGCTGGTTTCCCAATCGATTGGTCGATGACGGCCACGAATACTGGCGACATTTCTGTTGGCGGTAACTTCCTCTATTCATGGGAAGGTCAAGAGTTCCAATCTGGTCTCATCACTCTCCAGTCAGGTAGCAGTTACACCTACACAGTTTCCTTGTCAACCTTGTTGGGTGCTCATACAGCGGAACTTGATGTTCAATGGCAACCTTCAGTTAATTCATATGATCGAAATCCAACCAATAGTCGTGCTTCAGGGTCCGTCCTTGTCGAAGCGAATCTGCAACTTGAATGGGATGAGGATACGCAGGTTCTGGTTGACAAAGATGGCGAACTGGCAACCTTCCCACTTGATTCAGGCGAAGAATACACACTCAGTATTTCTATGAAATCAACCCGAGGGTCAGGCGATGTCACTATTACATGCAAGAACAGTCAGGCAACATGGTCAGTTTCTGAGATTGTTATTGAAAATCCTGGGGACCGAGAGGAAGTATCCTGTACATTCAAAGCCTCAGGAAAGTTGACAATTGTTCAGTTGGTTCATTCTCCTTCTTCCACAATGACCGAGACGTTCGAGCGTTCTTACTCAACAGCGTTTATTGATGGTGGAAATGGTGCAAACGAAGAGAATAGCGGTACGGGAACTGCGGTTCTGATGTTCATTGGAGCACTTGTCCTCATTGGATTCCTCGTCGGTGCAATTCTGCTTACAAGAGACAGAGAAGATGAAGTGGAACGAGATATTTTCAATTATTGTCCCTCCTGTGATGGCGAACTTGAAGGCGACGAAAATCGTTGCCCGCATTGTTCGTTCAACCTTCGTAAAGCACGTTCACAGTTCCACGAATGTTCTGCATGTGGAGAGTCTGTACCTGATCTCATGGAGAATTGTCCATACTGTGGAACAGAGCAAGATGTTCGTTCATATTTCGAGCAACGAGAACGCCGCATCCGTGAAGTCCCCGAAGAAAAGGAATTGGTTTCACTCCCCGAAGAAGACGAAAACGAAATCGTTAGCGGTACCGAAGATTTCGCTTCTGCTGTCAAAGAATTTGGGTATGATGAAGATAATCTTGAAGATGAGTGGGATGAGAATGTTGTTGCTGCTGAAGAAGAAGTTACAGCTGCATATGATAGACGGTATGCTGATGAGATCTCGATGGAAGATATGACCGATGAGGAAATTGCTGAAATGGAGAATCAGGTCGTTACAACTCTGAAGACTGCAAAGGAAGCATTCGAAGGTCATGATTTGGATGCATTCCTACCGGATAAAGAGGATCTGAAGACTCTCAAGGACGATGGAACCGACAAGGATGGCGATGCATGGAATACACTCTCTGCAAGCGATGCTGACATCCGAGGAGACTTGTTCGAAATCACTGGTGAAAAAGGTGTATTGCCTGGCGACAAGGTTGTTGTTGGTATGGGCTTGACAGATAGTTCACTTGCAGGAAATGAGATCACTGAGGCTTCTCACAATTTCTTAGTTGAAGATGATTCTAAACCACTTTCAACAGATTCGTCTGAACCGAAGAAGGCTGCAAAGCCACGTCGACGTCCACGCCGAAAGGCAGAATCGGCTAAGGAGACTGCAGATTGTGGCGCCTGTGGTGCAGTCATTGCGGCAGATGCAAAGGAATGCCCAACCTGTGGTGCAAAGTTCGAATGAACGAAGTAAATTGATTGAATATAACGCCTGTCAGCACTCATAGGGTTCGTCATCGCTTTCGCTCGGTCCGATTTCGCTTCATTCAGGCAAACTGTGAGACAGTAATCTCACGTTTGAACGCTTCCCTTTTCGGCGCGCTTTTCATATTCTTGTGTATGCTGGGGGTGTTTATGCAGCAACGTACGCTCGCCGCTTTTGTAGCGTTGACAATGTTGCTTGTCTCCTCATCTGGATGCTTAGGCTTGCTTCAGGGAAGAGAGTACATGGAATCCCTTCGAGACGATCCAATTGAATCAGAATCCTTTGCTCCGCTTTCAATTGAGCACACATTTGTGAACGTTCAACAAGAAACGTGGGACGAAGATTTCTCTATTGACTCTGCGGTAACTGAGATATCTGTTTATTTCAAAGCCGCATTCTTTCTTTCCGATTTGACCGATGATCTTGGTCTCGAACCACGATATGTCGATGTTTCAATCAAGGATTCAAATGGAAATGAGATGTGGTCAAAGAGAACGACTACAACAGAAAGCACCCTTGAAGAAAAAATTGACCCACAAGAGAACGGTAAATTCCTATCAGGTGATTGGAATGTATTCATTGAAGCAAGCGGAGGTGGTCTAGCAGGTATTGGAGAAGACAGTTTCCTGATGACAATAACCGTTACTCGAACCTGTATTCTGTTTCCACAAGCAGATGGCGAATGTGTCACTCTGTGAACAGTGATTGCTCACAAGCATGTCTTCTACTGCAATTCCTGCACTTTCCTTCACGCTCATGATTTCGTTTAGCACCGCCTTCGACCATGAGTTTCTGTACTTTTTTGATACTGGTAAGCAGTGAGTTCTTAGCGTGTTGATCCCAAAAGACCTGATGCACATCTTCCTCACCATACTTTAGAATACCATATGGAGGGGATTTCTTTGTGTTCGTCTCAACAAGGGATATGTAAGCCAGAAGTTGTACTCGATGGGATTGATGAGGCTTCTTTGGCACACGTCCCGTTTTCTGTTCGACTGGGATGAATTCGCCATCAATAATGACGATTTGATCGGGCCTTCCTCTTAATCCAGTTTCCTCATCACGAAGTAATCCACTTGATTCATCATCATCTGAATAGACTAACTGGGTGTCTTCGTCTAACCCAGCACGCCCTCTCTTCTCGATCATTTCATTTTCTGCAAAGAGTGATTTTTGCAATTGCCAAGTCGCAAGAAATGTCCAAACGAATGCAGTAACGACCAATATGAAACCTGCTTGGCTTCGATTATCAGCTGCTGCTAGACCGATTGCATGCAGGCCAATGACAATCGTAGCCAACAAGAGTCCGGCTTCGGTTTTCCCACCAGAAAACCAACCTCCAAGGAACCCGATTGGGTTCCATGTCGGCTTCAGCCCGGTCGATTCAAAGTTCTTCGATAATGTTTCAATCTCAGAAACAGTAGGTTCCATATTTAGCCAATTTCGCCAGGGTATAACGATTGATAGAATTGCGGCTGCTAGAAATGAAACAGACCACATGGACAGGATCTTAGCCAATTCAATTGGAGCATTCATCAAATCATCGATGTAGACAAAAGCAACTGCATCAATTGCAAAAGCAATAATGATTCCATACCACCATGACCAGATGAGGAGTTCTCGCCGTAATTTGATGAGCGAAGTTTGGAATTCATTCATACCTTCATGAATTTGTTTATGTTTTTCCATACCAATGGTGATGGCTTCACCCACGCCGGCTGCTCCTTCCTTCGCTAGTCGCCATGAAACAGGGCAGTATGTATAGCGCTCGAGTTCGCTTGCGCTTACAGGTAATGGGTTTCCATTCGAATCGAGGTAAAACCCATCAGGGCCTTCGCTTCCCTCTGCAAATGTGACCCCCATATATTCAATTTAAGACTCATCTATCTTGATATCTTCGCATACAATCCCATCTTTCCGGGTGGGGAGATACTGCGAAGCGGTTAAGAAGAGGCTTTAGGTCGGTTGCTTGCTGAGGCAACAATATGTCGGAAGAAACAGGTCTTTTGATTCCACTGGAACTATACGAAGAGACTGGTGTAAACATCGGTACAAAACAGAAGAGTGCGGACATGGGACGCTTCATTGATTCCGTCAATTCTGATGGTCTTTACCTCCTAAATGTGAACGCTACAGATACCCGCATTCGCATCATCGCATCATTCCTGAACCAATATGATGCATCCCGCATTATGGTCGTCTCCGCACGACAATACGGGCAGAGACCTGCTCGTATGTTTGCAGAAGCAATCGGAGCCCTTTCCGCTGTTGGACGTTTCATTCCTGGAAGCCTAACAAACCCAGCACTTCGCTCATACAAAGAGCCAAACGTCTTGTTCGTAACAGATCCTGCATCCGACCAGCAATCACTCCGTGAAGCAGTTAACACAGGTCTACCAATCGTTGGACTTGTCGATGCAAACAACAAGTTGCGAAACGTTGACGTTGCACTTCCTGCTAACAACAAGAGTCGACACTCTCTCGCTCTGATTTACTGGCTCCTCTCCAGAGAAGTCCTCAAACTACGTGGCGAAACCACAGATGAGGCATGGGCAGAAGCAAATGATCTCGAAGAGTGGAAGTCAACTTTCTGATTCAGCCTTTGGCTGCAAGAAGTTCGAAATCGCTTGAGCGGATTCGTCTACATCTGATAACTCATGCATGAGTGTTCGAACAGACTTCGCTCCAGGCAATCCCTTTGAGAATGCAATAGCGTGACGCTGCATTGATTGCTTAGCAAGTCCAGTTGTTTCTCTACAAAGTTCAACATATCGATCCCAACACCATTTTCGGCTCGCAAATGCCTTTGATGTTTCACTCATGAACTCCCATGAATGTTCATGCAACTGTACCCATGGTAATTCAGATTCATCCATCCAACCCAATCCTACTTTGATCTGTCCGAAAACATCGGGCCGCCCAATAGCAGCTCTTCCAACCATAAGCCCAGATGCATTTGTCAATTCAAGACATCGTTGAGCGCTCTCAGCATCAGTGATGTCACCATTTGCTACAACTGGGATGTCGACAGCACCGACTGCACTCTGTATCGTCTGCCAATCCGCAATGCCAGAGTAGCGTTGTCGCAGAGTTCGTCCATGAATACACAATCGCTGAGCACCGACTTTTTCCAGAGATTGACAAATATCAACAGCATTATTTGGTCCCTGACCAGTTCCTAGACGCATTTTTGCTGTTACTGGTATGTCGATTGCATCAACAATATGTTCAACCATCGAAACAAGTTTCTGCGGTTCACCCATCAATGCAGCACCAGCACAAATATTGGTAACTTTTGGAGCAGGACACCCAAAATTAAGATCGATGACATCTGCACTTTCCTGAAGCATTGATGCTGCTGTGACCATATCATCCATCTCTCCTCCAAATATTTGAGGGATAAAGGGGGTTTCTCTTGGATCAGATTCCATCTTTCTCCATGAAGTGGTTGCTTCTCGACTCAAGGCTGTACTGTTGGTGAATTCAGTAATGGTGATATCAGCGCCACATTCTTTGGCTAATAGACGATAGGGAAGGTCAGAGACTCCAGCCATAGGGGCAAGATAGAGGGGTCTTTCTTCACCCGACCAAGGTTCGAAAACGTCGAATCCAATGGTCATCATTCATCGCCTATTGTCAACACTTCTTCGATCATGTCACCAACTCGGCGAATTCTTCGAAGAACTCGATCTAATCGAACAATGACATTTTGTTTTGCTATATCTGGCGACTCTCCAATCATTCTGTAGCCGAGAGGCAATCGCCCCCCAAGTAAATTCAGAAGCAGCATTTGGTCGGTTGACCCGATATCATTCATTGCAGTTTCAACAAGTTCAATCGTCAGCTTTCCCTTTGCTAAGGGCTTGAGTAATGAATCATGTTGTCCTTCAGGAATCAAGCGCATGAATCCTCCTTTCTTCAACATCCAGTCTTCTCCGCGACGTTGATGTTGGGTTACCATGGCCGACCAGAGCGTCATAGGAAGTCGATCAGTTCGCGGAATTCGTTCGATAAGTCCACATGTTCTGAATCGTTCAAACATCCGTCCTAAACGTGCCTTTTGTCCAGGTATTGCTTCATCTGCATCATCCAATGAAATCGGTGTGTCAGATTCAAGGAGCATCTTAAACAATCGTTCAGAAATTGAACCTTCACGCAATTCATCACCTGGTCGTTCACCTAACATTCCTAAATCGGCCATCCATTGGGTGAGAACGCTTGCCCCTGCTTCTTCGTTTGGTGGTCGATAATCAACGATTGCGAGTGTAAGCGGGAGTGGTGATTCTTCAGGTAATTCGTTCGGTAAACGCTCTCCTGTTCTTTTCCAAAAGGCGTCAATACGATCCATCTTCTGTTCAATCATTAGCCGGTATTGGGCAGAACAAAGTTCCAACGCCTGAGTTAATCCTCCTCCTCGAAGCATGTAACGCCTCCAGCCTTTTCCTTCATTTGCGAAGGTAAGTAAACCGGAGTCGATCAATCGAGTGAGATGATGATTCAAAGCAGCAGGTGTCATTGCTAATTCATCAGCAAGCATTTGAGCATCCCATGAATCTCCTGGATTTGGAAGAATATGATCTCGAAGGAGTCGATGTATTGGGGAGGCTGAACCATAATCGGCAGTTGCTTCGCCTTTTCTGCGAACGAAACAAAAGGACTCAACCAACCAACCAACCAATCGGTCAATCGAGCGGTCGCTCGTCGGCATGGGTATCTCGTCCAACCGTACATTGAGCATAAGCCATCACATTCACCGATGGTCTTTGAAGACTGTGCATCAATTGCTTTCTAGAAAGCGGTTATTGAACTCAACGTCGTCGTCCGTCTTCCCATTGATATCGCAATCGTTCGGGGCGTTGGAATGTTTCAGGTTCAATGTGGGGTGCTATCTCGAGACGATCCTGTCGAAGAATACCTCTGCGACGTAGCACCTTAACTGCTGAATGAACGCTCGCTCGAGAACGTCCTATCCGACGTGCAAGTTCCGCTTGTGTCTTTGGAGCCCCCTCTTCTAGAATGTCATCCACAATTTGTCTTTGAACTGTAGACAAGCCAATTGGAAGGCTTGAAGCAACCATCTCTTGACTTGCAGTCATCGCTTGCAAGATTTCAACTTGCGCTGGACCACCAGCAAAGTAGCAGGTTCTTCCATTGACTGGCATGACTGTAATATTGCTTTCATTTTGTAAAACATCCAGATGGTGTCGTAGCGTACCATTTGCAGCACTGAGTTCATGTTGAAGCTCACGATAGCATAGACCTGGATGTCGTTCAAGTGTACGCAGGACGCGTGTTCTGAACGGATGTTCGATATGTTGTCGCTTTGAAGCAACTCCGCCAAAGGTGAATGCTGAGGCTGCTGAGGCTGCTGCTACAACGCCGTGTGCCAATCCTGCAACACCGCCAGCAGCACCTGCGATTCCTGCAGCGAGCCATGGCCTTTGTCGAACCCATTGTGCAAGGAGTGCCATAGGTTTCGGTTTGCTTTTTGGTATCTTAAACCATCGTCTCTTTGAGTCTAAGCGCCGATGATGGAACCCTTGTGGATTTTCATAAATGCAACAAGTGGTGAAAGTAATTTACCACAGGTTTTCCCATGTTCGGAAAGGCGGTATGTGACTCGAATTGGCGGTCCTTCACTGACACTGCGAACAACGAGATCTTCATCTACAAGATAACGTAGTTTGTCAGAAAGAGTTCGAGAAGAGATTCCTTTGAGAAGATGTTTCATCTCATTGAATCGACGGTCTCCAGCGATGTAAAGCGTTGAGAGAATCTCGATTGTCCAACGTGAACCAAAAACATCCAATGCTTCAACGGCAGCATCAACCTCCCAAGCGATATCGAATGGACCTTGAGTGGAATGGTCTGAAAGAAGTGTTCGAATCTGTCCGCCGGTCTGGATTGTTTCGCTGATTTTATCGCTGATTGTTCTCAATTCGGTCGGCGGTAAAATCATTGGAGGTTCGGGCATATTTACTCGGAAGCAATAGGTATACTTGATTTCTTTTCAACACTTAGCAACAAAACGTGTAAGCGCATGATTCATGAACGTTTTGCTGTTCGTCCAGTTTATGAAGGCTGTTGAGAACGTTGCAATCGTCGGTGCGGGGAACATGGGTTCTGGAATTGCCCAGAAAAGTGCTCAAGAAGCATTCAACGTCCAAATGGTTGACCGAGAGGAACAATATGTGGCTCGTGGCCGTTCAATTATCGAGAATTTCCTGTCAGAAGCGATTGAACGCCGTATCTTTTCCCAAGCTGAAGTCGATGCAACATTGAATCGTATCACTGGAGTCATTGGGGTGGAGAATACCGCAGTTGACACAGATCTCGTTATCGAAGCAGTTTTCGAAGATTTTGACATCAAAACAGCAGTCTTTTCGACACTTGACGAAGTCTGTGGAGAAGATACAATTCTTGCATCCAATACCTCTTCGTTATCAGTCAACGCCCTTGCTGAAGCGACTGGGAGACCTGACCGTTTTGTTGGTCTCCATTTCTTTTACCATCCAGCAAAGAATAGACTTATCGAAGTCATTCCTGCTGAAACGACTTCGAAGGAAACCCTTGATCGAACCGTTCAATATTGCAGAACGCTCGGAAAAGTTGTCATCGTTTGCAAAGACAGACCTGGCTTTGTCGTCAATCGTTTCTTCGTTCCTTGGCTCAATGAAGCATGCCTTCTTCTTGAAGAGGGAGTTGCGAATGCGGCTCAAATCGATGCAATTTCTCGTAAAGCCTTCCGAATTGGATTAGGCCCATTCGGATTGATGAATTTGACAGGTCCACCTATCGCTCTTCATTCAACTGATTATCTCGCCGAGCAACTGAACACACCTCGATATGTTGGTGCACAGAACCTTAGAGACTTAGTTGAAAACAATGCAATGTGGCCAATCGAAGAAGATGATTCCTTTAATCCTGAACAGTATACGACTGTTTCAGAACGTCTCCTTGGCGTCGTATTTGGCGTCGCTGCACAAATTGTTGATGAAGACATTTGTTTGATGGAAGACGTAGACCGTGGGGCTAAAGTTGGACTGCGATGGGCGAAGGGTCCATTCGAACTCATGAACCGTCTCGGTGTTGCAGAAGCATATCGTATGGCTTCAGCATATCAACAACTTACAGGCGAGACATGGAACCTTCCTGAGTTCTTTGAGCAACAAACATCTAATTGGGACTTTTCCTATGTTGATCTCCACACAGAAGATGGAATTGCAACCATTACCATTAATCGTCCAGAAGCAATGAACGCTTTGAATGAAGTCGTCGTTGAACAATTGACACAAGCAGTTCAAGCTGCTAATGCAAACGATGCAGTGTCAACAATTGTTCTCGATGGTGCTGGAAAAGCCTTCGTTGCAGGAGCAGATGTCAAATTCTTTGTCGATAAAATTCGTTCAGATTCAATCCCAGACATTGAAGTCTTTACAGAGAATGGACACGTACTCTTATCGGCATTAGAAGACTCAAGCAAAACAACCGTTGCACTAACCACTGGATTGGCCCTCGGTGGTGGACTTGAACTTGCTCTCGCTTGTGATTTCCGCATTGGTACAAGAAGGACTCAATTTAGATTCCCAGAGACGAGTATTGGAATTTATCCAGCACTCGGTGGAACGCAACGTCCTGCTCGTATTGCAGGAAGAGAAATCGGTCGATGGGCAGTTCTTGCAGGGAACTTCATGAACGCTCAGACTGCAACAGATGTTGGACTTGTTACTCATTTGGTCGATGTGAACGAAGTAAACGCAACCATTCAAACGATCCATTCAACTGGAAAACCAGCGGACAAATATCCTGGAACTCCATCGAATGGAAGCAGTCAGGTCGTACAGTTTGCTAAGAAATTCTATGCAGATGAAAACATGGCGACACTTCTCGCAGGTGGATGTCCTGAAGGATTTGATGCTGAGGATAAAACAGTTGCACGCCAACTCAAGTCACTCAAATTTACCGCACCAATTGGTCTTGCTATGGCCAGTGCTCGCATTGATGCAACAGGAACTACAACGCTTTCTAAGGGACTTGAAATGGAACTTGAAGGACTGAATCAAATCTTCTCTACAGAAGATGCTTTGGAAGGATTGAGTGCTCTTATCGAAGGACGTAGAGCAACATACAAGAATGCCTAAGCCCATTTGTCACTCATTGATTGAATCGATTTGAGAACCGCTGATAGATCAATAGATTCCCCTTGTTCTTGAGCGAGGAGGATATTGTTCTCTACTGCATCAACCAGAACTTGCTCAGGTTCTTCGCCAAGCAGATCAGCAATCACTTCTTTCAGGGGCTTTGCCTTTCCTTGAAGAATAGCAATCTGTGCTCTTATCTTCTCATCATCGTCCTTTGGTGGACGCACGTTTGAACTCATACCAACACCTCGATTTTTATTTTATTATCTGCTTCGAGCCAGTGGTCCCAAGTAACAATGTCTTGATCAGTCCATGAAGAAAGAGGGCCAGTAACGCCAATCCGTTTTGTTGAATCCTCTCCCACCAGATTACGACTCTCTTTAACTCCAGGAGCCCCCAGAACAAGAGCACGGTCAAGGATGCCTTGAGCGACTGCGAGGCTGTTCCTATCGGTTGAACTCCAATATGCATGGAATCCAGGATGGGTGTGGACCCACAAACGGAACGGGGCCATCATACCTACAGGTGGGCGTAATGGGACTCTCCCAGGTGACCCCCAATCGATTTGGATTGCTCCATTCGCATCGATGAGTACGGATGTTTCAAGCCCTGCAATCAATGAAAGGTTGTACACCAAATCCCACCGTCCATGCTCAGCAGCTCGCCTTTGGACGAGAAGAAGTTCCTCAGTCTCAACCGCCTTCGCTTCGGCTTGGAGACAAGCAGCCATCCAATGTTCGAATGTCAACCCCATTTCCTCAAGTTTTGTTACTGGAATCAAGCGATCACCTCTGGGAATTTGAGTTCTCCAAACATGATGCTACCCATTCGTTCTTTCAAAACGGGTTGATTTCGTAATTGCCCAATGAGCCATGTCGCACCAGCAGCGGCAGCATTGACGTAGCCGAATTGAATGTTTCCAGCCTCGAGTGCTCCCTTAATTTGACAACTTGCAGGTTCATGGTCTGGTGTCATCATTGTTACTAATTCCGTATGGGATTCACTTGTGAAGAACACGTGCCCATCCCCTGTAGACCTCATATCAATCCACGGAACAGTAGAAGCATGGACCAATCGCCTAGGAAGGGGACGATCGACGCCTATGAGGACAAAATCAAACCCTTCAAGTTGTTCTGCGTTTCTCAGATTCTCAGGAAAAGAATGACATGTTACAAATTCAAAATCAGTAAATCGTTGAGCAAGCACTTCTGTCTTTGCTTTGCCAATATCAGACTTTGTAAACCGTTGATGACCAAGATTTGTGGCTTCGACGATATCTCCGTCCATGAGCGTAATGGTGCATGTTCTCTGAATTCGTTCAAGCGCTGGAGCGAGAAGTTCGATGGTCATGCCACCAATTCCGCCAACACCTACGAGCAATATATTCGGGTTCCCCTGTTGTTCCATGAACAGTTCAATCTTCGACTGTTTATGAACCGAAATCTAATTTTGGATTAATGGGAGTTTTTTGGTTGGGGGTGCAATACCCAAATCTTCAGGGAAAAACATCTCTGGATCAGGAAGGGGAATTGGTACAATCTCTCGGCCGATAAGGGCCACACGACTCGGACGACTTTCTGATAGAACTCGACGATCAATCTGCGGTGCAAGTTCATTTGAAAAGTTGAGAATATCTTCATGGCTTGGCATGTTTTCCATAGAGAGGTTTTCTCTGCTATGGCCAACATAGACGTAACCCTTCGCCTCAATCCAATCTGGATCTGCACGATTATCAAGAGCAGCAAACTGCTTGATGTGTTCTGAAGACATATTGATTCCCTTCATCATGGTATGCCGACATACGATTCGAGTATCGAGGCTTGGAAGCAAATCGATGGTTTTCTCAAATTGATCCCACGCACCATTCCCCCATTTTGGTCGACAGACCTCATCGAACACCTGCTTGTTTGGAGCATCAACTGAAACATAGAGTTGAGTTGGAAGCGTATCCAATTTCTCCAAGACCTTTGGAAGTGTTCCATTGGTAACAAGCATTGTTGTCATTCCATGCTTATGGCACAGTTCCATGTATTCACCAAGTTTGGTATAGAGGGTTGGCTCTCCGTTGAGAGAAATTGCAACATGTTTCGGGTCCTGAGCTTCTTTGAATTTTTCAGGGGTAACCTTGTCATTTCCTCCAAAGCCAGAGAGCAATCGTCGCTGTGCTCGTACACTTTCGTAGAGGAGTTCAAGCGGATCTTGGTCGGTTAATTCAAGCGTATCCATATGTGGTTCTCGCCAGCAATATGTGCAAGCAAGATTGCATTGGTCTACAACAGGAGACATCTGCATGCATGTATGGCTCTTTACTCCATAGAATGTCCCTTTGTAACAGGAACGATCACGGAGAAGTGATTCTTTTGTCCAGTGGCATGTCTTCACGCCACCATGTTCTCCAACAATGTGGTAGCGTTGCTTTTGCAATTTGGCTTTCAATCCTGGATCCATACCCATGTCGATTACTCCTAGAGCCGACTTCTTCGGTTGAGTTACCTCGATTGAGAACGGCTCGGATATGCAAGCCTCGTCCTCTTCTCACTTGAAGAAAACGGTCATCGGCGAAGTAATGGTAAGAGGGCATTTGCAGCCTTTTCAGCAGCATTTGCAACATCATCAAGTCGTTGCAAGACACGATACATGTGCATTGCAGCCAGTGGTTCATCATCACCGTTGGTGAAGACATATGCTGCGGCCTTTGCTTCAACACCATCTGCTTCGTGTTCAATGAGATTGACTTCACGAATCAATGCATAGACTTCATCGACTCCAGCCTTCGTTCTGCCGCTGATGTGGTATTGACGTAAAGCCTCAATCAGATCTTCATACTTAGCCACTGTTTGAGAAACAATCTCAGCCATTTCAACCAAATTCTCTCGTGCAGTTTCATCTTCCATGAGTGGGCGGAAGGAGAGTTGTTCTGCTACGTTTTGTGCGTAATCAGCAATTCTGTCCTGGCGACTTACCATGTAGAGGAATGAATCTGAGTCGGCAGCGATACCAAATCTCAGGTCTTGACTTGCGAGTTCTCGAATCTCAGACTTAATTTTGTCAGCAGTAAATTCTGACTCAACAGTCTCTTCGATTTCTTGACTTGCATCTTCACCAGCACTCGCTTTCTTGACAGCAGCAACCATTTTCTCGACGGTTAATTCAACGGCTTCTGCATGCTTGTGGAACAGATCGAATGGAGTTGCCCCATCCTCCTTTGAACTTCCAGCATCGGAAAGGGCTTCTTCGACATAAATTTCATTGTCACGAGTTTTCCACATTGCATAGCCAACAGTCATGAAGGCAATTGGAAGAAGAATAATCATTTTGAGATTATCTCCGCCTGATGCGATGTAAATTGTAGCAGCACCAAAAGCAGCGACTGGAACACTCGCAACCCAAGAAGCAGCAATCTTTCCAAAGACTCTGAAATCCACAGCCTTGGCTCCACCTGCTAATCCTACGCCTACAACGGCACCAACGAGAGTGTGTGTTGTCGATACTGGGACTGCAAGGAAGGGCATAGAGAAGATGAGAATTGTTGTTGCAGCTCCAAATTCAGCAGCGAAACCACGTGTTGGAGTAATGTCTGTGATCTTCTTTCCAATCGTTTCCATGACTCTCCAACCCCATGTCATCACACCAATAGCAATACCAGCAGAACCGAGAAGAACAAGCCAGAGAGGAATGTCAGCACTTTCCATCAATTGGCCACCATCTTTGGAGAGAACCTGCCATACTGCAGCCATTGGTCCAATTGCATTGGAACGGTCGTTTGCACCGTGTGCGAATGCGACGTATGCTGCTGTGATAATTTGTAACCAAACGAAGATACGTTCTACGCCTCGGAAACCATTGCTTTCTTCATTGATGTCTATTCTCTTGAGAATAAGGAAGAGACAGAATGATGCAATTGCGCCGATTAATCCAGCGAGCATAAGTGAGTTGATTGGAAGCCATGCAGCCTCTGCAAACGGATCCCATACTCCATTTTCTTTAGCAGGCAACCAGTCTGCTTTGTCATCGATCCATTCATTTTTATCGGCCCTAGAGAAAAATCCCTTCAGCGCTTTGAATTGTAGAGCAAGTCCCAAAACAAAGAACGTCGGGAAAGCAAGAATTGGCGCCAACCATAGGGAACGTTCCTCAGGATTATCAGAATCTAAGATGAGTTTCTTGATGATGTAGAATGAGAAGAAAGCAAGTAATGCCCCCATTATCGGGCTTGCAACCCAACTCATGACGACCTGGCCGACCTTCTCCCAGTTGATGTAGTCTGTACCGTGATCAACTTCCAGAACCAATCCTACACCTATGATTCCACCAATGATGGAATGTGTTGTCGATACAGGTAGTCCAAATCGTGTTGCGATGGTAAGCCATGTTGCAGCAGCCATCATTGCGGCGATGAAACCAAAGGCAATATCTTGTGAAATCTTTTGACTAACGCCGCCTTCTTGATCGAAATCAATGACGAGAATGCCTTTGCGAACTGTATCAGTGACCGCATCACCGGCAAAAAATGCACCTGCGAATTCAAAAATAGCAGCAATAATGACCGCTTGCCTGAGTGTTAATGCACGAGAACCAACAGAGGTACCCATTGCATTTGCGACATCATTCGCACCGATGTTCCAGGCCATATAGGCGCATACAATTAACGCTAGAGCAATTACAACGACTGTGATTGGTTCCATATAGTGTTCTATCGATATGAGGTATATATTCCATACTCCATATATTCTATATAGGACTATTTAGACCGTAACCTGATACCATGGCATCTGGTCCCGGCGATACTTCTTTGCGCAAAATCCAATCAACTGGCGGAGGGACCTTCACCCTAAGTTTACCAAAACAGTGGGTTACCAAGCAGCATCTGAAAACAAGAGATGCCATTAAGATCGATTGGAGACCGAGCGGAGCGTTACGATTGACACCCGTGGAATTTGATAATACGACTGTGAGAACAATAATCTACGATTTAGAAAACCTTCCTGAAGAGAGTCTATTCGACCACCTTATGGGAGGCTATATCGCAGGCGCTGATATCATAAAAATACGATTTAAGTCTCAGAATGAGAGAATTTTGCGACAACAAATCCGCCGGTTTCTAAGGGCTACTCGCGGCTTTGAAATGTATTCCGAAGAGGACAATGAATTTGAATTACGGTGCCTTCTCAACACAGGAGATATGCCGATTTCTTCAAGCCTGAATCGTATGTTTTTACAACTCTCCAGTTCAATACGAGACATTCTAAGTGTGTTCCAAGGAGAGGATCCAACGTTTCTTGATGATTTGGATGAGCGTGAAAGCGAAATTGATGCTCTTCTCCATCTCATAGAGCGCCAAGTAAGACTGCTGGTTGACAATTATTCCATCGCAACCAAACTGAATATGACGCGAATTCAATCCCTTGAATCTGGGAATCTTGCGCGCTCCCTCGAACGCATGATGGACCATGCAGTTCTTATTGGAACAAATGTGAAAGTCAATTACGAGATATTAGCTGATAAAGAGAACAACTCCTCACTGAACAAATTACCTGAATGGCAGAACTCGATCAAAGAATTGATGATCAATATACGAATAAGAGACGCCAAGCGAATAGAAGAAGCACGTACAAATCTAAAGATCATTCAAAATGATCTGATGGAAAACGAGCGAAAACTCTTCCAAAACCCTAAAAAGTATTCTTGGGCACTTCATGAATTATCTGTTTCAGAATCTATTCGCCGACTGTGTGCTTATGCCCGGGACTTTGGAGAGTCCCTGATTAATATGAATGCCTACAAAGGAATAAGGCGTGACAGGAAAGGTGTTTAATAAAACACTTAATGTATTATTTACACCTTTGTGTTGGCTTTTTCACCTCTCCTTTGAATAGGTCGGACGCCTACTTCTATACAGGGACAACAATGGATATCGAACTAGAGACCTACGTAAACCAAACAATGGATAGACAACAGTATAGGAGTGGAATTTTCTCCAGTCTCCTTGAGCGATATGCTCGTGCAGTTGCATACTACAGAGCTCCAGTAGATACCCGCGGAATCCCTGCACTAAAGGAGGAATAAATAATGGATAAATATTTAGAAAGCTACGTCGATAACGCAATTGATAACCTCGAATACCGTAACGGGATTCGATTTCTTCCTGGTTGGATGAATAAGATTCTTTCCAGTATTCGTCGATCCTGAATCAACGGCAACAGTCTTGAATGATAAGGTTCATGTTGAGGCATGAGCAACTGGGCGCCGCATCTTATCGGCTTGGCCACTCCTCTCTCTGCAATCATCTGTTTGATGATCGGTGGTTGGTGGATTATTGTCCCCATCGTACTTCTACTCGGAATTTATCCTTTCATGGATACACTTGCTGGCTCTACCACGGTTCATGATATCGAAGACGAAGGAAAAGGTCACGACTTTATTGTCCATTTACATGGTCTGCTGGTGCCACTAATTGTTGCAGCGTTGCTGTATCGGGTGTGGGACGGTCTCGGTTCCATTTCCATACTCATCCCAATCCTATGCGCAGGTCTGGCCACTGGAGCTGCAGGTGTTGTAGCCGCACATGAGCTCGGTCACAGAAAACCTAAATCGTTCAGTTGGTGGCTTGCTCGTCTCGATCTTTTCTCCGTTCTTTACCTCCATTTCACTGTTGAACATAACCACACACATCACAAGCATTGGGCCAGAGAAGTTGATCCAACAAGTTCTCCTTGGGGCAGAAGCATCTATATTCACTTATTGAGAACAATCCCTCTGCAACTAAGAAACGCCTTTAGGATACGCAAAAAAGATGCAACAATATCAGTAATCTTGGAACTTAGTTTGTTGATATCTCTTGCAGTTTGGGGAATGGACTACTTTGTTGCCTTCCTTGGTCAAGCAATCATCGCAATCTACCTTCTCGAATTTGTGAATTACATCCAACATCATGGTTTACTTCGAGGAGTGGATGAGCGACCAAATGCATCTCATGCATGGGAAAGCCGAAGCCGTTGGTCAAAATATACATTGATGAACTTGACACTCCATGCGTCTCATCATCTTCGGTCAAGTACTCCTTATGAGCGACTCAAGCCTCATGATGAATCGCCCCAGTTACCTGGAGGCTATTACCAAATGTTCTGGATAGCGTTGATTCCACCACTCTTTCATCGATTGATGAGAAAGCGTGTAGATCATTCTGGTGGTGTTGGTGGAGCGTAGCCCCCGTTAACAGCTTCCTGAACAATCTTCAAATCTGATTCGACCATCATTTGAACCAATTCTTCGAAGGTTGTTTTGGTTTCCCAACCCAACTTTTCCTTAGCGTAACTTGGATCCCCTATGAGGAGGTCAACTTCAGCAGGACGGAAGAATTTTGGATTTGTACGAACACGAACAACTCCTGATTGATCTGTAGCGATTGTGTCTGCGCCTTCACCAGACCAAGTAAGATCCATTCCAATGTGAGAGAACGCAAGAGAAATCATGTCGCGAATGCTGTGGGTTCGTCCTGTAGCGATGACATAATCATCAGGCTTGTCTTGCTGAAGCATCTTCCATTGCATCTCAACGTAATCGCCAGCGAATCCCCAATCGCGCTTTGACTCAACGTTTCCAATGTAGAGGCATTCATCGAATCCATGCTTGATTCGAGCAGCCATCATCGTCACCTTTCGTGTAACGAATTCAAGACCGCGTCTTGGGCTTTCGTGGTTGAATAGGATTCCTGTGCAAGCAAACATATCGTAGGATTCTCGGTAGTTTCGAGTGATTTCAAATGCCATAACCTTTGCACATCCATACGGAGAGCGAGGATGGAATGGTGTTTCCTCAGATTGAGGGACCTCTCGTACCTTTCCGTATTGTTCGCTAGAACCTGCCTGGTAAAATCGGCAATCTGGTGAATGCTTACGAATTGCTTCAAGGCATCGAAGGGCTCCGAGTCCAGTAATGTCTGCTGTCATCATTGGAGATCTCCATGATTCTGGAACAAACGACATTGCACCGAGATTGTAGAATTCATCTGGTTTGACTTGATGAACGGCATTATCAATCGAGTTCTGATCAGCAAGATCACCGTTGAGTAGGTGGAACTTATCATTACCCATCAAGTGGTTGATGAGGCTACGTCCTAGGCTTGGCTGGGATACTCTACGAACCAATCCATAGACGGTATATCCCTTTTCGAGGAGTAATTCTGCTAGGTAGGAACCGTCTTGGCCGGTGATTCCTGTGATGAGGGCTGTTCTTTCGCTCATATAGAATCCTAAGCCGTTCCTCTTTTGAAGGCGTCGGAGTTACGCTTGAATGAGAATTCTTACAACGATACAAATCTACAAAAATGCTGAGGCAATCCCTAGAAGAGTATATGATGTGTATATCGGAGGAGAAATCATGCTGACAGTAAACGATTTGACCAAGAGTTTTGGTTCTGGTTCAAACAGGTTAGATGTACTCAAAGGCGTGGATATGAGCATCACAAAAGGTGAGATGGTTGCTTTAATGGGCCCGTCAGGCTGTGGTAAATCCACGTTATTGAATATCATTGGAGGTCTTCTTTCAGCAGATAGCGGGGATATTGATCTTGAAGGCCGTACATACGGACGGCAGAAACCTTCGGAGGTCGTTGACATTCGACGAAAGGGCGTTGGCTGGATTTTCCAAGACTTCCATCTTGTTCCTTCACTCTCGGCAAAAGACAACGTCGCTATGGCTCTCGAACTTTGTGGCTACAAGAGCGAAGAAGCTGAGGAGCGTGCAGTTGCCGCTCTAAACGAGGTCGGACTCGGAGATCGAACACATCACATTCCTGACCAACTGTCAGGTGGTCAACAACAACGTGTTGCGATTGCTCGAGCGATTGCAGGAAAGCGTTCTATTCTTCTTGCTGACGAACCAACAGGGAATCTTGATATTGCTAGCGGTAAGGAGATCATGGAACTGTTCAAGAGATTGTGTAATGATGAAGAGAATCCAATTTCTATCTTGATGGTTACCCACGATCCAGATCTTGCAACACAAGCAGATAGAATGTTGCTGTTACGTGATGGTAAGACCTTTGCAAGCGACATACGTAGCGCTTGGGGAATAGAGGAGGAATGATTCTATGTCTGAAGAAACAGAACAAAAGTCCGTTGAATCAAACGAGATCAAAGAGAATGGCCGTCTCGGAACGTTCATCCACAGAGTCAGAGAACTTCCATCAAATTACAGAATTGCCTTAGTTAGTTCGTGGCGAAACAAGGAACGAGGCCTTGCAGTCTTTGCAGGAGTCTTCCTTGCGTCTCTTGTTATTACCACCGTTCTTTCCTACGGTGTTGGTCTGAGCCAAATTTTCCTTTCAACTTCACTCGAGGGTGAACCTGTCGATGCTAAAATTGAATTCGACCGTAAGCCAGTGGAAGGGGCTGAAGGTTGGACAAATAATTCCACAGTGATGATGGAAGTGTGTGACGAACTTGTTGCGGACTTTGTGGAATTCACAGACTGTGCCTTAACGTTAGGTCGGCAAGGGATTCACGGTGGTGGTTTCTTCAACGAAGATTTCATTGTTGCTCAACCGCTTGAAATGAGATCCATGGAAGCGAGTGGGAATCCGTTATGGGGCGATATTAACTTCAATTATCCCGAACTGGAAGATGCAGGTCCACCTATTTCAGAAATGCGTGGAATTCGATTCATGGGCCCAGGTGCATTTGACGGCGAATTGGCAGATCGATTTGGAGGTAATATCATCGATGGTCTTGGAGAATGGCCTTCCCCAGAGGAAATGGAGGACCGACGTGGGTTGATTCTTCCATCAAACATTGTATCGGATGCGAGAGCGAACGTTGGTGACAAAATCGACACACTTTCGTTCGTATATGTCACGCAAACCTCTGAACTTGGTTCCGATTCCATTACCACCGAGAACTGTGTTGGAGAAATCACAAGCGAAGTAAATGGGCAGACCTATTGCCGAGAAGAATTTGTTGTTGAAAATTTGACCATTCTTGGGGTGTACGATCCTTGGGATTTTGGAAACCCAACGCTTCCTCCAAATCCTATCTTCGCTTCTCTTACTTCCTTATCGGATGATCAACAACGAACACTCATCGATAACGACCATATCTACCTCTCAATGTCTGTTAACCGCTCGCTGATTCCATCTTCTTCGACGACTGAAGCAGCAGAATGGCTTGAAGACCTCGGCATGAGAGTCGGTGACAGAGAATATGCAAACGGAACAGTCGAAGTGTTTTACTTCGATATCGTTAGTGGAACAATCACTTTCCTGCAAATTTTCCTTGGCCTTATCCAAGCGTTTGATTACATCATCATGATTCCAATTGTTGTTCTATCAATTGCAGTATTGATTTACGGTTTGGTTTTGAGTCTGGAACAACGAAGACGAGAAATCAGTATCCAGCGAGTCATAGGAGCTGATACTCAACGATTGAGCGGAATGGTTCTGCTTGAACTATCTGTAATCGCTTTCGCAGGCTGGGTTGTCGGCTACCTGCTTGCAATGATCGCAGTACCGATTGTTCTCTCCGCAGTAGGATTCTTGGTGTTCTCAGAACTCACAACCGAAGTCAATCCAGCTTTGTCCTTCGGAGCAACACTCTTCACAGCATTTGCAACGTTGGGTGTGGCATTGCTCTTCGGACGTAGCCGCACACGTGAATTCATTGAAATGGAAATCGATGAAGGCGTCCGCACAATTTCCAAGAAGCGCCCTCCTCGACGTTGGCTGCATTGGACAATGTTTGCCATTGGTATGCTCTCCTTTACAGACACTGCTCTTGAGCAAAATGGTAGCGAAGATGGTCTGTATTCGAACTTCTTCCTCGAAGGACTGTTCGGGATATTTGGCCCGTTCTTCCTCTGGATTGGTGGCGCTCTTCTTCTCGCTTGGCTCGGTGCAAAAGGCCCTTACATCATGCAGTTTATCTTCGGAAAGACTGCGTTGTTAAAGGATGTGAAGCGTGGATTGAAAGGATCAGGTTCCTCGGAATCCATCAATAGACTCTCGGTCATTATGCTTCTTACGCTCTCCATTGTAACATTAGCAGCAGTTCAAGGCTACACGGGAACACTCGTCGATGAGAGAACTGCTGATGCGAACGTAGGTTCTGAATTGCAGATGGTCATGGATGGACCTCGTTCCCAATCTCAAGTTGAAGCTGTTCTTACTGAATACTATCCTGATGGAGAAATAGTCGCAATGACGGTTCCTCAAATCCTCCTTAGTCCTACGGCAGGTGGGGATACATACCTAACCTACGTTTTGATGAACAATAGTGATGAAGTGTTACGTTGGAACCAGCAAGCAATTCCGGGAGATGGCTCAGATCCTTCAATTTATGGAGGTATGACCTTTTCAGCCGGCGAAGATGCAGCCTACGGTTTGGATTTGTGGGGTTCGGGACGACGAAGTAATGACGCAGAAGACATTGTTCTCTCTGCTTCAGATTCTCGCTCTGAAGTGGTCAATTTCACATATAATGACATAGATTTTGTCCCATCGAACATCTCTGAAGAAGATAGACTCGGAATTTTATTCGCTTTCGCATCAGTCCTAGATACCGACTTGAGTGATACCGATTTGTCAAATGAAAACTTTGCGTATCGAGACTTTGGTCGAACAAATTTCATTGGCGCAGATTTAAGCGGTGCAAACTTCTCAGGTGCGAACCTAAGCGAATCAATATTTGTCGATACAAACATCGAAAATACCAATTTTTCAGATGCTAACTTGGAAGGAGCAATTTTCTTTTCTCTTGCATCTCTGTTAAGTGCAGAAGACCCAGTACAACCTACATTGGATGAAATTATCGAGCGCATAGGGCTTTATGATCTCAGTGTAACAGAAAGCATTGAAGGCATGATCTGTCCAAACGGAGAAACAGCTCCGGATGAGGCATGTACAACCTTCTCTGATTTCTCACAGTTCCCTGAGTTACTTCAACCATTTTTGTTTATGCAATCGATGGATGTCGTCATCACTCCATCTCAAGAAGAACTGAGATACATCGGAGTACACAGATTCATTCCTGGCGTTCCGAGTGCTGCTATGGGCACATCTCTGATTATTTCTGAAGAATCATGGCGAGCATTTGTTGGAGATGAAGATGCGAATTCACACAATTCGACAACGTGGATTATCCACCTTCCTGATATCAGTGGAGATGAGTTGAAAGCACTCGCTTCGATCATCGAAGCGGATTCTCGAGTCTCGAGTACGAATGATTGGAAAACTGCTCACGAAGCAGTTGAACGAGACGGTGGCCTGATCTTTGGAACACCTGGGCTTCTCTCATTGCAATTCGTTGTAGCGAGTATTGCTGCTGTAGCATCTGCCTTCGTTTTCTTATCGTTGGTACTCACACAACGTCAAAAGGAATTAGCGATTCTCCAAGCGATTGGAGCAAGTCCAAATCAGATTATTCGACTTGTTCTGTTTGAGATTCTGTCGATTGTTCTTGTTTCTATGTTGCTCGGAATTATTCTCGGTATTGGTGTGGCGTTCTCCTTCAACGGATTCTTCGACGTCTTCGGGTTCATCTTCCAGATATTTGGTGGAACGTCTACGGTGATTGAACGTGAGTTGGTCTATCCATGGGTTCAACTTGGTTTAGTAACGTTCTCTGTTTTCGTAGCGGTTGTTCTTGCATTGGTCGTAACAACACGTCGAGCACTCAGCGCTGATCTTGCAAGCGTTCTCAAGGGGGAGTGAAGTATGTCGGATATTACAAAGAAAAGTATTCTCGAAGCAGATGGCCTGTATCACGTGTACGAATCCAAAGCTGAAGATGGAAACGTTGTCGCTTTGCGCGGTTTGTACATCAACATGAAAGAAGGTGAAGCAGTTGCGGTTGTAGGGCCTTCTGGGTCTGGAAAATCAACGCTTCTGAAATGTCTTGGAGGATTGATGAAACCAAGTGCAGGTTCAGTAACGCTTGATGGAAACAACATGACTCGACTGAAAGGAAAAGAGCTGGTACGATTACGTCAAAAGACAGTCTCCTTCATTTTCCAAGAAGGAAACCTTCTACCTCATCTGAATGCAAGAGACAATGTGGCTGAACCGTTGCGAAATCAAGGTGTTCGTTCGAAAGAGGCACTGAAAAGAGCTGATGAAATGCTTGAGCGACTAAGTATGCCTCATAGAGCGAAAGCCTTGCCAAAGATGCTCAGTGGTGGTGAGCAACAACGTGTTGCAATTGCACGTGCTCTTATCACCAATCCACGCCTCATCTTGGCTGACGAACCAACAGGTGCACTCGATCCTGTTACGGGACGAGCAGTTCTCGATATCTTCAAAGAATTGAATGAAACTGAAGGTGTTTCGTTCCTTATTGTAACACACTCGAAAGAAGTAGCCGCGTTTGCTAACAGAAGTCTTGAACTTCGAGATGGTCGATTCGTAGCAGAGCATGGTGCAGAAATCGATGTTGAAGATTTGACTGAAGGACGAGAACTCCTTATCGATGACTTAGGAACTGTAACCTTGCCTCCTGATTTGCTTGTACGAATTGGAGGCTCAGGCCGCTATTCTGTTGCACTTGCTGAGAGTGGAATGCTTACCTTACAAGGCGAATCATATTCGACAATTGGTGAACTTGTCCTTTCTGCATTCTGTCCTGCTTGTAAGCATGATTATGGGGACAGTGATGAACAGCAGTGCCCGTCTTGTGGTTCAAGCCGGCCAATGGTGGAGGCTTCTTCATGAAACAAATCGTCTCATTTCTGAGTTATATCGAAGGATTTTCTGCATTGATTCTCTTTGCAGTTGCAATGCCAGTGAAGTATATTGGAGGAGATCCATCGCTTGTCTCTCTTGTTGGACAGATTCATGGCTTCCTTTTCCTAGCCTTCCTCGGAGCACTCTTCTATGGAGTTGGAAGACACTGGAACATGACCGCTTTGTTTCATGGATTTATTGCAGCAGTCGTTCCAGCAGGACCGTTTCTGTTCGATGGAATGCTCATCAGTGGCGAGTATGATCTTGAAGAGAAATCAAACTGATTTGACGCCTTGTGGCCACAATACGAGAATGAGCGTTTTCCCTTTTGTTTTTGGAGTATGTGTTGATTCTGGATCCATCCAAACAATCGATCCTGTTGGATAAGTTCCGTCTTCATCCCAGACCTCTCCTTTGAGAACAACATACGCTTCACCACCTGGATGCATGTGGGGCATGAACGCATCCACTGTAACTTCAGAATCAGCTTCGTAGAGAACGAGTGAAGTCTTTTCTTCACGCTTGAGTTTACCTAAACGTACACCTGTTCCGAAATCTCTCCAAGAGATGTTTTCTTCGAGCCAATCCTCATCAATAGAAAATCCGAGCCATTGCGACATGTCGTGTGTAAAGACCATGTCACAGCCAAGAAGGCGCCTTTCAAGAGATATTCGGTGAAACTATCTCTTCATCAAGCAGAAGCATCTTCCCAATACTTGGAAATTGTATTCGTGTCCTCAAGTTTCCCTTCGTGAATTTTTGTGACTTCTCCGTCTCCATTTACGAATAGGACCGTTCCAGGTGCTTTGATGCCAATACTGGATTCTTCTATTCAGGCGGTTTATCTGGCGATTCATTCAGTTCTGAATACGATGCTGAAAGTATTGAATTTTCCTTATCGGCCCTTAGTGAAATCGTCTTTGAAGAATTAGTGATTCCGTTCCTCTTAGTTCCGATTTACTTTGCAATTTTCTTCGCTAGGCGCAGCGAATACAAGAAGTGTCTCGCAGAGATTGAGGGTGCTAAATCATTGAAGCAACTTATCGAATTGGAGAGCAAGGTCAATCTCATGGTCAAGGAAAGGAAGATCAAAGTTTACCATGGACTTGTCTTGCGTAATGCTTTGGAAGAAAACGAATCGAAATACAAATCGCTAAAGAGATTCTCATATGAGGAAGAGTAGTCCCATCATTTCATCAACTCTGCGTTATGGAGAGAGTTGAATATTCGATTCCTCTTAACGAAACGTTGTTTAATTCAGACTATATATGGAACTCTTATAACTCTAGGATAGGAGCGTGCTTACATGGAGATAAAGGAAATATTAGACCCAAAGAAGCTTTTAATCACAATTGGAACACTGGTCATTGCCATTTCGATACTTGGAATGGCAAACAGTGAAGACTGGGCTGAATGGGGTTGGGATGACGAACCAGTCGGAGAACACGATGCTGCATATGAACAAATGTGGGCATTACACATGTTACCTATTGGAGTAATGGCTATTGGAACTGGATTATTTGTCACAGGCAAATCTCTCGCTCAAATGTCTATGATTTCCTCTGCAGCAGTCGTGTTGATCATCGGCGGTGGAATGGGATACATGACAGGAGAGCATGGTTATGATGGCACTCCACCAGCCATCTGGCTGATTATACCTATTTTTACACTCTTATTGACTTTAATTCTTGGAATTGCAGGATATATGCTCTACAAGGATCTTGAAGAATCACAGGAGGCCTGAATATGAGTGATAGAAATCTAATTCCTTACTTCTTAGTGTTAGGTCCTCTTCTCCTTGTTGGGGCGTACGCGAACTGGCCTGCAGCAGATGCAATTGGTGAACGTGGAGCAAAATCTCTTATCGATAATGCAGATACGTTGATGCCGCTACTCATTGCTGCAACCCTTGGAACAATTCTGGTTCTTAGTGGCGTATACTTGCTGATCTCTGGTATGATGGAAAATGCATCAGGAATGAATAAGCAATTATTGAGTATTGCAAGTGTTCTCATCATACTTACGATGGCTTTCTTCATTGTTGGAATGGGCAGTAACGTTTCTGTCATAAATGCTGAGGATTACGATGTCGATCCAGAGGATGAATCAAACGCATTTGCGAGTGATGCCGATAAATTGGCATCGCAAAATGCTGCCTTTGAGACAGGAAACACAGTGTGGTCAATGTCAACTGTTACTTGGGGCCTTTCTCTCATCTTAATTGGACTCGTATCCTTCATGATGAATCGTCCAGAGTCTCCAATGGAGTACGTCTTGCCTGCATTAATGCCGGTTGGGACGCTCTTCCTTAGCCTTCCGATCATAAACAATCCAGAACTCTTTTCGATGGTTTTCCCAGTTGTCTTATTGGTTCACCTCATCATAGGTGGTCTCATGCTAGGTGGCAAGATTTCAGTTCCTGGCGCAGTTGAAGAGAGTGCTTGAAATGGATCAATTAAAGAAAATTCTTAATCCAAAAATTTGGCTCATCCTCACTGCTCTAATCCATGCAGTGGTCGGGATTATTTTAGAGACAGATTGGAGTGATGATCCTCAAGTCTTAATTGGCGGTTTCATGCTACTTACATCGGTAACAATGTTGTACATTGCTTTCTTTATGCATGGACAAGAGCAAGCAAGATTGACAGCGGTAATCGCAGGTCCTGCTTGGGTTTGGTTCGTCGTTAGCGCTGCAATGGGTCTCACTTGGCAAATCGGATCTGGAGATTCAATGGAGATGACCTTTGCAGGAAGCATCCCTCCTTTGATTATCTGGGGATTAACTGCTCTTAGTGGTGTTCTGCACGGTAATTTTCAAGACATGATGTCAGGAACTGATGCGGTTGCAGAGGCTACTGAATAAACAATCAGATCCAAACATCGTTTGATGCTGTAAGTTCGCTTTCAGCCTCTCCTGTGTTAACGACGCCAGATGGTTCAATCAGCATCACTTTACACTCTTCGTGAGCGTAAGGACGGTGCTTCGTACCTTTTGGTACAACATACATTTCTCCTTGTGAGAGTTCCATAGTTTCTGATTCAAATTCGATGAACATTGTTCCTTCGATGACCAGGAAGAATTCATCGGTATCACCATGATCATGCCAAACGAAGTCTCCCTTTAGTTTGACAATTTTAATCTGATAATTGTTGAGTTCTGAGATGATTTTCGGTGTCCAATGTTCCGAAAAGAGAGCAAATTTTTCTGAGAGATTTACTTTATTCATTTCCTTCCACTAGTCGTCTCCAACAGGAATGTACTGATTGGTTTTTCCCGTAAATTGCGATGTATGGGTATATATCTCACTATGAATACCCGTTAATATGGGTCGAAGGAGATTGATAGTTTCCTTGATGTTCCTTTTCTTGGTTTCATCATGGACGCCAGCAGTTGAAGATTCCCTTCAAGACCTCCCTCATATCCAAGAGACGTTCTCGAATGATGTGAATGGTTCAGATGATTACACGGTTGTGTATCAGTTGGACATCCCTGATGAGGCTCAATACAACAACGATCCAGTTCCATATTCAGTAGATTCAAGTTCAAGCATTGATTTCACCTTCGATCGAGTTGCTTACTATCTTGAATTAGAAAAGCCAAATGAGGCACGAACCTGGGTCTTTGTCTCTTTCCCAAGTATGACCATGCATGCTGATGAATTAGGAGTTCCGACTTTTAACTCTGGAATCGTCCATAATCAACTCTTAACAGATGTTGAAATCCAATCCAATCATCCGAATCTATCCTCACTTGGTGTAATCGATACTGGAGTCATCGAATTCTGGGGGACAAATTATGGCACTTCAAACGACTTAGGAGTTCCAAATGGAGACGGTTCGAGTTATGACTTTGCAGACGCACAGTACAGTTCCAATTCAGCAGGTTACGGGAGTATGCAAGTGCACGATTATGAATCGGGTCAAACGCTCTTTGCTTACAACGCGTGGGGTGGCTCAAATATCGATGATCTCGGGATAGGGAGTAATCCTGATCAAGAGGAAGACCCAGACTGGACCTTTGCTTCGAATGCTGCCGAATACACCCTGAAAAGTATGACTGTTCTCGTGCGCTCAGGTCCTACACCATCCGATTTGATGCTTACAATAGAAGCTCCTGACAATCATCAAATTGTTCAACGAGATGAATACAATATAGGTATTTTTCCAGTAAGCGGTTCAACAGAATATACGGTTGATCTTATTGAAGGTCGATACATCACGCTTGAAACTGACTTTGAATCTGAATGGGTATCTGTCGCTGTTCCACTAAGTTCGAATTTCTATGGTTCGATTGAGGTTCCAACGGGATGGCATCGTCTTGAATTCCGATTCATGGATGAGGGCAATCAGTTGGCACTACACACCGTAAATCCAGTTGGTGTAGGGGAAGTATTCATCGTTGCAGGCCAATCCAACTCTGCAAACTCTGGTGATGCTCCACTTACGCCCACTGATTCAAGAGTAAGCACTTGGGGGCCGAGTGGCTGGCGTTTTGGATATGACCCACAACCTGCTGCTACAGGAAACAGTGGCTCTCCGTGGCCAGTCGCTGGTGATTTACTTGCAAGTCGTTATGATGTACCAATTGGTTTCCTTTCTGTTGGTTTTGGCGGTACACAAGTCGATCGATGGGTACCAAGTCAGAATGACCTCTTTCCTCGTATTACAGATGCCCTAGATGCGGTTGAACCGAATGGAGCAAGAGCCATCTTGTGGCACCAAGGAGAAAGCAATGCAGGTGGAACCGCTGCAGATGATTATGCACGAATGCTTGGAGAAGTCGTCCTTGGTAGTCGGGAGTATGCAGGCTATGAGATACCTTGGATTGTTGCTCGAGTGAGCTTTGTTCCGAATGGAGACCCTGTAAAGATGGGGTGGATTATTGAGGGTCAAAATGCAGTCATTGATGAGGATCCTTTGACATTCCCAGGCCCTCCTACAGATGACCTGAATGGTACACAATGGCGCTATGATACAATCCACTTCAATGAAGCAGGATTGCGTGAACATGCCTCTCGTTGGGATTCAAGAATCGCAACAGCAATGACTGATTTGTTTCATCCAATTATTGATTCTGACGAAGATGGTGTAAACGATGATGAAGACCTTTGTCCAGATACACCCGTTTCAGCAGAAGTGTACGTTGACGGCTGCAGTGAAGAGCAACGACGTCCTGGAAGTACGACTGATTTAGATCAAGACGGAATCATGGATGCGGATGATCTCTGCCAACAAACACCAATCGGAGAATCAGTCTATGCAGATGGCTGCAGCGATAGTCAACTTGATTCTGATGGAGATGGAGTCTCAGATGCGGATGATCTTTGCCCCTCATTCAATGATGCTATCGATCTCGATTTCGATTCAATACCAGACGGTTGTGACGACCTCATCGATCGAGATAATGATGGCGTTTCGGATACTAATGACATCTGCAATAACTTTGATGATACCATCGATGTTGATTTGGATGGTATTCCAGATGGCTGTGATGATTTGATTGATTCAGATAATGATGGAGTCTCAGATTCAACAGATATTTGCAACAACCATAACGATTCCATCGATATCGATTCAGATGGTGTCCCAGATGGGTGTGATATTCTCATCGATTCAGATAATGATGGTATTGCTGATGATGTTGATATTTGTCCAAATTTTGATGATTCAATCGATGTTGATTTGGATTTAATACCAGATGGCTGCGATCCGTTAATTAAAACAGAAACAGAAAAAGAAAGCGAGGAAGAACAGAAACTAATGAGCACTGAGACAGTGAGGGCAGTTGGACTCATTTCTGTTCTCATTCTGATCTTACTCCTCCTGGTTGCTTTGATTCGAAAAGGCAAGCCACCAATCAATAATGAACACTCAAATTATGTTGATAAACAATACACCAAATTCTAAGAAAATAGATTCACAATCGGTCTATTGTGTGAGTTTCTTGTGGAAATGATGGACGCCTTTTTCATGAGTTGCTGAGTATCTTCCACGATGATATAGTTTGGATTGAAGTCCACGCATACATCCCTCGACAACGGTTTGATCTTGGAGTTCGACTTTATCGAGAAGAGCACCAGCTCCCTTGTTGAGCAGGTCAGGATTTCGAACATAACTCTTGAACAAAACTGTAGTTTTGTTCACACCTTTTGGAACAATCACGTTCATGGAAACACCCCATGGGTAGATGTTCATCATCATGTTCGGATAAATCCACCAATAGTAGGCTGCAATACGCTTTCCAGCATCGACAGAACCATCAGGGATATCAAAACAAACATCTCCTTCATTGGCCATTCCAATCTGTAAGATTGCATTCTCAAAGCACTCTGTTGAATATCCATCGTTTGCTAATGCATCGTTGAGTTCTGGATGAACAAATGGAATGTGAAAACCTTCCAAATAATTGTCAACATAGAGAATCCAGTTCGCATCAATATCCCATTCACGATCTCTTGAGGTATCGTGTTCAAGTTTCAAATCATTCAACCACCAATTCATTCTTCGCTCAATTGGCTCGAGAATCGTTTCTACTTTCAAAGAAGAATCAAGAGATGTAAATTCGAAGCCGAACCATTCTTTGAGTTTGAGAGATGGTAGATTATCGGAAGCAGAGGGGAAATTCTCTACATTCTCAAATCCTGGCATATGTTTCAATGTTCCATCACGGTCAAATGTCCTTCCATGATACGGGCATTGAATCGATTTCCCATTCTTCTTTTCTTGACACAAGAGCATCCCTCGATGTGTACATACATTCGAGAGAAGATGTTTTTCAGATTCATGATTCGTCCGAAGAAGCGGTTGCTTCAAGATAGATTCAAGATGTGGAATTGGAGTAAGATCGGACGTGAATTCACTCGAATGACCAACGAATTGTAGACTATCACTGAGTCTTTCCATCTGCTTTGAGAAATGCTGTTCATCGGTATAGAATTCGGAAGGCAGAGTCTCCGCTTTGCGGATATCAGCATCGATAAGCCCTTCCGACATCAGGCATTTGTATACGCTCAATCGTTTGAGGCTTCGGGCTCATCAGACATGAAAGGCTATTGTAGAATTGTCTTTAAAACAATCACGGACATGGTTCTTAGGAGATGTTTTCAATAAAGGAAATCTCCTGACAGGTGTATGGCGGAACCACTTTCCCTTCCAGAAATACCGCCAGAGGGCCCTTGGGCTGCTTATGTTTTGATTGTTATTTGGCTCCCCATGCTTCTTCGGCTATTCCTCCTCGTATTGCCATTTAGGAGAGCAATCAAAAAACTAGCACCACATACTGGTTGGGCATTGAAACAATTGCGAACATTGCCTGTCCGAGGATTTGGCATCCTTGCTGTAAACGAGATACTCGCATTCGCTATACCTCCTCTTTTCGTCCTATTGTTACGCTTTTTACTCGATCCAATCGGATGGCAATCATGGAATGAAGTTTCGATTATTGGTATGCTACTGTTGCTTTTGTTCGTTGGAATTTGGATTATATTCGATATTTTTAGAATCATTAGAGTACGTAAAATGCTTCGTGCAATTGATCGTTACGATGTCGATAAATTACGGAAAATAGCTGATAGAGGGCTTGGAGTTCGAGGATGGATTCGGAAGTTTGGACGAAAAGATCAGCCAAAAGAGGTTAATGATGACTCCAGTTCAACATCAAAACGCATTGCAAAAAGTTCCGCAAAACTATGGCTAGGCAGGGCATTAGCCGCTAGGAAATTGACTCCACAAGGCTTGTTGGGTTCTTTGGCCATTGGTGCTGCTATTGAGGCGGCCAGAAGTGGTGCGAGTAAACTGAGTGACCGAATTGATGAAAAGATGCAAGAGGAGTTTGACAAGATTGCCCGTGTTAATACGAAAACAATGCTCGGCTTACTCGTAAGGGATTTTGCAATGGGGCTCCTCCCTCTATTGGCATTGGGACTCTTACCAATCCTACTTTGATTGATGTGACTCTGCAATTGAATACTTCATGGTGTCCAAAGTGTTGATACGTATGGTGGACTGCAAGCAATATACATTTAACATATCAATATTTAGCCCTCTTTTTTGATTACATACAAAACTAGAGTTTTTGGTCATGAGTAAATAGGTTACTTCAATTAGTTGAATTAAACCC
>JADHSC010000021.1 GCA_016777125.1 Candidatus Poseidoniaceae archaeon
GTTACGAACTCTTTCAAGGATGGCTGCTTCTAAGCCCACCTTCTGGTTGTTTTCGACCACGGACACGGTTTGTCTGTGACACTTAACTGATATTTAGGGACCTTAACTTCAGGCTGGTTTGTTCACCTTACGTAATGGTAGCTTACCCACCATCACTCACTGCTAGTATCTACAACGATTACACCTTCGGAGTTTGACAGCACGCCGAGGAATTGCTCCCCCTAAACGCACAATCAGTGCTCTACAGCGTAATCAATCTCCACTAACGTCTACCTACGAGTAGTTTCACGCGGAACCTGCTATTGCCCATCTCGATTGGACTTTCACCCCTATACCCAGCTCGTCCGAGCGATTTGCAGATCAGCAACGGTGCGATCCTCCACCCAACTTTCATCGGGCTTCAATCTGGCCAGGCATAGATCGACGGGCTTCAGGTCTTCCACCATTGACTCCAAGCGAGCACACTTCGTCCCTCACAGTAAACTGCTGCGGACTTGTCGGTTTCCCTTCGGCTACGCGGTTCAACCGCTTAACCTCGCCAATGATCAAAACTCCCTGGGGCATTTTTCTAAACGCACGACAAGACGCTGCTCATATCATCGCTTTCACGCCTTGTCAGCCTGTACCCAACTGGTTTCACGATCTTTTCACATCCCGCCAAGGATACTTTTCAGCTTTCACTCACGTTACTTGTAAACTATCGGTCTCGAGTTGTATTTAGGATTGGAAGTTTCTGCCTCCCACATTCACGCGCGATTTCCAGCGCACGCTACTCTTTTACAGTCACGTGATCATATCAGGTATGGTTACGGGACTTTCACCCTCTTTGGCTGTGCCGTTCCAGGCAACTTCACCTTCTCTGACTTAGATGATAGACTGCAAACCACATCTCCCTCACTTTCGAGTCGGGATTCGGCTTGTCCTATTCCGTTTTCATTCGCCACTACTCACGGAATCTCTGTTGATTTCATTTCCTCCCCCTACTAAGATGCTTCAATTCGGGGGGTTCCCTATCGCATTCGCGATTGTATCCGAAGATACAGGAAGTCCCATTCAGCCATCTGCGGATCCAAGACATTCTTGCGTCTCCCCGCAGCTTATCGCAGCTTGTCACGACCTTCATCGGCACTCGAGCCGAGCGATCCCCCAGTTGGGTTGTAGCATCACATGTATGTATTCCACACCATGCGAGTAACCCTTCGGTATCTAATTCATGCCAATTCGGCTTCCGCAGAAGACCACCTCTCCGAGGGATAGTCCTCCTCAGCCACTTCCCCCAACAGCAATTGCTGAGGTGCTAAGCAGCCTTCCGACCTACCACGACTATATGAATAAATCGGATAAGTAATCGGCTGCACCAGTCTCCTTTGGCCCCTAAAATAACCTTACAATGCAGGTAATTTCAGTAGGTTTTCTGAAGCCAATTTATCCCCTTGAAGAGGTACGAGAAGTCTTTTTGCTTCATCATATCTTCCGAGTTGTGCCAAAATTGCGGCTCTGAGATTCGTAAAATTTGATTGATTCTGGCTTTCATTTCCAGCCATATCGAGTAACGCCAGAGCCTTTTCTTCACGCCCACTTAGCAAAAGTGCTTGGCTTAAATTGTAAATTGTTTCTGGTTGTGAAGAGTTTGTACGAACAGCTTCTCGAAGAGAGAGGATGGCTGCCTCAAACTGAGTTGCTGAGTTTGCAACTTCGATGGGATCGTTAGAATGTTGCATCCCTGAGGCTACTTGTAACAATGCTATGCCATAATTGTTCATCGCTCCTGAATCTTGAGGGAATCGGGCTACAATTTGTTGAAAAGAGCGTGCTGCCGATCTCCAATCCCCCTGTCCAATGGATGTAAATCCAGATTCTAAGAGAGCCATTGATGCAGAATCGGTCCCAACATCCACCATAAGGGCTTGTGCAGGGTGTAAATCGAATGGTTCGAGTGATTGTTCAGTGTAGACTGAATTCTTCTCCAACTGCGGATAATTTTCACCATCATGTTCGACATGTACAACGGTATCTTCTAAGTCAGAGAATACAACTTCGATAATGTCTTCTTCAGCAGTAAAAATCTGGTCGCTACCACCAAAGGATTCAATCGACCATTCATTTGGCAAGTCGGAGATATCGACTGCCGCTTCGACAAATGGAATCGCAGTGAGGCGGATTGGTTCTGGAGCAGATGGGGCTTCAATCAAAGGTAAATCAGGAGCCTCTACTGGCAAGGGAGAGGGAACCGGTTCAATAATTGTGGATTCCTCAAGAGTATCATCCTGCTTTGCCTCTAGGAGTACAGCAGGCTCCAATGTCACTGGTTCAACCACTGGCTCAAAAGATTCGATGGATGTTTCTTCCTCTGGATATGAATCCTGGCCTGATAACTCAAAGGGAATTCCCTCTGGATGGCTGCCAATACCAAATGGTAATCGAGAAATGTGTGTTTGGGACTCTCCCCCAAAACCAAAAGGGAGGGAAGAAGGAGGTTCTTCTTCAGTTTCCTCTGGTGCCTCAATGCCTTCGAGATCGTACCATGCCTGAGCGGCATCATCCAGTCCAGGAACTTCAGTCGGCATCGCTGCGTCTGAATCCGAAAAGGATTGGTCTTGAACACGGAGTTGTGAACCACAAGCAGGACATGATGGCCCAGCAAGATATAGGATTCCACAGACTGCACATTCGTTCATGATGACCCAATGGGCCCTCAGACTCCATGTTCTTCAACCCAACGCATGTTTGCGCTCATTCTTCGCCATCGTTGCCCTTAGAGGATGCCTTAATGACAACGGATTTGATACTTGATACGATTTCATCAAAATCATCATCGACAAGGGCTTCAGCAGGAGATTTTCCTTTTGCTCTTCCACGTGAATATTGGGCAATAATGCCGAGAAGGGAAATACCAACGAGGACAATCTTCCAAGTCGTTGCACCATCTTCCCCACCCACAACGTAAACCAAAATCATGTAGAATGATACAATAAAGGTCGAGAGAAGCATGACTGGGAAACCTGCTCTGAAAAATTCGTTGAACGAAATTGGATACCCGGCTTCTTCTGACATACCCGCTGTAACAACATTCGCTGATGCTCCGATTAATGTTCCGTTTCCTCCGAGACATGCTCCAAATGCCAGTGCCCAAATCAAAGGATTAAGAGCGAGATCCAGTTCGTACGCCAGCGACAATACGATTGGAATCATTGTCGCCGTGTAAGGGATATTATCGATGAACGCAGATGCGATAGCAGAGACCCAAAGGATGATGAGAACTGCTGCTGCTAATCGATGCTCATCAGGGAAGAACTTGATGGCTTTCTCGACATATTCCCCTATGTAATCGATGACGCCCATGTATTGCAGAGAATGCACCAATACGAACAATCCTGCGAAGAAAAGCAGAGTTGTCCACTCAACGTGTTCAAGTGGTTCTTCGAGTTCGTGGCGGTTTGTAGCCAAAAGCATGACTAACGCACCAGATAGAGCAACCCATGAAACAGCTATGTGTATCACTGGGTGGAGGAAGAATCCAAGAATCACAAGACAGAGAATTGCACCGCTGATTTTCAATCCATTCACATCTTTGATAGCATATTGGCGTTCAAGTTCTGTGATATCACGGTCTCTTCGTCCACTGAATTCGTCCTTGTAGAGCCAACGAATCAGCATGAACGAAGGAACGATTGTCATAAGAATACCTGGAGCCATTTCAATAATGAAATCGTTGAATGTAACGCCATCACTGGCCAAACCTGCGATGTTTTTATCATCATTCCCACTTATGGCATCAGGAGACATTGCTGAACCAATCATGATGTTTGGTGGATCACCAATCATTGTGGCTGCACCACCAATGTTCGAAAACAAGACTTCTGAAATGAGAATCGGTATTGGTTTCAAATCAAGAACTTGTGCGATCTTGATCGTAACTGGAGTGAGAAGGAGCATTGTTGTGACGTTGTCTAAAAATGCCGATAAAACAGCAGTGACTGAACACAGAATTACTACGAGCGTCCATATTTCGCCCCCACTCTTCTTGTAGGCTTGAACAGCGAACCATTCGAACACACCTGTGTGTGAAATGATACCAACCATCACCATCATACCCAACAACAATCCAATAGTTTCCCAGTCGATCATTGTGGTAACGGCTTTGAGGCTGAGGGCTTCTTCAACTGAATAGTGATTCAAAGCAATGACTGCCAAAAGGCCACCAAGTGTTGCGGCTAATGTTCGATGAACGACTTCAGTAATGATAAGCGCATATACGAACAAGAGAATTCCAAGGCCAACGAAAACTGCTTGATCACTCATCCCGTCTCGAATAGTGACTGTCAGATTAATTCCTTCACCGCCTCCTGCAGCTTGGCTTGATTTGATGAATTGCATTGTACCCACAAACAAGAGTGAAACCAGCGCAATGAGTTGTGCAGGATGCCTCTTGGAGAACAAAATATTTGCGCCCATGTACTTGGCAACTACAATCCCCTCTTGAGGATTGGGTTAGGACACAATTCAATTTCGCCAAAATACGGCAACATTTCCTCGGGCAAATACGACAGAACTGTTCGTTTTTTCACCCATAATATTCCAAACTGTTTTGAGATCATCACGTGGATATAAGCCCCGATTTACTTTCACTTTAACCAACGAACGAGAAGATAACTGGCCTTCTAACTCCACAACAACTGAATCAGTTAATCCCGATTTCCCAATTCGCATTGTAATTGGAAGGGAAGTATCCTTTGCCTGACGAATTATGTGATTTGGAACACTCATGCATTCACCTTCTGTGAATCGTTCCGATATGGAAATCGACGAACTGCCGTACAAGAAAGGCACGTTTGAATTTTATAGCCATTGCGAATTCTGATGGTCGCATTATCTCCATAATGAAGCAAGGTGTTACAAGCACGACACACAATTTCCCGTACTTCCGAAGGGAGGCGAATTCGATGCCTACGGGAGACCTTTACAAGATGTAAAGCAAATCGAGAGCGTTGTTCTGGAGTAAATTGTGAAGGGTTTTTCAATAAACTGAGAAGTTGTGTTTGAGACCAAATAGCATGGCCCTTTCGCTTATCTCGATTAAGTCTGCTTCGTCGCCCCATTGAAATCACTCATCCTAGAACGGCTAGTAAATCAGTTGTAATTACATCGATGTCTCGATCGCCATCGACTTGGTGGAAAATTCCAGCATTACGATAGAAGTCAGCGAGTGGAGAGGTTTGTGCATGGTATGCTTCTAATCGAGCAAGAACAGTTTCTTCAACATCGTCTGCTCTTCTCTTTTCAATAAAGGATCCACATCCGCAGACACCATCTTTGATTGGATTGAATGTATCATGGTAAACAGTCCCACACGTACCGCAACTGTATCTACCACAGATTCGTTCTACTATACGTTCATCAGGTACATCAATTGCTAATACCGCAGAAACTTCAACGATTTGAGATAGTGCTTCAGCCTGTGGTACAGTCCGTGGGAAACCATCGAACATAACACCATTTTTAGCGTCATCATCCTGTAGACGATCTCGGATTAAATCGATAATTACTGAATCCGGAACGAGAGCCCCTTTATCCATGTACGATTTTGCTTCAATTCCGACAGAGGTTCCAGCCTTGACTGCTGCACGTAACATGTCCCCAGTCGAGACCTGTGGTAATCCTGTAGCCTCCATCATTCTTTGAGCCTGAGTGCCCTTTCCAGCACCAGGAGGTCCGAACAAAACAATGTTGAGCATGTCTTGTCGCTCTCGTTCATGCATTTCAACGTATCAGTTCAAACCCATGCGCTGAAGATATTGTTCCCCATAGTGGTTCCATTGTTCCATAGTCCATCCATCTGGTAAACCACCTGGTGGAAGGGGAGGTCCAGCAGGAACTGGAACAGGCAATACTGGAACTGTCTTGACTTGAGGCAATCCTACTGGCGGAAGGCCAGCAGGTGGTAAACCAGCTGGAGGTAATCCTACAGGTGGAAGGCTTGATGGAGGAAGACCTGTAGGGACTTGAGCCTTACCAACTGGAGCAGGCATATCTAGAGATTGAGCTAATGCTGCTGCGATTTCATCTTGAGATACTTCTCCTGATGCGATGTCGTTCACAGAATGGCTGATATCAAGGGCTTCATCTCGACGTGTCCCCAAGTGATCTGCATCAGTATGGGCATCTGGAGCCACCAATTCAGTTCCATCATCATCCATCTTACTGCTTTGTTTTAGTTTACGTCCTCCGTAGAGGAGGCCAAGTAGAACAAACAGAACCAATGGATAGGAGAGATAGGCAGGAAGGGTTCCAAAAATACCACCTGACGATTGTTGCGAACTCACACTTGTATCTGCCATGAATTCAATCACTACGCCATCGGTGGTGGTCAATAGGATCACTAAGTTCATTCTGCCATCTATCGAATCTTCATCGGTTGAGACTTTACCAACAACCTCGATTGATTCGCCAATACCAAGATTTGTTATTGAGGAAGGGGAGATGGTCGTACTTCGATCGTCTAGGAGAGTTCCATCAGCATCCCGAACCTCGACTGTTAATTCACCATTGAGAGGAATATTTCCTTCATTTATGATGGTAAAGGATTGCTTCCCAGAGTCCCCTCGTGGAATGAATAACAAGGGAGCAACGGTTTCATCTGCTACGCTAATTCCAGCAAAACTTGTCGCAGGAACTTCAACTCGAACAGTGAGTTCTGCATTCGTAAATCGTCCGTTATTACTGCCATTGACAAATAATTGCAAATCAAATCCAAACCCGGAAGCGGTTTGATTTGGTGCTTGAATTGCCAATTGAACTGATGCCTGACTGAGTACGGATACTGAACTTGGTGGATTGGAATAACCAACTGACCAACCATCTGGAGCAAGACTCGTTGACCATTCAAGATCCAAATCTGAATTCCCAGTATTTTCAACAATGAACTCGGTGAATGTGAAATCATTGTTAACTGGCACAGAAATTAACGTTCCCACATTGGACACAAGATTTACATCCAAGTTTTCTCCAACGACAAGAGATGTTGAATTCAATGTAAACATTTGAGGAGATGATTCAACCCTGAGAGTATAGGTGTTCGAGTTGCCTTCTCGAGCGGTTTCAGGTACCAGGAGACGCATAGCAACATCACCTGATTGGCCAGGAAGTAATGTAACCGACAACGATGTCGAACTGATTTCTTGATCGTATTGAATCTCTGCAGCCCACGCAGGATTACCACGTTCGAGCGTTACTGCAAAATCAAGAGGGACGTTTCCTTGGTTTTGAATTGTATGATTGAAGTAAACCAACTCACCAGTATCGGCAAACACTGGTAAAGCAAGCGCCCCAGGCCCAACGGCACCATTTGGACCAAAGAGGTCTGAACGGAAAGCCTTGAGTTCAGATACTGTCACATCGACAATCTCAACACGATTCAATGTAGGATCAGTCGGCGAGGTAACAACGCATGTGACCTGATCACTTGATCCTGCAAGTGGTTCCCCGTTTGCGATTGAAGGGATGAACACGTTCACGTCCATGCTTAGATCTTGAAGAATATTGAGAGGTTCAAATTCAAGAGATGATGAATTAGAATTTCCAAGCATAATCTGCCATTGTGAAGAAGAAGTACATGACATCGTATACTGAGCAGCAGAGTTTCCTGTATTTCTCACACCGATTGAGAATCCTGTCCGTTCGCCAGGTTTAGCAGAAACTCCAGATGTTCCAGACGGTACGACGTCTACAGAATCTACTTGCCCAATTTCGATGTATAGGCGCTGTGTGTGAGAAACAGTTGGTTGGTTTTGGTATCGAGCTGTTACATCTACGATGAATGAACCAGCACGTGCATAACGGTTTGTGGCTCCATCTAAGCTTGCTGATGTATCGTCCAAATTGAGCGTAAGGAAAATTGTATCATTCTCTTGACCTTGTTCAGCAATCGTAAACACACCTGTTTGATTCACTGATTTCGACCAAGAATCTTCTGGGCTTAGAAGGAGAGTAGGATAGATTGGATCTGGTTCCTGGACGCTTGAAACAGTCAAACTGACGGGACGCTCTCCAGTACCTTCGTGGGCGATAACGAAGGGCAAAGAGAGACCTGTTTCGTTGCGAACATCCATTGTAACAGATGCTGCTGAATCACGATCTTCAGATGTAGTTGGTATGCTTCCATCTGGGTTTTGGAAGATGACACGTAATCCTTGAGCAGTCACTTCAATATCGAGTTCGACGATGTTATTGTCGATGCCATTTGCTGCATCGTTCAATTCTTGAACTTGGTTGCTCGTATCGAGTGAAAGTCTAAGTTTATGCACACCAGTGGTTGTAAATTGTGTGAAGAACGATACGGAATCAAGTGAACCGCCTTGCAAAGAAGTTCTGTTTGAATCGTAAAGTATTGAACCACTTGTTACATCTTCAAATTGGATTCTATAAGGTCCTGATGCAAGTGTACCTTGATTATGCCATGCAAGTGAAATTGAAACTAAATCTCCTACAAGTGGTGTTGAAGAAGATGGAAGAATACTGTTCCCGAACGTCGTTAAATCAGCCTTAGGAATCAAGGTTGCATCAGCAGCAATAACGATGCTATAGCGTTGAGAACTGCCTCCTTTATGCTCTACAGTAACCATCCAGTCTCCGCTTTGAGTCGTCGCTCCTGCTGGAATGCGAATACGTTCGATATTGTTTAGATTGTCCGCAGATCCTCCTGTGGTTGATATTCCTGAAGAGAAATGATTACCCAGGTAAGAGGTGCCATCAGGCGCAATGAGTATCAAATCTAAATTATTCAAGAGACGTGATTCGGATTGAGCAGCATTTGCGCTAGCTTCGGCATCACTCCATGCCAGGGTAATATCGATACCCTTTGAACCATCAAGGTCGAAGGAATAGATCAGCGAGAATCCTGCCTGAAGTTCACGCTCATCATCCTGAAAGACATCCAGAGAAACACCTGAAGAAGAAGGATTGAGGCTATTTTCGAGGTCGATTTGACCCCAACCTTCGTATGCGTTAGGTATGTCTGGTGTGCCCAAATCTTCTGCTCCATTGATGAGGGTTGCTTTGATTAAACTTGCAGATGGTTTGTTGATTCCAGCGACTTCTCTGAGATATTCACGTGTAAGCGAGGCTGAACCTCCTGCAACTGCTGTGGCTTGAGAAGTTCCGCTAAGTTGCATATACATTGAACGGCCGTTTGAATGGGTACCTGTGCCACAGACTGGTCCCATTCCGTTCTTGGCTTCCTCGGCTCTTGCTGAGCATATACCATCTCCAGGAGCAACTAAATCGGGCTTAATCCTTCCATCAAGAGTTGGACCTTCTGATGAATATGAACTGACACTACCGTTGACACTTGAACCAATGGAAAGAACGTTCTTAGCAGTTCCCGGAGCAGTAATCTTGGAGGAACCGCTTCCACCGTTATCACCTACTGAAAAGACTGGAAGGAGATATTTATTGTTGGTTACATATTGATCAGTCGACCTAGAATCAGCAGTGTAGGCTCCATAATTTCCATTAAGACCCCATGCATTTACTGCGACACTTGCTGTTTTTAGTTCGGCATCAGAGAGGAGATCATAGATTGAACCTTGCCTGCCAAAGACACCGGTGGGGTCGTGTTCAAGAGCGTACATGACAAGATTCGCTTCTGGAGCAACACCCGTGGCGACTGCATCACCCGTACCATCACCAAGCACGGTCATAGCCACGTGCGTACCGTGACCACTATTGCTATCGATGGGAGAACTATCTAGACCAAATTGGGTATTGATAGCAGCAACTCGACCCACCAGGTCAGGGTGGTCAAAATCAACTCCAGTATCCATGACTGCAATTGTTTCACCCGAACCATCAAGATTCAGAGAAGAAGGAGCACGAATTGCAACTGCACCAACCTCGGTTGCAGCAAGGTTGTTGTGAAGAGAGAGTGAGAAACTTCCGTCAATGAAGAGTACGTGTTGATCAAATGCAATATGTTGGAGTTGTTTATTGGTCATACCAAATTCATAATAGGCTTCACACATATCGAGAGAGCACCAAGCAATGTCAGCACCATCTTCTGCCAGAGTAGCTGAGAAGAGAGCAACATATTCTGGACTCACATCCTTTGAAAGCACAATTTGAGCAATGGTTGCATCATGCGCATTTGTTCCAATTTTCATACCTGGCAAATAATCTCCAATCCAACGTACTTTCTCAAGCGAATTGATTGCCTCGAGATGTTGAACATCATCAATACGAATCGTCCAAACAGCCGACCCATGGGCTTCGAGAACTGTAAATTCGTAATCATCTGCCATCGAGTTAACGATGGCCCCATCATTCACATTAAGTTGGAGAAGGTAAAGTGAATTACCCGAATCCGCTCTCCATGTGGATGGAATCAAATTCAAATTATTCGAGAGAGGATCAAATGAAAGGCTTGCTAAATCGATCACAGGATCTACTGGATTGGTTAGGATCGCCTGCTTTGAAACGGGTTCGACCAAATCCCATGAAGAAGAAAAACCTTGAGCCTGTGGAGGCATTGGTTCAATAACAGATTGCGAAGATGCCAATGGACTTGCTAATGAAAGCAAGAATACAGAAAGCAAAATACACGACCGTTGTTTCAGGTGCATGACTTAGCCACACCAGTTTAGTTTTTGAGTATGCGCCTTAATTGATTACAGTCCATTGTAAGCAGCAATCGCTTTATCCGTCTTGGAAACAGAGACTTCCCAGTCAGTTTCAAGACCCATTAGAGCTCGGATAGCATCCACATTTTCTGGAATTACATCAGATTCTTGATGAATGGCTTGGAAGTAATAGAGAGAGTTCCCATCGAGTTTGACACCATCTTCCCAAACAAAGATTTCGTGCAAGTCACCCCACTTCCGACCTATGTCTCGAGCAAATTCCATAACCTCTGCAGTCGTTGTAATTCCAGTTTCTGCACCATTCATAATTACAACTCTTGGTTGAGAGTGCCATAATTCGAGGACAGATTGTGTTGTCATTCCATGTCCATCGGGCAGGGTGGCAACAATTGCATGGACATGCATGATTGTTGTTGGTACTGCGACAGCCATCGAATTGATGGAAATCTCAGGACGGATGGTCATAACATCAGGGCCATGATGGCTTGGAACCTTCAAAACGGGCTTAATTGCGTTAATTGGCCCCTTATTGGAATCACCCGGATCAGCAGCTCGGCGAATCATAGTACATTCGACCGAAAGGGAACCGCATTTACGCAAGAGTGGAACGAGTGTACGTGAAAGACCAGTTGTATTGCAAGAAACAACACGTGTGCCTTGCTTATTCATATTTTCAGAATGATTTCCACTCGATGTGTAGGAGAGACCAGTCATAGCATGCTTTTCTCCACCTTGGAAAATCCATTTAATCCCTGCATCCTCATAGATCTGTTTGTTTTGAGGACCGACTTTACCAGGTGAGCAATCAACAACGACATCTGCTTCACGGAGTAGGTCGCTTAGTCCACCTTTACAGTCATAACCTGCTGGAGCAAAGGCAGCAATTCTGTCTGTTTCATCGAAGGTACAATACAACGGATACCCCTTGCGAACTGCCAAATCACAACCAAAGGAAGGCCGGGTTTTGGTAACGCCGATAATTTCCATATCATCTTGGGCATCGATTGCATCTGCAACTCGCTTTCCAATCGTCCCGTATCCGTTTATTGCAACCTTTACCACCATGATGCTCAACCCTATGGCATCATCGAATGTCAATAAACAGTTCGTGGTAAAAAGCAGTGTAAAAATTCGTTGTAAACCAATCTTAACAACGCGAGGTTATTTGACCGACATTCACCACCATAGGAACATGGCGGGAACCCAAGATGTTGTTGAACGCTCAATGAGTATCAATGCAAAATTTTTGCCACGGCTAAAAGCGGCTGTTGAGCAGAACGCACTCTTGCGAATTGGTTGGACTGGATCTGGAGAGGAAGTGCCCAAAAACGGAGAAGTTGGATTATGCCCAGGTATCCCAGAAGGTGCACGAATCAAAGCACTTGGTAAACTCGGATCTTGGACATCCTCTTTTGGAGCAGGCGGGAGATTCAGTGTCGAAGGAGAAGTCGGTTCATTTTTCGGCGCTTACAACAGCGGCAGCACAGTAACGAGCACTGGTTTTATTGGACGATGTGGTGGATTTATGATGCAAGAAGGAACCTTGACCGGTTCCGATGGCGCAGATACTGATCTCGGCATGTTCATGTCAGATGGAACAGTCTATGTTCAAGGGCAAGTTGGCGCACGAGTTGGAAACGGAATGAACGGTGGACTCATCATCATACAAGGAGATGTCGAAGAAGATGCGGGTATTGGCATGAAAGGTGGCAGAATTGTTATCGAAGGACGCTGCCCAACACCACCCCATGGTATCCGACTCCGTCCTCTAAAGGCAAAGGAAATGAAAGAAATCAATGCTCTTTTATCAGAATATGATTCAGTTTTGTCCGAGGATGCCCTGTGCCTCGAGCCAATCGATGAAGTCGTATTTGAAGTTCAATCGATTCATGTCTCATCTGGAGATTTATCAACAATAGGTCTTGTACCGATGGATGAACAACCTTTGATTGAAAACCATCCTGTTGACACAGTAGCCTTCATTCCAGGAACACAAGATGAAGCGCCAGCAATACTGCTACCAATCCCAATTTTACCACGTATCCCAAACGGAACATTGCTCCGTACTGAAGACAATAATTCAGGACGATTAACCCGTATTCAAAGTCAACCATTTTTGGTCATTGAAAATCCACGACCGATTGACGTTGTTCAACTCAACCTTCAATCTCTCTGCGACCTGACAACTACCGCACCCTCTGTTGCAGGAGTATGTATGGACTTGGACAGTTTGCCATCCATGAATCCAGAAGAACTTGATGGATTACTTGTAGCAATTCGTACACTCATGAATTCGCAATCACCTATCATGAGTATTCAAGGAATTTCTCGCATCCAATCTCACCACCAATCATCTGCTTACCATGAAGTACAAGCGGCAATATCACGAATTGAAGATGGATCAGGAACACCTGAAGCATCGACATTACCAATTATGGGCCGGTCTAAAAAGAATGAATTAGACAATACCCCAGTAATTACTGCACTTGAATTTGGTTTCACTTCAGATGCCCATGATGTCATCGTAGCTCGTTGTGCTGGTGCTGATTTTGTCGTTACAGAGCCACCTATGCTCGAAATAGAAGACATCGAATATTGGTTACAAGGACTAACAATAGATCTTCAAAACACGCTTAGGAATCTTGGTCTCGATTCAATCGATATCTTACAACGCTCACATCTAAGAGCATTAGATCATGATACTGCTTCAGTCAGTGGGCTTCGAATGTCAGGATATGAGCGACCACTTCCTCACTGGTTTGCACGCTAAGGTGATACTATGCCAACAATATCTGTTGAACAAAGCCTCTTGGCCAAATTGATGTCTGAACATGGATGTCCGCATGACATCGAGGATGTCGACCACAGACTCCCATTGTTGGGAACCGACATCGACTCATGTGATGAGGAAACCCTCAACATTGAGATCTTCCCCGATCGTCCTGATTTATTGAGCGGAGAAACGTTGTCAGTTGCAATGAGATCTTTTCTTCATAACAAACCAACGCTTGAACATCTATCTCTTACTGAGAGCGGTATCGAGATAACTGTGGATTCTGAATTGAAAACAATTCGACCAATCATTCTCGGTGCAGTTGTAAAAGGTCTTCAAATGAAAGATGATAACGAAATGGATTTATTCATCAAGAATTTAATGGACCACCAAGAGAAGTTACACTTCGCTTTAGGCCGTGGGCGTAGAAGAGCAAGTATTGGAGTTCATGATCTCAATTCAATCCAAGCCCCATTCAAGGTTCGAGCCGTTCCAAGGACACATTCCTTCATACCATTAGCAACTGATTCAGAAATGGATATTGAAACCATACTCACTCAACATCCGAAAGGTGTAGATTATGCCCATCTTCTTGACGGAATGGAAAAAGTTCCAGTTATCGAAGATGCTACCGGCTCTGTCTTATCCTTCCCTCCAATCATCAACGGATCACATACGACCGTACATTCAGGCACACGAGATTTGTTCATTGATGTTACTGGATGGGATCGAAGAGCTTGCGAATCTTGTTTGATGTTGGTCGCTCTCCAAGCAAAACAACGAGGTGGAGAAATCCAATCGGTGAATCTTACAGATTGTGATGGGAACCAAGAAGTCTTACCAAATTGGACTCCAGTACAACATCGAATACCTGAGCGCTTGGTGAAGACAATACTTGGAAGAGAATTAACAGATGATGAAATGAAGTATTCCATCACACGAATGGGTGGGGCATTTGTTGGAAGAGATGCAGCAAGACCTGAAGAGATTCAAAGCGGACATTCGATGCAATATGCTCATGATGGAGAAAATATGCTCTGTTTTGAGATGCCACGTTGGAGATTCGACATCCTTCATGCGGTAGACATTGTCGAAGATTTAGCCATCGGCCATGGGTTCGAGGACTTAGGAGAGGACGTCCCCAGAGCCCCTATGAATGCAATTCCAAGAGGCGACGAGCATCTACGTAGAAGAATCAGAACATCATTGCAAGGGATGAGTTTCATGCAAATCCAATCACTGACCCTTTCCAATGAGTATGACCAATTTGAAAGAATGCGGTGGGTGGCGACCAACGAGATCACTCAGATTACGAATCCGATTACACAAGAGCATACGATGATGCGACAATTCTTACTCCCAGGATTACTCCGACTCTTGGCAACTAACCGCCATCATGATCTGCCGCAATCCGTCTACGAGTTAGGCACCGTTGTCCGTGACCACAAAAATAAGCAACGACTTGCTTTCATAACAGCGGAACGAAGCGGAGGTTTTGCTGCTATTCGTGGAAGGATTCAGGCTTTTTTGAGAGATATGGGTGCTGAAGAAGTAGTGATTGAACCGCTTCCAGATAATGAGGGCCCCTGGTTAGCAGGACGTGCTGCAAAAGTGATCGTCAAAGGTGAATGGGTTGGATGCTTCGGAGAAATAGATCCTGCCATCGGCCAGACATTCGAATTACTTGTTCCGATGAATGCTGCTGAATTCGATGTTGATGGTTTGAATCGATGCCTTATCGATCCTGTTTGAGGCATTGTCATGTGCGGCCGCTTTGCTTTCAATGGAGAGCATTGGCCTGAATCAATCCAAATTGAACCACCTACAATTGAACCAAATTACAACATATCACCCCAAGATGATGTTCATTGTATATTGATGCAAAATAATGTTCACAAGATCACACCGATGAAGTGGGGATTTCGCCCTTCATGGAGTAAGAAAAGCATAATGGAACCGATTAATGCTCGAGTAGAGTCCGTTTCAGAAAAACCGATGTTTCGAGATTCCTTTGAAAACAGACGGTGCCTTATTCCCGCTACAGGTTGGTATGAGTGGAAGACCACACCTCTAGGAAAAGTGCCTTTTTATCATCGATTTGAGAATGATGAACCAATGTTATTTGCAGGAATTTATGACGATTGGAATGATAATAACGATTCGATACGAACATTCTGTATTCTAACAACAGATTCAGAAAAAACCATCTCTCATATCCATAAAAGAATGCCTCTAATTGTGCCAAACAGTTCTGTTGATGAATGGTTAAATGTTGGAACAATTCCATCGAATCATGCATCATTTGAGGTGTATCCTGTCGACAGAAAAGTGAATTCGACAACGGCACAAGGGATCGAGCTCACTCACCCAATACGTACATTATTTGATTAAGAATAAGGTACATACGAGCCATCTGATTGCTTTACATGAGGCGTTGGTAGAAAGGAACCGTCTGCATTTTTCTCATAATGATATCCGTCTGTATGATGAATCCATTCAGACGTTAACTTCGATGCAGTAGCATCTGTAACTCCATCGTATAATTCAGCGACGTTGGTAGATGCAGTAACCGTTGTATCACCGCCACCAAATAATGCAAGTGCATCCTTGTATGCTGCATCATTTCGTTCAATTGATTGAGCGTGTTTTTCTGAATGAACCTCTTCGTCTTTACGATAGACAATGGCTTCAGGAGATTCCTCATCGAGTTCCATCGTTTTTTTCTTTGAACGCTTGAAAGGCCAGAAGGGAGGCATGACCACCCCAGCCATTTTCGATTCATATTACTTTGGAATTGATTTGAACATCATGCCGTTGGCTTCAAATCCCATAGGTCATAGCACAGTCATGAACAACAAACGCATAGCGTTCACACTGTTGTTCATACTCACAATGCCATTTTTAGCAGAGGCAGATTCAACAACACGTATTGAGATTACACCGATGGAAAACTATGTTGCCTATCCCGGAGACACAGTACAGCAATTTGTTGATGTTGAGTATTTTGGAGAAGATGCTACAACGCTCAAACTGCAATTACAATTTATCCCGCAGTCCACATTTTCTGGCAATGGTCAAGAGATTCTATTTGATTCAGGAGAAATAAATCGGTTTTATTGGACAATTACACTCCCTCAATCGACAGCATATTCGAACCAGACGTTAGGAATATCAATTATTGACCTCTCTGATAACCTTACGATTTACTCAAATGTAACGACACAAATCACGGCACCATCTGCAATCCAATTTGGCAACACTCAATCATCCACGTTTGTTATTGATCCTGGTATTACAACAAATGTCGCAACGAATATTACGAGTAATGCCTCCCTACCTGATGATGTAACATTCAGCGTTCAAACAACATCGACGTGGAATTGGGGTTGGAATATGGACACTATTACTGGAGATAATTCCATGCTTACACTCTCGCCAGATTCCATGGATTTTGTTCGGATTTGGGTCGAAGCACCCTTGGTGATTGATGGAGCACCACTTGCATACGAAGGACCAACATTCACCCTCATCGGATCATCAGGTCTTGATTATGCAATCATCTCATGGGAATTTTCTCTCGAAATTACCGCCTATAGGAATGTAAGTATTGATTTCGTTGAATCCAATGTGACACTTGACCCAGGAGGAAATGATCGCATAGATATCAACGTACGTAATACTGGAAATACCCCAGATACAATTTCAATGATGCTTGGTGATGTTGTCATTGACGGTGTGGCAAAACAACTTGACCGTTCAGATAGGTTGAGCATAGACGGATGGACCGTTGCTCTGTTCAACGCCTTTGAAGACACAATCTTGTTCCCGAATGAATCACGAACAATACAAATTGGAGTCGAAGCACCTCCACAAACAAACGGCACATTATCCGTAGATTTGTTTATCCATCCTACGAATTTCCCATTCCGCAGCGTTCAACAAACTGCCCACACTGAAATCGATTGGATTCGTAATGTCGAAGAGGATATTCAGCCTACAGACTGCTTATACATTCAGCCAGGGGAAGCATGTTATGTGACTCTTGATGTGGAAAATAAGGGGAATTATGATGATCAGTTCAAAATTGAAGTACTGTCTTGCCCGGAATTCATTTCATCAGCAGACGTTTTATTGGAAACAATATCCATACCTCGATACGGGACAGTAACCGCAAATGTCATCCAAATCAACATTGATGAAAATGCAACTGCATACACTCAAGGCAAGGTATACTTTCAAATGAAATATGATGGAAGTTCAGTAATAAATACCTATGAAGTCGATGTTCTTGTTGGTCCGAATGTAAATTGGACGTTCTTAGATTCGAATTCCGAAGTAGATGCAACAGATAGATTGAGTTTTTCAGTCCAATTACGTAATGATGGAAATCTTAACGATGGCCTCATCGTTCAACTCCAATCATCGCATTCTACTCCAATGGGATTCAACTTACCAGAGGGGGCTATTGTAGAGGATGGAGTTGATAATCCACGAACCTTTGAAATGGATAGTTTACCTCGTAATTCCAACTTTACAGTAAGAGGTACTGCTGAAGTGCCCACAGACCAAATCGCAAATGGAACACTCGTTCTCGAGATCGTTGTACGCTCAATTTTCGACCCAGAAACAGAATTTATTTACACAATTGAGTATGACTTTTTAGGAGAAAAATGGATTGAAGAAGAGGAGGATGACGCATACTCGTTTTCAGACCTCACCTCCGACATAGCTGAAATATTCATGGGTTGGTGGTTGGTTATTACAGCCGTTGCTATCGCTTCCATAGTTCTAAACAAAGCGGTAAGAGATCGTATGCAAAGAAAAGAGTTGGAACAACTCCAGAAAAATATTGAACAGCCCAAGCCTGAAGAAGAAGGAGATTGGTTGCAAAAGTTCGAACGTAAAGACACAATGGGAGTAGAGATTATTGAAAGCCCACACGTTTCTCCAGAGGAGTTTTCTGCAGCGTTCAAAGCGTCTTCTAAAGCCCCCTCTCAGGCATTGCAACCTCTTCCAGAGGATATTCGAAATGTCGCAACAACGGTTCTTGACCATCACGCATTGGAAGCTCAAAAGGCACAAATGAACGAACTTGCTTCTTCAATTCAATCAGAAGGGATTTCAACACAACACAAGGAAAATCAACACCTACAGCCAGCTCAAAATGTAGATGAACGAACGATTCGACATGATACACAACAGTTGATTTCGAACAAACCCATCACGAAAATTCCGTTACCTTCTACATCCAATGAAAAGGACGATTTCGACCTATGAGGGATACGATGCGACTGGTTGGTGTTGACGAAGCTGGAAGAGGACCAGTACTGGGACCACTCGTAGTTGGACTTCTATCCATTCCAAAAGCGGATGAATATTTGTTAGAAGAACAGTGTATTGAAGATTCAAAGCACCTTTCTCATGCAAAGCGTAGGTTGCATTATGATTGGTTGAACCAACAAGTAATCGAGAGGGGTTGGTATGTTGATACGATCATCTGTCAACCCAACCGTATTGATAATGCAGTATATGCAAAGGGTCTAAACATTCTAGAGGTTGATCTATTCGCTTCAATACTCAATCGTCATCATCGTTCATTTGCGCAAGAACTTGACATCCTTTTGGATGCATGTGACGTCAACGAAGAACGATTTAGTAATCGAATTTCTGAACGATTAAATGATTGGCCTTGGTTGAAAACAACAATGATTGCAAAACACAAAGCTGACACGAACCACCGCATTGTGGGAGGGGCTTCGATTCTTGCGAAGGTTGTGAGAGATATGGAGATTGAACGTATCACGATGGAATTAGGAACGCCTGTAGGAAGTGGATACCCCTCAGATCCAAACACAGTGAAAGCCTTACCTCATCTGATTAAGGAAGATGGAATTCATAATGACATTCGTTGGTCTTGGGCTACTGTCGAGCGGTTTTGGTTGAAGAACTATTCAACACCATTGCCGAAAAGAGAACTTGCAGGACCAACGCTGTTTTCCAAAGATGATGAAGCAACGAGTTCATGAAGCAATGATGACTGGGCAGTTTATGTCGTGGTCACCAGATGCTGAGACTCAAAACCTAATTTGGCACCTATCCTTACAAAACGCCTTCGAATACGATGGGAAAGGGGCTGCAGGATCTGTTATCGGACGGATCATGAGTACTCGGTCGGATTTGCGCCAACATGGTGGACAGATTAGTCCCTTGGTTGCTCAATCAGTAGCCAAGGCAAATACACTTGCCCAAGAAAAAGGATTAGACCATGTCGAATCTCTACTCCAGGAAGAAGCACCACATCTCCTCGAAGGTCGTAAAAAGCAAGAACGGAGAGAGGGCCTACCTCCACTGAAAAATACTGAGGGAAAAGAGATTGTACTTCGATTCGCCCCGAACCCAAACGGCCCACTCTCTTTTGGCCACGCCCGTGGAGTTGTCATCAACGGTACGTATGCTCACGAACACAAAGGAACCCTTATTCTCAGATTTGATGATACAGATACCACAGTGAAGCCTCCTATGCTAGACGCTTACGAGATTATTCCGCGGGAAGTTGAGTGGCTCCTAGGCCGCCCTGCAGATCGAATTGTCCTAGCAAGTGACCGGATTCCATTGTATTATGAACACGCAGAGCGTATGCTTAGAGAAGGATTTGGTTACATCTGTCAATGTCCTGCAGATGATTTTCGAACATATCGTGAAACTAAACAAAATTGCCCTTGTCGAGACAAATCCGTTGAGATGAATGTCGATGGATGGAACATGATGTTAGATGGTACATACAAGCCAGGAGATGCTGTTGTTCGAGTTAAGACCGATATGGAACTGAAAAACCCGGCATTAAGAGACTGGCCTGCATTACGGATTCAGGACACTCAAAAAAATCCTCATCCCCGACCAGAAATCGGTTCCACCTATCGAGTCTGGCCGCTATTGGATTTCCAAAGTGCAGTCGAAGACCAACTCCAAGGTGTAACCCATATTGTTCGTGGCAAAGATCTCATGGATTCAACACGTAAGCAAACCTTGCTCTACGAACACTTTGGTTGGAACTATCCAGAAACAATCTACTGGGGTCGAGTGAAAGTTCACGAGTGGGGAGGCTTTTCTACATCCAAGATGAGAGCATCCATCGAAAATGGAGAATACACTGGCTGGAATGATCCCAGACTACCTACGCTTCAGGGTCTCCAGTTACGAGGAATACAAGCCGAAGCTCTGAGGAACTTCTGGATTGAACTTGGAGTCACTCAAAAGGATATTTCAGTCCCATTAGCGACTCTTTTCTCACATAATACGAAAGGTATTGATGATGAAGCACCACGTTTATCCTTTGTACGCAACCCAGTTGAAGTAGACCTTCACGGAGAGATTCCGACAGAAATTGAAATCCCTGTTCACCCCAATCATGAATCCATGGGTATGAGAAAAATCTCAATGGATCGTAATCAGATAATGATTGAAAGAGAAGATGCTCAACATTCAACATACCGTCTAAAGGAATTCGCTGATATAGATGAAGGGGGGCAAATGGGCTCCATTTCTCGAAGTGATAAACGTCCAATCATTCATTGGGTTTCAACCGATTCATCCTCAGAGGCGACGCTAACTCTTCCTCTTCAAGAGAACATTGAACACATTCAAGGAAGAGTTGAACTTCATAATTACCCAGTAGGAACAATCGTTCAATTGGAACGAATCGGTTACGCTATTATCCGAGAAGATGATTTCTTACTTATGCACGAATGAGTTCTTCATTCAAGCGTCCCCAATGATGGGTTTGCAGAGAGTATCGATTGTGCTTGGCGGTAATCTTCGGGAGAGAAATATCCCTCAAAGCCACCGTCATCATTCACTGCAACCACAGCTTGTGGCATGCGTTCATTAACAGATTTGATAACATCAGCGATCGCATCTGTCAAAGGGACTTTTAGAACATCCATTTCCATTACTTCTTTGCATGTTGTTTCCATGACATCAATGCCATTTCCAATCGCCTTAAGCATCTGTCGTTGTCCAATCACACCCTTTACTTGGTCGTCATCATCAAGAACAACAAGAATACCGGATGGTATACTTACTAGCCTTTTACATCCTTCAACTAACGTATCTTCTAGTCCAATTGTTACGTGCTCATCATCAAGGACGAGGTCAGCTACTGTTTCGCTCATGCCGTACGCTGTAGGTCGATGTTCATGATAGTTTTGACATCAAGCGACAATCTTGATAATTCGTTCACATCCAGTACATTCTAAACGAATTGGACGTTCATTCGACGTTACAGGGTTGGCTACACCACATTGAGGACAATTGATTGTAGGGAAACTTGTCACAATATTCGGAGCTTTTGTACGAGTTTCGAACGTAATACCAGTTAATTTTGGGGAAGCTATAGCAGTAATCAGCCATGCAAAGGCGACACCACTACTTGATAAAAGAACAAACAAAGGAGGGTAAGCAAAGAAGAGCATGAGGAAAACTATTGGAATCAGAATGGTTTCTATTAACAGAGGATAACGATTTTTTTGCCGAACCATAATGAAGGAAAGCCAAAGAGAACCCCCGAGGATCATTACAACGATGATGCTTAATGAAAGAGGAGCAGCCAATGGAGAAGAAGTGGGTTTTGTCGTAATAGAAAATTCATCAGATTGAGTAAGTCCATCGCCTCTAATCGTAACCATTTCACCCCACGGGAATCTTAAGTAATCAATCTCGAGGACATCAGAGATATCAAGTTCGACAGTTGAAAATGAAGTCATGAGTGAAGTGGAGCCAGAAACAGAGATATCATAACCAGACCACAAGGGAGAAGGTTGGGGCTTAATGAAAGAGCGAAGAATGGTATAATCAACCCCGCTTTGTATGGGTGTTAAACTGTCAATACGAATTGTAAGAGGTGCATTTGTTACACGTTCTTCTCCCATCAAATCAAGTGTTATTGCAAACGTATCTGAGTCTGAAAGGTCCCCAAGGAGTTCCTCAGATTCTATACCTAGTCCAAGTTGGAAATATGTAATATAATACGATTCCATATAGCCTTCAAATTGATTGACTTCAAGACTTTCAATAACTCGACTTCCTCGTTCGTCATCCGAAACTGCTCCTGCTTGGAAATTCTTTAACACGGGTGAAAGTGGTATTGATTCATCACCCATGTGATCCATTCCCCATCGCATCCAAAAGGCCATTTCTCCACCAATTTCGAGCGTTGTTGACCTTGACAATTGAATCCCATTATCTTCAGATTCAAGTTCCAAATTCATTGAAACACTTAATGGAGAACCTCTACCGCTTGATCGTAATGGTTCGTTTAGCGGATAATATCCTCCACTTCCACCATTACTGTCGAACGTTTCAATTTCAAACATGGTTAGACCTGTAAGTTTGACTCCAGGTTGGAGAACATATTCCATTGAAACATCAACTGTTTCAACTCCACCAGCAGCACCATCCCAGGTCCATATGACAAGTATTGCATCACCATCAGAAACCTCTGTAGGATCACCCTCGAGTAAAATTCCATTGACACTCATTGTGATGGAATCAGAAAAGACAAGTGCTTCCATACCAAACGGCGATTCAATCCGAAGACCGAAATAAACGAGATCACCTTCTACGACAGGCTCGTCTAAGGAGAGATCAAGAAGTGGTAAATTTGCTGAAACTTTGGAATCTTCTGCTTCACTGCCCCATAAGAATTCGACACTTGCACCAGAATTAGGGACACTAAACACGATATTACGAGCATTAAGCGTGAGTGATACTTCAGATGTAGCGCTAACAGTGACGCTCTCAACTGGAATATCGATGGTTATCGTCCCAGCCCCAGTAGGGACAAAGGATGAGCCGCCATCCAGATAACCCGTAAATGTCGAACCACCGATGGTCACAATAGCGGAGAGATTCAATTGTGCACCTCCTGCATCAGATACATCGTAATATAATTCAAGCGACCAAGTGGATTCTGGAATTACACCTGACCATGCTGGGGAGAGAACCCATTTCTCGATTTGTTCAGAAGATGTTAACGCCGTTTCAAAGGAAGCCGATGATGGTGTTTCAGCAAGGAGATCCTCAAATGGGCTCAGGATTGAATCACTGCCAGAACCAAGAAGATACAAATCGGCTTCAACTGAATCACAACAAACAGTGACGTCTTCTGCTGCTGACTGCTCAATCAATGGATTCGAGGGTATAATTAACGCAAACAAAAAGCAACTCAAGATGAGCAGTGCTTGTCTTTGCATTCTATCCCCATATTGTTGGCTGCACAACCAGCGTATAACATCAACGCTCGTCTGTGAAGATATGAATGGATTTTCCTTTCAAAGAGCTTTGTCCAAAAGGGTTCCAAGTTCCTTTTCAAACAAGCCGATAAGGGCTTCTCCGACTTCTCCTTGAAGTTCGTCAGGTAGAAGGCGCAATCCGAGGCGTGTCGCTGCTCTTGTTGCTTTCAGTTCAGCATAGACTGAGCGAGCCTTTTGTTGGAAATAGTAAGAGACTGCTTCTCGTATCTCTGCATGCAAGTCTGGATCCTCTTCGATTTTGCTTCGAATATGAAGTTTGAGTTCATCTTTGACAATGTCCTTGAAAGACTCAATAATGAGATCTTCAGTTGACATCAAATCTTGTACACGTTCGCGTATACTTCCTGTGAGCAGTCGTTCAATCGCCATGACTATGCCACCTTCTCATGATGTTTCAATCCGTCGATTCGAAAAGATGACCAGTTCGAAGCCAAGAATCAAGTAATCGGCTCGCAAAAAGAAGAGCCTCATCTTTGGTTTCTGGCCATTGTCTTTGCAACTCATGGAGGATAGATGCCAAGTCTTTCTCTTGATTAGGAAGAACCATTCGCTTCCAGATCAACTCTTCAAATCGAGCAGTTGAAATACCCTCTGTTGAAAGGGAAGAGAGACAAAATTCAGATAAGGCTTGAGACCGTTGATTTGCATCCATATCGACCCATAGTTGACTTAATTTTTTGAGCCGTCTTTCAGAAAGTCCCGGAATCATATCGATACTCGGCTGAGAAATTTCAGGAAGGGGAACAACCTGGATTGTCCCTTCATCTCTAAGAAAATCTCTCACCAAGGTGTGAATTGGATCAATCGTGGTATCAAGACCTTCCATGAGCCATTGTCCTGCACCGACATAAGGACGAAAACTCGTCGTTTTAGCTCCAGTTGGGGAAATCATTGATGCAAGAGCAGAGGATTGTATGACCACATCAACAGTCCCTCTCTTCTTCTGATCTGAATGAGGGAATTGGACTTCAACTTCCTTCGGTCGCACAATGAGAATATGTTCAGAGTTCGCATCATCAGTTTTCCCAAATGAATCAATGAACACGATTTTCGTTCCATTGAATGTTGGAATAATGTTTTGTTCGTCCCTTGGTATATGCTTCATAGGTTGTAGAAAGCGACGAGAATAAGAGATTCCTGCATCAAGTAGAGCTGCCTCAAGGAAACCGAGTGCAAGAAGGCCTTCTAAATCAGCAGAGGATGCTAAAACCAACGGACCATTTGAAATGAATTGAGATGCTTTGACAATGTCCTCTTTCAATGGAGAAAGAAATGATGTCTGAAGTAAATCGTGCATGTCTGACCCAACGGGGCCTCAACCCCGTCACACATGAATGCTCCCAATCACTCGACGATAAGTCGGAGTTGGTCACGCTTGTAGCGCCAGTCAGAATCTAAACGACCTTCAGCCTTGTAGTAGTTTCCTAATCGACGAATCTTAGCTTCAGTCAATTCAAGAGAACGCTTGTTGTGGAGATCTCTACTGTTTGTAGTGAGATGTTCGATGATAGCAACTGCTTGTCGCATGAGGTTCATCAAATCTTCAGGGTAGGTTCCGCTTTCGTTGTTCTCACTGAGAACAGCACCGATGCGCTTTCCGAGAACGAGTCGGACATTTGGAACTGCGTGCTTATCACGTAGAATTGTTCCGATTTGTGCAGTGGACATACCGTCCTTGGAATATTGAAGAATGAGGGACTCAATCTCCTTAGCGTCTTTGTTTGACCAGTCAGGAGCTTCGGTAATGAAAGGCTTCGATGAGCCACTTTTTCCTCTCTTAGATGCGTACATACGTGCCATATCAACTACTCCGAGCAGCCTTGCGACTTGCTCTCCCTTCTTAATCGCATCGCTGAATGAAACTAAATTCGTTGATGCATTTTTGCTAAACGACCAGGAGTACCTGACCATTCCCATCCAGGAGCGATACTTCTTGCAAGACCAATGGCAACCTCATTTTGCATAACAATCAAATCTTGTCCCATACGTATTCCAGCCTCAAATGATTTCACGATTCCATAATGTAAATCACCTTTCCATTTGACATCATCAACAAGATGAACACGCGGAAGTGCTGAGCAAGCATCGAGGTATTTCACGGCCTCTTTACTGAATGAGAATCCAGCTCGTTCGAACGACCATAGGGCGATTTGTTTGCCGTCACGTTCAATCATCCATCGTGGCGGTTTACCTCGAACTCTGCACTCTTCAAGCCAATCATCCGATTTGTGGAGATATCGAGAGATACTCATGAATCGATCAAGATTGACTTTCTCGCCTTTCCTGCGATGAATACGAAGTTCTTCCTTTGCAGTCTGGACTGCTTCAGTCAATCGTTGTAGGGCAGTCCTTGAACCTGAACTTTCGCCTTGCCTTGTATCGACGACATCGAATCCATCAATCTCTAAGACCATCCCACTGTGGTTAATGATACGATCGTAGTTGTGTCGGTCCACGAGATTACGAACCATTGATTCAATTCGATGGAGTTCATCACGAGACCAATCACCAGTCACAGGGATGTCATAAAATGCAGCAGGCCAAACATCCTCAAGATCTCTTGGAACAAGCCCAAGCGGTGATGTGACCATGACTTCGTGACAAGCGTTCGTACCGAGAGCTTGGATGAATTTTCGATGGGATTTGGACAAACGATACGGTTTCCGTGCTGAGCATGGAAGCAGAACAAGGACATTGTCCAAGTTTTCAGGGACTTGATACGTATTTGAGATGAAATCGACCCACTGTTCAACAGAAGAATCTTGATGACTTGTTGTGCTCAGGTAATCAATACGGTTGACACCTAACGGATGAATTCTCATGACATTCTCCGACGATTTCATCATCTTATCGAAGAAACGCATGTGTTCTACAAGTTTGGGGCTATTCAGACTCTGTTGTTCTGCAAGCGTCCGAAGAGTTCCCGTGGCGATTGCAGAGCGAACGGAACGCAATGATTGCTCATAATGATCGACTGCAACTGCAGATGAGCATTCTTCTCCGCTTAAGGGAGCACGTGGACCGAAGGCTGTGAGAAGATGGCCCGAGGCTACTGCAAATCCTGCACGTGAGAAATCAAAGATATCGACACCAAACCAGGCAAGAACAGCAGCGTTGTCAGGACCACCCAATCCAGGAGTCCAAAGAAGTGAACCTGGAAATCGGTTCTTGATGACACTGATGGCTTGAACTAACTTCCCGGTTTGTGCAGCAAGTTGAACGGCATCGACTAAGACCACAATATGTGGTTTTAAGTCATCAACTAATAGTGAAGGATCATGATGTAATCGCTGCCATGAGAGAGGTAAAACTGAACCTGAATCCGCAGATTCGCCAGCATTTGCTTCATCCAGTGAAGGCGGTAATACGTGCCCAATTGATGCTTCAAAGATGGGTCCAGGTACGTCAAAATCAGGAGGCGTGAGACAATGTGGAGTATCGATTGTCAATTTAGCCGGAATGGTTCGAGTCTGACTTGAACGAAAAGGTGCAATGTTTTCCAATTCAATTGGATCATTGGAAGCAGATATCAAACACGGGGTTTGAGCAACGGGGGCACTTCTGTTTCCGAGACCCCAGATTCTTGCAAAACGGGAACGATGCAAGACTGTACGCCCAAGTCCTTCCGCCATAGTTCCCCCTGAGTACTCTGCTTCTTGAAGGATGTTACTCGTTAAAAGAAAGTGTTGAAAGAGTAGATGTCAGACCCTCTCCCATGGGAGGCAGGAATACAAGGCACCGAACTGGACTGTTTCTGTTATCGGTTCTCATTCTTTGTCAACTACCATTGAACACCCATGCAGATGAATCACCGATTGTTTTCGTTATCGATGAACGGGTACAGATGATAACATTAGATGCGGGTACAAGTTATGACATCTCAGAATCTGTTACAGAAGGCGATGTCATCTCCGTTGCAGTCGGATGTGATTTCTGCTCTGTTTCCATTGAAGAAAACGGTTCAGTGACCACCTCCACCTCTATCGCAACAGTCGTGGCCTCTGGAACTGGTTTAGCAAATATATCAATATCTTCAGCAGAGACAGAGACGGTTACAACCTCTATACTCGTTGCACCTGATTCCCAACATCCTTCACAACGCCCCGCTCCTGCAGATTCCTTTGACCTTGATTCAAAGGGCCGTTGTACATCTTCCTCAGAATGCATTGATGTTCATCGGGGGAACTTAAACACCATTTCAACAGGATCTTATTCTTCGGATTGGTTTGAATCAGGCTTAGTTCGTTCCGATTCCCCAGAATATTGGGCCATTGAAGTCCTTGAAGGAGACCTCGTCGAGTTCAAACTCCACCACACATCAGATCATATCAGATTCGATTTCTCATTCCAAAATTCGACAGCAGAATTAGCGCTTCCTTTGCTCATTGAGTCAGCGACCGGCACTGATCCTGATCTGTTAACATCGCCCGAATACATCGATATCCTCGAAGACGGTCGATTAATTGTTAAAATTTCTACAAGTGCCGCTGAATCCGCTTATGCATTACAACGTTCAATACATTCGAAATCCCTCACACAGCAAATTGATGATACAACATTCACATTCACGCAAATAGGCCACATGCAATCGCAAACAGCGTTTAGTTTCAAAGAAACAAATGTGGTAAAACTTGCTCCAATGATTGAAAATGTAAAGGCGGAGTTAACCGTAAAGATAGGCTCGAATTGGATCGTAATGCCTGAAATTGAAATCAATAAAAATACAGTGGAACGAATTTATGCTTATCCTAATTCAACGATGGCAATGTTAACAATTACATCTGACGTTCACTGGGTTGATGTGTCTATCGAATCTTTTTCTGATGGAAACCTAAGTATGGATGCTCCAAGCTTTTCACCTACCGACCCGAATAATATCGCGATATGGCCGATATTAGCGAGTGAAAACACTGCAAGTTTTGAAGGTAGTTTGACCTTGGCTGCAATGGATCAAAACGATGTGTACCTCCTATCTGTGGATGGATGGGTCGACTCATTACATCGTGTTCACATCGTCATACGAACGACCAACCAAGATTTAGTGGTGAATGTTTGGGAACTTGATCAGGAGACGTTTGAAACCGAGTCGGAATATACAATCGCATTTGACCCTCTTTCCAATGAAGGAGAAGTGTACCTCAACGTAGGACCTGGATTCCACTTGATCGAGTTCACACATAACGATGAAAACATTCTTACAAATCAAACCTGGAGTAATGGATTACAAAGCGTATCATACACAATTACGACGACAAAAGTAACAACCGAAGAAGGTGAAGAACCATGGTTCCCGCCTAATGATGAAGCTAAACTTTGGGGCTCGATAATTCGTTGGGTTCTTGGCTTCGCCATGATCATACCTGCTGTATTTATGTTCTACAAAATCAGATCAACGCGGGCTGAAGGACGCCGTTTAGGAGCGGTTCGTGAACGATTGAAGATACTCACTGCATTACTTGATAGTGGCTCAGAATCTCCAACACAAACGAGAAAAACTCTTGTTAAATCACTCGAGGCTGTTGCAACACTTCCTTGGCAGTCTGCATGTGACTCATGGGGTATTCCAGACAGAACATATTCCACAGAAGGAACATCTCTCGCCATTTGGAAACTCGATCAACGTCTTTCAAAGGATCCGGAAAGTTGGCCTTTGCTCATTGGACTACACACTCCAGATGAGACGTGGGAAGTAACAGCATTCCGATTTGATGCACCTCATGGAAGCGCATGGAGCGTAACAAATGTTGAGCCTCGATTACTCCATCAAGGAGAAGAGATTTTCATTGATACAATCGCCAAGGGAACAATGATTTTCTTGACAGTTGAACTGACAGGAGATGGAAACCAGGTTGATATTGAAATAAACGGCCATGTCGATGGTAAACCAAGAGGAATGAGAATACCAACAACACTATCTCGCTTTTCAGAAGAAGAGTAATTTGAGTATATACGAGGGCCCCCGTTGTGTTCCTATACGAATACAACCGTACCGTTGTAGTCGCCCGCATACACCAGGGGTCCCCTTGTGAGAATTGGATAATGGAACGAATATTCTATATGCCACTCCTCTTTGATTGAGAATGGTGGTCTGATGACCTATAACGCT
>JADHSC010000022.1 GCA_016777125.1 Candidatus Poseidoniaceae archaeon
AAGGGCTAATACAGACAACCGACATATCATTTCCACTAAATCGCAAGGGTTCTTGCAAATTTCTCAAGACATTATGGGGGAGTATAATGGGTGTTCAGTCCCCCCAGTACTGAGCCTACCCTATGCTTCAAAGATCTCTTCACATTTGGGACACTTTGCTCTCCCCTTGTATGCCATAGGAACGCGGATTGCTGCAGCACATTTTGGACAATAAAGAAGCCTTTTTGGTTCAATTTTTTCTTGCTCAGTTGTTGATTTTTTGGTAACTGTTTTTGATGAATCGAGAGGGGGTTCTTCAATGAACAATGCCCACGGTCTGGCGATTAAAACGTGGCTGACGATGTATGTCCAGAAACAAATCTTGAGGATGTTAATGATAAAATTGAATGAACTTTCAAACCCACTGTTGTCTGGATTACCGCCCATACCGCCGAGCGCAGCCAACAAAAACAGCCAAGCAATCCCAAGAACAACGGTGAGTACCGCGAGTGTAATTGTGATCGTAAGAAGAAGATATCCTGTTGATTGAACTGCGTATTTCCCTTCTTGTTGCTTGAATTTACTGTAGTTTTCCATGGAATTGAATATGGATTCCGGAGAACTTGTATCGATTTCTAGATTTGATTTTTCACCGGTTGTTAATTCTCCAAGGCGTACTGAAAGAATGAAAAATCCCGAAAGTAGAAATGGTGCTGAAAAGACATATGGAAGGATGGAGTCCAACAATTCACTCTCGCTTCCGGTCCCAAAAAATATGAACAAACCGAAAACAATCAAGCCTAAAGGAGCGAGTAACCTGTCCCCCCTTCCATGAATCGACAATTTATATCGCTCTTATCAAATTAACACCTGCACAATTAATTGAACAGGCGGGTTTGCTGCTGAAGGGATTTCCCCTCGCTTAACGTAGTGCTTACCCAAGCGAATGTTTCTGCATCATTTCGCTTCTTCTCTGGATCTCTTTTCTCCAGTGTTCTCAGCGTCATTGCAAGGCGATGATTTCCTTTGAAGGAGGCTTTATGCCGTTCGAAATACGCCCAATACATCGATGAAATAGGGCATGTTTTCGTTGGATGGAACTGACATGATGAGCAGAAATCACCCATTTTCTTGATGTAAGGGGTTCCTGAAATGTAGGGCTTTGTCATCATAGCATCGCCAAGAGAGAAGGTTCCCATTCCCAGAACGTTTGGCTCTACGACCCAATCAAATGCATCGACAAAACCAGCATGGAACCAATCCGTAAGTTCTCTTGGCTCTATATCGAGAAGTTGAGCGAGATTGCTCAATACCATCAAGCGTGGAATGTGATGGGTCCATGCTTCATCCATGACCGACTCTACAGCCCAATCAAGACAATCGAGTCCACTCTTTTCGCCCCAGTATGCCATTGGTAGCGAACGTGTTTGTTCGAGGTGATTTGGATGTGATTCATTATCCAATGAAGGTTCATTCGTCCAGTTCGCTTGGCGGCTTTTTGGTTTCGTTTTCTTTACATCAATCGTTCTGAATCCATCAGTGATATCGTGGATATGATGAACGTATTCTCGCCAAATCATTTGACGCAGAAATCCTTCTTTGGAATTTAGAGGAATGTCAGCTGCGAGAACGAGTTCGACAACATGTTGCGGCATTATTCGATGAAGGTTCATCGATGAAGCGAGACGTGAATGGAAGAGACCTCGACTCTGCTTTGTCATTGCGTCTTCGTACTGTCCAAAATGTTCCAAGATCGTTGTTGTGAACTCAAGCGCCTGTTCATGATCTGAAGAGGATGTAGGGAGGTGGTCAAGTCGTGCATCACCAGGATGTTCTGCGTAGATTGAATTCACGAGCGAGATGACTTCCTCATCAATAGAATCAACCTCGTAAACAGGGGCTTGAGGGGGTGTATGTTCTCCTTTCCAAGGATGGCGGTTGTCTCCATCATGGCTGAATTTCCCCCCGTAAGGAGCATCTCCTTCCATGAGCCAGCCTGTTTTCTTGCGAACATTTCGATAAAATCGATCCATTCGGAAAGGAGGTTCTGTACCAACAGTAGAGGTGAACCATTCCTGTGGAGTTAGCCAACCAGGATGTTCGTGCACAGTGATGCTACCTTCATCAATCAGTGGCTTGAGTGTAACTCTGAGTTCGCGTTCAGCTGGTTTGAACATATTGATGCTTCCAATTTCTTGAATGATCCCTCTCAGAGCCTCATCGTATTGCGTGGTTGTTGTAAGATGCAATACTGGGATATCTGCGGCTTGCGCCTCTAGAGCAAAGTGGCGGAGATTTGAAAGAAGAAAACTCAACTTTTGTTTATGATATGGCCTCCTCTTGCCTTGTTCTTCGCTTTCAATGAGGATGATTCCGTACGATTTCTTTCCTTCAAAAAAGGCAAGATTGAGTTGATCGTAAGGAAGAAACCACCATGATTCGGCATCCTCAATTGAGTCGTCTCTAAAGAGTGAGGAGAACGTTCCATCTCCTGACGTAGTCCTCCTCCAAGTCATAGCCCGACCTATCTTGAGAAGGCTATAACCTCCTGTCTGATACCATATTAAAAAGACAAATTGATGATGGAGGATATCTTGGGTCAAACATGGATGCTGTCCTCTTCGCCGTTGTCATGGTTGCAACGCTTCTGGCCGCAGCACTAACAGTTCCAGCGGGTTTTGGACTCGCAACAATGCTAACGCCAATCATGTTGTTGTGGCTCGACCCCCATCTTGCAATTGCTGCAGTTGCCGTAATACATGCTGCACATAATGGATGGAAGCTGCTTCTCCTCAAGACTCATCTGGACGTTTCAGCCGTAAAACGGTATGGCTGGGCAATGGTATTGGGTGCATTGATTGGAGCCTTGATGAGCACAAGTATTGATCAGAAACCTTTGCTCATCGTTGTTGGATTTGCACTCATACTCTTGCCTCTTTTATCCGCAACTGAGCGATGGACTTCCTATCGATTGCCAGAAGCAGAAGACCGATGGGGCGGGTTTGGTTCAGGGCTTATGGGAGGGCTGACTGGCCATCAAGGGGCTTTACGAGCAATGTTCCTACAAAGAAGATTACCAGATAAGTCAGCATACGCAGCAACTGCTGCTCTTCTGGCATTGGTTGTTGATCTCTCTCGTTTACCTGTTTACCTGTATTCGGACGGCACTGAACTTATCGAATTCTTACCGCTCATCGGTGGATCTGTCCTGTGTGCAATTATCGGCGTTCATCTTGGAAAGCGATGGCTCATCCGATGGAAGAAAACCCATATCCGAACAATGATTCTTTGTGGAATTGTAGCTTCAGGTTTCTTGTACATCATCGAAGGATTCAGGATGTAACTTGGTCACTCAAATCAAGAATTACTGGTGCATGGTCAGAGATATCGAGGCCGCCTTGACGATCGATTCGAATGGACTCGACAAATGGCATAAGGGCTTCATTTCCAAGCATGTAATCAATTCTCCAGCCACGATCTTTTGCTCTGGCTTGACCACGATTCGACCACCAGGAGTAGAGTTTTACGCCTTCTCCAACATGTTCACGGAATAAATCATGCCATCCATCTCCAAGTAAGTTTGAGAACCATTCTCGCTCTTGTGGAAGAAAACCACTTGATTTAGCATTTCCTTTAGCATTCCAAATATCATCTTCTGTATGTGCGATATTCAAGTCTCCAACGACAAGAACAGGGGTGCTAAGTTGAAGATAAGGCTCTAACCATGTTCGCCATTCATCCATCCATTGCTCCTTGAAATTTTGGCGTTCTTCCTTGTTTGAACCGCTTGGAAGATAGGTGTTGATGCACGTAAGGTTTCCATGCTTCGTTACAATGATTCTTCCTTCTGAATCGTTTGCATCTATCGAACTGATCATGCCCCTACGCTCTTCAACCATGTCAATGCTTGACAATGTTGCAACCCCTGAGTATCCTTTCTTTTCCGCAGGATGGAGAAGGGCTTGATGTGTGCTTGGCCAATTCCAACCTTTCGGAAATTGTTCCTCGAGAACGCGTGTTTCTTGAAGCATCCATATTTCTGCATCTACGGATTCAAACCACCCGTCGATCCCTTTTCGAATGGCGGCTCGAAGCCCATTTACGTTCCATGTAACAACGCGCATGTTCCTTCCATAGGCACTGGGCTTTTCATTTTTGAAGTGGAATTGAAGCAATTGATTCTGCCACAAGGCGGGCAGATGCAACCGCTCCATCCGAAAGTATGTGTTCGCTTTCGACCCAAGCGCCAGCGAGTAGAATCCCTTTTTTGGCAACGCTATCATGCGAAGGGCGGTCGCCTAGAATTGCCACAGTAACTTGTTCTTGTCTACGGTCGTGAAGAATATGTGATCTCCACCCAGGCGCTCGCTCGTCGAGAAATGCATCCAACATTTCCATGCGTTGCTCCTTTGGCTTATCTGAAAAACAAATTGCAGAAAGGAGAGAGCCTGAAGAAACAATACCAGGATGAATCTGTTTCATATCGAACAAGCCAATTGAATTCTTGATATCCAGAATGGCTTGCTTTTCTCCGAGTGGTGTCGAGTCGAGGGCAACATCAATCGTTGAGGCTTTCAACGATTCACAATCGGGTATATTGGGAAGAAGTTGTTTTGATCTCCTATAGCCACAGGCTAAGATAATCACATCGGTTTCAATGTGGCGTCCATCGGCAAGGTGGACTTTATTTCGCTCAACTTGTGTGACCTTAGCACCGGTTTCAATTGGGATTCCTACTTCGTCAAGTGTTACTGCTAGGCGGCCAATCAATCCTGACCAGCCTTCCTTTAATCCGAGCAATTTACTTCGAAGAAGGGCTTTACTGCGGACTTCACTTCCCATTCCCCAAGAAGCGAATTGTTCAGCAGCTCGAATCGATGGGTGGGCCACTTCGTATTTGCGAACGGCTCTCCGGTACAACACTGCATCCATCATCGGTGAACGGGGTTGCATCATTCCCTTGCCAACTAATTCAATTCGGTGGGGGCGCAAGGGAAGCGTCGATGGTTTCATTCGACTAATCTTCAACACGAGGCGATGAAGGGGGCCCTTTTTCAAGAGGAAATGTGGACCGAATCCAATCGGAAAATCATCTCGAAGTTCGCTCGATGCGCGCCCTCCGATGGTTGAGCGTTGATCGAGAACGACAACGTGATGGCCACGAACAGAGGCTTCCATCGCAGTTGCAAGACCCGCGAGTCCTGCGCCGATGACGATGACTCTGGCCATGTCTTTGCTATGCTTTCCCCCTCATCAATCCCTCGCGGATAAACAGGTTGCTTGAAGTCCTTCGATGCCTAGCGCTGGTCATGGGCGAGCGAGCATCCCTACCTCATGACCGTGGTCACCTCTTGTGGACCGCTGAAGATGGACCGAGTAGATTACTCACAGGAAGCATGGACCGTTGGGTTACTGCTGTTCTTGGAGATGATGGTATTGATGGTCCATTGATGGGTTTTGGTGAGAAGAAAACTGCCAAAATCGTGGCAAAATCTACGGGGACTGTTGCTGGAGCTGCTGTTGTTGACTACATGTTGCAAATCTGGGCCCCTGGTCTCAATGCCACATGGCGTGCTGGCGATGGTCGGCGAGTCAGTAAAGACGATACGATTGTCGAACTTCATGGCGATACTGAATCACTTCTGAGAATGGAGCGTTCAGTGTTGAACATTCTTGGTCAACTATCTGGTATCGCAACAGAATCTGCAAAGTGGGCTCAAGTTGCTGCAAGGCAAGTCGCTGCAACCCGGAAAACAGTCTGGGGCTTATTGGACAAATGGGCGGTTCATCTTGGTGGCGGACTCACCCATCGACTCAACAAAGATGATGCAAAAATGATCAAGGAAAATGATCTTGCATCCCTTGAAGGTGAAACGCTGCACGCTATTGTATCTGTTCTTACGGAAACCAATCTCGAAGAGTGTGGGGCATTCCTTGAACTTGAAGTCACAAACGAAAAAGAAGCCATCATTGCTGCAACCACATGGAAACAAAGATCCTCTGAAGATGATGGACCTCCTCTTGTTCTCATGCTGGATAATTTCGGTCCAGAACGCTGCAAGGAAATGGTTGCTGAAATGGTTGAGATGGGCTTACGTGATTCAGTCGTTCTTGAGGCTAGTGGGAACATTCTCTTTGGAGATTTAGAAGAGTGGAGAGAATGTGGTGTCGATGTATTATCAACCAGTGCAGTCAATCGCGGTGTCTCTCCAATGGACATGAGTATGCTCATCGACCCAGACTGAGGTGAACAGATGGACCATGCCGCTGATCCAAGCCACCCACGTTATCGTTCGCTGCTGATGCGTCATCGTCTTGAAATCGCAGCAAAGAAGGGTATGCTTGCAGACTCTGCTTTAATCGCTCATGGGCGTGGTGAAGCCTACGATTATCTCATTGGAGAACAGACCATTGAAAGCGCCGATTTTGCCACTAAGGTAGCACTCCGTTGCCTGAAAGAAGCAAAGCATCCTGTTCTTTCTCTTAACGGAAATGTTGTCGCATTAGCTGGTGATGAAATGCTACAGTTAGCAGATTTACTTGATTGCCCTGTGGAAGTCAACATATTCTACAGAACACCTGAACGTATGACTGCCCTCTTATCTGATTTGGATGAGCGAAATAAACGACTAGGTTTAGGCGTTGAAATTCTTGGGGCAAATCCTGATGCTGAAATTCCTGGATTGAAAGGACCAAGAGCAAAATGTGAATCGAAAGGTATTCTACAGTCTGATGTTCTACTCGTCCCTCTTGAGGATGGCGATCGCTGTCAAGCACTGGTGGCTATGGGTAAGACCGTTATCGTCATCGACCTCAATCCCCTTTCGCGTTCATCTCAAACTGGAACGATAACGATTGTCAATGAAGTAACAAGGTGTATTGCAGAGATGGTGGATGGCTTTGATTCAGACCTACCATCTCGATCTGATTACGTTCACGAAGAAACATTACAGGCCGCTCTTGATTCCATTATAAACGGGATGAAAGATCGATTCAAGACCGTGGAATAGTCAATTTTCCAACGTCATGATGGGAAGGCTTCAAGTGCCGTCATCTCGGAGGAAGTTCCATGAGTGAGGAGAGTCAAGAAAGTCGCGGACGAATTGATGTTGCCGCGCTTCCTGAACCCGTTCGACGTATGGCAGAAGTCATGCACGGGCTCGATGCTGAATGGAGCATTAACACATGGCTTTCTCAGCAAGCTGAACAAACATTGGCTTTGATTCGTCATGACTTGAAGCGTGAACGACTCCTTTTGGAACAACGAAAGTTCCGACTTGATGACCTTGCCTCTCGAATTGAGCCTGGACAACTATCGAAAGATGAACACCAAATGAGCATCTTTGATTGCTTTGGGCTTGATCAAGACCGTATCTTCAATGGCCTGTCTCAACGCAAAGAAGCACCTCGTGTGGAAGAAGGTGAGGCTCATGGTGCTGAAGCATTCATCGAACTATTGCCTGATGACCAAGGCGATGACCCATTACTCGCAGTAGCGTGCCAATTGGTTGTGATGATTATTGATGGAGAAATCGAAAAGGGTGAGCCTGTCGCTACACTCAACGTCATCTTCCAGAGAATGTCTTCCCACGGCGTTTCTGAAGATGAAATCGATGAAGCAATTGACCATCTGCTTTCCACAGGTGGAATCATCGAAGTCGATGATGACTGTTTTCTTTCTATGATTTAGGGACCCCTCGGACCTCCCACTGTGGTATTAAATGGTCTGGGAACCATATTCTATACATGAGAATTCTAGCGAGCATCTTCTGTGGGTGGATGGTTTGGTTAACCTTCATCACATGGCACATGACACGCCCTGAAGTCGCAGTCTTAGCGGGGATCATCAGCGTCTTCGTATGTGAGTCTGTTATTCATAGGGCTGAACGAAAATCACTTCAGCGAGAGCGGTTTCTGCTTCGACAACAACTGAATATCTCGGCGTACAACATCAACCAACTCCAGGAGTCGCTTCAAAACGTGCAAGCAGAACTGCATCGAAGAGACATCATCGGTACGCCAGCTGCACGTGAATTACTGAAGCGACAAGAAGAAGCGATCGGTGCTCAATCATCAGCACTGGAAGATCGCAGTAGCAGACAAGATCGAATGTTTGTAGCAATGGAACGTCTTCTCGCTTTCCAAACCGAACAAACCGCATCGATTCAACACCATCTTGCAGAGTTAATTTCACAACTCGCAAAGGAGCCGCGTCAGCAAGTAACAATGACGGACAGTGTCCTTGTCCAAAATCAAGAAGAAGAACGAATACGACGACAATTTCGTCGAATGAGTAACGAATTCGTTGCAGACTTATTCGATTAGCGGTATCTTGAGAACGGACGAGCACTTGGCTCAACACATGGCGACCAAGCGAGAACATGCTGTTGCTATCCTTGATGCAATGGAGTCGAAAGTACGTCTTCGCTCAAGAACAATCCTTGGAATCTGCATTGGAAGCGTCTTTCTTATCGCAGTCGCGATCTTAACACAATGGCAGTTTGCCCTTGGGGGAGCGTTGCTTATCGGTCTATTGATGCAACTTACTCATGAACGCTTTACTGTCGCTGCAGATGCAATGATTGCAACGCATTTAGGCAAACTGGGATGGGAAGAAGAAGCGCTTGAAGATGCAGCATCACTTTCAAAACTCCACGAATACGCTGGAAGAACTGAGGAATAAAAATGGAATCAATTCCAAAAGGTGTGTATTCACACGTAACCTTACGGAAACGTTGGTTGGTTCTTTCAATCTCTCTCGGTATTCTTGGTTTCGGAATAGGATATCTTCTCTTCAATCAACTCCTTATCGGATTTGTTGGAAGCCTCGTGGGCCAATTCCTTGCTATTGTAGATTACATCGATCGTCGCTCAACTGCAAATAAATGGATTGAAGAAATGCTAAGCGCCCTTCATGTAGACATTGATGATTTTGAAGGAGCATTGACTCTTGAACGCGTTCTTGAACAAGTGAACTTACAGACGATTGATGTCGAAACAAATCCTGTACGGACTCGCGGAAAGGATGAGCGGGGATTCACTGGCGGAATTATCGAATCTGATCTTGATGAAAAGCAGGCGATTCGACCAGTCTCAAATCATGACCGATACGAAGATTTAGAGCAAGATTTGACCATAGCAGAACAGGTTAAGGCAGAAGCAGATCAGAGATATGCTGAACATGCTCAACAGCGCTGGGAAGAAGCGGAAAGGAATGATCCAGACTTGATTGAAACTGGTGTGAAGCGCCTTGGGGATCTCGTTACAACTGATTATTTTGAAAAGAATCACGACCCAGAGGCGTTATCAAAACTTACATCTGCTCAATCTTCAAGCGAAGAGAAGTGAGCAAGAAGTGCATCGACATCGTCACGTAATTGGCGAATGGATTCGTTTTCAATCTGAACTTCAATACGAACGAGCCCTTCATCTTCTTGAACTGAAAACTTGTATCCTTCAGAACGTAGAATCGACTGCAATGGGAGTGATTCATCTTCTGAACCTTCCCATGCAATAGCGGCATGATGATGGGAGGTCATGATTGGTCGAAAGGGTGGACTCATATGAGGATGACGTGAGCAGCAACCATGGCGGATTCAAAGGCTGACCTTCTTGCTGGAGCAGGAGGGCTGGTGACTGAAGAATCTCAGACGCATCACGAAGGTAGGAAAGCATTGCTTTTGGTTCGCAATAACGAGGACTGTACTGAATTTATTGCCCTTGCTAAGACGATGGGGATTCGTATTGTTGAACGCGTTGAGCAACGCGGAAGAGACGATCCCCAGTGGTTCATGGGCCAAGGGAAGTTACAGGATATTGCTGAGGAATTAGCATCGCGTACGACAAAACATCCATGGGAAAGCGTTGACTTATTGCTCCTTCATACCAATGCAACACCACGGCAATTGGTTGGTGTAAACGATACTGTTGGATTGGAGGTATGGGATCGTGTTCGCCTCCTACTTTCTCTTTTTACGGCCCATGCCTCGAGTGTAGAGGCGAGAACTCAAGTCAGAATTGCACGTTTACAATCTGACCGAACTGTTCTGCGAGAAGTGGTCAAACAACAAACAACTGGTGAACGCGCTGGTTTTGGTGGTGCAGGAAAAACAGCTGCAGGCTCTGTTTTAACGAATGTTAATGCGGAGTTAGCAGCCTTGAGAAAGAAACAACGGAAGCAGAATAGATCAGCATCAGAACGACGCAGACAACGCAAAAAACAAGCTGTTACTGTAGGTTTAGCAGGATATACAAACGCTGGAAAATCGAGTCTATTCCGCAACCTTTCTGGAAAAGAGGTCCTTGTCGAGAATCGACTTTTCTCAACACTAGAATCGACCATAGGTCGACTCGAAGCAAGCCCCCGCGTACTCTTAGCAGATACGATTGGATTCATCGATGGCTTACCAAATGCTACGCTTGATGCTTTTCGAGCAACACTTGCTGAAGCCATTGAATGTGATTTGCTGCTCTTGCTTGTTGATGTTGGAGACCCGATTGCAGAGATTGATCGTAAATTGCAGACGTCATTACGTGAACTTAGTGAACGAGTTCTTGAATCTGATCACGCATCAATAATGGAACGGATTCAACTTGTTCTAACAAAGGCGGATACTGCAGATCAAGCATCTTTGGATTCGGCTATTGAGATGGTAGCAACGCATGGATTCATCAATCCACTTGTTCTTTCTTCACACACAGGAGCCGGTATCGAAGAGTTGCGTACAACGATGCTTCATTCGCTTTTCGGCCCTCAACGTAACGTCATTATCCACCCAGGAAGGCAAGGAGAACCTGCTATTGAAGCGCTCCTTTCACGATTGTTCGATACTGTTTATGTCCATGATCATCAGCGTGAAAACAACGTAATTAAAGTACGAATCAGTGCTTCTGATGAAACACTTGCCATTCTCCAAGCAACCTATGGCGAACGCATCGAACTCAAGTAGCCCAAGGGCGTGCAGTCTTTATGGGCGAGGAAAATGAAGAGGTTTGGGGGGGCATAGAAGGCCTTCCTGAGACTGATTCGTCCGTCATGTTTGCCTCCTCTGGAGCAACGTTCACCATACCGGATACATCGTTGCATCCAATCACAAAATCGATTGCAGTTTTTGTCATCTTCATTGCTGCCTCTGGATTTCTAAATGGACTCGATTATGCCTCACCAGAATCTGGCATTGTACAACCCGATGAATTCGTATATCAGTTGTCAAAAACAGCCCCTCCGAATTCTGCAATGTTTGATGGAGTCGTTTACGATGATGTTGGAGAGCCGATTGAAGGGGCTTTAGTTCATCTTGAATGGGAAGAAACTCCTGGCTTTTTCAATTCTTCAGAAATGTACACCGATGCAAATGGTTCTTTTTCTTTTGAAGAAATAAAACCTGGACTTGCACGAATCAATATCGTTGTTGAACGAGACAACTACTCCGATCTTCTTCAAGAACGGATTCTCTTATCCCCTCCTGCATTTATCGAACCATATGGATTTACTAATCTCGATTTTTATGTCCCATCGCAAGAAGAATATGCAGAACAACCTTGCCGCTTTGGACAAGAAACCTGTAGCATCAGAGAGATTGATCGTACAGGTGAGCAAATGGAGAATCCACGTATGGATCCAAGCGCAGCTGGGATTTACATCATGATCGGTTTTGCCTTCATGGGTGTTTCAATCATCTCTGTTGGTTTCGTCATCTGGGCACTTAAAACTGGGTCTGTGGCTCTTCTTCGAATGAGTACAATGTTTGCTTTCTTTGGCATGGGACACTACTACGCAGCCTGTATTCTAGGATTGACTGCTTTCCTCCTCACATTCGCCATCCCGAAACGGAAAAAGGTCTTGCAAGATGGTCATGTTGAAGCAACTCTGCAATCTTCCTTATGAGGGAAAATGCATCGGACAACATGGACCTGACCCAATCCACATGGATGGTTCGAGACCTAGAACAGGCTGCAAGTGATGTTCTACTTCTCGAAGATGATTCAGTCATTGCAGGAGGATGGGATGGGGCGATCAAATATTGGTCTGCTGAAGGCGATACAATCTGGGGAATCGAAACTCCAAATCGCATCTCTTGCCTAACCATTGAAGCAGACAAACTCTACGCAACGTCTGGCCTTCATCTTCTCAAGATTGATTTGACGACCGGAAACATCGATTGGCAAATTCAACTTGAAGGCTCTGCAGATGCTGTCGTTGTTACCAAAAAATGCGTCATTGCATCTTCTTCTGTCTATGATATCGAGCACAATGATTTCCTTGAATCTGCAATATGGTCTGTTTCTTTTGAGGGAGAAGTTCTCGAAACGCACCGAATGGATGAACGGCCATGGACACTCCAATTATCGGAATTAAACGTTATCGCAGGACTCGGACGACCAAAGAGTGGATGGATTAAACTGGACGGAAAGGGGGATGTCATCGAGCAAAAAGAAGGGTGGAACACACCTACGATTTGTTCATCAAAAAAGCCTCTTCTCTTTGGACGTGCAGATGGCTCTGTTGTTAACATGGATGAAAACGTTCTTCATGAAATGAAAGAATCGATTGCTGTTCTTTCAAGCCGTGGAAAGAGCCTCCTAGCAGCTGATGATTCGGGCCGAGTAGATTTGTTAAGTTCGGATGAACTTGTATGGTCGAAGACAGGAGATGCTGTTGTCGGACTTGAACACGGATTCAATCACGATGGTGATGCGACGGCTTGGATTGCTCGCTGGAATGGAGCAGTTGGAAGCGTCTGCGTACGAAATTCATCCACCGGAGATGAAATCGCAAGTATGGATGGGGAGCGTGTTCATGCCATCTCCGTTAACGAAAGGAGAGTTGGAATCGCAACCGAGGGTGGACAAATCATGGTGTGGGAGCAAACGTTGTTTGATCGGCGAAGTAATCAAGAAAAGCCTGCAGAAGAAGTCGATGAGCATCGAAATTCAATGCTTGCAAAGTTACGAGCACTCCGTAAGTGAGTGATTTGAGAAAATTTTCTTCGCCCCTTTATGCAAAATTTTCTATTAAAATAGCGCAAAGAACTTCAATCAGGCGGCATTCCCGTGAAGCATGGAGACGCAAGCAATTCTCGTTGCCGGAGGTAAAGGGTCGCGCTTGTATCCATTTACAAGATATACGCAAAAAACACTTTTGCCATTGTATGACCGCCCAGTCATCGATTATGCACTTGGAACAATTCGACGCGGCGGAATTTCAAAAATCACGATTATCTCTAACGAACATATTGGCCAGATTGCCAAACATGTAGGACAGAGCCTCGAAGGTGAACAAATCCACTATGTCCTCGAAGAAAATCCGCTGGGAGTTGCTGAAGCGCTTTCTCTAGCAAGACCATACAATGAGAATTGTAGACTTCTCGTTTATTTTTCAGACAACATAACGACTGTAGAATTTAATGAGCTTATTGCAGACTTTATGGATCAAAATGAGCCTCCCGGGTGTATTCTTCTTGCAAGAGAAGAAGAGAATCCACACGCATTTGGAGTGGCGGTTCTCGATGAAGATGGCACTCTTCTCGACGTCGTTGAGAAGCCAGAGACTCCCCCTTCTAATCTTGCCATCGGCGGGATTTACCTGTACGATGAGACTTTTTGGGAGAAATTCGATTCTGCAGTCGCCGAAAGAGGCACAGATTTCTCAATATCGGACATCAATCGCGCATATATTACCGAAAAGAATGCGCGTCTTGTCTCGGTTGGGAAGGCTACGTGGGTTGATTGTGGAACGCCAGAAACACTTCTAGAAGCAAGCATCATGGCAAAGGATGGGAAATTAAATCCAAATCCATACAGGGAACGGTGAAACAGATGAAAATCGGGATTATTGGCGCTGGAATGGTCGGAGGGGCAATCGAACATTGTTTCTCAGATGCACATGAATTGTTCATACACGATCCTGCCCGTGGAACTGAACTCTCCATTGTAACCGATAATGTAGATTTTGCATATATCGCCGTCCCTACGCCCCCTCATCCAGATACTGGGGCTTGTGACACACGTATTGTTGAAGCAACACTTGATGCTCTTCCTGATGGTTTTACTGCTATTATCAAAAGCACTGTTGTCCCTGGAACTACTCAACGTTATCATGATGAATATCCAAATCTAAAGATTGCATATTCTCCAGAATTCCTAGTTGAACGTCGTCGTCTCGAAGATTTTGCAAATCAAGATATTCTCGTATGTGGGACCCATCATTCAGACGTTGCTGAACGAGTTTTCGAACAGCACAGACAAGCCGGTGTTCTTCGTCGAGATCAGACATTCCAAGTCACTCCGACGCAGGCTGAACTTGTGAAATACACCAAGAATACATTCTATGCAATGAAGGTCACATTTGCGAATCAACTCTACGATATTTGTGAAGGTCTTGGAGAAGATTGGTACACGATTCGAGACATCATTACATCGGAACAAGCACAACCAATCGGCCCTTCTCATCTCGATCCCATCTTTGGATTGAACAGAGGTTTTGGCGGAAAATGTCTCCCAAAGGATTCTCTTGCACTCGGCGTGTTAGCTGATGAGCTTGATTGTAAATATGAGTGGATGGATGCTATGCAAAAAGACAACGCACGACTCCGACAAACCTTGACTGGAAAGCCAAGCGATGTCATCACCAACGATGATTGAGATGGATACTGAGTCTTCATTCAATCGACTTGTACCGAGAGGTTCTCTTCTGAGATTTGGGCTTGCTGGTGGCTTCAATAGCAGCGTATTTTTTCTTCTTTGGGAATTCCTTCGCTTGTTTCTAAGCGATGATTCAACGGGAATTCGAATCGCATGGGGGCTCGCATGGGGGGCGACGGGACTCATGGCTCATTTTGTACATCGATGGTTTACATTCGATAAAAGGAAATCAATTCAATGGACGATTGGGGCATCATTCGGAACCTATATCTTCAGTTTAGTTGGCTCAACATACACCATTGGATTATTCGCTTCTCAGCCGGAGGAAACGTTGAGGTGGCTTGGTGTTGCAAATCTCTTGGCCTGGGGAGTCGTCATATGGGCCATAATGCGACGTTTCGTATTCCAATATAAAACCGAAGAAAATCAAACCGCATGAGCCTCTAAGACTTCAAGCGAGATGATGCTGAGTGCCTCTTCATGAGTTGCTTCAAGATCTACTGGGCACCCTTTGCCATCATTGACCGCAGCCAGCCAAGTTCGAGCGCAGACACACCATGAATCTCCTGGTTTCAAGCCTGGGAATGAGAATTGTGGAGCGGGGGTGATGAGATCATTACCTTGTTGACGAGCATATTCAAGAAAGGCATCTGTAACAACACAGCATACGGTGTGAGAGCCTCGATCATTTTCATCTGTATTACAACATCCATCGCGATACCAACCAGTTTTGGGGTCATTTGAACACGTTTGCAATTCTGTTCCAAGTACGTTTATTGACGGGCGCATGTATGTCCCATTGAGTCAATACCTTTCAACCATGCTCTGGCGCCCTGAAGGCAGTCTAAACTTCGCCATTTTTCCTATCTGGGAGGCGAGAGGTTCTTGATGGAGAAGCGCGAGTCTATGCCATATGCTACCTGACACACTGCATAATTTGCCTCGAGATGAACGTTTTGCTTATGCTCGACTACTCGCATATATGGCGCGCGTCGACGATGAAATTACCGTGGATGAATTAGCAATGTTTGAACAAAGAATAGGCAGTGCTCTTCTTTCTCCTAATCAACGAGACCAACTTCGAAGAGCATTGAAGAATCCTCCCCCGCTGGAAGAAATTCTTGAAGGTCTTGGCCCTGAATCAGGCCGCCTCGCTTTGCGAGATGCTTTGCTTATGGCAACGGCGGATGGGTCTATCGACGGTGACGAATTTGACGTTCTTCAAGAAATCGCAGAACACCTTGGACTTGCTGAAAACGCAGTTAATGAGCTCATTGAATGGGCCAAAAAAGGATATGGATGGATGGAAGAAGGCATTGAGTTACTCAATAAACTTCAACAAGGTTGATCGGTATGTTTTGCGACGATGTCGCTAATCTAGAGGCGAGTGAACGCTCACGTTATGCTGATTTGCTTGTCCTTATCGCTGCTGCTGATGGTGAACTTGTCCGCGAAGAAATACAAGTTCTTGAAGGACTAATGGGGCGAGCAATGGTACATCCTGAAGCACGAACTTCCATTCGTAAGGGACTTCACGATCCGCATCGCCTTTCCAATTTACTCAAAAACGCCGAGGTTCAAACCTTACGTTTTGTCTTGAGAGATGGCGCTCTACTGGCTGCTGCTGACGGCGATTATGATAAGAGGGAAGTGAGAATTCTCAAGCAGATTGCTAAAAACGCAGAGATTTCAAATGATGAATTGAAACAAATTTTCGACTGGGTTTCAAAGGGATGGGAATGGCACCAAACTGCAAGCAGTGTTCTGAATTTATCGGCTTCTGAACAAAACACGCTAGAATGAAAGGTTTCATGATTTTGACAGGCACATTCAAACCATGATTGAATACCCACTGAATGGGGCGGAATATGCAAAACGGTGTCAGCGGATGGTATGCAAGATTAGATCGATGTCTAAATGACCGAGCAGAGCAAATCAATATTTGGCTGGCTGCGTGGGAAGAATCCCTCAAAACCCACCAACCAATTGCTGCTTTGTTACCTAAAGACTGGCCAACCCTTCCTGCAAATCTCTTGACTGACCCTGGACATGTCCTCGACCATCTTCTTGCCCGTCACGATGCTGAATCTGATGGTCGCTCTCCTCGTGGAGCGCACCCCACACCTCCTCGTCTCGCAGATTCTGTTATTACATCAGAAATGCTTGAAACAACAATTCAGCCAAAGGTCAAGAAACAAACAACAAACATGCATCTTGCAGACTTACCTCCTGGATTCCAGAAGCACATTAAGAAACTCAATTTCCCTCCTGCTGAAGAAGAAGTTACGCTCGACAGTGATGCACTTGAAGCAGTTCAACGAGGCGAAAGAACCAGCAGTGGAATACCTCTACCATTCTCAGACATGTCTTGTGGCGGCGGTATTTTCCATGCACGTATGCTTCGAAAGCAAAGTGAATTGTTCGAAGGACAAGATGCTGAATTGAAGAAGGAAGACACGCTACGTTTGTTCCGTGGATTCCAATTAATCGATGTTGATTCACTCGTCGTTGAATCAACCAAGAAACGCCTTCTACTCGAATCGATTCGATTAGACCTCGTATCCATGAGTGGAGAACAAGAAGGAAAGGTTGCCCGAAAAGATGTTGAGAAAATCCTTGAAGAAAACGTCGTTTGTTCCGATGCCCTCCAACATGATTGGCCATGGACTCAATCCCCTCGCCTGATTATTGCAAATCCTCCTTGGTTGAGAATTAAAGATCGTTTTAGAGGTATGGAAGACGGTTCTCAACGCAGAAAGGATCTTAGTGAAACACTAAGGAATCTGAAGAACGATGATGGCCCACGATTCTCAACAATGAGGGGAAATGTCAACCTCTACAGACTCTTCATCGAACGCGGAATGCAAATCCTCAGCGAAACCGGTCAAATGCGAGTTGTTGCCCCAGATAGTTTGCTTCGTGAACAATCGTCTCACCCACTGAGAAAATTATTGGTCGAGAAGCATTCGTGGAGAGAAGTATGGGCAATTGAAGAAGCAAACCTCCTCTTCCCTGGTATGACGCAAGGCGTTGCTATATTGGGCATCTCTTCAACTCCTCATGGTACTGAAACACTCAATGTGATCGGCCCTGTAACTCGTTCCGATCTACGAAGAGTTGGCACTGGATTATCTTCACGCGTTCCGTCATTTAGCCTTCCAAGGACTCGATGGGTCCAATGGGCTCGCAGTACATGGGCTGTCCCAAGACTCCCACGTGACCAAATTGAACGCAAGCACATCCTCAGTATTCTCGACAACATGTCTGAATTACCACGTCTTGGTGATCGTGATCACTGGCTTGCGACTCAAGAACAAACGGTCAAGGTACGTGTTGGTGAAATTGATCAAACAGCTCATTCAAGCAACATCTCAAGCTGGGACAAGGCTAGAGCTTCACGCCCATTCATTCGTGGAGTTCACTTCACAGAAGATGAAGATGGATCGGTTTACATCCGCCACCCTGCATTCCGTAAGGACATCCCTTCTCGTGCTAATGAGCGCCAACTTGCTATGTGGTCAGGAGTCACCGAAATTCAATCCTATGGGCCACGTCTTGCATGTCAAGCCATCGTCAATGCTCATCAAGAACGAAGACTGCGCTGGGCTGTTATTCCAAAGGGATGCATCCTTGGAAATAGCGTAAACCACATCGAGATGAACCAAGCCATTCTCAACCGTCTTACTGCAACAAAGGGAAATCTCGAAAATGCTCTCGAGTGGATGTGTCAGCAACTCAATCAACGAGATCTTGATGATTGGGCAAAGGCATGGTCTGCAAACAATAACGTAAACAATTACGAATTGGAGATGCTTCCTCTACAACTAGACGCTGTCAAAGAAGTGTCTGGAATCATGATGGACTGATGAATGGTGTATTCAGAGCCTCAAGTAAACAGACGAATTGGAATTCAACCAATACGATGTTTTATATCACGAACCCCGCCACAAAAGAATGCTGTAAGCAATCATAGGAGAGTCACGTATGGGCATTCATCCTAAGATTGGCATCACTGGTTTACCAAGAAGTGGTAAATCCGCAGTTATGGAAAAAGTATTGTCCATGCTCAAAGAAGAGCGAACACGTGAACTCGCTGCAAGAAATTCTGGAGTTGAAACTGAGGTTATTGGCGGTATTTGTACCGAACCAATCCTCGATGGAAGTGAACGCTTAGGCTACAGTGTTCGCAATATTGTAACAGGTGAAACCGCAACCATTGCTCACAAGGAAATCGATTCAAGGTTGCGTGTTCTCGGATACGGACTTGATACTGAAGGCCTCGAAAAAGTGGCAGTACCTGCTATCGAATTCGCAATCGAACATTGTGAAGTGATCGTTATTGATGAAATTGGAAAATTTGCTGTTGAGTCAGAAGCCTTCGTTAATGCTGTACGAAGTGCTCTTGAAGTTGACAAGCCTACGCTTCTTACCCTTCACAAGAAAAGCCGCCACCCATTGTTACAGGACATCCGACGTCGTGACGATGGACGTATTCTCGAAGTAACTCCGGTCAACAGAGCCCTTCTACCTTACAAGATTCACAAGTTGATGCGTGAGACCTACTGATTGCGCTGGATTCATACAGACAACGCTCTTGGTTACCACCATGACGCCAGCAGAACGTGCCAAGAAACTTCTCTTGGGAACTGGATTGTGCCTGGTATTCGTATTTGCAATCGGACTTTCAAACGACCGATTCACTCTCGCCTCATTGGATGGGGGGTGGCTCTTTCTCATCTTTGGATTAGCTATGGTCGGTCTTAGCTTTACTAGTGGAAGTTTCTCTTCTCGATTTCCAGATGAATCCGATGAGGAGATGACGGACAGAGTTCATGACGATGTCAGTGAGACAAAGCGAGAAGCAAACGTTGGAGATGCTTGGGCATCATTGGAACATAATGTTCTCACAAACGAATTAAGTGAATCTGAATAGGTAAAAGCGGTTGATTCATACCCTACCTCTGCTTGGCGTAGAATGGTAAGACTATGAGTGAAATTCCTGCTGACTTATATTACACAAAAGAACACGAATGGATTCGAATGGATGGAGACATTGCTACGATTGGAATTACTGATCACGCACAAGATGCTTTGACCGACATCGTATACATCGAACTTCCAGAAGAAGGAGATGTTGTCGATGACATGGGTGAATTCGCTATTGTTGAATCCGTAAAATCAGCATCTCCTATCTTTGCACCACTTGCAGGAGAACTTACTGCAGTAAACGTTGAACTGGAAGATGCTCCAGAACTCATGAATACCAGCCCATATGGAGATGGTTGGATTGTTCAGATGCGCTTGTCAAACCCAGATGCTGTATCTGGACTCATGTCTGCTGATGATTACCGCAGTATGATTGGCGAGTGAATACATTGCCAGAACCCACTCGACTTACATTGTATGTCGATGGGTCGTGTGACGGAAACCAAAATGTCGATGCCGAAACACCTGCAGGTTGGGGCTTCGTCGTAATCGTGGGTGATTCTGGCCTAGGCCGTGGTAGTGGAGATCTCGTAACAGAAAAAAATGGCCCTGTGGTCACTTCACCATCTGAACCTGAATTCATTGGAGCTGAAGTTGGATCAAATAATACCGCTGAACTTTCAGGTTTTTTTGCGGCTCTTCGTTGGCTTCTTACAGAAGAACATGACGACCCTGTTCGTATTCGTGCAGATAGCCAATACGCTGGAAACATCGCATCTGGGTCCTGGAAAGCAAAGGCAAATCGGGAACTTGCAGCACGAGTCCAAACATTATGGAACGAAGTTGCATCAATGAGGGATTTATCCTGGGATCATGTTCGAGCCCACCGTGGACATCGTTGGAATGAGCGAGCCGACCATCTAGCAAAACGAGCAATGCGACGTGAACGCCCTGAGCCACTTACATTCTGGAAACCCGGTCAGGATTGATTGAGGCGTTGCCTCAACCATGCAGTCAGTTGATCACCATACTCTGGACGACGTAATGCGTGGTCAATTTGAGACGTTAGCCATACAAATGGCATTCCAGAATCATACCAAGAAACTGTTGAATCTAAGACATGAGCGTGAAGGTTCCCTTCATTCATCCAATGTTCCAGAATTGCAATTGATTGCAGTTCCCCGTGTTCCTCGGTTGAATATTGATCAAGCAACATTGGGAAATCCTCTGTAAAGATATAACGTCCACAAAAGGCAAGAGTAGAAGGTGCAACTTCTTTGTTCGGTTTTTCAACAATTGATTGGACTCGATCACCATCGAGTGAAACAATCCCATACTGATGTACTGCATCATATCCAACGTCGTAAACAGAGCCGCATGCACTTCCTGTTTCTTGATGCATCGAAACCAATTCTTTGGAAACTGTGGATGGTTCAAAGGACGAAAGTGCAGCATGATTGGATGTGAGAATGTTATCCCCGAGAAGAACAAGAAACGGTCCAGAGATGGATGATGAAGCCATAGAGATTGCATGGGCAAGCCCTAATTGTTCGTGTTGATAATGAACAAAATATTCTGCATCGCCTATTGGGTTAAGCAGGGATTCATCGTTTGAAAATGAAGGGAACTGCGTATTACTATTTTCAAGAAGAGAGGAGAAATCTTTTGCTGGTGAAGTAATGATATGGATTCGATTACAACCTGCTGCACGTGCCTCGAGTATGAGATGGTGCATAACTGGAACATCGACAAGCGGAAGCATTTCTTTTGCTACATAGCCGCTGACTGGCAACATTCGCGTACCCATTCCTGCGGCCACGATGACAGCATCCAGAACTCTGCCCATGTACAGGCTTGAAAGCGACAGGATATCAAGCGTGTTCTTCGTCGATGGTCTATGGCAGTGGAACGGAAGCATCTGCTTTTAGCGGCTGGTTGTTTACTCCTTTCGTTCTCGTTCTTCGACTTTCTACCCGCTGGCCCTTGGCTTGATGCTTCATTTTCGAGGGGGATGAGTGGGCTTTTTGGACTCATTCTAATCTACCTTTTCTGGTATGAACAAACGTTTGGAGAGATAGGTATTGTTCCTGCGATTGCAAAATGGAACAATCCGGAAGCATCTTGGAAACTTGTCCTCTTGGCAGGAATTTGTTTCCTCTTTTCTTCTTGGTTGTTTGGAAACACTTCAGCTGGCGATTCTTTACCAGTTCCAGCACCACTCATTCTAGCATTGATCGGCTTGCTTACGATCTTTACAGGAATATATGCATATCTCATCACTCAAGGACCCTTAAGCGAAGAGGAATGATTACTCTTCTTCTAGGAAAAGTTGTTTTTCTGGTTTGCTTCGAACGATGAGAACTACAATGTAGGCTACCATAAGAGAGATGACAATCAGAAGAGAGGGTGATATGGCTTGTTCTTCCGATGAGGATTGCTTCTCCACTTCCGTGGTTGGTTCTTCCTCTTCAGCAGGTTGAGACGATTCCAGGTAATTCCAATCAATACCGACTCGAATAATATCAATCTCGCCATTGGCATTTGTGGATTCAATATGAATTAATTTAATTGGATTCTCAACAGTGATGGTCCAAATACCGCTTGAAGAGGCTGCGCCAAACCAGAACGGGTTGTCATTAAGCGCGTTTGACCACCGGTATGTAGAGTCATTTTGAGCTGAAGAGAATGAAAACTCATGTGTTGAATTTGTTTCTGCGAAGAGCGTTATCCAGTCTCCATTTTTTATTGTTTGATTGGTATCTAGTAGGGTGATTTCAAATGAAGGTAGATCTATTTTCTCATCTGAACTGGAATTTAATTCATCTGTTTCATCTTCGGATTGCCATTGTGGAAGAAGATAGATTGCATTGGTATTTGCTTCAATTCTGTCATCGGTGTGAGTGTTGGTGGAAGAGCCCCATGTCCCCTCCAACGTTAGGGCATACCACGAACGTTCAAGTTGGTTTACTGAATAATAGAATTCACCTTCCATAGGATTAAGTCTGGAAACCTCGGTCCATTCTACTGAAAGGTCGGGTGTTGTAACTTCTGATTTCCATAAAATCGCATCGCCTTGACTGAAACTTGAGTCAATGTCCCACGAAAAGAAGAGTGTCGTAGAGTTTTCGATTTCAACGTCCAGCGATGTGATCGATATTGGAAGCATTCGCTCTAATACTGGACCCACCTTTCCTAATACGTCGAAATTGTTGGTTTGCACATTGCCTGAATTATCGACCAAACCAAGAGCGTAATACGACGTTGCCATCCAGTCAGGCGTTAATTGGTGTATGTATTCAACTGAATCAGCAGGTAATTCAGCTAGAACAGTTACATTTTCCTGTATAACGGATACAATTGGATCCGTAGAATGATAGAGGAGGATTGATGAAATATCTTTCTCGACTACCTTTGTCCATTGTAAGGACGTTGTAGAGTCTTCTCTATCGTATTCGGCGAGAAGATGTCCCGAATATCTCGGAACGCGAGTATCTTCAATGAGAGGTTCAGCAAGTGTGTTATCGGTGTAAAACCGTACATCCTCTGAAGCGGGATAGCATGCTTCTTCGTCACAGTATGGAGGGTAAAGGCATGTTAGGGTGTAATACACCTCTCTTTCAATCGATTGATAATACGATTGATAGGTCCAATCCAATGTATATTCAGAAACGTTTTGAGGGATTTCATCGGTTGTGATTACCTTCTCTATTTCATCCCATGTCGATCTTGTTGCTGGTTCGTTATGTTCATAGAGAATATAATTGTAATTTGAACCTGTACAGGCTGGACGCCAGGAGAGGTGTGTTGATTTATTGGAAGCATTGTATGTTGCTGTAAAATCTTGAGGAGATTGGATAGGCGCTGTATCCTCTACATGGCCGTGAGGCGTTTGTGATACTCCTAAGTTAACTGGATCTGTGACAGTACCGTCACGAAGAATGGTCACAATGGCGTAGTGGATGAACCGTACGTTAACACTCCCAGGAGGAGGGTAATATTCCAAGATGTGCTCTTTTCCAGAGCATTCTTCATTCAAATCAGTCGCATAGCATGCAGAGATATCAGAAGCAATCAGTGTAGTTTCACGATCAAACCCTGGCTGAAACATCGTTGTAGAACGATGAACTTCATACGTAGCCATTTTCAATTCATCGATTAATTGTCCATCTGTTGATTGAATGTTTCTCCAAGTAATGTTTGAAATTTCCATATCTGGTAGATATTGAACATTGATGTCTCTGGCTTCCAATGTGGAATCCGTTTGTTCGGATGCCGTCCCAACCGGTAGCGTCACAACCAAGAGGAAGAACACAAACCAGATTTTCAGGTTCATGACTATCTGTATGGTGTTGGACATATGAGGGTGTCGCAGTATTGTGAAAACACTAATCGAGATATCCTAGGGTATCATCGAGCATATCCAGAGCATCATCGAGGTTGGGTAACTCTGTTGGTTCTTCGCCTGAACTAACATGTGTTTCAGAGAGTATTTCGATTGGTTCAGGCACTTCACTTTCACCAGCAAGCCACTGTCTCCACAGAGCACTGCGCTCATCACGACGAGCATCCATAGAATCCCAAAGTGCTTGTAGTCGATCTTCCCTGAGGAGTGGAATATGCTTAGATAATCGCACTGGGTCAATCTCATCCATTCGCATCAACAATTCTCGAAGACGGATTTGGACAACTTCGTCACCATCATTCCAAAGAGATGGAATGAGTTTCCGTTCATCTTCAGGGAATTGTTGTACATAGTCTCGTAAACTGATGACGATGTTTCTTCGGACAATAGAAGAATTGTGTCCATGGAGTTCTTGCAAACGATCAGCCCAAACGTTTTCATCGAGGAATTTCAAATCTCCAACTGTTGCTGATGCTGCTGCAAGAACGCTTTCATCTTCATCTTGAAGCATGGAATCAAGGAACGGGACTGCATCCCAACCGACGCGTCTAAACAAGCGAGTGAGAACATCTGCCATTGAACGTCGAAGGAGTAATTCTTTCCTTGCGTGGAGTGCTTTAGCGATTGCTAGCCCACGCTCTTGGTCGTTCTCGACCAGTTTTGCGAGGCACATCACAACCTTTGAAGCAACTTCTTCATGCTCATCATTTGCTCTTCTTTCAAGAAGTTCAAACAAGCCGAGAGGTTCGATTAATGCTGGTCTTTCCAAGAGTAATCGCACCCATTCCATCAGAAGGAGCCGGCGTTCAAGAACGTCGTTCTCAAGTTGATCGAGAAGCCAACGTGCAGCATCAACGCCAGCATCGTGGGCAATAACAGAGGTTGTTCTTGGTACAACTGCATGAGGGTTCCAGCCTAAGTTCTGTGGACCATCCTCGGGTTGAGTATGCCAAGTTCCAGGTCGTTCAGCAAGTGCTACGGATTCGATGAGGTGATAGCCTTGATGAATTGGTTGTCCATAAGGAACAGTTGCTAATCCATTGATAAGAGCAATTGCAAGCCACCATCGGTCAGTATTCGGAGCAGATGTATCAAAGGCTTGTGCAAGCCAATCAGTTGCGATACAGAACAGCATTCGTTGAGAAACATCGTTGGTTCGGCGAGCAAGCCACTTTTGATGAATTTCAAATGGATCATCGCTCAAATTCATTCGATGGGGAACAATCAAATCTACGATTGTTACAAGATGGCGATCAAACATTCCTACATCTGCATGAAGCATTGACAAACCTTGAGAGATGAGATCTTGATCTCGCTCAGGCATCCGAACAGGGAAATCCGGATCTGTTATTGGCGGATTAGGAAGTGGCCAATTCAGTGTCCCACGTTCCAATGCTTCAACCATTTGCGTAGCAACCACTTCAAACGTGGCTTCCGCAATGATATCCCGACTCTTACTCATCGAGAAACCTCTTCTGATCAGATGTCAAGTTCGATGTTCAGATTCTGAATCAATTCCTTGTATCGGTTTCGAATCGTAACCTCAGTAACACCAGCAACTTCAGCCACTTCACGTTGAGTTCTACGCTTTCCACATAGAACGGAAGCGATGTAAATAATCGATGCAGCGATACCAGTTGGTCCACGGCCGCTTGTCAATTCCTTTTCTTGAGCTGCCTTGATCAATTCGTACGCCTTAGCTTCAACTTCGGAATCAAGACCGAGTCCAGAGCAGAACCTTGAGATGTAATCCTCAGGACCAGTTGGCATGATTTTCATCTTGAGTTCACGTACCATGAAACGGTATGTTCGGCCAATTTCTTTACGGCCTGTTCGAGATGCTTGTCCGATTTCGTCGAGTGTTCTTGGAACACCACATTGCCTGCACGCAGCATAGAGAGATGCTGCAGCGACTCCTTCGATTGATCTTCCACGAATAAGTCTCTTATCGACTGCTTTCTTGTAATTGACGGCTGCTGCTTCACGAACAGTCTTAGGAAGTTCGAGACGGCTTGCCATTCGGTCAAGCTCAGCAAGAGCCATTGCAAGGTTACGCTCAGTTGCGTTACTTACACGGCTTCGCTTCTGCCACTTACGCATTCGATAGAATTGAGAACGGTAACGGGAGTTGATTGTCTTTCCAGAGTAATCTTTGTTTTGCCAGTCAATGTCTGTGGACAGACCTTTGTCGTGGAGCATAACAGTCATTGGCGCACCAGTACGTGCTCTTTGGTCTCCTTGTTCTGGAGAGAAAACACGCCATTCTGCACCTTGATCGATAACGTTGTCTTCGAGTACAAGACCACAGTCATCACAGGTTACTTCCCCACGGGTTTCGTCTCGCGTTAGGCTTCTGCTGCCGCATTCTGGGCACTTTACAATATCTTCAACTTGCTGATCATCCATTAGTATCCACCTCATATGTAGATTTAGAAACAGTTATTTTAACGATTGGCATGCCTTTTTTAAACCTTCCCCTCTGACACTTTTTCGTTTTAGAGGCTTATGCAACGAATTGGTTAAACACCAAAGCCTTCTGAGAAGATTTGGGGATGACATGGCAGGGATGGCAAGTGAAGTTTCTCTAACAGCCGGAAAGAGAATTCTATTCCTTACCAAGGACCTCGATCTTATCCGAAAACAATTGTATGAGGGGTTAAATCTTCGAATGGAAGATTTGGATATCGGAGATCTTCTTGACGATATCAACACAGATGTGATGACGCCCGCTTGGGTATGTTTTGATCACGACCCTGCAATGATTGCAAAAAATGCATATGCGGGTCTCATGCAAAATGGCATCCGCGTATTCAACGAAGATGCGTTGATTAATGGCGGATTCGAAGTCATCGTTTCAGGACAACGAAAGGGGACTGGTTCAAGTCGAGAAACTGCTGCTCAGTGCGAACGCTGGGCAGGTATTCGAATTGTAATTGCTGCCTCCTTTGCACCGATTCATGAACGAAACAATATCAACCTTGGACAATTAATGGGTGACCATGAGATGCTCAAGCGATTACAAAATGGGGAGACGCTTCAATTGGAGGAATTCACACAACAGTACGATGAAGTAACTGCACTTATTCTTGAATCTGGAGGATTGTTTGAATTCTCGAAGCAGTTGAAAGACGGTAGGCTCTCTCTGCCAGAGTTATCAAGTGAACAGCGACCTATGACCATGGCAGAAAAAATCATTGCTCGAAATCTTGTTGGCCAACCGGAAGGCGCATGCGTCCAACCCCAGGACCCTGTTATCGCTCAAGTTCAAGGCGGCTATTCTCATGAATTCACCACCGCCCAAGTCCATACATTTCTCCAAGAAACATACGGCGACGAGTACCAACTCATGAATCCGAAGAAATTCGGTGTCTTTGAAGATCACCTTCTGTATGCACATCACAATCCAAAATTTGTTCCATTTATGGACAAGGTCGAAACTCTGAGAAGACTACAAAACGAATTCCAAAAACATACTGGGGTTCGAGATTATTCTGCTGTCGATGGCGTATCACCTGGAATTTGCCATCAGGTTGCCCGCGAAGAATTCATCGAAGTCTCGGATTTCATCCAAGCTACGGATTCGCACACCTGCATGGGCGGCGCATCAAATGCACTGACTTGGGGCGTTGGAGCTACTGAATATGCAAATCTCGTATCTGCAGGTTTTACGTTTGTTAAAGTTCCAGAATCAATCCGCTTCGAATTTACAGGATCGTTGAACGAAGGTTGTACAGCAAAGGATGTTATCCTCTTTATCCTCGCTGACCACGCTCGAAAAGAACTGACATTGAACCGCTCAATGGAATTTGGAGGACCTGGCCTGAACTCTCTTTCAGCAGATGAGCGAGCAACATTGTGTAATATGGCGACTGAATGCTCAGCAAGAACTGGGATTTGTGAAGCGGATGAAGTTCTGTTCAATTGGATGGAAATGCGAATGCCTCATCTGAATATGGTCGAACAGAGGCTGCGAGCAGTCGCTCCTGATGAAGGGGCAGTGTATCATGGTGGAGTGCATCACATTGACCTCTCTTCCATTCGTCCAATGGTTGCGCACCCAGGAAACCCAGATGAGGGAATTCCAAGCGATCCAACGAATGGAGCATACGTCAATGAAATTGGGGATGTTTCGATTGATATTGCTTACGGTGGCTCTTGTACTGCAGGAAAAATAGATGATATCGCCTACTATGCTCAAGTCTGCCAAGCTGCTAAGGACTCTGGCCTAACTGTTCGAGATGGTGTTGAATTCTATATCCAATACGGCTCCGGGGTTGTCAAAGATGTTGCAGTTTCAAAAGGATGGCATCAGCTTTTCCTTGATGTTGGCGTCAATCTCATCGATCCGGGATGTGGTGCTTGCATTGGCGCCGGTCCAGGCGTATCAATGACTCCAGACCAAGTTACGGTTTCTGCGATCAATCGGAATTTCCAAGGTCGTTCTGGGCCAGGGAAACTGTATCTTGCAAGCCCACTAACTGTGGCCATGAGTGCATTCACTGGCCAAATTAGTTCTTGGAAAGAAGACGTATTGTAAATCTCATTCGATGCAGAAAATTTACAGCCTTAGGTATTTGACCGTAAATAATGTCCTTGACATGGGGGTCCCGCCCTTGGAAGATTTGGCGCTCTCACTGGAAGAGTCGCTCGAGTCTGAATGGGCGGCGTGTTTCCTATGCTCTTGTAGGTGCAATGATTCTCTTTGCTGCAATTCCTTATACCATAATTAACCATCTAACCTCCTTACGCGATTGGGCTGCATTTGATCCATCTACTCAGTACGATATTGACCTTGTCTTTTGGGCTTGGATGATCGTCCCTTATCTTACGTTATACCTCTACTATCCAGCAGCTGCTTTTCTCGGAAGCAAAAACAAAATCATGTGGAGACAAAATATTATTTTTCATCAAATGATGTTAATTTCTTGCGGGATTGTTTTCCTAATCTTCCTTTTGTTTCCGGTTGAAATTGATTTGCGCCATCTTGTCGTCGATACTGAAGGGACTGTTTGGGAACCGTTCTTTGTCATGATGCACGTCATTGATACGCCATGGAATTCATGGCCATCGCTTCACATCGTCCAGAGCATGCAAGTTGTCTTAGTGCTACGATATTGGTTCCCTCCAGATTCGAATCGACTAAAGATACTCCATACCATCTTGTTGATGTCTTGGCTCCTCTTAGTTGCTTCCACGATGGTCGTAAAGCAGCATTACATCTGGGATGTAGCCACTGCAATCGTATTTTCAGGACTCGGGTGGAAATATTGGATGAAACCTTGTTTAGAGAAGTTGGAGGACAAGGACGCTCAAGATAAATTTGATGCGGTATTAGAATGATACAGCGTCATAGCCCGATTAATGAGGGCTTTTACAATTCATGGATTTGGGAGTAAATGGTGTAAAATTGGCCGAAACATCAAGTAGCCTCGTCATTAGTATGCGAATGCCTGCTGGCCCGAAGTCTTTGACTGAGGAGGACCTGCGGCGGATGTGTCAATATGAGCATTGCAGAAAAGATGGCAGCAAATCAGAAGCAAGTCGCTATTTCAGAATTCTTTGAAAAGAACAAACATTTCCTTGGTTTTGATACCCTCCCAAGAGCACTCATAACCGCTGTTAAGG
>JADHSC010000006.1 GCA_016777125.1 Candidatus Poseidoniaceae archaeon
TGATCATACAAATCGACATGGAATTACTGATGTTATTATTGGAGGTTGTACGTCTCGACCACTTCCTAATTCCTTCAAAGATGCACTGCAATCGATTCAGTGCTCATTAAGAGGTTTAGATTTACTTGGATTACAAGGCAGTTTACATAATTCCAATGTACAATTAAAAGATGAAGTTAACATTGCAATGTCCAACCTCATCGATCCCTGGAGTAGAAATCAACGAGTTACGAATGTACGTACTCTGATCGAAAAGTCTTCTCATGAACACCTTGAACTCAATGAGTCTATTTCCTGGAAAGAGCAAACAAACAATCGTCTACGAGTAAACGTTCATTCGTGGACTGATGAAGAAAAAAAGTCCTTAGTCGAATGACCTACAACCGATGCTGAACACCCAACAATTGAAACACATGCGCACCATCATCAGGTCATGGGGAAGAAGGGACATGCATCTGGCATGTTAATTTGCTTACTTCTTTCGATCCTATCGTTTTCCATTTCATCGACAATTAACTCCTTTTTTGATATTGAAATAGATTCTGAAGATATAGAGGATACGCCCCTCGTTGGATTAGAAAATAATGAATCGTGGCTAGTAGTTCTTGTTGATTTTGATTCTGATAAACTTGAAGAGAATGAAAAACAAGCATTTGGTACGCTTTTAGAAGAACAGGCACGGTTGTATTTTACAGAGGCAATAGGTTCATCAGTGAATATTGAAATCGACGTTTATGACGAAATAATTCGTTCGCAACGACCACTAGAGTACTATGGAAATGATGGAGCAAATGGCAGAGATTATGGTGATTCCACCCAATTCATGCCTGCTGAACTTTCAGAATATGTCGTGACTAACCTTGAAGTGGATGATTGGAGTAAATATGATTTGAATGATGACGAAGTTGTTGACAGATTATTAATTGTTCATTCAACACTTGCTCAAGAGCAAGGAGCAGGATCCAGTAACAGGATCTGGTCCCATTTCACAACCTTCCAAAATCCAATCACTGTGGATGGCTATAGTATTGAACATTACACCATGTCAAGTATCCGACATGGTATGAACGGCATAGGAACAATCCTTCATGAAATGATGCACCAATTTGGAGCATTTGACCTCTATCCAGTTCATGATTCTGGTTACAGTGGATCTTGGAAAGGAATAGGAATATGGGATATTATGGCAAGTGGAAATTGGAACGGAGGTGGCGATAAACCATCTTTACCTACAGGACCTACAATGGAGTCCATTGGCCAAGAAGCGAGTCTAGCTCTATCATTGGAATGGCCCATCAACAGCCAAAGTCCATGCATAGGTCCTGCCTTTGACATACAATCGAGAAGTGATGGCGGAGCACGAGTAAAGATTCAGATTGGACCAGAGGAATTTGTATGGTTCGAAAAAAGATCACCACAAGGATTTGATGCTTCACTTCCAGGCGAAGGAATTTTGGTTTTACTCGAAGATAAAACTGCAGGTGATGCAGAATATAATGCATTGAATATCGATCAAAAAAGACCTTACTTGCGAGTTATTGAAGCGGATGGGAATGATGAACAGTTGCAGGGAATCAATGATGGTGTTTACGCTGATCTATTTCAACCAGGAGATACCTTTGGAGAATTGGGAATACAGATTAGAAGCCATGATGGGATTCTCGTTCCATGGCACGTAAATGTATCAATAATGGATGATGTTTGGAGGATTGAAATTTATTCATTAAATTGTTCACCTCCATTTGAAATCAACTTACCTGATTATGGGCTAACAGTTCTCGATGAGGATGCATTTCCTATCGAAATAATTAATTCTCAATCTGTTGTTACATGCACAGGTATACTCAATGGTACCGATGGTAGAGCAATCACCTTTTCACCCGATGTAGAAGGTAAAGAAAACCTTGTACAAGGTCTCTTTTCAGCCCCAGGAGTTCTTGATTCCATTGCAACATTTAGTGGAGATATAGTCTGTAATGGATACTCCTTTGACATTCATACAACCGTCACTACTCTCGGCACTATACCTTTGGAGAAGGAGATGGTTCTTCAACAAGTAATCGATCCAGTAGACATCTCAATCATCACCATACCATATATTGGAGAAGGAACCGGTGATGGAAGTTTTTCTGTTGATTTACGAGGGCCAATAACACGAATCGGGACAATGGATTCCCCTTTGATAATTAAAAATAGCAATGGTACAATAACACTCGAAATCAATCCTAATGGATTACTTCAACCAAATATGTTCGTGTTTGGTGAAATCCAATTAACTTCTTTCAATGGAGAGGTCTGGACTATTGAACTTGAATTACAAGCTGAATCCGAATCGAAAATACCGTTGCTTGATGATCAATCTACAATCATTGGTGTCTTTTTCGTAGTTTGTTCATTATGGTTTACAGCCTCATATTTGTCTGAAATGAAGAAAAAAGACATCAGTAACGATATTGAGTCTAACGAAGAAATTCAATATGAGTTTGATTAACTACGTTTCGGCAACCAGCGTCTAATTCTAAGATACTTCCAAGAATCATTTGAATACACTGCACACACCCATTCTTTGTGAACGCCTTCCGCAAGACGGATTGAGAGACATACACCTTCCCATGTCGTTGATGCATGATGTACTGGTTGAATGAGCCAAGGTGCATGAGATTCTTCGAGATTCCCATCATAAACTCGCCATTTACAACCGAATTTAAATCCAGGACGAACCAACAAACCGCGACGAAGTAAATCATCCATCAACACAATATCGGGCTTCGATGAAGAATTCCCCTCAATACAAGAGTTGACGTATTCATGCTCCTCTTGCCTCAAGATTCTGCCGGACATGTGGTCAAATCCAATTTGAGGCCAGGGCCAATTACCGCTGTATGGAAGATATGATCCCTTTTCCAAGATTCGTTTCTTACCCCAGCACTCTTCGACGTAATTACGCGACTTTAATGATAAATCTGCCCAGCGCTTATTTATCCCTTGAGGTTCAATCAAATCGACTCTATATCCTGTTACATGAAGTTCATCATCGATAACATAGAGTTCAGCTAGAGCATTCTGTTTTGTGGATTGTACACACCATTCAAAGATATCATCCCAACTAAATCCATCATTCGTTGATGCAATTTTTACATAGGCTTGGCATGCCTCTTTGAACCTATTTTGACTATTTCCCCATCGAACACCCCATGAAGAATATGGAATCTCACCATCCAAGTTTTCGATGGGAACAACCATTTCTCCACCTCGCCGTCCGATGTCCAAAATTACGGCTTCATGTAAAAGATTAGGATTTCGCTCAAATTCTATTTCCAGCCAATCCAAGGTCGGCAAAGGCACTGATCGATGCCAATGGCAATAGAGCACTTCTGCAGAAGTTAAGGATATTGAACCATCCTCATTTCTACGACCAATTGCACTTTTTTCAAATAATCGGGTTGCTAGAGGAGGTTTAAGCGTCCAATTATTACCATCAAAAGAAGGTCGTTGGAATGGTTTACGGTCAGATAATTCGGGAACTACGTCTGGACCGATTGGACGAGTTGTGCGAACTCGTGGTTTGTAGCGACGTTGCTGTCGGACCATGCTTGCTCGTCATAGAACACACATATTGTTTCGTCGATTGAACCGATTGTCCTAAGGACTACCACCATGACATACAACCAAGCGGGATGAATATGGTTAGCGGCTTCTTAGGCACTCTAACAACTGAAGAGCGAACGCTCCTGCATCTTATGTTCCATCACCTCCCAGAAGGAGTATGGGAAGCACCTGCTGAGTTAACACAGGCAGGAATCTCTGCAGCAGTTCATGTTCAGAGGAAACACGTTCCCCGAACACTAAAGAGACTTGAAAAACAAGCAGCGATTGAAAATACAAGTCGACACGTACCAGGTGCTCGACAAAGAAGAAGAGTATACTCGTTAACCATAGAGGGAAGAGAACGAGCAAACACACTCCACGATAAATTAGGAAAGACTCCAGTCCGTAGTGACGGGAAAACAGTATTGCTAGAATCATTTTTCAAATCCTCTGTTTCACCTCTTGAAACATTAGCACATATTGATGAAAATTTAGCTTATCATCAGAATCCCGTACTGTCACCGGTATCTCATCCTGAAGGATCAGCATCACTTGATGCTCAAGCGGGAGAGGCTCTGGTTCGCAGAATGTTTGCTCGTGCGTGGGAAGATGGCCGAATAACCAAAGATGAACAGTTACTCCTCAACGAAGTAGTAGACTTCTTGGGTATGCATCCTGAACGTGTACGGAGACTTTCAAAAGAAGCACGTCGGGAGATCAACGTGCCCCCTCCAGAAGAAATATATCTTGACATGCTGAGACAAGCGCTTGTTGATGGCACAATCCATAATGAAGAGGAAGCATTGCTAAAAACTGTTCAAGTGGCTTTCGATATCGACGAAGAAACTCATGAACGGTTGCTTAATGAAGCCAGAGAACAACCTTTCATCCCACCGGAATTAGCGTCATATCGCTCGGTTTTGCGTACTGCATTATCTGATGGAATTATTACAGGAGACGAAGAAGCAATGTTGTCCACTCTTCGTCAACAAACAAACATCTCAGAACAAGATCATGCCACACTTCTGGCTGAATTACAAGATGACATTTAAAGAGGGAAAATTATGGGAATGAACGATGATGATGCACGAGTGCATGACGCACTAAGAAAATTGGAAAGTGATTTAAAATCAATAAAGCCATCAAAAGTTTTGCTCGTTGGAGATATCATGATGGATTGTTACATCCATGGGTTCGCAAATAATCTAAATTCAAGAGCACCTGTTCCAGTGTTGAAAGAAATTTCAAGAGATGAAGATGTTGGGGCAGCCGCACACGTAGCGCGTGGACTTGATTCCTTAGGCCTCTCAAGTCAACTCCACGGAGTGGTTGGAGATGATGGCCCTGGACTAGCAGTATTGGACATGCTCGATGCAGAGGGTGTTGATACATCGGGTATCGCAGTATTGGAAGATAGAATTACTACGGTAAAAACACGATTATTAGGTGCACGGGAAGGGCTTGTTCGAGGAGAACAATTGCTGTTACGCTGGGATATTGAAGATGAAAATCCAATGCCTGAACATGCATCAGAACAACTCATTGATCAAACGATTAATGCTCTGCCCGGTTCTTCTTGTTTGATTCTATCTGATTATGGATTGGGCGTGTTAAATGATGAAGGGGCTGCACGACTTATCTCTGCAGCGAAAGAACATAATGTTCCCATCATTGCAGATCCTAAGTTAACAGGTTTGCATCGTACAAAAGGTGTAGACTGGGTTATGTTTCAATCGAAAGGGCTCGAACTTATGAGGGGAAGATTAGGTTCACCAACTGGAACTGATGCAGCAATGAAATTACTTGAAACCAATGATTGGAAGCATCTTGTCATTCTCGAAGGCCAAGACGGCGTAACAATTCATTCCAAGGGAGCAGATACAGTTCACGTACCTTGTATGCTTGAAGATATTCGGCAAATGATTGGATTAATTGATGCTGCCGCTGTTGCAGTAGCAACTGCCATTTCCCTAGGATTAACCGTTTACGAAACTGCTCAATTAGCTAATGCAGCAAGTGAGTGTATTCTAACTGCAGATAGAACCGATCGCTTTGTATTACGATTAGACGATATGATTGACCGTATTGGTGAAATCGCTTGGAGCCTCCAAGTATCGAAGCGCTGAGGCGAAGATATGAGTTCATGGCTAAGACCTACCACCGCTGACATCGGTCTACGATCTTTTGCCGCCTCCTTTGAGCGACTGTTTGAAGAAACATCCTATGGTATGCAGAATTATCTCATCGATTCAGATTCTGCTCAACAAATTGGTTCTCTTGTTCATCATTCATCCGTTTGGAATGTTTCAGTGCCATTGCATGAGGAAATGAATAGTATACTTCTGGTAAAATGGCTAGAAGAAGTGCTGTATCAAGATGAAGTTGAGAGAAAGTGGATGGTCGAAAGCACTGTTCGTATTCAAAATCATGAAACTGCAATACATCTTGAGGCTCATGTATTATGGGTCTCTTCAGAATCCATAAAAAAAGAAGTCGAAATCAAGGCAGTAACACGACAAGATCTTATTATAATGGAAGTAAAAGAATACGAAGAAGTTCCATCACAATGGCCGGAAGTTCCATCATTTGAGGGACCTGGCTGGTTTTGTGATGTGGTTTTTGATATCTAAAAAGTGGGAATCCTCAGGTGGACGCTCGTACTTTTGAGCCAAATCTGCACACTTCCTCCGTCCCGAATCCCTACAGCATCCATGGCCCCAGGTAGGGATGCTCCGTTCCCGGCCTGACCTGTTCCCCCGGTTATTTGGTCCCCGTTTCCTTCCGGAAACGGTTCTCAACACCCGGATCATGTAGGGGCGAGACATCTACGTCCGCATACAGGAACCCAAAAGCCGCTTTCGCCGCCCTGAGGCATTCAGCCCACCATAAAGACGATTTGTGGTATAGGGTACGCCTAGCTCCCCACCTATCCCATGATACCCTACGAGAAGGTGTATTTCAATCAAACGATGAAATACTCTATGCTTCTTCTTCGTATTTTGATGGACACGATGTTTTGATTGTATCAGCTTCAACAACGTATGACCCGTTAATTTCTTTGAATGTACCTTCTGCATATACGGTCCGATTATCTCCTAAACCGTTGGATATTGAACCTGCATTGGAGTAGTCGACCAATATAGTTCCTTCAGAACCCTCCAAAATGAATGTCATATTCATTTCATCAATTGAACCATCCATAATCTCCCCCCGAACTGCGACTTCATCACCGACGTGATCGGATGAATTGTCAAGTAATTCATCAACAGTGAGAGTGGGTTCGGGTGCCTGAAGGAAGATTGTTCCAAGGACGGCAATTGTAATTACACCACCTATGAGCATGAGCCGTAGACGATAGGACAACATAGTCTTCAAACCCCCCTCAATCCGTACCTATTTCAATATCTGCCTTTCAATTAAGTACCACAGAGGACCCAATTGCTTCCTCGAGAGAGGCATACTTAGAATCTCTAAGTTTCCTCCTTACACCATTAACAATTTCTTTCGTTAAACCTGGTCCTTCAAAAACAAAGCCAGCATACGCTTGAAGCAATGATGCTCCATTGATAATTTTCTCCCATGCATCATCTGAAGACATAATTCCACCAACACCCACGATAGGAAGAGATCCATTAGTATATTTGAAAATATGATGAATCAATTCTGTACTGCGTTCACCAAGTGGAGTACCAGAGCATCCCCCTGATTCTTTGTAGGCTTTATCTTCATCATTAGGACGTTGCAGCGTAGTGTTCGTTGCCACAATTCCATCTATATTTGCTGCTAATGCCACATCGAGAATTAGTTCAAGCTCAGGCATTGATAAATCAGGAGCGATTTTAATTAAAAGTGGCTTTGTTTTACCCCCATACATATCTGCTGATTTTAGATTCTCTGCCATACATTCCTGAATAATGCTCGATAAATAATCTCCATGTTGCAAATCTCGCAATCCGGGGGTGTTGGGAGATGAGACATTGATTACAAACAGATCGATATCACACCACAACCTTCTCAGAGTTGTAGCGTAATCATCCTTTGCCTCTGATAAGGGAGTTAGTTTTGACTTTCCCAAATTAGCCCAAACAGGAATTTTTCGGTTATACTTTCTTGATTTCTTGAGTCGAAGAGCGACCTTTTCGCTCCCAGGATTGTTAAAGCCCATTCTGTTAACAAGGGCTCTGTCTCCTCCATGGCGAAACATTCTTGGCTTGGGATTCCCTTCTTGTTCGAGCATAGTAATTCCACCTATTTCTGAAAATCCAAGTCCAATTGATTCCCAACCCCGGAGAGCTTCTGCACGTTTATCCATGCCTGCTGCCATCCCAAATGGGTGTTCAAAATCGATTCCAAATCGATGAATAGGGAGATTATGAGTCGGTTTATACAACGTTCGGAGCATGAATCTTGTAAAGGGATTAGAAGAAAGTATCCTAAGCATTAACAATGATCTGCCATGAGCCTTTTCAGAATCTTGAACCGCAAGTAACGGCCGAGAAATGAATCGAAAGACTCTCCCCATGGCTTCTCCTTGAACCGATATCCTTCAAGCCTTGTGATGGTTCGGAGTGCCATGGAGGAGAATTCGCCACTCTGGCTGGCGTTGCGAGAAGCAGGACGTAGAGTCCTTTCCCTCGGTGAAATATCAATCGAAATACCAGTGAAACATCATGACCGATGGCATCGGCTCATTCTCAATATGAGTGATGCTTTGCCACAACGAATTACATTTCCAATTATTTCTACTGGCCAGCACTTAGTGGTAAGAGATACGAATAGCCGAATGATAGTAACTAACCACGAAGCACCTTCATCGATGGATACCCTTTGGCTGCCATTGAAAACCGACCTCGTATTACCTGCAATTGAACAAATGTGTTCGGAATTACTTCTGGCAGGATATCCTGGATGTGAAGGGTGTGGATTTAGAGAAAACGAAGATGTATGGGACGAAGAAATGAGCCGAAATAATCTTCACGCTTTCTTGGAGTAGTTCCATAGATACCGTAAGGTATCTGTTCAAAATGAAGTTTGGCGAGCCTTCAAGTATGGTCGACAAACCGGGTGAATTGATGAGCATCGTTGTCCTCGCCGAGAAGCCTAGTGTTGCAGAGGACATTGCCAAAGTGCTTGGCATCTCCAAGAAAGAGGCAACACACTGGCAAGGTGATGGGATTGTCGTAACCTGGGCTGTTGGGCATATGCTGGAACTCAAATACATGGACGACTATGATCCAGAGTTCAAGAACTGGAGAAAAACTGCTGACAGACTACCCTATATTCCAGAAGAATTTGAATTCAAACCAAAGTCAGGATCTACAAAAAAACAACTCACTGCAATTAAGAAATTAATGAAAGATAAATCCGTTTCTGAAATTGTTAATGCCTGTGACGCTGCAAGGGAAGGCGAACTTATTTTTCAGACAATTTATCGTCACGCTAAAATCAAGACGAGCGTTAGTCGTATGTGGTTGCAATCAATGACAACATCAGCAATTCAGAAGGCTTGGGATGGTAGAAAATCTTCAGAGGAATTCAAGCCATTATCAGATGCAGCCTACAGCAGAACCCAAGCAGACTGGCTTATCGGAATGAATGGTTCTCGTGTTGCTGAAATCTTTTTACCCAAAAAACGAACTGAGAAACAAGCAATCTCAATTGGTCGTGTTCAGACTGCTACGCTTGGAATAATTGTCGATCATGAACTCGAAGTTCTCAAGCACATTCCCACTCCTTATTGGGAACTTAATGCCACGTTTACAAACAAGACGAGCACTTGGAATGGACGATGGGAAGGAGGAAAATCCAATGATGACGTAAAGGCACATTGGGTTCTTACCCAGCAAGATAAAGACCGTATTCAAGAATTATTGGATGGCGGCAAAGATGCAGAGGTATCTGAAAAGTTGACGATTGGAAAAGAACACCCACCTCTCAATTATGACTTAACATCATTACAACGACAAGCGAATTCTATGTTCTCTTGGCCTGCGAAGAGGACCCTTAATGTTGCACAAGCACTCTATGAACGACATAAATTGACTACATACCCAAGAACTGATTCTCGATATCTCCCCTCAGATATGACAGATGCAATTGATGAAACAATCGCAAATATCGGTGAACAATCAGATTTCACAAGTTTTTCAAATCATCTAAAGAAGAGTGGTTTAGAAAATGTCAAGAGGAATTTCAATGATGCGAAAGTCGGTGATCACTTTGCAATTATCCCTACGGGGAAGAAGCCTTCCGGTTCACTATCAAATGACGAAAAGAGACTTTATGACCTCATCGTTCGAAATTTCTTAGCGTCTTGGTACCCACAATCAACTATCGAGAAGCAAAAGAGAACAGCCAATTTAGGTGGTGAGATATTCACTAAAGAAGCACAGCAATACCAAACATTAGGATGGAGAGAAGTCGTTCCAAAGAATTTGAATTTCCCTGAAGGATGGGGTTCACTTGATCAAAACCCAACCACTTCTAAGATTGAGGAACACACTTGGAAAGAGGATAAATCAAAACCACCATCACGTCTCAAGGAAGCTCGTTTGTTAACACTTATGGAACGTGCCGGAAAGGAAATTGAAGATGAAGAATTAGCAGAAGCGATGTCTGATAAAGGACTCGGCACACCTGCAACAAGAGCAGATACAATCGAAAAACTCCTCTCTCGTGGGTACATTTCTCGACAACAATCTGGAGCTATTAATGCAGCAGCTCATGGAATTAGAATCATTGAAATCCTAAGACGGATTCCTGTTGAATGGATAACCTCTGCTGAATTAACTGGTGAAATGGAAGCTGCACTAACCGACGTACAACAAGGCAAACTTGCTGCAAGTGAATACATGCAACGCATCATCGACCAAACAAATGATCTTGTCACAAGAATTCGTGATCATGAAAGTAGCGATCTCTTCACAAAGGATACATCAATTGGACAATGCCCGTTATGTGACAGCAAAATAACAGAAACTGCACTTTCTTACACATGTGAGAAAAACAAAGGAAAGGACAAGGGTTGTACCTTTGTGTTTTGGAAGGATACAAGCGGAAGATGGTTCGATAGAACTACTGCTGCAAGGCTCTTACAAGATAAGAAAATCGAGGACCTTCACGGTTTCTTTAATCGAAACGGAGAATCCTACAACACAACGATTACGATTGATGACTCAGGGAAAGTTACCTCAGCAGTGTCCTCTGGTACACGAGCCAAGAATACAGATCAAGCAGTTTGTCCATGTCCAAAGTGTGATGATGGTATAATTCGAGAAACTGATACACATTATGCATGCGATAATGATAATTGTAAATTCAGAGGTGTAGGCAAAGAGATCTGCAAAAGGGAAATTTCTCCAGATGAGGCAAAGGCCATATTGGTCGATGGAAAATCAGCACTTATCGAGAATTTTATTTCACGAAGAGGCCGTCCATTCCCTGCATTCCTCATTCTTGACGGAAATAAAGTTGGTTTTGAATTTCCACCAAGAGAACCTGCTGCTGACGCTCGGAAATTTGAGGTTCAGCCTGGTGTTGTTGCAATATGTCCTAAATTCAAGACTGAAATATATGAGACAGAAACACATTATCGACCTAAAACAAGTGCATCCGGATGTAAAATCGATATTCCTCGTGAAATTGGTAAGAGAGAATTGACGCGAGAGGAAGCAAAAACCTTGATTGAAAAAGGTGAGGTTGGACCGTTTGATGACCTCATTGCTAAGAAAACGGGCAATCCCTACACTGCAATTCTTTATCTGAAAAAGAATCAAAGAATTGGTTATCGGTTCGCTAAACGGTGAATTCGGAAGAAACTTCATGAAGTCGACCCCCTCAAAGCAACCATGGACTACGACTATGATGTCGTCATTGTCGGTGCTGGCCCCGTAGGAGGCTATGCATCTCGGCTTCTTTGCGAGAGAGGATTATCAGTATTGATGATCGAGGAACATACTGAAATTGGACGTCCATTCCAGTGTGCAGGTCTTGTAACTCCAAGCGCAATGCATGCGGTGGAAGCATACGGCACTGTCGTTCAAGATGTTGATGGAGCATTAATCCATGGTCCATCTGGAACACTTGTACCTGTCGGCAAAGATGGGGAATTGCGTACCTATGTAGTCTGTAGAAAACGATTCGACCAAGAAGTTGTCCAACAGGGTTTGAAAGCGGGGGCAGACATCGTCCTCGAATCACAGCCGACCGATGCAGTGATTCATCCTGATGGAGTCCTTGTGACAATTAAGAATCAACGTACAAAACTAGAACGAGAGGTTTCTTGTAAACTCTTCATTGGTTGCGACGGTGCACATTCTTGGGTACGGAGGAAATTCAAAATGGGTCATCCAAAAGAAATGATGGTTGGCTTCCAAGCAGAAGTGGTGGGATATGAAGGCAAGAATCGCTGGCTCGAGATGTACAGTGGTTCTGAAATTGCACCAGGGTTTTTCGCATGGGTAATTCCATCTGGTAATGACACTCATCGAATCGGATTATGGTCAAAGGCTGATATGTTGGATGGGAAAACAATCCTCGACTGCTACAATGATTTACTGACACATCCTTTATGGAAAGAACGATTTGAGAATATACGGGAAACTGCACGTTATTGTGGACCTGTACCTTCCGGAATGATCCGTCGTCCCTTCAAAGAACGAGTGATGGTTCTTGGCGATGCAGCGGGTATGGCCAAGCCCACAACTGGAGGAGGTCTTGGCCCAGGATTCAAACAGATCTCATCAATCGTAGATAATCTCGTCATTGCAATAAATAACGATAAACTCACTGAAAAAGATCTCAAATCCGTTACGAAAGCATCATGGCCGAAGATGAAAAAAGAACAAGATAGAGCGCGGGCACTACGTGATCTCCTCGTATCAACCCGTACAGATGAAGAACTGGACAAGCATTTTGCTAATTTTGCAAAACCTGAAGTCATTCAATTGATCAACTCAGTTGGAGATATCGAAAAGCCTGTACCACTTGGAATGGCATTATTACGTAAAGTACCTGCCTTTAGGAAACTAGCATTCCAAGCTGGAGTAAAACTGCTTTTCACGTGAGGCGATACCTATGGGTAAATGGAATATCATTCACAAAGTGAGGTATCCTCCGTTTGACCATCATCGCTGGAAGCCTGATTCAGTCCCCACCATTCATGAGGAAGTGGACACGAATCTTACAACTAAACTAGTAAAGAAAAAGTATCCCGAATTTGTAATTCAAAGTGAAGAAGGATGGTTACTTGAACGCTCCTTTGTGTCGACTGATGATCTCCAGTGGAATGAAGATTCTTCGGTTTTAGTTGATAACTCAGCATTTGTTAATCTTATTGAACAACAACGAAGCGGGTGGTATATTATACCAAATAATCTCCATTCTGTTGCGAGAAGATTGATAGATTTCGCCGTCATCTTACTCTTAGTATCACTCACATATTTGTTTATTGAGCCTATACTCAGATCCATTGGTATACCCAGTTTCGGAACTAAAAGTATCCGATTAGGCCTGTTGGATTATCCTCTATTGACCGTTGTCGTGGTACCATTTCTCTTGATGCCATTACTGTTGAGAATAATTGCCAATTTTTTGGATTTAAAGAAACAACAAGACTATTTTAAAAATCCAGCCAAATCTCCAATAATCGAACTTGAATCAAATATCCAAAGTGGTAAATCTCTTCGTGGGAAATGCATCATTCCAGAAAGGCGTGAAGATTGGAAATCTATTTCTGTTCATTGGCATGTTGGAACATTGCCACCCTCGAGAGCTGCTTTAGTGGAATTGTCTGGAAGAAAACTAGGAGAACAACCACCAGTTGGGCTTTCAACACCACTTCCTCACCATTGGGAGGAAGGCCTTGATGATGGCACTGCGGGAGGTGAAGATGCTCCTATGGAGAGACAAGATATTCCTGGAGGCGTATTTCTCAGGCCGATGAGATTCTCTGAAGAAGGTGGTGGACAAGTGATCGAAGAAGATGGTCAGTTTGAACTCACCCCCCCTCCAACTTTGTGGCCTGGAACGGTAAATTCTGAATTACTTCGCATTCACTGGGAACTTGTTATCAAAATAAAGAGACAACATAACATGCCTCTTCTATGGGTTATGCCTATTCGTGTACAATTTCCAACTTCTAAAATACATTTAGATAATCTTGTTGTTAATGATTCTCGAACTGAACATTTTTTCATCGGTAAGCGTTAGGTTCATGTCCTACGCTTTGATGTAGATGCATGGGCAAAAATGGAGCGGCCGCTGTTTTCCTTTCACTGTTAATGTTATCAGGGTGCTTTGGAAGCGGCGATTCAAATGCTGATGTTGAACCGGAGGATACTGTTGCAATCCCATACACCATCGAGGCTTCATGGGATCAAGAAATTGTAACAGGAGAAATAGGTGAAATAAGTGAATTGAATATTCTTCTTGAAACTACTGGAGAAGGTAGTTACACTATGGAATACAGCATCAGCCATTCAAATGAAGTTGAGGATGCTGCTGAGTGGAGTGTTACAGAGAAGGCGACCTACATTTCGATTATACTGTTACCAAACGTACCAGGTACTTATCTGATTGAAGTAAAGATACTCCCTTCAGAAGGCGAATTAATTACGATGACAAATGCGGTTGAGGTCCAAACCCCTGATGAAGGTACAACCTCGTTGATTGTACCACAATACATCGTAGCAGAATCTTCTATGCTCTTCGTTCAAGGCCAAATCTTGCACCAGTCTATTGAATCATGCTTTGCTAACATCACGATTCCTCAGGGGGATTTCAATCTCGAATCATATGTATTATCAATCAAAGAAGATGGAACATTCAATCACATGCTCTCGGAATTAGACTTCCGCAATGAGTCATTTATAATCGCAATATATGCGCAATGCGGTATATACACAATGTCAGAAGATTTTGGAAATACAACAATCATCATCGAAGCCAACAATGATGCAGATGGCGACGGAATCTTAGACGAGATGGATCAATGCCCAGACGGAATTGGAGAATCTGATGGTTGGGCTTCGAATCAACAAAATGACATTGACCAGGATGGATGTAGAGATTTCGATGAAGATATTGATGATGATAACGATGGCATACTAGATGCAAAGGATGGTTGTGTTTCGACCATTGGTTGGACAAGCACCCTCAGCAATGATCGAGACAGTGATGGCTGCAATGACGATACCAATGATGACGACGATGATGGAGATGGCATCCCTGATGTCGATGACTCGTGTCAGTTTGGTGAAGTAAACTGGCCTGCAAACCTATACAATGATTGGGATCAAGATGGATGTCATGATTTAGTTGAAGATATTGATGATGATAATGATGGTTCCTTAGATACTGATGATTCTTGTCAAAAAGGAAAATCTAATTGGGAGGGCGAGAGGAATTCCAATACTGACTTTGACATGGATGGATGTTATGATTTAACAGAAGACGAAGATGATGATAATGACAGTGTTAATGATGTCAATGCCACAGGTGCAGACTTAGATCAATGTCCTTTCACACCGCTAGGAGCAACTGATGTTGATGAATTCGGATGTGCAGCTGTACAACGCGATTCTGATTCTGATGGTGTCAATGACCTCTTAGACCAGTGTGAGGGAACTCCTACTGGATTACTCGTTAATGCTGCTGGATGTGCAGATTTAGATGGTGATGGAGTCTTTGCGAATGTTGATATTTGTGACAATAGTCCTACAAAATGGACAATTGATGTTCAGGGGTGCGCCATTAATCAGAAATCAATCCCTTGGACATCTGGAACGACTGTCAGTGGACCAATGGATGTTGTCCCAACATTCACAGTCCCCACCCTTGACGGTACATTCACCCTACAAAATAAATGGACTGGGGATGATGTTTATCTCTTCATGTTCAAGTATACTGACTCAAGTGGCAACTCAAATTCTGCAACTTGGGCTACAAATCCAGGCACATTTATCAGGAACCTCCCCGAAAATACGCATCTCTTTTATGGCTCATTTGATTCAACATATCACAACGATATAACATCGAGAAAGAGTGATGTTGAATATCGATTAAATCCAAGTGAAGAACTAGAATGGTCCGGTCGTATCCATTATATCGACATGGATGCAAGTAATATTCAGGGTGGACTTGGACAGATGATTTCTAACACGAATAGTCCATTTTTCATGGGAATTGATCGATTCCAAAGAGCAAGAGAAACTGGTTCAATATATGCTTGGACAACGCAAACCAATGACCCGAACCACTATGCGTATGAACCGCACCAATGGAATGCTGAATTTGAACCTGAAATTCGAATGCAGGATTCTGGAATTGATGTTGTTACATTGTATGATTTCGAGAGACATGCTGGAGGATGGGGATCCAATCATAATTCATATCGAAATGCCACGTTCACTATGCCAAATAATATGACGTCTTATGACACTCTCGAGGTGTTCCATGAGCATGCTTGTGATGAACGAAGCAATTGGTTCCAAAAGAGCGATAGTTCCTATGGGGGATGTCATGAGTGGGATTATCTTGCTCACCTCTACATCTGCGATGCAAATAATTCATCGACATGTGGGACTGAATTTATGCGATGGATTACAACATATGGACGTGAAGGACGTTGGCTTACCGACATTAGCCCATATCTCTTCATGTTAGAGGAGGATGAAACGCGTAGATTCCGTTACAAAGGAGCGAATAAAGGCGATATGACGATTAAATTCTTATTCTCAAATTGGGGCAGTGGAGAACGTCCACATGATGCAACATTTGCATTCACTGGTGGTCAGTTCGATGGGACCTATAACAACGAGAGCCGTTATGTGCGAAGTTTAAATTTCTCAGTTCCAGATAATACAACGAGAGTTGAAATTGTCGCAACAATAACGGGACATGGGTTCCAAAAAGATAACGCTAATTGTGCAGAATTTTGTGATCATGAACATCATTACTATGTTGATAATCATCATACCTACGAATGGCATCCAATTGTAAGTTCCAATACTGGATGTGAAAATGAAATCGAAAATGGAGTCGTGGCTAATCAATTTGGATCTTGGCCATTTGGCCGAGCAGGTTGGTGTGCAGGGCAAGATGTCAAGCAATGGTCCTACGATATTTCATCATGGGTTGATTATAATGGTCAAATTAACGAATTAACATATCGTGGACTCTTTAATGGGCAGGAATACAATCCAACTGGAGAATCGAGTAAGGGTGGCAGAAACATCGTAGCTGAGATATGGGTTGTATTCTACACCAATTCGACAACTTGATTTGGCGGTGAACACATTACGTCAGGCAATGATATGGTCGTATCTGGTGTTTCTAGGTGAATATAATCGCTATTACGCCGTTGGGGAGAAAATCCAGACCGAATGATTGAAGTTTGTAATTCCTGTTCAGAAGCACTGAATTTTGTGGTACCGGATGCTGACACTACATTTTCTTCCATCATCGTAGATCCTGCATCGTCGGCACCTCCTAGAAGTGCCATCTGAGCTACACCCATGCCCATTGTTGGCCATGAAGCCTGTATGTGTGGGACATTATCGAGGAATAAGCGAGATATTGCCACGTGGCGAAGATATTCACTCGCACCAGCACCGAGTTCAAATCGATTTGAACCACGATTTCTTTTTCCGAATGTATTCGTTTCAAGTTGAACTGGCCAAGCAATAAATGAAGTGAAGCCAATGTGTCCTTGGGATAGGACTCGTTCTTGTTGTTGACGAATTCTATCCAAATGCTCAATCCTATTGGAATTGGTTTCTCCAAATCCAATAACGTTCGTAGCACTTGTCGTCAGCCCTAATGTTTGAGCTTCTTCCATAACACGCAACCAATTATCAGGATGGCCTTTCTTTGGAGACACATCTGTTCGTACTTTTTCAACGAGCATTTCTGCACCACCTCCAGGCAGGCCATGCATACCTGCTTCTTTGAAACGGATAAGGACTTCAAGAGTAGTGCTATCTGTAACTTCAGCAATTCCCTCTAATTCAATTGGTGAGAAACAATCCAAATCAATGGAAGGATGATGAATCCTTAATTCTTTAATCAAACCAATATACCAATCGATATCAAGAGCGGGATTTACTCCCCCTTGCATAAGTATTCGAGAACCTCCAATGTTCTCTAATTCGACGATTCTTTGTCGAATCTCATCATAGGTCTGAGTGTATGTTTCGTCATGGCCAGGTGGGCGATAAAATGAACAGAATTGACAATTGATTGTACACACATTGGTGTAATTGATGTTCCGATCAACAAGGTATGTCACCTTAGTACTTGGATTATGTAATTTCCTTCTATGATGGGCTGCGTCCATTAATTGATGGAGAGGTGCAGAATCGTACAAAACGAGTGTTTCCTCATTTGTGAGACGAAAAATATCGTTCGATGTAACAATTTTTTCAATGATTGTTGACCAATCCATGGGCTCACCTCTACAATGAACCAACAATTCCTTCAATATCAGCAATTGTTTTTGGGCAACGTTTGGTCAAGACATCAGGTTCATCATCTGTCACAAGGACATCATCTTCAATTCGAATGCCAATATTGGCATATCGTTCAGGGCAATCCACATCAGGCCTCCATGCACCAAAATACAATCCAGGTTCTACGGTCAGCACCATACCTGCTTCAAGCAAGCGTGGAGTACCATCTGGTTTGTAAACGCCTACATCGTGAACATCAAGACCAAGCCAATGACCTGTGTTATGCATATACCAGTTTTTCAGTTGACCGGTTTGGGTATCGAGTGCATCTTCTAGACTTTGATTGATAATACCTAATCGGATAAGGCCCTCTGCGAGAACAGAACGAGCTACTTCATGTGGTTGATTGTAAGGATTCCCAACACGGCAGGCCGCTATTGCTTGTTCTTGGGCATCAAGAACAATTTCATAAATTTCCTTTTGCGCATCTGTAAACGTACCGCCAATAGGCCAAGACCGAGTAATATCAGCTGCATATCCTTTGTACTCTGCACCAGCATCGATGAGAATAATCTCATCGCCTTTACACTTTGATTCATTGACAGTATAATGGAGGATGGTTGCATTTTCACCACACCCAACAATTGATGGATATGCCCAACCACTTGTACCCCCATAGACGAAAAAGCCCTCAATAATGGATTGTAGTTGGTATTCGAAAATACCGTCTTTACTTGCTCTCATAGCTAATTCATGAGCGACTGAAGAGATTTCTGCAGCGTGACGCATGAATTCAATCTCTTCGGGAGATTTGCGTAGACGCATCTCAGCAATTCTACGACTCGGATCTTCAAGTGAAACTGGACCAGAACCAAAATGTTGACGATTACGGTCTCTACGTTCAATTGAAGAAAGCACGATTGAATCAATGACACTGCTTATTCCTGTGCGTACATGAACAGTTGAACACTCAGAAAGAAACATATCAAGATGTTCTTCTAATTCATGTATTGAAGTTGCTTCATCGATAGACCAACCAAGTTTAGCACCTTCTGCTCCAGGGCGTCTTCCTTCCCAAATTTCTTTTAGAGTATCTTTAGGTTGTACAAATAGATGAGAAATCCATTGTGAACCGTCGTGATGGAAGATGAGTGCTGATTCAGGATCAGCCCAACCTACAAGGTAAAGCATGTCACTCGATGTTCTGTATGGATAAGTCACATCGTTACTACGAACAGCTTCTGAGGGGGTTGTTATAATCACCAAATCTGAAGGCTTTAATTGCGAAAGAAAACGTTGTTGTCGCTCTAAATAGACTGATTTAGGAACACTCTTGGGTTCAGTTGGTAGACCTTTCACAGCATCACTAAACATAGACTCACCAGTTATTGCTATAATTCACAGTTTTTTAATGAATGGTTAATCATCAGAGGATTTAGTATCAGACCAGCGTACAAAATCTGATTTCTGTGACGAAAATACTTTTTTGCGTATGATAACTATTGTCGATATTATGAGAAGGAACAATATTGTGGTCCAAATCGTAATGGATTGAAAAGAATTAGGATCTTGTGAATTCTGTTCCTCAACAGAAAATGTAATTGATGTACTTGCTCCATTATCATCGGTTAGAGTCAGCGTAATGTCCTTCCAATCATCACTTTTAATATCAGAAGATAAGAGATACGACCTACCACTTAAGAGGGATTTCCCATCAACAAACCAGTTGTATTGTAATGAATCAATGTCATTTACAGTATCAGTTGTTTGGTTTGCAGAAAAACACCATTCCTCTGATGATTTTACCATAACGGTCTGGTTATTCGAAATCTTATATCCATCATATCTTAAATCCAGTTGAGGTTCAACATTGACAACGGAAACATTGTGTTGAACATTTAAAATATTACCTCCTAAATCCCGAATCAGACCAAATATTTGGTACACTCCCTGTTCATCTGCTTCGAATGATAAACGATTATCCCCTAATATCTCGGTGGAAGATACTGCTCTTAATTCCCCATCTGGTTCAATTATAGTCCAGGTGACCGAATACACTGAACCCTCATATCCATCATCAACGTTAATATCAACGGTGATCATTTCCGCCTCGAAAAGTTCAGATATGGAAGAGAACGTCACATTGGGAGGATTTCTATCAACTGCCATGTATTGAGTAAGAGTATTTGATTCTCTCAGGGACATTGATTGAACATAAAAATCAACTAAATACAAACCATCAGGGAGGTTGATCGAGAGAGATTCCATGGTAACCGTGAGTTCGCCATCAATGAGTTCATGAAGAATTGTTACGGGAATATATTCATCCGTACAAATACCGAATGGGGCAGGGCAGACTGAGAGTGATGACAAAACCTCCGGATTCGAAATTTCTTCTAAGGAAATCAAGTTTGGTGGTAAAAGGACATCATAAGTGAGTACTACATCTTCAGTTGTAAGCATGATTTGTGTTGTGAGATACGATTCAGATGAAAACATCAAAACTGGTCTATGATGAGATTGACCAAGATAGATTGTAAGGCCATATGATTTCAAATCAGTTTGTTCCAGCAATGAGATACGAACAAGGCATGTACAACTTTCACCCTCCTGATTAAACTGATGATTCCAAAGCCAGTTTGTAGTCCCAAGTGTTGTTTCAAACGGAGTAACGGAAAGCAGTGAAGAACTCGAATTTAAAAGATCATATTGGCCGTCAGCCGTCACATTCCATAGGGAGATTTCAACTGAATTTAGAGGTACAGAGGATGAACCACTAACATTAATGAAATCCATGAGATGAATGCCATCTTCTTGATTAAATTCCAATATTGAATCAGCAGGAAGTTCTGCCATAGAAGACTTCAACGTAACTGGTGCAATGATAAGCATTGAGAGAATACTCACCAAGCAAATAGAAGTCGAATTCCCTCTAAACATAATTCACTAGCTCTCAAATGGATCGCATAGTTCACCTTGACCGGGGAAACTTATCGGATTTCTTGGGTTCGTATCCCACTTGAATTCACAATAGTTTACGTGACCATCACCATCGCTATCGACAAGTCTGTCGGCAGAATCGTAAGGATCGAATTCAAAGTGATATTCCCATCCAGTAGCCATACCATCGTCATCATGATCCATGTAATAGACTTCAGGCCCATCTTCCCAATCATCACCATCAGTGTCATTAGCCACTGGGTTGGTTCCATTCTCAAATTCTTCGAAATTAGTGTAATTCTCGAGGTTATTATAGAACTTCATACCGTCAGGAGTGTTTGGATCGATATTGCATTCCGCATTGGTTGTGTCATTATATCCTGGGCAATATTTCCTGATTAAACCAGTTCGATTTAATCCGTCTGAATCTGGGTCTTCTTCACCATCATCGATACCGTCAAGGTCACTGTCGGCCATGGAAGGATCCATTACACCACGGGCCCCGTATGCGTTGATTGTAGAATTATCAACCAGATTATTATTTATCGCCTCATAGGAATATCGTACTTCCCAACCATCAGGCAAATTATCACCGTCTGTATCGTCGTCTACTGGATTTGTATTCCAGTTCGCAGGAGCCTCTGCCCCGTTAGGGAGAGTATCATTATCGACGTCATAGGTATCATCTTTCAGAGAATTAAGTGAAGGGTCGAGAGCCCAACGACCTTTACATCCATCACACATCGTATTCCCAGGTAGGTCAAAGCCAGAAAGATTCATCTCAGAAACTTCGTATTTCTTCTGAAGTTCAAAGCCACCAAGCCAATTAATCCAAACGTAGCCACCGGGTCCCATCTGACAACTATTGGTTGAGGTTTCTGTACATCCTGGTCGATCCCAATTTGAGACAGCAACCCAAAGTGAATGAGAATTAGTATTATCTTCAGTTGATTTAACCTGCATTTCCCATCCATCGAGCATACCATCAGCATCAGTATCATTGATCAGTGGATTCGTTTCTGATTGGAATGGCCTTGGGATAAAGAGGATTTCATTTCCGTCAATCAGGCCATCGCCATCGGTATCAGAGTTGTTTGCGTGGGTAACGAAATTATCTGCACCTGCAATCACTTCTTCACCATCTTCTAATCCATCGTTATCGGTGTCAAACATACAGGCGGATGTGAAATATTGTTCACCATTGAAGATATATCCGAGTTTGGTTTCTTGCTGATCACTTTCTCCATCACTGTCAGTATCATCATTTGAAGCATTAGAACCTTGTCCATCACATGTGGAAGAAAATTCAAGATAATCGGAAAGCCCATCACCATCGGTATCTGGTAATCCAGGATCTGAAACAACCCAAGTTAATTGTACACCCCTATTGACAACAAGAATTTCCCAGCCACCTACTTCGATACCATCGAGGAGTCCGTCTAGGTCAGTGTCACCATGGGTTGGATCTGTTGAACGTCCGACGATGTTTCCTTGGTCATCGAGACGAGCCTCGTATTCCATCAAGTTGGTAAATCGCTCAGATTCTTCAACAAGATTCATCCAAACAAAGAGACGTGATTCAATTTGGTCTCCTGGAGCTACGTTGATTGAGTAAACATAGCCATCAACTGGAGCGACCAGATATACTGGTTGCTTGTTACCTCCACCCATTGTGTATTGACCACGAGCGATGGTTGTGTTACTTGTGACGTAATCGCCCTTTTGGACGTAGAGTTCTACAACAGTAGTTGTGAGTTCCAATTCGTCATACACGACGTCTCCGTCTCCGTCAGAATCCCATCCATCGAAATCGATGTCATCGTTAGCATTGCTAGCATTTCTTGGATTCAATGGGTATTCTAATGTTGTACGGTTGTACTGATTTGCTTCCCAACCATCAGGCATTTTGTCTCCATCAGTATCCTCACTCCAAGGAGATGTAAAAGATGGCAATCCGTTTGTAAGGCCAAACTTATTGGCCACTTGATATTCTTCAAGATTGTTTAAGCCATCTTCATCCCAGTCATTGTAACCATCGGATGAATTTGATGGATTAAGTTGCTTATTCGCATCCTGAGTCGGGTGATCTTGCTTGAATGAGAAACAGTATTCAAATCCGTCAGGCATACCATCACCGTCAGTATCCCAATCACTTGGTCCGTTTAGAAGGCCATCACCGTCAAGGTCAGACAAGAACCATGCAGCGCTTACTTCGGAAGCGAATGGAGCAGTGCGTGGTGTTCTCTGTGAGACTGGAGTACTTTCAGGTTCACCGCAATCTGAACCAAGTTCAAAGTTAAGGACAACAGCACCTGAGTTTACTTCGAGGATATCTGGAAGCATATCATCATCGGAATCAGCAGATGCTGGATTGGTCCCATATGCTTCCTCTTGGAAGTTGAGAAGTCCATCGTCATCAAAATCTAGAACTTGATCGCAGGAATGCTTCCCTAATGGGTTTTCGAGTTCATCCCATGTAGGAGCGCCTTCAAATTCTTCAAGCATTGAAGAAAGGGTTTCTTCCAAAGCGAGGTTCAAAAGTGTACAATCCCAGTTGCCTGAGAGAGGATTGAAAAGATAGATTGTACCATCTGGAGAAGATACATTCATTCCATAAATAGACTCCCATCGATCGTTTAATCCATCGTTATCTGTATCAGCCCGTTGTGGGTCGGTTCCGAGTTCCGCTTCTTGTTCGTTTGTAAGACCATCACGATCTGGATCGCCGTATTTTCCTTGCTCAGGATCAGGCCATGAATCGCTTTCGTTCGAAATTTCAGCATCATCTGCTGTTGTTGTAGAACCCGTCTCTTCTTCAAGCAGTTCAGACTCACCATTGTCAAGAGGATTGAGGCCATGGTCCACTTCCCATCCATCACTCATGCCGTCTTTATCTGTATCTTCATCGAGGGGATTAGTACCGTATTGAGACTCAAGAACGTCTGGAAGGCCATCATTATCGCTATCAGTAGCTTCTCCAGAAGACACTTCATCTCCAAACAAATCTTCTTCTGCTGCACTATCGAATTCTCCAATTCCATCAGAAGTTTGGTAAAAACCGCTCACTCCTACGAAAAGAGCCCCGAATATTAGTGTTGAAATGATAGCAGCATACGCCATTTGATTGTGATTTAGTGACATTGGTAATAGCCTCCGCTCCTTGACTAATCTTACGAGCCTTCGATTTGGTTATGAACCTTGACCTTAATTGCTCGACAACTATCGAAATGTTGATTTGATTTATACTGAATTTTCGTATGCCAATAATGAACGCAAATTAACGTGTATAGTACCATCAATCAACTTCAAACTTAAGTGAAATTTCCTTCCATGTGCACGTTCCCAAATACCAGCAACAAGACCAATGGAAAAAGCTGAAAGGGGAGATTTAGGGAATGTTAGAGTTGTATCGTAAGACTGAGGATCATATGAGACGACAGTGGCTCCACCCCATCCTTGTTCTGATAGATATGTGCGCAAATAAGCATCCCAACTGTCCTTCCCAGTAATGTAAACTGCACGCTCCGAAAGGGAAAATAATTCCACTACAGAAGAGATAAGTAGACACATGATGGAAGTATCGGGCTTGGACCAATCGCTTGGACATTCAATCCATTGCACATCACTCATATCTGGAGCATAAGCCAAACATGTTGACGAAAATCTCTCCAGAAGAGAAGCCGGGACAATCATGTACCGCTCGCCATCAATTTCAAAATGACCCAACTCCTTTACAACAAGTAAACCGGATACGTATCGGGAGTCACCTAGACCAGATGGAGTCATCTTTTCTGACCAGGGAAATGGCCGAACTGAACCGGGAGGAGGTAATTCACGATTGACCTCAAGTGATAACTGAACTACTCGAGGCGTTGGTTCATTCCAACGAATTTTGTATCTCGTTTGATGGAAAACTTCCAAAGCATATGATGCTAACCCAACAGAAAAAAGAGAATGGGCGCCATTGAAAATCTCCTTTTTTTGTAAATCAATTGTTCCACTTCCGTAAAAATGTGTCAGTTGTGAAAGTTGTGAGATATATTTTTTCTTCTTGAACAATCCATGCTGCAAGGACAAGCGTTCATGAAACTCTAAATCATCCACTACTGAATTTATGAAGATACGGCTTAAGGGATGTTTGAAAAGAGATTCAAAACTTCGCCACCAACGATTGAATTCATGTTGTTTCCACAACATGTAACAATTTTGATCTGTATCAAAGATGAAGCCCCCATTATGAGTTAATGACTCATGCGAAAGTTCAGATGGAGTGGACATGCCTTACATTCCTTCATATGCAAGAAGATCTTCAGAATCAAAGCAGTATTGAACATGTTGAAAATCAGATTTTAGATGATGTACATCATTTTTAATTGCATTGACATCTTCATTTCGAAGTAATGCTCGTGCATAAAAAGAGGCCACTTCTTCCATTTCTCGTGGACCCATTCCAACACGAGTAAGTTCTTGAACTCCTAGTCGAAGACCGGATGGAGTCATAGCCTTGGTGTCTCCTGGAAGCATATTCATATTGGTAATTATTCCAGCTTTTTCCAATAGAGCAGCTGCTGTTGCACCTGCTCCAGAATCGATATCTCCGTGACGTGTCAACACCTGATGAGAGGCTGTATATCCACGGGATTCAGCAAGAACATCAAACCCTTCTGCTGCCAAGGCTTGCGCAAATGCTTGAGCATTTCGAACGATATCTTGGACGTAAGCTGCTCCAAACGCTTCAAATTCTGCAAGTGCCACAACTTTACCGGCTACGTGATGTAAGTGGTATGATGATACAACACCTGGAAACATTGAATTGTTAAGTTTTCTTTGAAATTTAGGATCTTCATTTGACGAGAGAAGAAAGCCTCCTTGTGGTCCAGGGAAGGTTTTGTGAGAGGAGCCAGTCATGACATCGGCACCTTCTCTCAGAGGGTCTTGGAATACACCTCCTGCTATTAACCCAAGAACGTGAGCACCGTCATACATGACTGTAGAACCTACTTCATGGGCTGCATCAGATAACTCTTTGAGAGGTGTAGGAAAAAGGAACACAGATTGTCCAACAAGGGTTACTTTAGGTTTTAATTCTCGAATAAGTGCGCATGAGCCATCAATATCTGGCTCCATACGGTCTTCATCCCAAGGATACGTTGAGACGTTGAGATCACGTAGACCGACAGCACCCATACGAGCATGCGAAATATGTCCTCCATCAGCGGTTGAAACAGCAGTAATAGAATCTCCTGGTTTGGCTAATGCTTTCAATGCACCAATATTAGAAACGGTTCCAGAGGTCGATTGTATGTTCGCAAATGGTGCGTTGAATACCTTCTTTGCGAGATCAATCCCAAGACTTTCAATGGTGTCGAAATCCTCACATCCTTGGTAATATCTTTTTCCTGGTAAGCCTTCTGCATAGCGGCCATGTAAATCAGAATTGATAGCACGCTTAACATTTGGAGAAATAATATTCTCGGATGCAATCATGCCAAGTCCGTTTCCGTAAAGACGGGCACTATTGGATGTCGCTTCTAAAACGCGGTTAACTGAGTCTCTTGGTGAAGGACTGCCCATGTATTGTCCAGTCAGACAAGGTTCATGAATACTATCAATCGCTTGTTAGGCTCAACGACGACGACTGGGTCGACTGGGACCTGTTCGGGCTGAACGTTCGCTTGTTCGTGTGTTTCGAGGTACACTCCTACCCTTGAAATCATGAGATCCTACTGGATTGAGATTAGGCTTTCCAGATGGTGCTTGACGGAATCCAGTCGTCTTTTTCATAAGCATCGTTTGACGACCTCTGTATGCAACTTGGCCAACCAATTGTTCAAGAATCGGCACATCTGATAATTCATCCTTTGGCCTCTTGAGCCACCATCCTTTTTTCAATGGCTTCAACTTAGCAGGCTTATTTTTACTAATCGATAACGCATTTCGCTTCAGACGAGATCGAATGGTTTTGTCAGCATCCTTTGGAAGCCGTTGGGTCAACCATCCAGGCATTCCAACATCCAAGACAACACCGTTTACTGTTACCAGAATACCTGAGAGAAGGAGGTGGGTTCCTATTGGAATATTACCGCTATTTGGATTAACCTTGAAGCGCTTCATCATACGAGCATAATCGACCAATGAACGCTGATCACGATGCTTAATTTGTCTTCCTTGTTGTCTGCGGAATCGTGCAAAGGCAATTTGAAGCATGAACAACACAACACCTGTTACAACTCCTTGAACCTGACCTGCATAACCAGACATAGCAATTGCAGAAACAATGAATATAGGTGGAAGAAGTACATATTGGATGATGTAATGCAAAATTGAAGGCGAATAGCGAGGAGTCATGTTACGCCGTACTGATTCGTGTGCACAAATCATAATGTTGGCGTTAATGGCTTCATCCATTCCGCCCTTAATTCCAAGTCCAGCAACAGCATTTACAGGAGCTTCATCGAGCCATTTCCGAACATTTTTACCAGTTTCAACTGCAAGCGATACTTCAATATGTTCGACATTAGCCTCGTTCCCGAGTAGAACGGATAGAGCAGTTACCCGAGGATCATTAATGTCACTTTCTTTGAGTTCTTGGTATACAGACATGGCCTGGTGCCAATTTCCTTTGTCGATTAAACACAATGCAACAGCGATTCTAGGCCGAACACCAAGTGGATCAAACTTTACAGTCTCGAGTGCTAATTGGAGAGCTTCTTCATGACGTCTTTGCATTCTCAATGACGCAACAGAGGATAATTTTCCAATCATCGAAAGTTTATCCGTGTGTTCAATTGAATCTTCAGAATGTTTTGGAGTCCAGTACCTGAGCATTCGCATTTGCTCATTTAGGTGGTCAATAGTCGAGTTATTTTCCCAATCCCAGATATCATCTTCATCAACTGTTCCATTCCATGGGTCCATCCATTCCGTGATGAATGCTAGAATTTCAGGTTCATCATACCCTTCTGGTTGTTGTAAACCACGTAGAGCCTCACGGGCAGCATCGAGTCTTCGAGTTGCGAGATATCCAGTAGCAGTAATCATACGAGCCTCGTCATCATCTCCACCTGCTTGTGCGAGAACTTTACGAGATTCTTCAATGGCTTTTGGCCACAAGCCTCGTATCGCACATTCCCACATTTTCGCACGTGCTTTTTCATGACGCACAAGGGCTTCATCACCTTCAATCAATTGCATTTGGAATCGAATGAGTGCATCTAAATCCTCTTGGAGTGCTGCTTCATCAACGAAGTCTCTCATCCAGTCACCGTCTGCCAGCATGACAGCACCTTCTCTTCTTTCTTCAGGATCAAGATCGAATTTTAATTGTCTAAGTGGAGCAAAACGAGCAATTGAAAGGAGCCATGTGAACAAGAAAATTGCTTGTCCAACGGCAATAAACATCCATGTTGTAAGGAGACGCATACTTTCATCAAATCCATTATCCTCAAGATCTTGAGTAAAAGGCATTAAGTCACCAAATTCTTTGTAACAAACCAGAATAAGTAACAGCACAGTGTATCCTGAAAAGCCAGCGAACGCAAAGGCAAGTTGACGGCCTTGCGCAGACTCTTCTGTTCGAATTTCACGAGGTGTGTCGAGAGTTACTCCAAACATTCCACCGAATGTTTGACCACCTAAAATCAAGTTTCTTGTCAATTCAAAAATGAACGCTAAGCCAACAATAGCTATGTTAAGAGAAAGGTAAAGTGATAAGAATTGAGGGGCTGATTTAATAAATTCCCAATGGAATAAAATTTCTGAAATGAGGTCTATACGCTCATAGATGGAATGGCCGATTATACCTCCAAAATTGAGAACTTCTTCCGTATTTTGAGGCTCATTGACCAGGATATGGAATACAGTAACAATCCCATTGAGAGCAGTAATCGGCATTGTGATGAGGAACATGACAAGAAGTAACGAGAAAAGTCTGTTTACAAATGAAGGTTTATCAGGGTCAATTGGATTTCTACGTCCTCTCGCTGTCCTCCATTTATTCAAAAGTAGCATATTCCAAGAGGCTCCCATAATACGCCCATATGCAAGAATTGTTGGAGCCATAAATACCAACATACCTGCTGCAAGCCAAACTGGAGTGATGTCACCACCATTGAGATTCATTCCGTAACTAACTGTAGCAACAGTTGATGAGACCAAAATAGCGAGTGTGATTATTCTACGGAGACCAGTTCGAATCGTATGGCGGCCAACTCGAAGTTTATTCTTTCCAATTAACTGCGCATTAAGAGTCTCCCAAGGAGAGATAAGAACTGGAATAAGAATGAATAAACCGATGAGCCATAGATTGAGATCAAAGTAAACATCTGCATTGAAGAGTAATTCTCCAATCAATACCAGAACACCCATCATACCCATCATGTACAACCCTACGCCAAATGCAACACGCCCTTGCTGCAGGAGTTCTTTGGCATCATCAATGCCTTTTGTCAAACGATGAACTTCATACAAATCATCATCAATCTCGAATGCAACTTGTAAAGCCGATAACTGGCGAGGAACGAAGAATCTCCACAGAAACATTGCAACGAAGAAAGCGACTAAAACTGGATAGAGAAATGATACTTCAAAATCTGTAGATGTTGCGATTGTTGACGCTGATGCTGAAGGAAGAAGAGAAATTGCAAGCCCAATAAGGGCTAATTTCATTCCTCGCATGGATATACCGAACACTCATCAAACATCAATACTTCGCCGTCTTTGTGTACAGAATTCTGTGTTTTTGTAAGAACGTATCAATTCTATCAAAAGCGATGTTTAGAGTTTCCACATCTGGAAGGAATACGAGCCTAAAGTGACCTTTCCCCTTTTCAGAACTAAATCCTGAACCGTGAACAACCAGCACATGTTGTTCATGCAGTAACTGGAGAACAAAGGCCTTATCATCGTTAGACCATCTCTCATCCGTCAATTTTACGAACATGTAAAAAGCCCCTTCAGGATTTTGAACTTCAAGACCTTCAATCTCAGCGATTCTTGAGAGACAAACATCTCTTCGTTCTTTGACTGTTTCAGAGTATTGTTTCATCCAAGATCGATCCTGTTCAAGTCCAGCCAAAAATCCAATTTGGGCAGGAGTGGATGCACACAAACGAGATCGTAAAATTCGCTCTAAACCATCACGCACTGACACGAGAGATAATATCGGATCATGTATCGCCATGTAGCCAATTCGCCATCCGGGTGCATAGTATACTTTTGAAACACCGTTCATTGTAAGGACTGGGACTGTATGTGACAAACTTGCAGCACTAACGTGACGTCCTGAAAAATCAAGGCCATCATAGATTTCATCGGCGATAAGAATACAATTGGGCCATTTTTCGAGTATTGATAACAATCGATCAATATCACTTGAACCGGCCACTGATCCTGTGGGATTATTTGGATTGATCAATACAAACAGTCTGACATCGTCATTCATTTTAGATTCAATATCTTCAAAATTTAATGTCCATCCATCATTGGATTTTAGCTCGTATTCAATGGTCTCAGCCCCATACATTTGGGGATATGCCATGTATGGTGGATAATGTGGACCGGGTGCAAGGACTTGATGTCCTTCTTCTAACGTAGCCTGAAATACAATCTGTAGAGCTTCAGTTACTCCATGACAAACATAGACATCCTTGGGCTGAGCATTCCAGCCTTTTCTTGTTTCATCTTGAGCAATGGCAGTTCTTAATTCCGGTAAACCATAGGAGGGTGAGTATCCATTCCTGCCCTCTGACAAGGCCTTTGAAAACGCATCGACCATGTGCGAAGGAGTTGGTAAACCAGGATATGCAATAGGATCGCCTATGTTTAATTTAATGATAGAATGACCTTGTGATTCAAGTTCCGTAGCAGGAACAACCACATCTCGAATAGCATACTCAATATTAGAGGCACGCTTGGACGAGGGGATTTCAGCCACGTTATCACCTACTCTAGTTCTCCGGGTTCTAATCCACCCATTGTACAAATAATTTCAAATTCATTTTGGTGTACTGGCTGGATGGAGAGTCGTTGACCTCTCCTTATGAGTGGCATCTCTGAAAGCGAAGGTTCGTTCCTTACTGAATCGAGTGAAACTGTTTCCTCAAGTGGCTTTATTGGTTCGATATCGACCATAAACCAACGAGGTTTTTCTGGAGAAGATTTTTCATCAAAATAGTTGGATTTAGAATCCCAAGATGTGAAATCCGGATACCCTTCTTTGCATACTTTGGCGATTCCTGCAATATGCGGAGGTTTGCAATTTGAGTGATAGAATAGAACATAATCTCCTACTTTCATCGCATCACGCATCATGTTACGTGCTTGATAATTTCGAACTCCATCCCAATGGGTCGATCCATCTTCAACAAGTTGCGAATATGGATATACATCAAGTTCAGACTTCATCAACCAGTAGTTGACCATGTCTGTTGATAGGAATACGGGTCTTATCCCTTTGCTTGTTGTCACCACGCTTCATCAGAGCGTGAATCCATGATTAGAACTGCTTCCAGTACATCTGGATCATCAGGTTTAACTCGGCCAAGACCCAGTTTACGAGCCATTCCTGAGGGACCACCAACTGCGCCAATACCCATCTTCTCAAGAGTAACAAATATTGCAGGAAGCAACAACAACGCACTTGCAGCTGCAACCCATAGAAGAATGAGAATAACGGTAACGAACGGTTTGATTTCAGGTATCGGGATTTGATAGGCAGTAAACATACCGAGAGAGGTTACAACTGCAGCTTCAAACAGAGACATTCCAGTACCCACAGCGGCAGAACGTATGGCATCTAGCCCACCTCCCAATTCTCGAATACGATTGGATATGTGAATAGAAAAGTCAACTCCAACCCCGACTAAAATTGAGCCGATCATAACTGTAACCAACGATAACGGAACATCCATTTGCCACATTACAAGCCACTGTAACGCAACCGTCGCAATAACTGGAGAAGTCGTCCAGAATGAATAACGAATGTCTTTGAAGACAACAGCGAGTGTTATCAACGTGAGAACAATAGCAAATCCAAGAGAGGTCCATTGGGAATCAACGATGAGTTGATTGACTTCAATTGCAGTCGCTGCAACACCTGTGAGTTTCTCTGCACGTTCTTGATGTACCCCTTGGAATCCTTCAGTGAATTCATTGATTTCATCAACTGCAACCTTGGTATCAGCAACAGGAATAAATGGCATATCTATGTAAACCAATGTCCGATCATAATCCGAATTGATAAAAATTTCTCTCATTTCTTTTGTAAGCGAAGAATAGAATACATCGAGTAAGAAAATCTGACTCTGCGTAGTTCCTGGGAGACCAAAGGTTTCAGGTGTTTCCAACAAATCCCAGAACGTAGCACCTTCTGTGACTTCTTGATCCATAAGAACCGCAAATGTATCCCGTATATCTTCAGGGAGAAGACCGTATCCTGGAAGTTCTTCTATCTGATTTAGAATAGGTTGGCCAGAAAGCGTAGGTGCAAGACCAGTCGCTTTCATCAAAAAGACAACAGACACAGCAGAAGCATTTTCTACTGTATTCAAATTTCTTTCAAGACTATCGATAATCTTCAAATTTTGATACGGGTCGTCATTCGTAGGATCATTATCAGTCTGATCTCCTGAAACGTTTGCATGGACCAGTACCATACCAATTTGGCCAGCATTGAATTCTTCGCTGTATTGTTTCATCTTAATGACTGGCTCTTCACCTTCGGGAGCCATACCTAAGAGATCGATGTTCTCTTCCACATTGGCTTGACCTATTGTAGAAGAGACCAATACAAGCAAGACGAAGAAAGCAATCACGCTCTTGTTTCGTTTCATAGGGATATCGACTGCTGCATCAAAAATTTTCAATGGTGGATGTTTAGGTTTTCGTAAATCAAGAATCAACGTGAGATTTGGAACCATAAACATCGTAAGGATATAGACAACAACAATACCTCCTGATAAGGCAATTCCTACAGTTTGTATAGGTGCCATCGGCGTGAAAATAAGTGAAATAAATCCGATAACTGTCGTTACAGCAGATAAGAACACAGCACGACCTGTCGATTTCATCGAAGCACGCATTTTTTGACTCCGACTCCCATCTTCCTCAGCATACCGATTGGTAATATGCAGACCATACGAAACACCCAGAGCAAGAAGAATTGGGCCCACAATAATTACGGTCATCGTCACTTCATAATTCGTCGCTCCTATGATTCCAAGGGTCCAAAATACAGCACAAAGAGTTGGCAAACCTGCTATGATTACGACCTTCATACCTTGAATTGGGCGGATTCCAGAAATACCTGCTTGCAATAAATCAGAGTGGAATACAAACAAACCAATAGCGACCAGAACTACGGCCAAAGGGAAAATCTCCCAAAAGAGACGGAATGAGAATTCAGTAACAGAATTTGTGATTGGAATTGGGCCAGTTAATGTCATGGATACGCCTAGACTTTTGACACCTCTCTCCTCTTGGTCACTGGTTAACTCTCCCCAAACGCACATTCCTTCTTCAGGTACTGGATTTCCATTCGCATCAAATTCGCATGGCCGTTCCAGCATTGAGATGTTATCAAGACGGTTTTGGGTTTTATCGATAATATCTTTCGGTTCAATTTCATTGACGACAGCTACGGCCATAATAGCTCGATCGAGGAGAAGGTCTTCACCCTCTAAGCATCCATTGTCATCGGCCCCTTCAGCATTCGGCTCTGCGCTGCAATCGTTGGTATTTCTTGCGAGTTTATCCAAACCCGGCGTAGGTGAGCCATCGTTTTCGTACATTTCACCGATGATAAGATCGATTGTTGTCTGAGTAGGTATCTCATACCCACCAGCAAATTGGTCATCGCCAGCGCTTACTGCGTTGTTTACACTCTCAGCAAAGCCCTCACAAACTTCATCCAAGGTTGGGCATTGTTGACCGAGTTGAGTGATGAATGCTTCACGAATACGAGGCAGACTTGAATTAATTTCTTTCAATACGGTAGAAATGGACAGAATATAGATGACCTCATCACTTTCATTATCTGAAACAAACGGATTAATGGCCTTTTCAACAAAACTTATTTCTTGCAAAATTCTTTGATCCGTAATATTGTTATTGTTGGATTCAATATAGATGACCATCACGTTTGTTGTCCAATCTTCTTCAACCAGTTCGATCAGTTCCTTGACTTCACTTCCTTCTGGGAGATATACTTCCATGTCTCCGTTAACATTCAATGCAGGTTTATCTAGGTCATCGTCCCATGCAGTATCGTCAAGGAAACCTGAAGTCGTAACAAAGTAAACCGTAATCATCAGGAAGAGAGCAACTGTAGCTATCGGAAACCGTGTAATAACTCCGGTTGCACCAGAACGTTGCCACTCACGCTTGAGTCGCTTTGGTGCGTCAAGTACTGCTTCAACAGCCTTTTTGGGATCAAAATCTCGTACTCGAGCCGATATATCGACGGAGCTGAGTTTCATTTTGGATTTACTATAATCTGCAATAGCCTGAAATCTTCCAACATCCGTTTCCGAACGAGGAATTTTATCTGGTTTCGCCTCATCAGACATGGTGCAACCTGCCCATCCCTCTGCACCGACATTGAAAGGATTGCCGTTGGTTTGTGAGGGAACCGTTCAAAAACCAATATCCTGACGGCCGGTTGGACACCTCCGTTAACTGGGGGTTGGGCCGGTGTAAACAATGAGTACTCCAAGACTACCTGAGAAGCGATGGTCAATCGACCTTGAGAAGAAAATACAAGAGGAACATTACGCTGATTCTGAATCATATCAACAACGGTATGGATTCAAACCTTCAAGCGGAAAACCTCTGTTTGTCGTTGACACCCCACCCCCCTATCCTTCAGGCACCTGGCACATTGGAGCAGTTGCTCAATATTCAATGATAGATGTCATTGCTCGATCACAACGATTACTTGGAAAGGAAGTCTATTTCCCGTGGGGCGTTGACAGAAACGGTATTAATATCGAATTCACAGTCGAAAAGAACACTAAAAGGAAGATGAAAACCTATGACCGAGAGGAATTCCTGACATTGTGCAGAGAGACAATTGAAACATTCACACAAGCCATGAGAAAGACTGCAGCCCGTGTTGGATTATCATGTGATTTCGCTGCCGAATATTTGACAGACGCACCAGATTATCGTGCGGTCACTCAATCAATTTTCATCGACTTATTCAAGAAAGGAGATATCATTGAGGACCTCCGTCCAAACATCTACGATCCTGTTGAAGGGACGACCATTGCAGATGCTGAAGTTGAACGGATATCAAGAAATACCAAACTTATCGATGTAAAATGGCAAACGGATTCTGGTGAGGAACTGATCATATCAACTACACGACCAGAGATGATTTGTGCTTGTGGCGTTGTTGTCGTCCATCCTGATGATAAACGATATCAACACCTTGTTGGAAAGAAAGCCATCTTGCCGATGCCAGTAAGTGGAAGAGAAACTTCTGTCGAAATTCAAACCCACCCATCGGTCAAATCCGAATTCGGAAGCGGTATTTTGATGGTCTGTTCCTTTGGTGATCAAAACGATGTTGCCGTATTTAGAGAACTTGGATTGACACCATATCAAGCCATCGACCTCGATGGTTGCATGACGGATATCTCCGCAGACCTATCGGGAATGAGTGTCATTGAGGCAAGAATAAAGGCTACTGAAATGCTTGAAGAATCTGGAAAGATTTCACAGATTGAAGAACGTTCACAAGAGATTCCAGTTTCTGAACGGGGAAAGAATCCTGTTGAAATTATCCTTCTAAAGGAATGGTATGTACGACAAACCCATATTCAAGACAGAATGCGAGAACATATTGATGAAATCGAGTTCCATCCCCCAAGAAACCGACAATTTTTACTTGACTGGATGGACAATATCAGTATCGATTGGCCAATATCAAGACGTCGATGGTATCATACTGAGATTCCAATTTGGTATTCGCAAGATGAACAATTCATTGTGGTCCCACCATCGGGTCATTATGTCCAGCCATGGAAGGAACAACCTCCTTTCGATTCTCGAGTTCTTAATCGTGAATCAAGAGAAGACATAGGTTCATTTAGTGAAATTAAAGATTCACTTGGTGAAATTCGTGGTGAAGAAAAAGTATTCGATACGTGGATGGATTCATCAAATTCAAATCTTTTCGTAAGTGGATATTTGAATCATCCAGAAGTGTTTGAAAAAGCATTCCCAACCGCATTGAGGCCACAAGGAAAAGAGATAGTTCGCACGTGGTTGTACTATACACTCCTGAAGTCAACCCTCTTACTTGACAAGCCTGGTTTCCAACATGTATGGATTGATGGCCTTGGAATGGATCCTTGGGGGAGAAAAATGTCAAAGTCTCTAGGCAATGGCATTGATGCGGATAGCGTTCTCGAATGTGGCGCAGGTGGGCGGACAGGATCTTGGAAGGTCAAAGGACCGAGCGGTTCAGTTAGTCTCAAAGCAAATAAAATCGGAAGTGAATGTTTCCGATTATGGAAGGCTTGTGAAGCCCAAGTAGGGGATGATTTCCATATTAATCCTGAAGAAATAGAAGCGAAATACTTCGGAGTACTTACTAAATTATTCAATGTTGCTCGATTTGCAAGCCAATTCGATATGCCCGAAATTGAACCTACAACGGCATTCCCGGTTGAGGATAGATGGATTCGTTCAGAATTTTCTTCAACCATGAACACTGTCGAATCATCTTGGAATGACCTTGACATTTACACAGCAACACAAGCGCTCAAGACCTTTGGAACTGGCATCTTGCCATCGCATTGGCTTGAAATGGCAAAAACTCGACTCTATGATGGCGATATGCATGCAGCTTGGACAATTCATTCAATCTTGAAAGATTTCCTTGCAGCTTTTAGTCCAGTATGTCCTTTCTTTTGCCACCATATATCGATGACGCTCTATGGAGAAAGTTCAGTGGATGTTGACCAATTCCCAAATCAAGGATCTGTCGATGAGCAACTCAACAACCTAACTCCAGAAGTCGAAGCCTTCAACAGCGAAGTTTGGAAGACAAAGAAGGAACAAGGTCTATCGCTTAATGCTGAAATAGAAGGAGTCACGATTCCAGATTCGCTTGAAGAATTCAATGGCACCCTCACACGAATGCACAAGTTACTCTGATTCATCAATGCCATCTAATGTTGTTTGGCGATGGTCGATTACTTCCAGTTGTCCTAGACGAAATCCAACGAGTCGTATGTTTTGTTCCTGATTCACATTTTGTGCAAAAAGCATTCGAACTTGACGGAGGAATACATCAGTATCATCCATAGCAACTGGAATAGAACGTCCATGAGTGTGCGTTTCAAAACCAGTATATCGTAACTTAACCTCTGCCAGCCTACCTGCAATACCCTCTTCTCTGGCCTTTGCCATGACTCTTACAGTTAGTTTTTCAAGCACTTCTAGAACAACTTCATGATTCGATTGGTCAACAGGGAACGTTCGTTCTTTTCCAATCGAACGTCGAGATCGGATTGGACTGACCTCATTTGAGGTGGTCCCATCCACAACACGTAGTAGCCATGAGGCAAATCGTTCAGAGGTCATTCTTGCTAACGCCAGTTCGCCTAACTCCGAGGCTTCATCTACGGTTGAGATTCCCCATTCCGCCAATCTGTTCGCTGTTTTAGGACCAATACCTGGCACTTCCCGTACGGAACGTTGTTGAAAGAATGAATGAATTTCATCAGGTAATACTCGGTGAATCCCATTTGGTTTATTCACTTCAGAAGACATTTTAGCAACAACTCTCGTTGAACCGATCCCAAAAGAAGCAGTCAAGCCAACTGAATCTGTAATTTCGCTCTTTATTCGTCGAGCGAGTCCTAGCGCTTCATCCCAATCTCCGTTCGTAAACTCAGTTATGTCGAGATATGCTTCATCGATACTCGCCTGTTCAAATTTATCAGCATATTTTCGTAAGATCTTCATGACACGTCGAGACGCCATTGAATACAGGGAACGAGTGCCTCGAATATATCGTCCCGGGCCGTATGGACTTCCTGGGCAACGTCGCCATGCTTCAGTGATGGGCATTGCAGAACGTACACCGTAGGTCCTAGCAGCATAATTACAGGTCGATACGATACCTCTACCACGGCCCTGTTGAGGGTCTGAACCGATGATTAGTGGCTCATCCTCTGGAAAACCATGATGAAGCATCTCGACCGATGCAAAAAAGGCATCGAGATCACAATGAATTAGGATACGAGGTTCGCTCACAATGCAAGATAACTGCCGAAGGTGTTTGAAATTCATCCTTCACTTTCATAGTACTCCCTGCGAAACATAACCCTACTGCCTTCGCCGGACAACAATACTTGGTGATGGAATGACGGATATTGAAGCAATAAAGAAAACCCCAATTTTTCCTGAACTTCTCATCATGAAAAGGGGCATAACATGGCTCGAAGGGCCAGGCTATTTTGGTAAGGACATGCGTTTCCTCGCTCGGGAAACAGCTGCGGTTTTACTCAGTGAAAGTCACACAGTCCATTGGATTGATGGAGTAAATCGATTCGATCCAAGTACTTTTTTTGAATCATTAAGAAATCGAAACTGTGGTCTTGAAGAAGGTTTACGACGACTCTACATTGGACGAGGATTCACGCTTCATCAATTGCATGCATTGATTCTTCGTGCACATCAAGAGACCATGCTAACAAAGGCTTCTTTGGTCGTTGTTGATGGATTACTTGCCATGTTTCTCGATGATCAAATCCGGAGGTATGAGGGACGTACAATACTTCGTCATTGTTTGCATTCATTACAGAAATTATCCAAACATTGCGCAGTCATTATTACCGATGGACACGCAAAAAGTCGACTTCATCAACAACTTAAGCAGACGGTAAAGATACACGCAGACAGGCATTTACATGGCTCTTGGCAAACAGCAAGAAAGAACATATTGATTCTCAGAAGTACCACCGATTCACAGACATTGCTACGACTTCTTCCTAAAACGAAAGATGAATCTCAATCGAGACTTGAGGGCTTTACATCCATTGGTCGAGTCGCACAACACCAACTTCTGTCAATTGATGCTCAGTCCACCCAAAGGGAGTGAGTATTGCCCAGATCGCACGAATGGCTTGTTGCCGATAATATGCTAAATCGATATTTTGAACTGTTTTATGTAAGTCAGGACACTCTTCGGAAAGAAGAACTCGAAAGAGTGGATTCCTGGCATCTTTCTCTCGAACAAGAAATCGTGCTTTCGAACCGACGGTGAGAGGAAATCCATGTGCTTGATGCCTTTGGAAAGCAAGCATTGCTAGAGATTGTACTGAACCTTGAGTCGGTTCTCTTGAAATGCGTTGAGCAATCAGAAGGTCACCAATTGTAATCATTCCATTCTCGAGTTTCTCAAGTTCATCAAGTAGTAGGTTCTGAACCATTTTCTGAACAGAATAGGATGGAAGACCGTTGCTTAGATCAGTGGTTTTTGAGAGAATCTGCAAAGCTTGTTGCTGGAGATTACGAATCCATTGGCAGGTTGAATGTTGACGCAATTCAAGACCTCTAATCTTTAGACCATCCTTCCCATATGCCCAATATTTGGTTAGAGAACCTCCTGAATGGACTCGACTCGGTAAAAAGGCAATACAATCGTATGTCGCCTCATATTCGAGAGGAATTCCGGTGAATGTCTGCACTTCTTGGGCTAAAGCCAAAGCATCTTCGTGTTGTTGTTCGTATGTCCTTCCCTGTACATCACGAACCCAAATTGAGTCAACGATGGCATGAAGAACCTCCCAACCTGACTGTTGAGCATGTTCAATCGTCTGAAGAAGAAGTTCTCTCGCCCAGGCACAGATTGCTTCGTGTGCTTCAATACGTCCAAACCGAGCGTTACGATAACCAGTGTAGCCAAAGCAAGTGACAAGAAGCCATTTCAAAGCATTCTGTTGACGATCTGCTCGGTCTTTTTTGTTCTTGACTTGTTTCTTCAATTGTTTTCTTCGCTCAATGAGTGGAGCTACCACACGACCAAGGAAACCATGAATCCGGCCACAGGTATGCGTTGAAAGGCCTGGGACTTGGAAAGCTGTCGACGAATAACGTGGAAAGGCAAGGCTTGCAGACTGCCATTGCCGTTCATGCAATTGGAATTTCTTTTTTGCTGATTCGGGATGCAGTGGCAATGGAGCGGTATTGCTGGCTGGCTGGCAACAACTGCAGTTCAGAGTTTCCGGCGAGATATTTCGTGTTGCGATAATACTTGGAAAGAGACTGGCAAAATCCAGTTCGATGACGTTTGAATAAACTCCAGGTTTGCTATCGAGGTAAAGTCCGCCCCGATCTGATTGAAGAAGATCCCAAGCACTTTTGGTATCTTCTGGCCTCGTTTTCTTCCATGGGACAAGAACATCATCTTCCATTGCTACTCGATTCTGAATGGCACTGATTACCGACCCAGGAGATTTACGAGCTGCATCGCTTATTCGTGTAGCGGAAACTACCGCTAATTCATACAGACCTGAAAGACCCCCTTCTTTGAACATAAAACTAGATGAAAAATCGATATGAATTCGACCTTCAAATGAAAATTGGGGGTCGCTACGAAGAACTTTCCCATAGGAATGAACTGTTCTTGCGACACCGATTTGGCGAAGAACGGAAGAATTGCGACCAAGCTTCAAGGTGTGCCCACTCCTCTTTGCATGCGTCATTAACGCTGGAAGAGCAAGCGTATTACCATCCCGTGTAAAGATGACATCAGGGTCAACTTCTCTCAGACTCTGCCCAAGTGTCATAGCAAATGATGGATGGTGGGCAGGAATCATGAAACTCCTGCCAAACCTCTTCCCTTCTGAATCACATTCCTCTATTCGAGCAGAAGATATCTCAGTAGAACTATCTGCAAATCCCTTGTTCTTACAGAATTCAACTTCAAGTCGACAACATCTCAATGAACGTTGATTCACTTCCTGTTCCATTGCAATAAGTTGTTGATTTTCAATCATAACCGAAGAACCAATGGACAAACGCTTCGAAGTGAGATAGGATTGTTCTGGTTGCAAGTCCACCGAATAGAGGGTGAAGCGGACATGCTTCCCGCGTTCCTCGATATGTTGAGCAAGTTGTTTGAGTAATGCATGACCTTTTACTTCCACTGTGAGCACACGTGTTTTATCGACGAAACCGAGTTCCAATCGTTTGTATTCAAATAAATGACTTAATATCCCAAATTTGATCTTAATCTCTGGTTGCTGCAACCATTCAATCAGCATCTCAAGATCTGAAACTAAACCAGAAACGTGCAATGAGGGATTCCATTGTTCACGGTATGAAAACACTGGCCCTTCTTTTGGAACAATCCATACGATCATATCTTTTCTTTCCGAACAAAGATGGGCATCAAGAATCCATCCGTTATCTCCTTCAGCCTCCATTGAGTACACCTGCATCTGTTAATTGACGTTCAAGTGCTTCAAGCCGCCCCTCCAAGACTCGAATTCGTTGATGAGCACCTAAGAGCATGGAAAGGAGCATTGGTTTCCATTCTTCTTGTGCGGGAAGCATTCCACCTGCTGCTCGACGAGTGCGAACATCATGTAGCATCATATCGAAGTTGCAACAATCATCCAATGAAAGGGCTCTTCGATAAGGCACAAGACGTTCTATTTCCTGTTCGACACGACCTCTCCAAGTTGGTACTGTACGACCCATGTCTTCTGAACTGCATCTCTAAGGCAAGACTTGTGCTCACACCACTTGCAAAGTGAAAATGGAACTAAGAAAGCGATGAGCGATTCACTGTTGTTTCTGGCAATGAACCACTCAAAGCGACGAGGACCGCATCTGCAATATCTAATCCAACACGTCGTTGAGCCTCTATGGTTGCAGCCCCAATGTGAGGTGTACCGTGGAAATGTGGATGTTGTAGGAGAAGAGAAGATGCGTCAACAGGTTCGTTTTCAAACACGTCGAGGGCGAGTGATGAAAGTTGTCCATTTTCAAGTGCCTCCAAGGCAGCTGTTTCATCAATAATCCCGCCCCTTGCACAATTAACGATGTGATTCCCACAAGGCAAATTATTCGGATCCTTGCCAGGCATCATTGAAATTCGTTCAGAATCAACAAGATGGTGAGTTTCATCAGTGAGGTTACAATGAATCGAAATGTGCGTGCAACGCTTGAACAAACCATCCACCGTTTTATGCATTGATACGTCAAATTTCTTGGCTATTGAACCTGGGAGATATGGGTCATAGGAATGAACCTCCATACCAAATGCTTGAGCGACTCGAGCAACACCTTGCGCAATCCGACCGAATCCAATCAATCCGAGTCGCTTGCCATAAAGTTCTGTCCCAGTCAACTCTTTTTTCGCCCATGTACCTGAACGAAGAGTACGGTCTGCAGTAGGAATGTAGCGAAGAGAACCAAGCAAATGAGCAACTGTCAATTCAACCACACTTTGTGTACTTGCCCTAGGTGCATTAACAACAGGAATTCCAAGTTTGGAAGCAGCATCGAGATCGATGTTATCGACGCCAACACCAGCTCTTGCGACTACTTTGAGGCCGGGCGTACTTGCTTCTAGAATTTCCTTTGTTATTTTCGTAGCACTACGAACAATAACTGCATCAAAATCAGCCAATGCTCCATCAAGTAAATCTGGGAGTTCAATGAATTGACGTACAACTTCACAATCAGCTTGTTCTAATCGTTTAATTGCTTCATCAGCCATACCATCAGTAACTGCAATCCTACGCATGAATTGGTCACTCTTCGACACGGTGTTAGAACATTGGGATAAAATCCATTCTTCGCAATGGATTCAAAACAAAGGGACAACACGCTATGTTTGGTGAGCACATGGCGGCCGAAGTTGATGTCCAGGCCCTAATATGGGCACTTGGTATATTGGCAGTCCCAGTTGTTGCAGCTATACCACTGCGATTTATCTGGCGTTTCTGGATTGGTGGAGGTCATGAAGAATCAGAGTATAGGACTACTGTCAGGCAGATTATTGATGCTGGAAGACAAATCGAAAGTTACCGTCATGCATTGAATGATATCGCACGTAGTTTACGGCTTACACCATCGAGACAACGTCTGATAGAGGCTGACATCCTTAACCCATTGTCAATTACCCACTTCTTAATTTTACCAGCTCTCATCATTTTCCCACTGGCCTTTGTTGTAGCCCTCCCAGTCATGATCGTAGGATTGCCAGTCATTCTTCTCGTGGAATTCATCCTTATTCGGCAACGAATACTGATTCGTGGATTGGGCGCAGTCGAACAAGGAATGCATTGGCAAATTATCCACATCCCTCAATCCCATAGGGGGAATCAGTCAACTGCACGAAGTTATACAGAATTTTCCCAACATCTCGAACATTTCCATAAAGTTCCTAGAGGCGTATTCCTTGGATTATTTGCTTGGCTGATCATTCACTGGGTATTCAAGTTAGATGATTTTGGAATAGAGATTATACTTGCCTCTCTGCTCTACATTGGTTTACTCGCAATCGTGGGAGTATTGTCGACTGCATTTGAAACTGATCTCGTCTTTGTCGACCCTGCAAAGGGCCGACTTATTCCAATCGACCAATGGGTTGAATCTCTGCTCAAACCACTCGTTGGAGTAGGGCTTATTTTCCTGCTTGGCCGCGACCTATTAGAGGAATCAAGAGGGGGAAATCCTGCTTTGTTTGCTACAACGGTTCTCGCAGTATTGTACGGTGCAGCCATTGTAGGAATTGCCTACCAATGGGGCTACTCAGTGTGGCGAGGGAAAAAGATTCAACGCTCGTTTGAGGAGCAAGTCATTGAAACACTCGACCCATTATCCTATGATTTGACACGGACAAAAGGACGTATCGAATTCATTGTTCGTAAACCAATGGCAGAAAGATTACAAGAGATTGAAGAAATTCATACTGGTCAAATGACATTTGAAGATCTTGACTCTATGCCAAGTAATCAGCCTACAGAGGCTCCTCAAAACCCAATTTAATCTTCGATTAATTCTGCATCAATGGTTGAAGAAACCAAAAATTTAGGTTCATCGATACGGGATGAACGAATCAAGTAACCAAGGCCAATGGCTGCTACGAGCATGAACATTGAGAAGAAACTTGCAACACCTAAGTATTCTGAAAATACATCACCTAATGCTGAGAAGAAGCCCTCCGACTCAGAATCTTCAACCACCTCCTTAGGAACGATTAAGGAAAATACAGCTTGTTGGTCATAGGCCATTCTCGTGAAAGTCAAATGACCGTCATATTCGCTATCATAGTCTTGAGAAGGAATTGCTGGATCAAGGTCAGAGTAGAAGTCAGGACGTTGTTCAAAGGAAATGTCAACTGGTTCACTCAGATCAAGGGTCAGGGTTACATCGACTGTGTAGGGAATTCGGGATTCAAAGAATTCAGGGTCGTTGATGATTCCAAGTAGAGTTGCTGCCTGACCTGTCACGTCGAAGTGTGCCCAGGTATTCCATGATGAGGAATCGACATCAAGATCACAAATCCATGCATCAGATACACGTGAGCAAGCACCTTGAGCATCATTACTTCCATCTTCACCTAGGTCAATCTCAAGTTGAAGAGCACCTGCTTGGGCCGTATCGATATCAAATTCAGTTGGAATAAAACGAGCTTCAAGTTGTGTGGTTCCATTAGGTATCCAGACATAGTGTGAATCTTCAGTGTAATAGACTGCTCCGCTAGCACCATTGTTGAAGTGATTCCAATCTCCTTTCCATCCGTGGTGAAGTCTGTCAGTGTTGACGGTGATTGTTTTCTCAACCATCATTTCCTCATAAATTTCCCAAGCATCCCATACGGTATACTGGGGGAATTCAACCAAACCATCTCCGTCCTGGTCTCGCATGAGTTGGAGCGTTCTTGCAAGAGCAACAGCAGCATCAACATCTGTTAGACCGTGTCCAATTCTCCAATCATGGCATTCTCCAGTCGTACTTCGATAGCACTCAGCAGGGATGTCATTGCAACCATCATCAGCGTTCCCATCTTCACAAGAATTCGCCATACCTTCGTAGGTTGCAGTTAATTCTAGAATCAATTCTAACTCATGAACTCGAGAAAAATTGGCTGTATCCCAATCTTCGAATTGACCGTAGGATGCAGTACCCTCTCCACCTACAAGACTGGAGCCTTCATCATGATCATCTCGATGGTAATCAGCAACACCGAGAGAAGGTGCAATTTGGAGAATTAATCCAGCCATACCTCCGACGTGTGGAGTAGCCATTGATGTTCCAGATATGGACATATAATACAAATCACCCTGTAATTTCGTGCTCGCATCAATGGCAGTTCCGCGAGGAGCTGTCGCCCAAATATCGCGACCAGGCGCCCCAACATCAGGCCATGTATGCTGTTGATTCATACATCCACGAGAAGAGAAAGATGTTACTGCACTACCGTCGTGTGTAAGTGCTGCCACAGAGATAGCGGACGGAGTATTCGCATATACGTTGGTACGCAAATCACCTGTGCATTCACCACCACCGCCAGATCCACCTGAATTGGAGGCTGCGAAAATAACTGCCACACCGTTCTCATAAGTCAGCATATCAGTCAAAGTAGCAATCGCACCATTTGGATCATAATCACCGTCAGTTCCCCATGAATTGGAAACGACACGAATGTGGAAAGGATTTTGTGAAGGGATTGAATGTTGATAGGTCCATTCAAGTCCTTGTTCAGCAGCAAAAATAGATGCTCCGTCACCTGTACCTAGTGCAACAAGTTGCCCTCCTTTGGAAACTCCGGCCCTTCTTCCAGCAGATGCATCACCATTTCCAGCAATGGTACCACCTACGTGAGTCCCGTGTCCTGAGGAAGTATCAGAATTTGTTGTCTCTGTCCAGACACCATCCCACTTAGCAGAGTAGATGACCTTCTCTCCAGTCCATGGTTCAAGATAGTCAAAGTCAGGATGACCAGCGTCAACTCCTGTGTCAAGGTCTACAATCGCAGTACCATCGCCGTCCCACTCTGAAAAGGCTAAGTCTGTTTCATAAGCCACTTTGCCATCTGTATCGACGATAACTCTGTGCCAAGCATCGGTTGCTCGTACGACGTGGGTTGTTTCATGCATCATTATCCCAGGATCTGTTGGACCTCCCCATTCAGAAGGTAGATAGAAGAAATCGAGTTCACGGTTGAGTTCAAGATATTCAATTCGGTCCCAGAGAGAGATCTTGCGTATTGTATCAGAGGTGGCTTCAAAGAGACCTCCGTCAATGAGCAATGCCTCGTGAAGATGTACTGCTCCTGTTCTTTTAATGAAATCAAGATCGTCAGAAGTGACAGGTGATTTCAGTTGAAAGATGACTTCATGGAGAGTCGAATCATCAACGTTGCTTGCAAGAGCTTCTTCAAGCGCTGAATCCATCTTATCCAAATCCCCGTATGGGTTTGTTCCCTGAGCAAGAGGAGATGCGAGTGATACCAAGAATATGAACTGGAGGAAGAACACGGTTAGAAGACGACTGTTAGGTGTACGACTCATGGTTGATGGCACCGAAGGACCTTCAAAGGTGTTTGGTATCTTTGTGAAAACTATAACCACGGAATTTCATCTGGAATTTCTGCAAAAATATTGGCTGGTAAAGCCACTTTTATTTTAGAAACAGAACCTAAGTTTTCCACTGATTTATTCTGCCAGATGGTAAATTCTTCAAGAGATTTCATCGATAAAATAGGATTATGGATTCGATTCCATCCAAGCGTTTGGAGTGTTGTACTCGGAGGTTCGTGGCCACTGCAAACAAGTACATCATCAGAAAAGCGTGTAAACACCTTGAGCGAAGACCAATGTTCTTCTAAGCGGCCACTTGGCAGATCATCTCTACCAACACCAGCTTCACCGTTAAAGAAAAAATCCCCAGTAAAGATGTGATTATCGACTTCAATGATCATTGAGTCCTGCGTGTGTCCTGGGACATGATGGAAGGAAAAATTCATTCCACCTACATTGAGTTGTGTTGATTCATCAACATAGAGTGTCACGCCAAGGGAAGGTGTATCTTTCCACATGATGTATGGTATGTCAAATTGCTTTGAAAGTGAAAAACATGCTGTGATGTGGTCAGCATGTGTATGCGTTGCCATACAGGCAATAAGAGTCAGTGAACGTTGTTCTAGGATTCCGAGATAATGGTCAATATGGTCCCATACTGGGTCGATTAATACCGCATCTTCACCGTTGCTTACAAGATAAGCGCATGCCCAACCACTCGGACGTATATCTTCGACCTGCATGACCTTGGGTGGCAAAACTTCTACTTCAAACCTCACGCTAATTTAGACGAGATTTGATGAGGGAGGGGGTCTAGGGTTAACCATGCATCCAACAGAAGTGGTTTATCTCGAGCATGATGGGAAATTACTGCTCGTTGATGAATCAGGTATTGGACCTCAGCCATGCATGATGGGTAGGCAAGAATCAGCACCAATTCTTCGATTCCCAACAAGGCAGGAATTGGATGGAATGAAGATCCCTTGGGAAGAAGAGCGATTCACCGATATCCGATTCAATGAATTGAGCATACGAGTTATTCATGGATTACCAAACATTGAATGGCCATCACATTGGACTTGGAAGGATGAAGTCATTTCAGACAATACGGTCCACCCTGTGGCCAGAGAAGCAGTCTACCGATCAATCCACAGACTCGTAGCCAAAGTGATCATACAAAACGAACAACATGAAGTTTTGATGGCAAAGGTCGAACGTGGTTTTTTCAAAGGATACTGGACACTCCCTGGAGGATACATGAATCATAGCGAGGAACCTTCACAAGGCTGTGTTCGAGAAGCATATGAGGAACTTGGTATATCTTTACAAGTCGATGATAGAAAACCCATTATCACGCAACGTTCATTCCATCGAGATGGTATTTCTTTCATGAGTTTCACTTACTTTTCAAAATGGAATGGAGCAATCTCGGATTTGAAATTAAAGCAAGGTGAAATTGCTGAAGCCAAGTGGTTCCCCTTAGAAGAGGCGTTGAGCAATGCTGTATCTGAATTTGATCATATTGCAATCGAATCGATTGTAAATTAAGACTGAAGGAGATCTTTAGCAGCTTGTAATGCATCATCTAATCCATCAGGATTTGAGCCACCACCTTGAGCCATTGTTGGGCGTCCACCGCCTCCACCGTTGATATGAGGGATGATCGAACGAAGAATTTCGACTGCATTGTAGCGTTCTGAAGCAATTGTTCCTTCCGTACAAGCAACCATCAATTTACCGCCCCCTTCACGAGAACCTAGAATGGCAAGCGTTGGTTTTGATTGTTCTCTGGTTAATTCTTGAAGCATTGATGTGAGTTGTTTCAGATTCCCATCAAGTTCCAAGACAACAATACGAACACCATCAATCTCAAGTGAATCATCTCCACCACCTGATGTTCTCAAACGAACAATTTCTGCTTCAAGTTGTTCGATTCTTTTCTTTTGATCTTTCCATTCACCAAAGAATCGTTCAGCAGTTTTTGGTAAATCCTCATTTGCAATTCCAAACGTTTCTGAAGCCGTTCTCAAAATTGAGTCTTGGGAGCGAGCATATTGCAATGCTGCATCGCCGGCTACGATGTGAAGTCGTTCCACACCATCTTGCACTGCCGTTGAGCGAATGATTCGGATTGAACCAATTTGACCAGGTTCATCATGATGAGTTCCACCACATGCTTGTACATCATGATCTGATATTCTCAAGACTCGAATACTGTTTCCTTTCGGAGCACCACCTTGATACAAATCAAAACCATGCTTTTTGTCTGCTTCATGACGAGCAAGAACTGTTTTCTCCGTACGTGATACAAGTCCAAGAACTTCGTTTGCTAAGATTTCAATCGCATCAAGATCGTCTCGATTTAAACGTCGATAATGCGTAATATCCAATCGTGCAAGTTCGACTGATTTGTTTGCACCAGCTTGATAGATGTGTGGGCCAAGAATACGTCGTGCAGCACCACCCACAATGTGGACTGCAGTATGATGATCCATCAATTGTTTTCGTCGCTTCCAATCAATCGTACCATGAACCAAGTCACCAATTGAGAACGGCCCATCACTAAGATGTATAATCAACTCTCCAATCTTTTGAGTATCGAGGACGTTGCGTGTAACGGCATCTGTGGAAAGTGAACCATAGTCTCCTTCTTGGCCACCACCTTCGGGGTAAAAGCAGGATTCGGCCAAAACAATTGCATGAGTTGCTCCCTCGGGTCCCATACCATCAATCAGAGGCAACGATGCCAATACGCTAGCATCAAAGGAGCGCTGTTGAACATCTTCATAGTAAAGTGGCACAGTGTTTGGCAAATTAGGGAGGTCTTCGACAATTTGTGGTTGAACTGTAGTCGAAGCAGCTTGTTTTGCCATAATCGCGTGCCTTTCTGCCATCTCTGCAGAGAATCCTGTGCGGAGACGAAGATTACTCCACCCGTTACTCTTAGCGATGTTAATGACCATATCAGGAGGCAAACCATGTGAATCATTGAGTTTGAACAGAAGGGTGTCGGGTAATTCTTCAGCTCCAGAATCAATTGATTTTAACTCCTGTTGAATTAAATTAGAACCTTTACGAAGGACCTCTTTGTATCGGCTTTCCTCAAGTTCCATAATCGTGATCAAACCATCTCGTGTTTGCTTCATTTCATGACCGTCCATATTGACTTCAAGATGATGTTGAATTAATTCAGAAAGTGTAATCGAGATCCCTAAATCATCTCGCATACGTAAGATTCTACGAGCCAGCATTCGAGCCAGATAACCGGCTTTAGCATTGGAAGGAACCAACCCATCTCCAAGCATATGGCAAAGAGCATGAAGGTGATCTGGAATCGCATAAATTCGTGAAAGAGGTTCTGTTACACCAATGAACTGCTCTTTCGTGAGTTCCACATTTCGTTCCTTAAGTCGACCGATAAACAGAGATGATAGCTCATCAGCATCGACGCCGGGTTCGATATTCATGATGCCATTCAGGCGACTCATTTCTCCCAATAGACTATCCAAATCTAAATCAGGCCATTGTTCAGCAACGGAGGAAAAACCACTCATCTCCTTGAGCCATTGAACGGTTTGAGGATAAATGGCTTCGTAAATAGTGGGCGTACCAGCTGCAGCCCAACAAAATCGTTCAAGTCCATACCCTGTATCGATAATCTGCAACGGCATTTCTTTGTAACGGTCTCCCTTTAGTTCGATGTCACCATCTGGAGATTCCTCTAGATTCATGAATACGAGAGTAGCTAATTCCAATCCTCCTACGATGACTTCGACAGCAGCCCCAGCATTACCGCCACCACACCATGGATTCTCCACGTAGGTGATTTCATGAGCGTCTATTCCGAATGTATCGGTTAACATGGCATGGCAATATGAAACACATTCCTCCATCCAGTAATACGATTCACCTTCATCTGGGCGATTAAATACGTGATGAGCCATCATCTCAAAGGTGGTTAGGTGTCGACCTGAACGTCCAACTGCGTCTACATCAGTCAAACGGATACAGGGCTGGGAAATCGTCAGTGGATTTGCAGGAGGTTGTACTTGACCTGATGTAACATGGGGTTGAAAATCTGCAATAGAAGCTATCGTCAGGTGAATATCGTCTCTCCAGCGTGCTAGAACAGGATATGGTTCGATTCGATGATGTTGATTCGTTTCAAAAAAGGATAGAAACGATTCACGCATGGAATCTTTCAGTTCTTTCCCGCGTTGTTCAAATCCTGCGATAAGTGGTTTTCCAATGAAGGTATACTCATCTTGGTGAGTATCTCCGCAAGTCGTTCGATCTGTATCACACGTCCAAAACCAAAGTTCTGTTATTGTGCACTGTTTTCGGAAATAGCCGTTTTCATGAAAAACTGCTAGGTCGATTGCAGGTAAACTCATGTTACGCCCTCGTTCTTGGGGTGTTCCTCCTTGCTTTCAATCCTCCCACGAGAATGAGCAGTAATATCGGAAATCATCAAATGAATGATGTCTAACCACAACCATGGAGCCCGAATGGATGAACCATGTGGATACGTCCACGCCAGGGGTTGTTCGGATCAAGGCATTTGGAAAAATGAAAGTGGATGCAGCCCTTATTGCGACCATGGATGAAATCAAATCGTATCAAGATGGACGTGGCCCTAAACAATTGCTCAATGCCGCTCAATTGCCCGGTATTGTCGGAACTGCTTGGGGAATGGCTGATTGGCATTATGGATACGGTTTACCCATTGGAGGCGTTGTAGCAACCGACGTAAATCATGGTGAGCAAGGAGGTAGTATTTCTCCAGGAGCAGTTGGCTTTGACATAAATTGTGGCGTACGGGCTGTAGCTCTGAATCTAACAGTTGATGAAATCCCTAACCTTACGAAATTAGCCTCCAGATTGGACGGAAGAATCCCTGCAGGAGGCTCAGGAAAAGGAGGCATTAACATCAACGCACAACAACTTGAATCAGTGCTGAGAGGTGGTTTATCGGAACTTGAGACTATTGATGTTAGCAGTTATCACGCAAAAGGAAGCGTTGAATCGGATGGTTCTTTCGAAATTGATGAAGTCTCGATAAGCGAGCGAGCCAAGAATCGAGGTCTGAGAGCTCTTGGAACTTTGGGAAGCGGCAATCATTTTCTTGAACTTCAAAGAGTTTCTGAGATTGCAGATGAAGAGACATCTAAGTCATGGGGTGTTGAATCCGATCAAGTCATCGCCATGATTCATTCTGGTTCAAGAGGACTGGGACATCAAGTATGTAGCGACCATATTCATGAACTCGAAATGAGGCTTAAACAACGCAATGGGGCTTGGGTAGATGAAGAATGGGGATATGAGTTACCAGATCGACAATTGGCTGCAGCACCCATTCATTCCAAGCAAGGACAAGCATACCTCAACGATATGAAAACAGCTGCAAATTATGCCTTTGCAAATCGTGCAGTCTTGGCCCATCGATTGTTTCTCGGATTGAAAGCAGAACTCGGCGATGTTGTCGACCTGACCACAATTTATGATGTATCTCACAATATTGCAAAAATCGAAGATCATACAATCCATGGAGCCAATTGCACTTGCGTAGTTCATCGAAAAGGAGCAACAAGAGCATTTAGTGGAGACCAAATGAAAAGTCATGACGTGTTCAAGCGAACTGGACAACCAGTACTGGTCCCTGGAGATATGGGCAGAGGCTCTTGGATTATGGCGGGGCCTGTGAATGGACAAAACCTAGCATTCGGTAGTGCATGCCATGGTGCTGGAAGAGCAATGTCCCGAACTGTTGCTCGAAAAACAATCGATCCAGACGTTCAAAAAAGGGTCCTAGATGAACAAGGAGTCATTGTTCATGCTGCAACAAAAAATATTCTTTCGGAAGAAGCTCCTGCAGCATACAAAAATGTCGATAATGTAATCGAAAATACATATGCAGCAAACCTTGCACGGCCTGTTCTTCGTCTTGAGCCATTAGCAGTGATTAAAGGATAATCACATACACATGTTGGCCATTGGTTGTCCAGAAGTTGGCGCAGCACCTGAGTGAACGCCGTCTGGTTCTTCAACAATGACCGACAAGAGTGTGTTTACAAGTTCTTTGAGATCATCAACTTGCAGTTGTAATTCCTTCACTCGTTCTCGCATATCAGCCTTCTTTTCAGTAGATTCTTTCATTCCCATCCCATCCGAAGAAGTTGCCTTCTTCAATCTAAAGTCGGTAAAGAGGCCTCTTAATGTTTAGGGGAACTACAACCATTAGAATCATGTTTTGAGAGTGGAGCCACCGGCGAGAATTGAACTCGCGACCTCCTCATTACCAATGAGGTGCTATACCGCTAAGCCACGGTGGCGTAACCCGAGCCACCAACAATGCCGATATAATCGCTTCGCGTAAGTAAAGAGATGGCGCCGAGAGAGAGATTTGAACTCCCGAGGGACAGGCCCACGCGATTTCCAGTCGCGCGCACTACCAGGCTATGCGATCTCGGCTCGCAATCCGGTCCAAACGACATCACCGTTTAACGCTCTCGCTTCGTAAAACAAGGAGCGCAACAAACTCAAAGGTGAACCTCTTGGGCTGTGCATGGGCGGGGGGGAAAACGAGGTCTTAGACCCGAATCATAACACCTTACCATTCCGCCTTTCAGATATTGAAATTAAACCTAAATTCTTTGATTTCCACCCGATGATTCTCACCATTCGAAAAGAGATTATTTTCCAATGGAAATTAATTCGGGATGAATGGAATAAGCAACATTTGATTGCAATGTTCGCAGGTACAATCGCAATCCTACTTGGAACGTTTAATGGTGAAATAATCAATGGAGGAGATGCACGAATTTCAGGATTGGAGGGTTTGCAACAATCTGGAGCAACGTCCTATTTCCAGATGATTTTATCCATTGTATGCTGGGGATGGTTCCTATACCAATTGCTTCGATTGTTTCCGATAATGAGGACGCACAGTATTACACTGATGTTAATATGGGGAGGTCTAGGTTTGTCCCAAATTTTATTCCATGTAGAAAATAAACAATTCCCAATTGCATTTGACTTGTCACAGATGATGGGTGGATTACTGGTGACATTGGTTTGTATCTTTTTCTTATATTTCTTCATCAAAGCAGTCACAGAGACGAGAGATCTCCATGTGGAAACCAATCACTTGCACGAAGATGTGCGGATGATGGAAGCTGAAATGGCTGAACATTCACTCAAGGCATGGACTACAATATGCCTAGCATGGTGTGGATTAGCGATTTTGAGTTCTTGGAGTGGTGCACACTTCGTTGCAGAAAGGATGGCCGATCAACCGATTTTGATTGCCATTTACGTCGTACTTTCCCTGATTTGCATACCACTACTTATGTGGACAATATGGTTCCCGCAACGTATGCTTGGAACTGAAGCACTTGTTCGAACAAAAGCTGCTGCTTCTGCTGAAGAGGATCTACGTAGTAAGTTCATTATGGCTGAGGTTGCACCAGATGAAGAGGCTTGGTGATTTTGGATGAAGCAATATAGAAAAGATTTCCCAGCCCTTATGCTCGATGATCCAGTGGCTTACTTAGACAATGCTTGCGTTACATTGAAACCACAATCTGTCATTGATTCAATTCAAGATTACTACATCAACACACCAGGATGTGGCGGTCGTTCGGTTCATCGTTATGGAACTCATGTGTCCAAAACTATTTCACAATCGAGGATTAAGTTAGCAAATTTTCTCTCCTCACCATCTGTAAACGAAATTGTTTTCACACGAAATGCAACTCATAGCCTCAACCAAATTGCAAAAGGATTGGAATGGAACAAGGGTGATGTCGTCTTAACGACTGATAGGGAACATAATTCCAACCTTGTCCCATGGCTCCAACTTGAACAAGAGCAAGGAATAGATCATCGAATCGTTCGTTCAAATCAAGATAATACGTTCAATTTAGAATCCTTTGAAGAAGCGTGTGCAGAGGCAGGTTCCAACCTCAAGATGGTTTCAATGAGTCACGTTGGGAATCTTGATGGTGTAGAAATACCTGTAAAAGATATTACAAAAATTGCAAAGGATTACGGAGCTCTTGTATCCATAGATGGTGCCCAATCAGCACCCCATATGAGTGTCGATGTTCAAGACCTAGGCATTGATTTCTATTCTTTTTCAATCCATAAAATGCTTGGACCATCTGGCATGGGTGGGCTTTGGGGTAGGACCGAACTACTTGAGAACATGAGAACAATACAATCCGGTGGACAAACAGTTACATCATCTACGTATGAGTCTTTAGAATGGGCAAAACCTCCTTCGAAATTTGAAGGCGGACTTGGTCACTTTGCGGGCATGATGGCAACAGGAGCTGCGATTGATTACTTAACCCAACTCAACATGGATGAAGTTCATGCTCATGAACAATCTCTGAATAAAATCATGTCAGAAGGTGTCAAAGATATTTCTGGAGTCTCAATTATCGGACCTGAGGATGCCTCGAAACGAAGTGGGATCTGTTCTTTGTTACTCGATGACAAACTCCCATCTCATGATATTGCATTATTACTTGACGAAGTTGCTGGAGTCATGGTACGCTCAGGACAACATTGCGTTCATTCATGGTTTAACGACAAAGGATACAATGGCTCATTAAGAGCATCTGCTTATTTTTACAATACCGAAGAAGATGCTCGACGATTTGTTGATACCTTCTCTGAAGCAGTAGATGCGTTTAGTTGAGGAAGTTATATGGAAGAATCAATTCCAGAAGTTGTGATGAATCCTCAACTAGAAAATGATCTCGTCATTGTTCGAAAGATTGTCAGTATAGGCACTGGAATAATGCTTATTCTGATAGCAGGATTTCTTTACAGTGTATTGGTGGGAGATGCGTTAAGCTTCGTGAAACCTAAAGATGCATTGATTGATTCAGAAGATGCATATCAAGATCTCATCAGAATGCCGAACGGGTTGACTGGGAAAGGTGTGAAGGTATGTGTTGTAGACACCGGTATTGAGCTTGATCATCCAGACCTTGATGGCTATAAATTGAAAGGATGGACAGACATTGTCCAAGGTAAAACGAACCCGTATGATGACAATGGCCATGGCACAAATATGGCTGGAATCCTTATCGCTGATGGTTGGCTTGATGGGATAGCCCCAGATGTGGATCTCTATGTTGCTAAGGTAATGCAAGAAAACGGTTCTGGATATGAAGAAGATGTTGCTGCTGGAATTGATTGGTGCATCAATATGAATACGAATATCATTTCATTATCTCTGGGAGGTGCTCCCGATTTACTTCCATTCATCGATTCGGGTGGGAGAACAATCGAAGATGCAGTCGCTGATGCAACTACTCGAGGAATCTTTGTTGTTGCTGCCGCTGGAAACGACGGGGGAGAAGATGATGATGGAGACGTTGCCTCTCCTGGAGGTGAACGCCGCGTGATATGCGTTGGTGGAGTCACAGAATCAGGAGGACCATGGTCCAAATCATCAATTGGAAACAATGGAGGAAGCCTGTTTCCGTTCCAATTGCCACGAAACGATCCCGACAAGAAGCCTGAAGTTGTCGCACCTGCCAAGGAAGTCCCTGTCCTCAACAACAAAGGAACATGGTCATCATCAAGTGGCACCAGTGCCGCAACTGTATTCGTAACAGGGGCTATCGCATTACTCCTCGAACAAAATCCTGAACTAGCGAGTAACGGGACATCAAGCGATGTATCTACAATCGACCAAGTGAAGGATTGGCTTATGCAAACAGTCTCGCCTCAAGAGAGTCAATCAGGTCATGATGACAAGTATGGTTATGGTTTACTCGACATACAAGCACTGCTGGAAAAAGCAAGTGAAACTTGACTTAACGTTTGAAGAAGGCAACAAGAGTACCCTCGAACAATGGTACAAATGCCATATAGTGGGTTGAATTAGTTGTTTCAATGAGTTTTATCCAATCATTGAATCCGTCCACCTTTGCCTGTTCATTTTCATCGAGTTCATCATAATCACCCGTTGGAGTTGGTGGTTCAACTGTGAACAACACTCCGTTTTGAGAAAGTAATGGAAGGGATTCTGATATTGTAGAAGCCACTTTTTCAGGTTGGTCGTCGACGATTATTGCATCATATGTTAGATCGAGGCGTTTTTCACCGGTGCCAACTCCTGATTTCATTGTCATCGACCATCCTTTCGCCTCGGCTAAAAGTGTTGAAAATTCTCCAACAAATATGTTCGACCAAGGTGCTGCTTCGTATCGTGATTGAAGACGGAAAAGAATGACTCCGAATTTAGCCCCTTGTTCAACCAAATCGAATTTCTTTGGTTGTTCGGTTGTAAAAAGGTCAAACAACCATGCAGAACGGTGTCCAATACTTGCACCAATTTCTAAAACTGAAGTAGGCTCCAAACGGCCAATTGCATCTCTTAATCGCCTTATGACAGAGATAGACCAGGTATGAAGACCCATGTGTTCTAACTGTGTTGAAATATTGGCTGCAATCTCAGGCTCATCCCTGGATCTCTCATCATCTGCAACGAGAAGAGCAGGAAGGACATCTTCCCTTTTGATTTCGCTCATTGGCTAGTGCTGCCCACATTTTGTTTTGAACTCTGTGTTCAAGTCAGTTGCGGTGCCTTCAAAGGTGTCATTCATCGAGGCCTGCACGAGACCGATGGAAGACTTTGACGAGGAGGAGGACTTTTTCGAGGAAGAAGAAGTACTCGAGAATGCTGTACTTTGTCCTACATGTGACGATGTTACAGGTCATGATATTCTTCGAGAAAGAGAGATGGGAAGGGGTAAAGATTACCTCCTACGATGCAACGATTGTACAACAGTACATGAGCTGCAATTCCGTCCACCTCCATTGAAAAGAGTCCCATTCATGCTAACATATGGACCAGATTCATACATGGCCACGATTGACCTCGATTCTGATGAATGGCTCGATTTAGGCGATGTCTTTGAGCATGATGACATGACTTGGAGAATTACTCGTTTGGAATCCAAGGAAGGGACTTCAGAATCAATGGAGGCAACAAAGATTATCCAAGCTGTTGCGCTTCGGCAAGACATGCTTCGAGTTAAGATCACCAAAACACGTGGTGAATTTTCAACCCCAGATGTACTCATCGTAGACCAAGGGACCACTTTCAAAGCGAGCACACTTATTGAGATTGGACCTCAGACGTGGAGAATCAGAGCGATTCACACTGGGGAGGGAAGAACCCTCCGCGGAACCGTAGATGCTTCGAAGATCAAGCGAATGTACCTTCATGAGCCCCCAAGACCGGAGCGATTTGCCCCTAAGACACCGCGAGAGCGTCGACAGGCTTGGAAAGAAGGAAAACTTGGATTCAATCCTAATCCGATTCTTCCAAGAGAAATCATCAAGAAAAGAGTTCAACCTACAAATCGTAGAGATAAAAAGCGACGACGAAAGTAATCATGGACGGTTGGACCAAGGCATCAAGAATGCTTTAGCGACTTGAAGACCAATTGTTGGATTCTCTTGCAATCGCCGAATACTGTATTCATACCACATCTCACCGTATGGAATGTACACTCTTGTTCGATGACCTTGCTTAGCTAATTTTCTGCGCAAAGGACCACATACGCCTAGGAGCATTTGAAATTCGTACCCAGGCCCTTTCCCTTTCCTCTCCGCTCCAGCATTTGACCGTGGATCCAAATGACCAGGGCCCATATTGAGTTCATTAAGCGTCTTTAGTGAAAAATCTACAACCGGCTGATCGTGTGATGCGATACCAACGTAAGCACCTTTTGTTAGTGCTTCTTTGATTGCATCATTTGTGGCCTTTCTAATCTCACCTCGCGAGGTGTATGCAATATCTTCGGGTTCAAGGTAAATTCCTTTACAGATTCTGTAATCTGCCATTGAACCAAGTTCTGTTTCGACATCTGTAATATCATCCAATGTACGGTGAAGACGTCCTTGCAACACTGTACCAACATTTGTAAGACCTTTTTCATGAAGTTTGAGAACAACCTGTATTGTTTCTGTGGTAACTCGATGGTCTTCCATATCAAGTCTGACAAACATATCATGCTCAGCTGCTTGTCTGACAAGCGACTCAATGTTCTCAAATCCTTTGGCTTCATCGATTAGCAAACCAAACGCTGTAGGCTTTATTGAAAGATTTGCATCGATGCTGTGTTCAACAATGGAATTCATAACTCGAACGTATTCTTCGAGAAAGTAATTTGCTTCAACCATGGTTGAGATTTCTTCTCCAAGTACGTCAATTGTAAAACAGGCATCTTCTGCCTCAAGACGTTTCATGACACGGACTGCATCCTCAAGGGTCGATCCTGCAACATATCGTCGAGAAACCCAACGGACAAACCACTTGGGCATCCGAATTGTCATGGCCACAATGAATTTTGATAGTACGCCAATTCCCCCTTGAGTTATTGCTCCTGCTGGCGACTTTTGACCATTTCCAAGAAAGGTTTTGAGCGAACTACAGGTATCGATATCGATTCAAGATGCTGAAAAATAAGTTGACGTTGCCATCCTTTAAACGACTTCTTTTCGACGGTTGCAATAACAGAACCCTCTGGAAAGGCTTTTTGTGTGGATTGAACAATTGCATCAATTGATTGACGCCAGAGAATCCCTGGTTCTTCAGGAGAACCAAACGGGATGGAATGATTGGCGAGCATATGCCCGAGCCAAACATGCTCTTCTGAAGCCAATTTGTTACCCTTTGGTGCATAATGACCTCCGCCTAACGTGATGAGGACTGGCTGTGAATGATGCATCACGGGATCCCAATGACCAAGTTGCGGTGTATCATCAAGCCCAAGACCTTCCCAAATAACATCTGAGAGGAGTTTAGCAGCCCCTTCATGATCCCAGTACTCTTGAGTCGATCCCACTTCGATAAACAGACAAGGAACATCGAGAATAGGTCCATGATGAGTCACTTCAAGCGATAATGAGAAATCTGGAATAGAATTCCCAACCCACTTTTCTTGAAGCAGTCTCCACCACGGCCCTAACCGGGTACTCGGAGGCGGTGCAAATCCAGATTCGCCACCAAAATCTGGAAGTTTATCATATGCCAAATGAGGAACTCCAATCGGATGTAAAGTTAAACAGGGCGTACCACTTTTTGCAGCATGACGAGACGGGAAAATTACCTCAAGTACGGGTTCATTTGTCGCTGCTTCCCACCTCTTTTCGAGATGATCTTCCCAAAGTATTCGTTCTGGTAAAATCCATAGACGGACATGCTCGTACCGATAGGCAGCATGGTGTTCAACATCATCGAGAGTAAGCCAAGTATCTTTCTTAAGAAGATATTTCGCTTGGTTGGAAGAAGCAATGTCATTACCGTTAACAGCGATGAGAATGATTCCGTCCATGACCAATGGAAGCAGAAGCGGTTTTTCAAAGCGAGTATTGACAAACAACCCATCAGTAGGAAGGACATGGGCGAGAAAGGAAAGGCAAAGAAATTGCCATTCAAAGTTATGAAAATACTCCTTACGCCAGCAATCGAAGATGTTTTTGCTATCGCTATTGGCATGGATGGAGAGCTCTGTCGCTTAGACGATGAATGGAATCAACTTGAGCCGTTTGCTCGTCCGTTTCCCGCACCAATCGAACACGTAATCCTGATTGATGATTTACTTGTTGCAACATGGATTGACCGAGAATTACTCGTTGCAAGAATGGGGGCAATACGTTGCACACAACCATTCCAAAACGGAGCTGAAAGAGGGGATGTTCGCAAGGCTCGACTTATAGAAAATGCAATACAACCCGCTGGAGTATTATGGTCACATGTCCTTGATGCTGAACCTTTGGGTTTAGAACGACACGAGGATGGATTCATATTCATCTTATGGAATAGAGGAGTCTACTCCTTCAACTCAAATGGAATTGAACAATGGAGAGCCCCTCCCCCTGAATGGCCTGATTTGAAGAACATACCAATGAGCCAAGAATCTGTCGATATCTGTGTTACCAAGACGAGTATAGAAATCTGGTCAAGAGCAGGAGGCTGTTGTCGCCTCTCAAAGGAGGATGGTTCCTTAATCGGAACAGGTTCATTCGTTCTAGACGGATCACTCGACAAGGTGAAAGCAATCGGTTCGAATCGCTTACTTGTTTTGAAAAACGGCCACATCTATTGGTATCGAGAAGGAAAACTCTTCTGCGAAGCATCTTCAAGCGGCCCTATTCAAGGAGTTCTCTACAATGAAGAATTAAATTCGTGGTATCTCGCAGGATGGAGAGAAGAATTAGAATTAATGGAACACGACTTTAGACGATTTGAAAATCAAGAAGTCGTAGTACAACATGTTCGAAGTCCAGATGGACTTTGGGTTGTTACGAATGATGGAATGATGACTCATTCGATCTTGACTGAATAACCGCATCTTCCGCAGGTCTTTCGGTCAGAATGAACACCTAAGAAGACCCCAGGGCCACAGTTTGGACAGTGTTCTGCTTTTCGCTCAAGAGTTCCATCTTCTGCAATAGCGTATTTTGACCACTTTGCCTTTGCGTTTGGTTCTGCCATCACTCATCACCTTCCGTCTTTTCTTCAGCTGGCGCACCGCTTCGGAATCCCTTGTGGCGCTCATAAATATAATCAGGTTCAACCTTCATAGCACCATCTGTTTCGTAGATTAATGCATTGCCAGTTGTCAGTGCTTGCCCATATCGAGTTTTGCAGTTCTTAACAACAATGAGGTCCGGGTTTGATCCTGGCTCAAGTGTTTTTACAAGGTCCATAACCTCTTTTTTAGATGGAGTTTCCTTTCCCTTGTGGCTCCATCGAAATTCGATTTCAACACGGTTGAGCAATTTGTTTTCTGTACGACTTACAATTTCCATTGTTATTCTCTCCTTAACGGATATTCACCTTCAGTGCATAACGACCTGATTTGTCGATATTCAAGCGTTCTGCGATTTCAGAACGTGAAGGATGAATGATAATGACATAGCCTTGCCAGTCAGTTGTTGTTTGAGCAGAAGGGCAGCGTGGGCATTGATCGACATCGTCTTGTAGAATCAATCCACAATCACCGCATGCATAGGGTTTTTTTGCCATATTCACTCACCTGGTGCATGGAGCCATTCAAGGGAGCCCAATCCTGGTTGCTTGCAGGTCAATCCAATCTTTGAACGACGTGGATCACTTGTATCAGGAGATAGAGAAACGATTCTGGCACGAACTGCAGTACCGATTCCTAGGCGCTTGTCATCATCGCGGCCAGAAATAGTTCCGGCTCCAACGTTAACTTCGACTTGAGTTTCGAGAATCTGAGACTTGTGGAGTAGGGCTTCCATTGGTCCAATACGGACGAAGGCCCCGAATTCGTTTACTTCGGAAATTGCTCCTTCAACAACTTCGTAGTCATCCATACAGAAAAGAAGTGCATCGAAGCGAACACGTTGGTAAATTGCACCATCGCCGTGAATAATTCGGCCACGTCCAAGTGGTGTGTGGTTGCTTGTTACCAAGATGAAACGGTTTTGTTCATCAAAGCGTCCTTCGAATGCAGTCATAGCCAATCGATCGATATGTTGATCGAGAGATTGTCCTTTCTTCATGTACTCTGCCGGAATACGAATAGTATCCTCTTTTGTTACGATTTTGTACATCTTTATTCCTCTCCCCGGGCTTCTCTCAGCGTAGCAATGAAGCGGAAGGGGGTGAGCCTCTTCCGTCCTTCACCGGCGCCGCCTCGGGAGAGAAGGTGACCGAAGTCATTTTGCCCAGTAACGACCCCTATATGAAGCACACCCCTAATTCATGCTACTGCGGATGTAGTAAAACACTCCCGAATAGGAAATAATTACTGGAAATCAGGCTTCTTTCTGCACCTTTCGCCCAAAGCAATAACAACCCCTTGATGCACAATGTATACAATGAGTAGCGCAAGCCATTACAGAACGGAACAATTCTTGCCAGCTCTTTGCATGGTTCTACTCATGCTTCTTACCTCTCTTAGCCAGATGGCCATAGAGACATTACAGGACGAAGAGCGTGTTGTAAAAAGTACCGGGAACCAATGGAATCCAGTTGACCAACCGTGGGGCCAATATGGAGGAGTGCCTACGAGAAATGGCTCAATGCCTGTCCATTCAGCAGATGGAGGTCCCGGAACAGGCTCAGTTGATTTAGTAACCTCACTTGCGAGTATCAATGACCCCGTCATTAATTGGGTCGGTTTAGATGATGGAATCGGTTCAGATGCATACGGATCCATTATTGGAAACTTTTCAGCTAATTTAGACGTTACCTCAGGGGCAAAGGACAGATGCACACCTCTTGGCCTCTTTGCCGTGGTTCTTCACGACAGCACAGGAACTTCTTCGACAAAACTATCACTCATTGCAGGTGATGATGCAAGCGTAGCTTGGGAAGTTGACTTAGGATCGACAAAATCAGCACGCTCCACTCCAGTATTGGTTGATGTTGACCTCGATGGGACAACCGAAATTGTTGTGGTTTATGACACGGAAAGTGCGCTAAACGTGGACGTATGGTCTCCAGAACTAACCTGTGATGAATCTGGTTGGCAAACAGGAGGGCATTCGAATGAAGTCGCATGGTCTTGGTCAGATGCTGATCTGCGAATTGGAATCACAAGCCCTCACGCACCGACAAGAGAAAGTAATCACCTTTCTGTCACACAACCGCTTCTTGCCGATCTAGAACTTGATGGACAACCTGAACTCGTTATTTCCGCAGTCGATATCAACTCCGAAGACCCTCAAATAATGACCATTCCCTTGGGTTCTTCGACACCAACGGCCCCATCATGGGAAGTTATTCTCGATAGAGGCACACATCCAAGCGACCCTGCATGGGCTCAACTCGATGATTCCAACACTGCAGTCGTTGCAACTACCATTGATGAAAATTCAGGGAATATGTGGATTTGGCGCCTTGATGGTGCAACTGGTTCGAATTCATGGGGTCGTGTAGCGATCACAGGAACTGATTATGATGACAATTCTCCAAGATTAAGACTACCTAGCCCTGTAGTCACGCAACTTGACAGTGATTCTGCTCCTGAGATGATACTCACCGTCCCTACCGATTCAAACGGCGGAACGACAGGATATGGTGCTCGATTTGTTGGAATGGAACTGACATCAACGCAAGAGATTTTCTCATTCCGTTCACAAAATGGCTTTGCTGATGCTCCACCTTTGCCAATCGACACAGACGCCGATGGCATAGATGATCGACTTTGTTGGGTCACTTGGTACTCTACATCTTCCTTCTCATTCGATCGTGAGGGAATGGTTGGCTGCCATGACTTAAGCAACGACCCTCCAACAAAAGAATGGTCTAAAGTCATGAATAGAGGGGGCTCTGGAAATTCGAATGATGAAATTGCAGTTTCTCCTCCGTCCCTAATGGATATTAATGGAGAAGATGGGGATGATATTGTTGTTGCTTTTGGAAGAAGAGTGTTTGCATTTGAAGGAGACACGGGCTTTACTGATGAAGTATCTGAAGGATGGGATGAACCTTTGGCCATGCCTCATAGAGTATGGTCAGCACCTGCATTCGCCGACATGGACGGCGATGGTTCATTGGACATGTTGCTTGGAGACACCCTCATTTCTCAAAGAGCGTTAGATTTAGCTCCCCTGGCAGATTCTAACGGTATATCATTCAATCCAACATCCCCAGACCCAGGTCAAACATTGACAGTTACAGGTCAATTTGCGAACATTGGAACATGGGAAAACGAGGATAGTATTGATTGCGTCTTGCGGATGAATGGAAACGAAATATCACGAGTTCGTGTTGATGATTTACAGCCATTGTCACCAAGTGGTGATGGTGGCCCATCTACATTTAGCGTTGATGTAACTGCCACATTGGGAAGCCATGTGTTTGAATTAATCCTCGATGTGAATGATAATTTGACCGAAGCGAGGGAAGATAACAACATCGAAGAAATTACCCTTAATGTTGTCGAACCATATGCGGTTCTTATTCAATCACCTGAAGCGGTAACAAGGATTAATCCTGGAATGAGCCAAGATGTTGAAATATCTCTTCTAGCAACAGGGTCACGAAGTGCAGCATGGTCCGTCACATACGATACGACTAACCTCCCGGAAGGTTGGAATGCAGTTCCTCAACACGGTACATCGCTTACAGGGATAGAGATAGCACCATCTACATCAGTACCACTCACATTTGTTGCAACACTTCCGCAAGATGCTTTAGGTGATGAAGATGGATATATCGACATTACTGCTACACTTGACATCGACCCATCTGTCAACACAACACTTTCAGTACCAATTGAAGCATTACGAACAAGAGGACTTTCATTGGTGGGACCAGAAGGCCTGAGTACCTCTCATGGATATGGGATCCCAGGTAACACTGCCGAAGCCTACGTCATGATTGAGAATCTTGGTAACGCTCAAGAAACAACAACCTCAATCGATTGGACGAATCCATCTTGGGGAGGCACCCCCGTCCTCAACAATGGCGTTGAAAATATCTATTCCATTACATTACAACCAGGAGAAAAAAGAGAGTTGACTATTCATCTTGATGTACCCTCGTCAACGAGCCTTGGAACATCTACATTAACAACCCTAACCACATGTATTGGAAGTGGAGACGATACATTATGTCGTTCTCTTGGGGTCAATCTGACAGCAGTTGGATCACATTCCTCACCAGTGCATATTCGCTCGGTTCCATCAACCGTAACATCCTTTGAAATTAATGCACTTATCCCTTCGAGCGGTTCTTTATCTTGGGATCTAAATAATGCGGGCGTATATTTGCAAAACTGGCAATGGAATGCCACATCTGGAGCCAACATTAACAATGGCATATTGGAGATTTCAGGCACATCGGGAACGGTGGCTATCGCCTCACTTGAAGTATATATTCCAACAGATGCCCCACCTCAACGACTTGTTTTCAATACAGCAGAGAATGTACCTCAAAATCATCACAACTTTTTGTTAAGTGTCCACGTCCTGCAGATTCATCGTTCTGCAATCAGTATTATCGATCCAGTCCCAGAAACTGAACCTGCTGGATTTAATGTGAGTATTCCACACCAACTACTCATACAACTAGATAATCCTGGAAATGGAGAAGATACATATTTGCTTACTGGTCAAGTAATACCATCAGATCAAATTGCTTCTGATGATGTTCAATTCACCTTTTTCAATCCACAACGAACCCTTGCGCCTTTGGCTACCACAATAATGCCTGTGGAAATCACACTCGATTCCTCTATCCCTGCTGCAGAGGCTTTTGAAATTGAATTCACATGGAGTTCAATTGTCAATGAAAGTGTATCTGCTTCGACCAAATTACTAATTGAAGCAGAACAGCGGCATTCATGGGAGATAACGTCTCTAGACGGACAGAGTATGCAAGTTTTACCGAATCAAGAATTCCAATATGGAATTGAAGTAAAGAATATTGGCAACTTTGTTGATACGGTCCAACTCGTGCCTCAGATTATGGTCAGCACAACAGCGAATGATACATCCGTATGGAACTTGCATGACCCTGTCGATTCCTCTGACCTCGAAATCAATGCGTCGCAAGTTCTACCAATAGTTCAGATGATTCCATTCGCCTGGCAGGATAGTACGGCTATAATCACCTACAAAATAATCTCAGCTGGCTATGAACTCGGTGAATTTAATGTAACGCTTGAAGTCCAGAAGACAGCAAAGTGGCACGTGAATCTTGCAAATAGTAACCTCGAAATCTTACCTGGTGGAGACACGATTCAGGTTGAAGTTGAACAACTTGGAAATTCTCCGAGCACACCTTATTTCACGAAATCTGGACAGGGGTGGAATACAACACTTCCTGATGGAATAATGATGGAACCAGGCCAAACCGAACTCATCGACATATTTGTGGAATCACCAACAGGTGCAATCGCAGGCGAAGTAAATATTGTCAAAATTCGGGTATCAGATGGAACCGGTCAAGGATTAGAGGAATTTGAGATTCCTGTCAGAGTATCTCCTTCACCAAATTTTGAACTCAATGCAAACCAATTGTGGTTTGTTAGTGAAGATGGTGGATATCCTCTTGCATGGATGGAGAACACAGGCAATACAATGAGTCACGTGACTCTATCCCTAGAAAACCTATCAACGGGGTGGAACATATCAGGAGTACTATCAGCATCCCTCTCACCTCATGAAGTACGTGGCATACCGTTTGAGATCATTCCTCCTGCAACTTGGGATAAACAACCATTAGAACTAGAACTCAAGATAATTCATCCTGAATTAGGATCATATATGGAGTCAATAACGGTGATGTACTCAAATATTTCATTCGCAACCACACCAGTATTGGCTGGGTCATCTGGTTCAATTCAAGCATTTTCCTTACACATGAATTCCAGTACAGGAAGCACAATCACAGTCCCTGGCGCAACGATTAGTCAGGAGGAATATCGCCTTGTCCTAGAAGAAGGAATTAATTTCGGAACTGTAACCTCAAGTAACGATGCCATACAATTCGTCAATATCGGTTCAACATTACCACAAGTATCTGCGTCCTGCCAGTTTATTTCCAATGTATTCCAAGAATTGGGTCGAACACCATTAACAGGTGCTCTTGTTTCCTGCAGTGTCACTGGAGACCCTGATGAACAGACACGCCTGACATTTATTGCTTCAACCAGCACTGGAGAGACAATTCCTCTCAACCTAGGTACGTTCACAATTCAAATGAATGAATCAAGGGTCCTCAATATATCGGTTGACCAATGGGATCCAGAGCCCGGGCAATTGATAATTCGTGTTGTTGGCTATGATGGGAATGGAATCGAAGTGGTTTCAGTTGAAACTGCACAAGTATCTCGCCAATCTAATTGGAATGTGGGGATAGCAAGTTTCAGTGCAACAGGAGATCTTGATATTGCCATTACTCGTACGAATTATGAGGTTCTTGGAGATGTAAATTGTATCCTTACGGTAACAAGTAGTACAAGTTCATATCGCATTGAGAGAATTGTTGATGTAGAAGGCTCACAGTTTGCACCAATTGTTAACATCCAAAACCCTGACATATCTGACAGAGAAAGTTTGTCTGCAACGATTGAATGCAACTCTCCATTCGATGTAGACGACAATCCATCTGATAACACTGCTACAGCGATTTATGTCGAGCAAAGTCCAAGCCTCGTCACAACGAATAATCTCCTTTGGGGATTAGCCATTACAATACTCCTCGTTGGAGCATATGTACTCGTAATGCAAAGGAAAGAAGCAGAAATATTACAGGAAAAGATCAGAGCTAAACCTAAGACTTCAGCCAATAATATCGTTGAGGATGTTCAAGAGAGAGATGATATCGAGGATGATATGTCTCTTGAGGTATTCGAACAAGAACTGGATTTCGAGGAAGAAGAACCTCCATCACTCGTAGAAGAGATTCCAGAATTGGAAACTGATCTCAGCCCATCAGGTCGACTTGATACAATTCGACAGGAATTAGCTCCTGATATAGAAATTGTAGATACGATAAGCATTGAAGAACGCATGTCGAAGTTTTTTGATTGAGCGTAGATTACATACCTCAATAGGTATGATGCCCTGCGAGGGGCATGAACCAATCAAATTCGAGTACTACTGCGTTTTATACGCTAGACGGGTGTATTTCTCAGAATCTTGATGAAACCTTTCAAGCGCTTCTCAAAGTACGTCAAGGTGACAGTAAATTATGGCAGAAACTTGTAAAGGATGAAACATTTTCATCACGATTAAAACAGCAAGGCTTAGATGAAATAGATGATAGAAATATGATTACATGGGATGATGCAACACTCTGGTTTACAATTGTACGAATGCTGAACAGAGATTCAACACCGATAATGCTCGGAGAGAACAAGAACCGGGAGAGATTTGGCCGATTCCCACACCATACAGGTTCATCTTTACAGTATATTTTAGACAATATAATGCCAGTACCCAGTCAATCAGAAGGATTGTATTCTGATTTAGTAGAACATTTGGAGTATTTGACAGAAAGATGTTCGGAGATGAATACAGGTCACAAAGAATTTCGAGAGGGAAAAGCCGGTTTGATCATATTAGGATACATCACTTTTGAAGAAGTAAAATCATTGAGATCGATGCTTCTCGGCAGCGGTTGGATGGTATCCAGAGAGGAACCACTAGATGGAGGAGTAAGGGATGCTATTCGACATCTGAACGCTCTGTTAATGGCAGCTGAAAGGAGAGGCGCTGGCCTCATCCATAGACAACATGAGTGACTAGAATTGGCCTGAGGTCAGTCGCTCATACATTGATGAATAAAGAGATGCAGTTTCATCGATGACACTTTGCGGTAAAGCAGGAATAGGAGGGTCAGTAGTACCTGCATCACGTGCAAGTTTCAACTCAGCCTGATGGCCGGAATTGATGTAATGTGTTCGAACGAATTCTTTTGATAACTCGATGCATTCACCGTTGGAGTATGCTTCAGCATCCCACCAACGATCTTCATCAAGAGTACCAAATGTATCGACAAGAACTACCTTTCGACCTGGACCCAAGGCAAATTCTTTCTTTCCATCAACATGAATAAGTCCGTTCTTTGCTGCTTCCCTTTCTATAATTTCATCAACTTTGAGTGCAGCATGTACAATTGAATCAAATTCTTGCTCTGTGATGTTCGAAATTTCAAGAGCTTCTTGACGATCGATGTTACGATCAAATGCTTCGAATTTAGTAGTGACCTCTACAAAGGGTTCTGATAGTTTAACCCCATATTCAGCATCTTGTGAAACTCCAAGAGATTCTGCAGTGAGTTCACCACGTTGGAAACGACGCCAAGCCGAGCCAGAGAGATAGTGACGTACGATGAATTCTAAGGGTACAAAGACCCATTCAGCATCTCTTGAGATTGCTCCTGGTTCTTTGATCACATCGACTTTGCGAACGAGACAACGGTCAGGTCCATTCAATTCAACAAGATGAGTTCCACAAACACCTTCTTGTTCAACAAGCTTGAACCAATGAGCAGTTGTTCGGTTTAATGATTCACCTTTTCGAGGAATAAGTGATGGAATAATTTGATCGAATACTGAAATCTGATTCGTGAATCTAAATTCTAAGATATCCGGATCGTCTGTCGACCAAACTTGCTTCACTTTACCTTGATAGAGCATTTCACCCATGAGTGACAACCCATTGGAGAGGCTCTTGAACATTCTTATTGAACAAACTCAGATTAAACCAAGAGCGTCTTCAATCCGATTCAGTTCAGGACCAGTGGTTTCGCTTCCAGCGAGAGCACCATTATTGGATGCACAAATACCTGCACCAACATAAGGAGAACCGAAAGAAACTGTACCGACCATAGGTGGAACAGCAAGAATTTCTTCAATCAAGAGAACTTCATCAGGTGCTACATCTGGATGGAGGAGTACGCCTTGGCCATTGACTACGCCGAGACTGCCAACTACATCTTGACCACCAATCGTTGTAGGAATAATATCGACACCAAGAACTTCTGCCAGAATTTCTAAGCCATCTTTTGGAATACTAGGAGACGCAACACAACCTTGTTCGTTGACGAGTAACAGGTTTCCTGCAGTATTGACCCCACCTTCCATGACAACGACATCTCCGTAAGCGGTTAAGGCATCAATATCGGATTCTGTTGCAATATCAGCAACGGCCATTCCATTTGAATTTCCTGCGAGAAGTGCGCCAATCAGATTAGATCCACCAATAGAGATGGGTGCAAGTTCAAGTTCGATGACTTGTTCAATCTTTTCAAGAGTTGGAGTTGGTAGTTCACGAGGATGGAACAAAACATTGCCCACAGAAGCAAGATGGATACCAATTTGATCGGACCCGAGAATGTCAAGGGTATCAATTGGCATATGTAGCTCTCCGTGTGGGATTCTCAAAGGTGTTATTGGAACCTAGGAGTAGGAAAATGAGGATCGGAGATACCAAGAGGAAAGGAGAGGGGCACAGTGACCGCCGTTCCCGTGGACTCTCGTACCACAGTATTGGGACAGACGCAGGAGGGCTTGACTTCCGGGTTCGGGATGAGACCGGGTAAACTCCACCGCTATGACCGTGCACCCATCTCCTTTCGAATCGGATATGGACGCGACTAATGTCGCATCGGTGAATTGGCATGAATTATTAGACGAAGGGCACTCGAGGTGCGGATACATAATGAAAAAGATGCTCGAACAGTTAGTGCTGCTGGACTGAATACGTCGCCGAAGCTTCGTACTTACATCCGCAGTCTATCAAACTCGTCTTTTACGAGCGTTCTGAGGTGTCTCGTCTCTGGGGCGGCTTCGAGCTTAGATGCTTTCAGCTCTTATCCATCAGGGCGTGGCTACCCAGCATTGCCTTGCCAGACAACTGGTAAACTAGTGGCCCCGAGCCCTCGTTCCTCTCGTACTAAAGGGCCCCTTCCATCAGACACCTTACGCGATTCTACCACCAAGCAACAAACCTGTCTCACGACGGTCTAAACCCATCTCACGATCCCTTTTAATGGGCGAACAACCCCACCCTTGGGCCCTGCTGCAGGCCCAGGATAGGAAGAGACGACATCGAAGTAGCAAGCCACCAGGTCGATGTGAGCTCTTGCTGGTGACAACTCAATTATCCCCAAGGTAACTTTTCTGTTATCTACCACCCTCAGAAATAAGGTTGGTAGGTTCGTTAGGCCCTGCTTTCGCATCGTCGATCCTTATTGTGCAGATCCACGTCAAGCCAGCTTTTCCCCTTACAGTTTCCAGTGGAGTGCTGAACCACTTAAGCTGACCTTTGGGCACGCTTGTTAGGTTTTCGAGCGCGTGGCGCCCCACCCAAACTGCCCACCAATCGGTGTCCTGATTAACAGTTAGCATAGTTACTCTCCAAGGGTGGTGTCTCTCCTTTCAACTACTCCCGGGACTGGCGTCCCAGGGATCAACGTCTCCCACCTACACAGTACATGGAAAGCGACTATGCAACGACAGGCTGCAGTAAAGCTCTATGGGGTCTTCGCTTGCGGGTAGAATGTACTGGACTGTGCGCCAGTAAAGTCAATTTCGCCGGACGTATCGCGGGGACAGTGGAGCCCTCGTTGGACCATTCATGCAAGTCGCCAATTAAGCGACAAGGTATTACGCTACCTTAAGAGGGTCATAGTTACCCCCGCTGTTTACTGGTCCTTCGTCAGGTTGAAACCTGATTTAAGATACCAGCACTGAGCAGGATTCAGGGACTATACACAACCTTTCGATCTGGCAGTCCCCTATGTTTTTATTAAACAGTCGGAGCTCCCTAGTCACTGCGACCAGATCATCTCTGATCTGGCACTCCTTCTCCCGAAGTTACGGAGCCATTTTGCCGAGTTCCCTCGCGATACTTGTATCCGATACGCCTTAGGCTACTCACCCTAAAACACCTGTTTCAGTTCTCGGTACGGTCTCTTCGTACGGCTTTTCAAGGGACCTGGGACTTTATTCTCTTCTCACTGTGACAGTTCTCCAAGAATTTAGTACAGACAGACCTGGCATATGGTCTGAATGTTTTGCCCAAGCCGTCACCATAATTGTACGAGAGGCTAACGAATATTAACGCTATTCCCTTTCGATCATTTCGGTTAAGAATGACCTTAGGACCGGCTAACCCTCGGCTGATAAACAGTGCCGAGGAACCCTGGTTTATAAGGCGGTGCGGATTCTCACCACACTGTGCTGCTACTCTTCCCAAGACTCTCATTCGTACCCGGTCCAGTAGACTTCACAGCCTACCTTCCACCCAAGCACGACGCCGCGTTACCACATCATCTTACGATGGTCTGAAGTATCGGTAATCAGTTTGAGCCCCGTCCCTTTTCCCGGCCCGCAAGCTAGACCAGTGATCTGTTACGAACTCTTTCAAGGATGGCTGCTTCTAAGCCCACCTTCTGGTTGTTTTCGACCACGGACACGGTTTGTCTGTGACACTTAACTGATATTTAGGGACCTTAACTTCAGGCTGGTTTGTTCACCTTACGTAATGGT
>JADHSC010000023.1 GCA_016777125.1 Candidatus Poseidoniaceae archaeon
ACTTCAGTTGACCTGTATCATGAGAGGTTAGGGATCATCTTTGTTGACCTATTGCTTGATACTTCAAGTGAAGACCCCTATGCAGCTGATCCGATTATTGGGGGTATAGAGTATTTTGACCTCTTACATATCCTTACCCTTTGAAACAGAATCGTATTCGAATCAGACTTTGTTCTAAGCACTACGAAAATCGAATGAAAAGCTTCGCTATTTTAAAAATAACAAAGAGAAAGAAAAGAGGCCCAACCGATGACCGGAATCATCGATTGGGCGGCTGGCTGCGTGTTTAAGCGTCTTTACGCGGCAGCATCACTCGTCGAACGAGTCAAAGATCGAAGTGATCGAGCGCCTCAAAGGTGCTCGATGCCTTGCTTCTTGACGTTAGCCTTCTTGATCTTGTCTGGGAGCCACGCGGGGCCGCCAGCTGGCTTGTCGACCATTGAGATCGAGCCAGTGAAAACGTGTACGCGCTTGGTGCCACGTTCTCGTAGGCGGATGTTCGTGTGTCCACGTGTTGCAGCTTTGAGGGCTGCTCCTCGTGGTTGCTTGCTAGCAAATACTTGGCTGCTGTCTTTACCGTTCTCCATGAGAACGAAATATTTCTTATCTGACATTTGGGGTTTCCTCCAAATCTTAATCAGAACCCATAGTTATTATATTTTTCGCCGAAAAAAGGCAATACTGCTCAACATATTGCCCTCAGTACCCCTTTCCAAACGCTGTTTTTGGACAAAATGGGCTACTGAATGCCCTAAAATTCAGCCCCTGCGAGCGTCTTTGTGCCAAGTACGCCTGGGATTTGACGAATTGACTCAACAACTGCTTTTGCAATAGAGGAAAGATCTGATGCCACTAGCTTCACAATAAGATCATAATCACCAAAGAGGACGGTTGCGTCTGAAACAGATTCCAACTTCTGCAAATGCAGGTAAACATCGTGTTCTGCACCAGGGGACACATTTAGGAGTACATATCCAATAGCCATCGTAACCATTCATTGCACTTTGACTTAGAATAATATCTCATCGGTTGTATTTTCTGAGTCTGCAAGCAAGGACGAGTGTTGATTACGCAATTCGTCCCATTGTGATTCAGTCCATTCTTCAGGACATTCACCTTGCAACCACTGGACGAATGCTTCCTCTGTCCATCCATCTGGTATAGCGGGAGTAGAGGCATCTAGCTCTGGAAGCGAAGCCTCTGCCTGAGCTATTGATGCTGATGTAAGTTGTTCAAAATCGTCAAGCGAGTCATCAGTAGCCCATTTCTCGATACTTTCTTTTCTTCGTTGTAAAAGAAGTGTCATACCTACGATGGCAACAAGAAGAACAACAATGTAAATCCATATTGATTGAGAACCTTCAGACTTCGTGTTTCGATCATCTTCAGTGGACGAATTACAATTAACAACGCATACATAGGGTTCAATCAGGATTGGAGTACTTGTTTGCCATTGACCATACTCATTATCTGAATCACTGCAATTGACATCAATTCTAATGGAATCCGTTGATTCATTGAGATTACGAGGTAATGGCCACCGAAGGGTACTCATTCCATTTTCATCCTGTGTTTGGATTGGATTGAAAGATCGATTCCACAAATCGGTTGAAGCGTTCCCTGAATATACGAAAGCACCGCATTCAACATCACCTAATCCGTCAAGGTCAGTAACTTCTACTTGGAAGACCAGATCTGTACCCGCTTGTACCGATTGCGGGGCTGTACCATTGAGAATAGGAGGTGCATGACGGAACAGCATTGGAATCTGACTGGTTGCAAGATATCCATCAATTGTTTTTGTTACCAATTGAATCGAACCAGTCTCTGAAGCAAACGAGCCATCGAGTTGGAGTCTAAACCAGTAAGTATTCTCATCATTGAGTGATTCTATACAATCGTTTGAACTTGAACTCCATGTTGGTGCTTCGATTGGCGGTGCTGAAACCGTCCAACCAAGTTGACGCAAGGAAAGGTCGATCGTTTCCATTGGACGATTGCTTATGATTTTCGCAGCAAGGACTGCAGTATGGCCAAACATAAGTTCACTAATTTGTCCATCAACCGTACACGGTACCATTTCCAATATCACTGGAGCATTAAGGAATAACGGTAATGATGCGCTTGATGCCGATGTTGCTCCGTTTGAATCTTGAATCGTGATATCGAATATGACGTCACCAGATTCGAGGGATTCAGGAGGAGGATTGAGTTTGATGGTCACTTCAGCGCCACCGACTTGTCCTTCGATTGGTAGAGTAATACTCCCAAATCCAGGCCAAGAGAGTTCAATATCCCCTAAGTATGTGCCAAGGGTGTCATCAACATCCTCGACACGCACGAGGATGAATTCATCATCATTATCGATAATTCGATCCAGTTCAGTATTGTTTGAATTAACAAATTGTATATCGATTGTAGGATGTATGTCCTCGACTTTTATTGTTCTCTGCATAACGAGACTACCTGTATTGGTTCGCATTTCCATTGAAATGGACATCAAAGAACTTCCATTCTCCACGAAAAAGGTCGTTTGGTAACAATGATGATTTGAATCTGGTTTCTCCACATACGTTAGTTCACCAAGGGTGCCTCGTTCGACAAGGAATTGCGGTTGCTCAGTGTTTGTATTATGATCAACATCTAAGACACAACCAGTAATCGTGTTGTTCACGCCACGCAGAATTCCGTTAGGCGATGTACTTGGAAGAGGTGTGACGCCAAGCCATGATGAATCAGCTGAGGATGCGTGTGGGCCAAACCATGCTGATGCTGCGTCAAGAACCTGTGATACATTTGTTGTCGTTTCCTCATCTTGCATCCCAAGTTTGTCAACTGCAATGACATGCAATGCCAGCCCACCCGTTGAGATGTTAATCGGTAATGTGATCATTGCTTCCCACGTTGAACCATTGTCAGTCGTTCCCATTGGACCTTGCACCCATGTCGTGTTGTTCAGTACACACGTCGAACAGAGAACAGTCCAGCCCATTGTGACCGATTCGACTTTTTCATCATCAGAAGCAAGGACCGTACACAGGAATGAATCTCCTCGAGCATATTCTGGTTGGTCACAGTACACTGAATCAATGGATGGGGCAGCATTAACCCAGAACCTGATCATGATGAAATTGTTTTCAGAATCTCGTTCAAAGGAAGAAGTATTGTCATGCGTGTACCGAATACGGACATCGAGCCATCCCGATTGAGTTGGTGTGACTGGAATAATGACCGATGTTCTAGATCCGCTAAGATCACCGGCAGGCACAGAAATAGACTGGGAAGTCATGAGTACAGAACCTTGTACGTTGATAATTTCTAGATCACCTTCTGCGCTCGCCATTCCTAAATTTTCAAGACCGACTTCAATGAATCCGGTTTGGCCGACTGAAAGATTGTCTTGTAATCGAGCATCCAGAAGATGAATATCATGAATTGTATCGATGTAAGGTGCCATCTTTGGATCACCTACAGTTACACCCATCCACGAAATGTAGGTGTTAGCTGCTGCATTTGCTTCTGCAAAACTGAATCCTTGAGAATACATGCCGAACAAAACACTTGGCTGTCCAACGGCTGTAAGATATGGCTCATACACGTACCCTTTGACACCACTGACCCCGTCCTCAAGTAAATCCGCCACCAACGATTGTCCATACGTTGTATCAATCGTGAATGAACGACCTCCAGTCGAGACTGCCGTTTCAGCGATTGAACCATCAATCCATGTCATATGTGGGCGAATGGCTCTGAAACTTAGGCTGTCAAGGAAGACAGAACCGCTTGTTGATGTCGCAACAACATCGATTGGGATTCGTATTCGAAACGCTGTAGCATTTGGATCTGGACGGAAACGAAGCGCTGCATCGCCCCAATTCGTTTCAAATGGTTTTGAAGAAGAGGTGTTGGTTGAAAGTATATTTCCACTCTGATCAATCGCTTCTACAATAATTGAAAATGAACCATAGACGTCTCCAGAACGTGAACCTGAAATCGATGCTATCCAAGCATGGTCGCTGACTTCGTTTGGAATCAGTAGGTATTGCTCAAGAGAAGCGGCTGATGTACCAGAGCCTGAATAGGCAGAACAGTCCTTGTAAATGTCACGGTGAAGTCGTGTTACATCTCCGTCTGTGAGGGCACTTTCCCATACCATGACCTTATCGATCATGCCTTCGAAAAACGTAGATTGAGCACGATTTACACCAAGTTTGTACAAGTCGATGTTGTTGAGTGAGCCAGAAGGAAAGGCAGTAGTTCTGGCTAGAACACCATCCAAGTATTGCCGAACATTTCCGCTTTCAAACACGGTAACAAGATGCATCCATTGTTGCGCCTCTATGTCTCCAAAGGCGTGAGTTTGGTTGTTGTGTAACCGCCACTCACCACTGAATACGGCGTGTTGAAACGAAGTGTTTGATCCTGCATCATCTGAAACTGCAAAGACTGAAGCATAATCAGGAAGGGTTGTGGAATTCGCCCAAACCCATTGACTGACTGTGAAATTTCCCACCCAATCATCAACATCAACCTCGACGTAATCATCGACTCCATCGAACCATAAGCATCCTCCATCCGGACAATTACGCCAATTTGATGAATTCATATTGTGTAATGTAAGGGAAGCATTCACATCCACTGAGTCGTTTGTTTCCATTCCAGTGCCCTCATCAAAATTCCAAGCATGAAGAAGCGTCGATGGGGATGGAGGGGTTGCATTGGCTACAAAGAATGCAGTGGAAGGGACGAGTACCTTGCTTTGGTTTGGTCCAGACCAAGAGAGTTTCAATCCATGAGGCCCTCCGCCTTGGAAGAATTCAGCACGGAAGTCATGCAATCCAGCAGATAGATTTCGGAATCCAGATAATTCACGCATACCATGTGAGCCATAGTTTGTGACCATGCTCACTCCATCAATCCAGAATTCTGAACCATCATCGCTCGTGAGGAAAAAGGTCCAGTTTCCAGTCTCTGGTATGTCGATAAGGCCGCTGAATCGAGCACCCCAGTTGTTTTTGAAACGGTCATCTAACCCTGGATAAGCAGCATACATTGAGTTGTATTGCAACGACGATTCAAGACGAACATGATCTGGAACACGATCGATAAGCGATGGCATTGATCCTGTATTGAAGCTCACACCTTCATTATCAAAGAATTCAGAATAAATACCCTGAGTCCCATTTCCAGACTCTTCAGAACAGGTTGCAGACATCGCTGCTTCAATTGCTCCATTTCCTCCATTTTTGGTTTGGGTTTGATAAGACCAAGCGAACGTATCGCCTGCTGAAAGGGACGGGCTGGTGGCATTCCAGTGCTTTACACCACTCGACCAAGACGAACTCTCAGTATCGAAACCAGAATTTTTCGCCAAACTTGATGCCCAATCCCCATCATTTGAACCCCATGAAGCATAACCCATAACATTGCTAATGTTTGTTACGAAGCCTGTTTCTTCATCAAAGATGACCGTCTGATTGTATGTCTCTGTGAGTGTTGTATTCGCAGTGTAAAGATCATCATTCCAAAATTTGTATCCCGAGCCATTCCGATTTGTTGCCAAATCAAGCACAGTCGTACCGCGTTGACCTAGGCTGTTGTTGGCCTTTTCGATGAGTTGTAATGCGGTATCAACGGTATACCCTGTGAGTCTGGTTACAAGATAGAAACCATGTTTTTGTCTGGAAAAAGATTCAAACTCACCACCAGCCAATGGGCCATAATTATGCGTCTCCCAGTAATCTCCTGCAATACTGCTGTTGTATGATCCTCCAAGAAGAGAGAACTCTTGGTCGAAGGATGCTTTATCGTTTCCACCACTTACTTTCAGAGGTATTCCTTTGTTTGTGACAAGGTAATTCATATCTGAAACATTGCTTCGATTACCCAACATGTCAAGGAATGGGTATGCGAAGAACTCATTGAATTGATTTCGATTGATTGTTTCGCCGGTTGGTGTTCCATCCGCGTCGAATATGAACACACGTTCGAGACTAATATTACGTGCTTCAACAAAGGCCCATCCAATGGTTTTGCTCGATTCTGATTTGTTATTGATCAACACCCCTACGTCGCTGTAGTCATACAGTGTAAGAGGGTCAAACCCATTTGGTACTGCGATAGGTTGTTCTTCTAAATCGAGCCAATCATCATCGATTGTGAACCCTTGAAAGAGATTCTCAGCCATGTATTCTGCTGTATTCGTATCAGATTGAAGTGGGGAAATGAAGGAGGAAAAGAGCGTTCCAAGCATCAAAAAGGCCAGAACAACACTTGTTCTTACGCCTCCCATGAACATTCTAACTCGAATTCTAGTTTAGCACTTATGCTTCCATGAGAGATTCATTTTCCATCAAAATCTCTTGTTTTCATCAAAAAAGCACTGAAAGGATATGAAGGGTGGCCCCCTCTGGTGATATTGATGGCAGAGTTATACATGTCTCGTACTTGTAAATGGGGGACTCTCAGAATCGTCGGCGGCGACGTCTGGAATCACGAAGGTGATGTCCTTATCACTCCTGCGAATAACAGACTTTCTGGTCGTGAAGGAATCGACTACATGGTCCACCAAAAAGCAGGAGAAGAGTTGACTCAAGCAACACGTAATATTTGCTTGGAAATGAGAAAGATCAATGCTCCTCCCTGTGCTGTTACACAAAATGTTGTCACTGAACCATACGCTCTAGCAGACCGATTCAAGCATATCATTCACGTTGTTGGCCCAGATTGCCGCCGACCAAATCAAGATGAAACACGTCGAGACCTCCTCCCAGTGACCTATGAGAATCTGTTCAAAACACTGGATGAACTCGACGGCGTTGAAACAATCGTTACTCCACCAATCAGCATGGGTGTCTTCGCATACCCTCATCGAGAAGGAGCTCGTTTAACACTCGAAACAGTTCTTGGAATCCTCGATGCTGAAGAAGATCCTGGAATTAAAATGTTTACACTTGTCGTGAAAGAGAAGAACTTTATCTCAACCATGAGAACCGTTTACAGAGAAATCAACGACCTCCTCCCAGGTATTGACACGACAAACCAATGAGGATGAAGCGATGAGCGACCTACCTCGCATGGTTAGCGTTGCTTTAGAATCAAGCAAATTTGCATTTGATGCCGTACTAATGGTTTCAAATGACAGCCGGAAAGTCCGTTCCATCGTCCCAGTTCTTCCAAAGAATGTGCCTTTACGGGTTATGACGAGCCTGAATCGTGTAAGAGATGCTTTGATAGAGCATCAAATCGATGCACAGGTTTTGGAAGAAGGGCTGTCCTCAAAAGGTCTCTCTGTTCTCAACGAATTGTATGATTTGGTCTTACAAGGGATGGGTGAACGTTGGGTTGCAAAGGGTGGACGATTACTTATTGTAATGGCAGAACCAATCGATGGTGTTCTTGTTGTTGATTCAGCCATGTTGGGGGCAGGAAGACTCGCCTCTATCGCTGAGGAACAAGCCATTGAATTGGACGTATTGATGCGTATGATCGAACTATCACGTGCAGTTGGAACACGAGGCCGAGAAGGTTCTGCTGTTGGAGCCTTATTTGCAATTGGGAACATTCAGAAGATGCGAGGCCATTCTACTTCGATGGTTTTGAATCCATTTAAGGGACACAGTGTCTCAAAAAGAGATGTTCGAAATCGAGAGAATCATGAAACAATGGCTGAATTTGCTTGGCTTGATGGAGCGATTTTATTCAATCGAGAAGGCATCGCAAGTGATGCAGGTCGGTACATTCAGGTTCCTGCAGGACTTTCTCCAAAATCAGGAGAAGGTGGTCGCCACCTTGCCGCTCGAGCGATCTCCCAACTCTCAGACGGAGTTTCAATCGCAGTTTCTTCAACTGGAAGTATTGTTCTTTATGCCAATGGGCGTGAACGATATCGTGTTCGAATTAGATGATTTGCTCAATGGCTTGTTCAATTGTCACTTCACCCTTGGCTACCTTTCGAGCGAGTTCTGTTGGAATCGTTACTCTGCCATTGCTCTTATTCCGACTGATACGTTGAATATCTCTCAACTCCCCTTCGCTTGGATCAATCTCAGTCATTTCCCAGACTTGGCGTCCAGATAACGTAGCAATTCGGACTGCTGCTACACCATGTTGCTGCCTGTTAAGTCCACGAGAAGTCTTGTTTTCTTTGACCAATTCAACAGAATGGCCCTTGAGGAGAAGTGCATTTACGAGCCGGTCTCGATGAGATGGTGAACCGTTGCCCAATCTGAAAAGGAGGTGCTGAAACGATTGATGTTGCAGTAAAGCCTCGATTCTGGTAAAACATTCTTCAATTGATTCTGTTTGAATTGTATCGATTAAAACCCCATCAGCTAGCCATGCCAAACCAGGTCTTGGTCCTGTATCGAGGCCGATGATGAGACGATGTGTTTGTTTTGGACTACGTAAAGCAAAAATGGCTTCTTCAATCATTTCATCGATCGATTCAAGTTGAGCCGCAATCGGTCGACCTTCATGCTGACGGTATGCAACTTCTTGGGGAGTTCCAATCCAAATTGAGTCTCGATGTGGAAGAGGGTCATCGATTGAGCGTTGCTCAACATCGATCTTTCGTTCCCGTAGAAGATGCATCACGCGATATGCTAACTGAAAGTTTTCAGTCCTCACAACAACCTTCTGCACATGTTGTTGTTCCTATCAATGTCCTTTAATTATCCGATGGAAAGTAAAAACAACAATCACTCTACATTTGTCGTAAAATGACCGAAGTCAATAAAGGCGGCTGACATTGATGTAGAACTATGTCAAGCCAATATGAGCGGGAATTACGACACGTTTTGGCAGGGATTCCTGCTGGAGTCGAGGCAGTAATTCGGTCATGCTCTGTTGAAGAAAAAGAACGTATGAGGATGGTTCTAAAGCGGCCCTTTTTGGTTGTTCGAGCTGCTGGTTCAGGTATTGAAGGGAGTGGCGATCTTCTTGTCCTTCGTGGCGATATATGTTTTCCAATAGAAGTCAAAACAACAAAGCCGAGGAAATTGTATCTCAGTGGTAGGACACTCGATCAATACAACGCATTGGTGTATGAAGGCGATCGTTGCGGTCTTATGCCACTCTATGCTCATCGATTGAAAGGCGTTCGCGGTGATTCATGGAGAATTTTCCGTGTTGAAACTTCAACTCTTCGTGGAAACTTAGGCGTACTTGCTCGACGAATACCATCGTTGCCACGAACAAGGAATGGACGTGCATTCATCGATTGGGAACAGGGAATGCCGCTCAATGAATTCATTGAAATTGTTTGTCAACAAGATGCATCCTCCCCCTCTCTTGGTTTCCTCCAAGGCCGAATTGAGTTCGAACAACCGCAAATAACCAAACCCTCGGTTATTGAAGAACTCCTACGTAGGCGATCGGCCTGAGTTCCATTCTAGAAGTATGGAATGAAAATTGTAAACAACAGCGCAAACAAAATCAGTAATGATGAGATACTGCTTGCTTTTCTTGACCAGTGATCAATCCACATCGGATGGAAATTCCATAATTTGAGTTTCCGCCCTACTGCCCTAAAGCGAGTTAATCCAGCGTGAACCATATCCTTGAACATGTGTCCTCCATCGAATGGAACCATTGGGATGAGGTTCGTAAATCCAAGAAGAATGTTGACCCACATGACCCAGAATAAGAGATTGACCATGAACAGAAGTCCTTCCTTTCCAAGCAGGCTGCTTATCCATCCATCATCTGTTTCAAGCATAGCCTCTTCTGCAGGCGCCATTGCTACACCTTGAGATTCAAACGGCAAAATCATGACCTGAATGACATGGATTGGTGTTAGAAGTGTTCGTTGAAGCAGTGTATAATCTTGATTCGGAGAAAGTGGGCCTGCAATTCGATCGATTCCTGCAGTGTTCTGGGCCATTCCTTCTACGCCTAAGAACGCATCACCAGGCTCAATTTCAAGAAGTTCTAGATCGGACTTTGCCCACCCGTCGGAGAGATAATGTTCGTATTTATCACCTAACGTAATTGTTAGGTTCTCGGCCATGCCGTTATTGTGAAGAACACCAAGCGTGATGTTATCCCCTGCTTTGTGCTCGTCCATGAGCGTTCTAAATCCATCAAGGCCTACGACTTCACTACCATTGATTGTGGTGATGATGTCCCAAGGCTCCATCCCTGCAATATCTGCTGGTTGATCCTTGATGATGCCTCGAACATGTATTGTTTCATCATTGGTTGAAAATTGTGCTGCGAGTCCACCAAGAAGAAGAAGGATTGCAAAAGCTGCAAACAGATTGGTTGCAGGTCCTGCAGCAAACATCCGTTGTCGCTCTTTTCGTGGAGCCTTGAACAATTCTTCAGCTTGTGGTTCTGCAAATGCTCCGAGTGGAAGTGGGCCAAGTTGCAACAAACCAAACGAACGAATCCTCATTCCATGGCCTCGGGCGAGGAGGCCGTGTCCAAATTCGTGAATGACAAGTGCAACGATGAAACCGATCAATCCCCACCAAAGTGGGATCATTGGATTCAATCCTGGTATGGCAACCAATTCACTTGCTGATGGTGGAGGGGTATCGATTGGGTTGAAGATAGAAGTAATGAACGCCATTATGACAACAAGTGCCACGGCGAGCATTGCAAGATTACAGACCCAAAGAGAAACCTCTCCATAGAAACGCCAGAATTTTCTTGGTTTAGCAACCTTTTCGAGTAAATCAAGACCTCGCTTCGTTCGAACCATCAGTACAAACCCAAACACTCTGGTTGCATTCCATTCGTCGAGTTTCCCATCCCGCTCCCATTTTTTCAGGAGAAGATACCAAGCAAAAATGAGCAATGGGATGATGCGCCAATCGAAATTAACCGCACCCCATGACGCTGCCATCAGTCTTGCCAACCCCTGCCTCCATTTCAATCAATGCACCTTCTCTTGAATGTGAAGGTTCATGAATGGGTGCCACAAGGTCGTGGTATGCTCCACCGTAACGCCATTGAAACATGGACGAATGACAAGTGGGGTCAACAAGCAATTCAGATTGCTGAATGGCTAATTGAAGACGATATCGTCCAAGCCTTTGTTCGATTGCAACGTGGAGCACTCATTATTGATGGAACAATCGATCAAACAAATCATCTGCAATGTAAAAATCATCTTCACATACCGTTCGATCAATGGAATCCTGGTTCTATTCAAGCCTCGAGAACAAGAGATTCGAGCGTTCGGTTTCGCCATCGTCATGCTGAAATCACGTTGTCAGCACGTTTCAGAGCACCCGAATGGGGACAAGCACTCCTTGAGGAATGGCTCATGGAACAACGCGGGGAAGAAACACGACCAAAAAGTTCTGAACAACGTCTCGCAACAATTCGTCGTTCAAAGGCCAGTGTTGAACGCTATCTTGAACAATCAAATCTTGACTATGCTCAAGAACTCTTGCTCTTAACAAAGTTGAGTATTCACTCAGCAGAACGACATTTGTCATCAGAGAAGCAAACGAGTGACAGCGAAGAATGATTATTCTTCTTCAGATATTCCAAGAGCGATAAGTAATCCTTGTTCTTGTTTCGCTTGAACGTATTCTGGTGAAGACATGAACAACTTACGGACAATCGGTTCGATGATGATTGGCATCAGTAGTATGCCTCCAATGCATAGGAAGAGGTAGAGCAAGGACGAGGATGGGACATAATCCAATCCTGGACCCGTTCCACTGACCATCAGTTTAACTGAGCCAAGCCATGGGATTTCTCCACCAGCTCTGCCAACAATCCACGATTCTCGGACAGGGCCAAGCGTTGATCCATCGTTCGTTCGTAGACCTGAAGATCCATTTACTGCTGCAGCACCTTGATCGACTGAACATTGGTTTGCATCACCAAGGGTCAACAAGCCCGAATGTGATGGAACCCATTCGTAAATCATGAGATATTTTTCTACTCCTGCATGAACCATCCTGTCGCAGTCGTAGTAGCCGGATTGAATGCCATCAAATGCAAGAGTGATCGAGGTAACGTTACTCACGTTTGTTCCAGGAACGTCCCACGTGGAGACGCAAGCCCCAGGTTGTCCGTCAACAATCCATTCTGAATCATAGGAAGCCTCATTGGAACATTCACTCTCATTGACTGCTTGGACCACTTCGTTTGGAATCACACGTAGAATGGCTCGGTGAATAATCGGCGTTGTCGCTTCTCCATTTTTCTTGTAAATGACCACGTCACCTTCCATACCATGCGATTCATATCCATAATTGCGATGCGATTTGTCTGTTGCTTCTGCAAACGTCACCAAGGAATCAATCGATGTATCATGGACGAGAACTAAATCCCCTGCATCGATGCTCCCAACTTCGCCCTCTTCAGCATGAATCATGCTGGAGGATTCAACAACAACAAGAGGCGGCATTGAGCCTGTATGTGCATAAAGAGCGAAGATGAGAATGACAATCATGCCACCAGCAAGCAGAACTTCTCGAATAAGAAGTTGTACCGAACTGGTCTCTTCCAAACGTTCCACCTGTCTCAGCGTCGAAGGCCTCGTTCTTGAAGGAATGCGTTCCAGCGTTGTTCGTGTCCTGCTCCGAGCACGGTTGCTGAGCGTTCTCCTTCCGAACGTCGTCGCTTCAATTCTGCAGTACTTTGAATCTCATACAATTCGTCAAGTGTGCTTGCATGACCTTTGAAAACCAAGAATTCTGGAGTAATGACAACGAGGCCAAGCGCTGATAGCACAAGAATGCCGATTGCCAGACCTGTATATTCGGAAAAGGGATCTATTTCTTGCAGGAAGAGCAATTGACTAACTCCTGCTAAGAAAAGAACTGTTAGTGCACCAAATGCAGTTGCTAAAATCAAGTATTGTCGTCCATGTTGAGCCGCCCACCATTGTGAAAATAATCCTGCCATCGTCTTCCCTCTTGTTTGGCGAAGAGTGGAAGGATTCATGACCATTGCGGAGAATTGTTCAGGTGCCCTGTCGCCGATGTGTTGATATGGTAAATCATGATAGTTTGTTATAAGGGATGTCTGCACTATGCGAAAAGCACTATTTTTAACTCTCCTTTTTACCCTCTCCGTAATGGCACCTTTGGCTTCTTCAGCAACGACTGAGACCCAATTCAAAGGGGGGACTACATCCTATCAACACACGTTCAACGGTCAAGGAAATGGATCTGCTGGAGTTATCACATTCCCATACGGAGCGGAGGTCACATCTGCTCAATTCAACTTCCTCGGTGAAGCGAGTACAACTACGTGGACGAACATGACCGACAACAAAGATTTCGGCGGCGCTGGAAGTGGGCAATGGTCTGGTGGACCGAACGGATTCCCTTACGGAACACGAACCAATCTCGAAACTGCAAACGATGAGATTTCACTACGAGGAAACCCTACAAGCAATGCTGTAACGTTCAGAAGTTCAAATGATCTTTCAAGCACAAGTTCTGCCACACTCAATTCCACAGGCCAATTCGTTGCACTCGGTGATCAAGGATACAACAGCATCTCAAAGCAGTTTACCGACCTCTCCGTCTCTTCATCAGCTGCTTGGAATTACCGAGGAATCGTGGTCAAGGTCTCTGACGATGAAATCCACTCGACCCAATACACCAGCACATCGATGTACACCGCCCCATCAATTCAACGATTCAATGCTACAACAGGAGCATACCTTGGTACTGCAACTATTTCCACGTCCAGTTGCACATCCTCCGTTTCGAGTTATTGGTACGATGCAACCGTTGATTCAAATGGAAACGTTTGGACTGTTTCGTATTCTTACTACTCCTTGACAAAGTGGACGTTGAATGCCGCAAAGACCCAGTGGTCCTGCTCCAGTTATACCAATTACAATTATCCAACCTACCCCACAGGTGTTGACTTTGATGAGGATACGGGGAAGCTCTTCGTTAGTTACTACGATTCATCAACATACCCTACCTACAACAGATATCTTATGGAAGTAAACCCTTCCAATCCGTCATCGATTAGTTCCACGTGGTCACTTGGATCTGCTGTCGATTACAATTACAAAACCACCTCAACTGCTGGAAATCCGAACTCTGGACTCGTTGTTGATTTACCACGTATTATTCTCAATGAATACAATCAGCAAGGTTCACGCCATCATCACTTCTCCATGAATGGATTTAGTCTCGAAAAGATGGGTGTTCAAGAGATGCCAAATGGCGGCCACTATGGACTCTCACAAGATGATGAGAGTGGGAAGGTTTTGTTCGCTTGTTACTACACTTCCTACTGCGGTAGCGTGGCTCGAAAGATCCACATGTGGGGCGATGGTGCTCTCTTCGATGAAAGAACGCCCACCACAACCAGCACGACAATTCTCGGGAAAACCACTACGTCCAGTCGGACGGTTGACGAAATAAAATTGCTAAGTGCAATCGGTTATGTCCCAACAGGCACATCCATTGATATCGATGTTTCAAACGATGATGGCGTAACATGGAAATCTGTATCCGTTGGCGATACGAGAGCGTTTTCTGCTGCTGGAAATAAAATCACATGGAGAGCAACGCTGAATGGAACCTCAACAGCCACGCCTATTCTCGATCAGGTTACAGTTCAATACACAACGAATTACTATACCAGTGGGAATTTCTACGTGCGTTCAAATTACAATAATCCGTTCCCAACCTATGTCGCAGCGACAATAGATTACAATGCCACTATCCCATCAGGTACCTCGATGACTGTGCAACTTGGAGGCAGTACCTCCAGCCTTTGCAGCAGTGGATTGACGACGTTTGGACAATCTGGACTGACAAAATCGTTTACAACACCAAGTTACGGATATCTTTGTATCAAGGTTTCTTTCTCAACTTCGAATTCAGCAAACACGCCTGTTCTCGAAGACATACAAGTTGCTTTGCACAGTAACGCCCCAACCATGCCAGGATTTGAAATCCTAGCGCCATATCCAATTCCTGCTGGATTCAATCCACCATTGAATCCAACCGTTGGGTGGAGCGAAAACGGAGCATTGGTCGGCTCTAAAACAATCAATGCGGTTGGAGCAACCAATATCATCGTCAAGGCATTCAATGACCGTATCCCAGATACTGGCCAAGGATTCGTCGACATACCAATCGATTTGACTTCCGAGAGCAGCGGTATTCTGAGCTTGACATCGTTCAGCGTAACCTATACTATGCAAACAGTCAATCTTGAGATCAACATTCCAGAAGGGGAAATTCTCCACGAACGCAGTGAACCTTACGAAGTCATCACTCGCCACATCGTTGGTGAGAGCGCAACGGCTATTCGAGAGGCAACGCTCACATTGCTGACGACTTCATCGGCAGCAAACCCGACACTGTTCTGGCAGAATGGGGACATCTTCCCATCACCAAACGATCCAGAAGGGTATGTGGTCATGGATGGAAACTCCTATTCTACACTGAATAACAGTATTCTTGAAATCCATTGGTTGTTTAGAATCACAAGTGAATTCCCAGACCAAAACAGTGTTCGTTTCAAGACAGGTTGTCTTGACGATAGTGGTTCAGCAGGGTTCTCACCTCTTGATCTGTTCAGCGATGAAGGTCTCGTCGTAAATCGTACCTTTGGACTTGGATGGATGAAGGTTCGAGACAATGAAGGAGACCTTGTTCGAGACGATGTTCCCGACAATGCTTGGGTCTCTGCTGGAGAAACACTCTACTTCCAAGGCGCTATGTGGTTCATGGATTCTGAGGATGCTCCTTTGGACAGCGCCTTTGACGTCCGCGTCTCTCGTAACGGATGGGTCGAATCAACCGCCCGCGATACAACCAACAACAACGGTTCCTTCTTCATCAGCATCATCACTCCTGAAATTGACGTTCCAGATGGACTGAAGTATGAAGTTCAAACCTATAATGAGCGAAATCCAACACACGTAATGGCACCAAACTCAGATTGGTCAAGAACGTTCAAGGTTGATGCAACACCTCCAGAGCGTGTAAAATTGTATCCAACAGATGGCTCATACGAAGCAGGAGTCAATCAACAAGATGTCAGAATCTTGGTACGTGACGCTGTTGGTGTTCCAATGGAACTGACACTCAAGTACTGGGTTGAAGCAGACCATGACGTCAACAGAAACGGTATCGCCGATGATGGAGAATACGCAAGTAAGCAAGTCACAAACATGAGTGAAGACAACAATAAATGGTTCATCACAACAATTGATCATTCCAGAAACCCGAACATGGGCCGAGTGTCCTACTACTGGGAAGGCGGAGACCAAGCTGGTAATCCAGTCTACTACTCGCAATCTGATTCAGAAGGCGTGATTTACGAACTTCAATCTGGACCAGGCTTCAACTTTGATGATGCAACATTCCAAACTCGAAAGGATTCCGCTGCTGTCTTTACTGGCCTTGAATGGGTTGGGCACAACGATGACGAAGCAGTGTATGCAGGTCTTGAACAATCGATTACAGTTGGATTTATTGATGCCAACACAGCGATCGATTTCGAACATATCTCACTCGTCTTTGACTTCGAGGGACCTAACCCAAGCAGAGATGCACAACGTATCTCTTACTCTGGATTGAACGATACCTTCTGGAGTGAAAGTAAGTACATCCATCTCAGTCAAAACAGTATGATGCATGAAACAACCAATGAATCCGGACTTCCTTGGATCATTGTAACCTTTGAATTCACCTTTGCGTGGGATTGGCCTGATGAAGAAATGGGCGACTTAGCTCTTGTTTTCAAAGAACGAGGCTCCCCTGAAGACGATATGATTCTGATCTTAGAACACACATTCAGAATTGAGAATGATTTCACACTCTCTCCTTCAGATTATACTGTCGAGGACGTAAGTGAACCAAGAACAGGACAAGTTGCTGACGGAACCCGTGTTCGTAAGGACGACAGATTAGCGTTTAGCGGCCGTGTCGTATACGAAGGAAGCAATGTACCAGCACCTCGAAACGTTGGTATTCTGGTTGAAGTCTTTGATGGTGAAAAGTTGTGGAGCGATGGCTCACTTACCGAAGATGGAGAATACTTGATTGAAGTACCACTCGATTCTGCTAAGACATTGCAATCCTCACCTACTCGTACGTGTTTGATTTCAATTGCGAATATTCCAGGCCGTGGTGAAGACATGACTGGAACATTGGTTTCAACAACCTTACGTGTACTTGTTGACGATGCAGCACCTCGAGTTGTTCGACGAATGGCTCCGTTGAATGTTATCGATGTTTCTTCAACAAACGATCTGTCTTCTATCTATGTGGAATTCCAAGGTTCTGAAGATGCGGATTTGACTGGGTCTGAACAAATGATCCATTGGGTCATGCGTGACCAGACACGAACCGTTACTATCGGTGCAGGGTCTGCTGTGCTCGGAATGCAACAAGTCGATCAAGTCGTCTATTGGACTGGAGAAGTTGACATTACTGCTGGTGGAACAATCACTCCACAAGCAGGCGATTTCGTTGGCTTTTACATGACTGGATGGGATGCTGCTGGAAATCAGTTCCCGCTCGTATCCAATTCTGAAGCAAGCCCAATTCCTGAACTTGCCTTTGATGATACAGACTTTGAGCGCCAATGGGTTCGACTTGGAGCTGTTGGTCCTGAATTGAGAGTAAAGTCGATTGAAGTGTCTGATGATCACGTTTCTCCTGGTTCTTCAGTTGAGATTACAGGTACAGTTGTCAACAACGGTGGTGCCACAGATTCTCAATTCAAGGTTGCATTCTTTGCAGGTGATGATACAACACCATTCGATGTCAAGACCATCATCGGAATCGGTGAAGGGGAATCAATTCCAATCACTGTTGACTGGGAAGTTGAAGATGTTGACCGTGTACGAGTTGAAGTCGACTATGGAAACATCTTGGTTGAAGTAAACGATAACGACAACACTGCAGAACATGACATCAACATCGCATACGGAGAATATCTGGGTTGGCTCGACTCACCACGTGAGCAACCTCTTGCTTGGATTTTCGGTATGTCGACCATCTTGATTCTGATTGTCGTTGCAACAGTCGCATCCCGAACTGCTGTCGATTTAGGAGACGGTGCATTCGCAGAAGATGACGAAGACTGGGAAGATGACGATGATGAGTACGACGATGACGATGAGTACGACGATGACGAAGACTGACGTTCTCTAATCAACTACAAATCCTCAAGAAGGAAGCCCAATCACCACTCTCTACGGGGAGGGGGAGAGTATGTCAAATGTATTTTCCCAATTACACCCACAACTGCAATCGTTCATTGCAGAACGAGGTTGGAATCCTACACCTATTCAAGAGGCTGCTCTGCCAGATCTTTCTGACGGCAAGAACAGACTTCTCATTGCACCAACGGGTTCTGGAAAAACACTTGCAGCAGTATTGCCATTGCTTCATCGATGCAAAGTCGAAGAATGGGATCCGCTTGCAATCCTCTACATCACGCCTCTGCGTGCACTCAATCGAGACGTTGACCGTCGTCTTGCTGAATTAAGTGAAGTATTGGAGTTGCGATTTGGACTTCGTCATGGTGATACCTCCACAAGTGAACGATCTCGACAGGTGAGGAAGCCCCCTCATCTCTTGGTTACAACTCCTGAAACGTTTCAATTGATGTTCACTGGACATCGACTACGAGGCTTACTTAGTAGCGTTAAAGCGGTCATCATTGACGAAGTACACGATCTAGCAGGAAGTGAACGTGGATGGCAATTGCGTCTCGGTCTTGAGCGGTTGGAAGCCTTGAGCGGACAACGCCTTCAACGAATCGGTCTATCTGCAACTGTTGGTAATCCAAAGCAAGTTGCTGAATGGATGGCTTCAGATGCATGTGTACCGATCAATGCTCCTGCTGAACGTTCCACCGTCCTCTCTGTCGAAACTGCACCTCCATTGGCTGAGGATGAAGTCGGAGCCATTGAGATGCGTCTCTCGCCAAGAGCACATGCTACGTTTCGACTCCTTGCAGAACTTGTTGGAAAAGATCCACCTTGTCTTGTCTTCGTGAACAGTCGAAATGCAGCAGAAACGGTAGCACAGCGTTTGCAAACAATGGCTCCACAACTCAACATAGGTGTCCATCATGGAAGTTTAGCAGCTGAAACACGTCAGGAAATGGAAGAGAATATCCGAAATGGTTCGCTTCATGCCCTTATTTGTACTTCAAGTCTTGAACTTGGAATCGATGTTGGTTCGATTCAAAAGATTGTCCAATTAGAAAGCCCACGTTCCGTAGATCGGATGCTTCAGCGAGTTGGTCGTGCTGATCACAGAATTGGAGGAATCGGTCGCGGACATCTTCTCGCCTGGGAAACCGATGGTATTGCTGAAGCTGCTGTAGTTGCACATCGCTCCCACATGGGATACATTGAGGATGTTGAATGGAGGAAACGGCCGTACAGTATTGCTGCGAATCAAATCATGCTCATGGCTCATAGTTTCAAGGTTGTACCTATCGATGAAGTTCATGAAACATTTGCTAATGCTGAGCAATTCGAGGACTGGGAGCGAAAAGATACTGAGACAATGCTTGCAGTTCTTTCTGATCGTTGGCTTTTACGCTATGCTATCGATGTAAACGAACGTCCATGGTATCGTTGGCCTAAAAGCCTCTATCTCGAAGCGAAAGGATTGGTTCCTGAGGAAGAAGATTGGCCTGATGAATTGCCTCGATACGATGTTCCAGACGAAGAGATTCCAACTGAGTATAAATCAAGAAAATTACCGATACCGAAGCGTTTCAAGAATGGATGGTTTTCCTCTGCAGGTCGTACGCGTAAGTGGGTGGAGAGCCACCTTTCGATGATACCGGACAAACAATCCTACCGTGTACGAGATGTCGTAACTCGTCGAACCATTGGAAATGTAGACGAATCATTTGTGCTTGAACTCAATGGAAGTGGAGAGGAAGAGGATGGACGCATTCGTCAGTTTGTCATGGCTGGACGTACATGGACGATTGTTGATGCTGACCCAGAACAAAGCGAAGTTCTTGTCGCTCCTGTTTCAATGCAAGGAGAAGCACCAACATGGGTTGGTGAACTTCCACCAGTCCCTGCTCCAGTAGCCCGTAACATTGGCAGATTACGTCGACTTATTGCAGAAGATTTCAATTTGCTTGAACCCAGGGAATCGAATCGAATTGATCCCGCAGGTATCCTCGCTCACGATGGAAGGCCATTAGCAGATTATCCACTCGATGGTGAAGCGCTCGGCCTTCTTGCCGATTCAATTACTCGACACATCGATGCAACTGAAGCATTACCAGACGATCAAACGATTACCATCGAGCGCCGTTCTGAAGCACTTGTCATCAACATTTGTCAAGGGACATTGATCAATGAAACCATTGGACATCTTCTCCTTGCAATGGCTTCAACCAAGACAGGACGTTGGGGCAGTTTGATGGTTGAACCAACAAGAATTCACCTTTCAGGTGCTGATCTAGAGCCGCATAATGTTGTTGATTGGCTCAATGAACTTCCTGCCGATGGAATTGAAGGGCTCCTAGCAGTTACACTTCCAAATTCTCGTCAAGTTCGTTGGAGATTCGCCCAAGTTGCGAAGACGTTTGGAATCTTGCGTCATGGCGTTGATCCGCGTAAAATCAACCTTGGTGCATTGGTTCGTAAGTATCGAGGAACCATCGTCGTGGATGAAGTTCTCAGTAAACTCTACTTCGAACGTATGGACATTCAGGGGGCAAAAGATGTCTTACAAGGAATACAATCAGGACTACTCGATATCGTCGTTACGCCAACAGGACCAATCGGTATTTCAGACCGAAGTCAACGTGATCTTCTTCTTCCAAATTGGGACAATGAAGCGGTTCGAGCACGATTACGACTACGATTGATGAATGAACGAGCCGTTCTTTGTTGCTTGAAATGTCAAGCAATACGTCGATTTAGAGTAGAACGATATCCCGATCTAAAGGATCCTGGGAACTGCATTGTTTGCAAAGGACAAATGCTTGTATGTGCCCGAGAAGGTCTTGAGAAGATGCTTGAAGGATGGGTTGCTTCAGATGAGGAAAGCGATCGTAATCGTATGATTCGAAACGCCTCCTTGCTCAAAACACACGGATTCCCTGCCATTGTATGTCTCATGGCAAGAGGTGTTGGAGAGGCGACTGCTCAACGTATCCTTCGTAAAGGACATAGTAACAACATGGATAGTTTACTGCAATCAATACATCATGCAGAAATCGAATACGCCAGAACTCGACGTTTCTGGGGTTGATTATTCCACATTGACGTTACGAAGTTTAAGGCCAGCTTCTTTCATCATACCAGTTGAACGATTGAAGTCCTCAGCCCATCGCTCAGGTATATCGCCTCCACCCGCATAAACAACTTCGATAATTCCTGCTTGAATCAATGAACGAGCACATCGGGTACATGGAGGCCATGTCACATAGGCTGTGCAATCCTTGAGTGAAACTCCAATACGTGCAGCATGCATAATCGCATTTTCTTCTGCATGACAAATAAGAGGATATTTTTCTTCTCGGTTTTCGAGTCGTTCAATAGAATCATCAATGCCTCTAGGGAAGCCATTGAAACCAGTAGAACGGATTTCTCTGTCCGAGCCAACAACAACACAACCTACTTTTGTTGAAGGATCTTTACTCCAAGAACTGATGTGGTGTGCGAGTTCAATAAACCGAAGGTCCCACTTAGTGCTCATGTTGACTCATACGGGGCTCGTTCATCCTACTTTTGAGTGTTTGGGGGGAACAATTCGAGATGGTCCGACCCGTAAAGATTCAGAACCTCAAACAATTCACCAATGAGATACAGTGAACCGATTGCTAATGTAAATTCAGGCTTGTTTTCCTCAAGAATCGGCTTCAATTCCTGTGGTGATGAAGTATGGACTACTGTCTGTAAACAAGTCCAATCAAGATCTGATAGTTCGAAAAGAGGCACACCCGGATAACGTCCTGTTTGAGGTACTGTAAGCAGAACATGAGAGGGGGGATGCTTCTTACAGAGATCGAGTAATGGCCGGGCAAATGCCTCCAAATCATCCTGAGGAGTGCAACCGAAGATCAATGTCCATTCTTTTTGTGAAGATAAGATTTCAAAGAGCGTCGGAATTACTCGCCTCAATCCACTCGGATTATGAGCAGCATCCACGAAAAGAGATCCTCCCCAGTAGATAGGCTCGATATGTTGCATTCGACCAGGCCAGTTGAGTGAATGCATCGATTCTTCTATCAAATCAATCTTGTAATTGAGGTGGTTCAGGGTCACCTTTACCAACGCTAATGCTTCTTCTTTCATCGAAGAATCTGAATCGATTGTAATCCATTCTAGATTTGCTGGCGAAGCAATCTCTCCAAGATGCTCTTGTCCAGCATGATGCGCTTCATATTCAATTGCAGAACGAGCCTCAGTATCTTGAATCTCTTGAACAAACAATGGTTTTCCTGGTCGAGCAATGGCTGCTTTTTCAGCAGCGATTTCAGCCAATGTGTTTCCGAGGATATCTCGATGTTCAAGTTGAATTGACGTGAGGAGGCAAAGGTCAGCTGGTAGGATACGTGTCGCATCAAAGCGTCCACCAAGTCCTGTTTCTACAATGAAAACATCAGGGTTAATGTCCCGTGCACAAAGACAAGAAGCGAGAAATGTAGTTTCAAAAAAGGTCAGTTCAATGTTCAAGTCGATCTCAGTCTGTTGAATGAGAGACAAGTAGATGTCGAACTGTTGTTCTGAGATGGGTTTTCCATCGATTCGAATTCGTTCTTCAAGACGCACAAGATGTGGTGAAGTGAACATGACTGTTGTCTTATTTAATCGATGAAGATGAGTAGCCATCAAGGCACAGGCTGTTCCTTTTCCGTTACTTCCTGCGACATGAATAATCGTAGATTCATAGGATTGGATGAGAGATTTGTGAGCCTCATGGACGCGTTCAAGTCCAAGTTTCATGCCACGTCCCTTGGTTTGGTCAAGCCACTGTCGGATATCGGACATTTGCTCCCCCAGATTCTTCGTGTGGGACACTCCTCATAGGTGTGGCGATAGGCAATTCTTGCCATGGTTGCGTCGATGTGCTCAAATGTAGTCCTTGTCTGGCAGGAACATGAGCGACATGAACGGAGACTTTCGCCGCCAACTCCCATCTATGATTGGAATGGCCTCGATGTTCTTGGTTACAATCTTCCTTGCTATGTTTATTCGCCCCTGGTACGACAAGGCTGGATTACAAGCATTCGGAGCAGAAGGTGCATCGCAATTACGTTATATCGGGCTAGAATTGTTGATGATTTTCGTCTTCACTGCAGCGATTCTTGCCCTTGCTCGCTACAAGAAAGAATGGATTATCAAATACGGGATTATGGGCATTCTCTTCATCGCCTTGATGTATGCAAGTGTTCCACTCGCTCATCAGATCATGGTCGATGACACCGTAGAACCCTTCGAATATGAATCAACAGACTTCGTAGAGGCTGAATACTTGACTGAAATTGGCATGAATCAATACATCGATTCAATCCGTACCAATGAAAGCGGGATCATCAACAACACGATTCGTTTGAATCAACTCGGAATGGATGAGCCTGTTTGGACCTCTGTCATCCCACACGGAAACGAGAGTTATGAACTTGCTAAACTCGTTGTTGCCACTGGCCCAGATACAATTACAATCAACAATGGAGCACTGATTCAGACCCTTTCACTTACCGATGGGACTCTCCTCTCTACCTACGAGTGTTTCAAATATGATACTGAAGGGAATATACTCCCTATAGTTCAGTTTGGATGCATACTCGCTGTTGAAACAAGTGACTCTGTTTACATCGTTGATGGTGGAGAAAAACTTCACCGGTTCAAGACATTTCCTGAGTCCCCCAATGTCATGACGCCACAGGGGGTTTGGCAACTTCCAAACGAGATGAAGGTTGTCGATGATCTCATAGAAGCAGAATTACTTGATGACACCCACCTCCTCATTGTAAGTAAGGAAATGGCTGGCGTTGTTGAACTGGAGGAAACTACTAGCCAACCAGGTGACCCGGGCACGGGAACTCAACAGAGTGCAAACGTTCTCATAAACGCAACCTCGAGTACGAACTTCTCAGCAGTTGACGTAGGCTACTCAAATGTCGCTGATGTAACGATGAGTGAAGCAACTAACTCCGACCAACTCATTGTTTTAGGAACTGAAGATGGGGACATCATGGCTTGGAATTATCAGTCTGCTGAAGACATAAAAGTTGTTGAGGAAAGCAGAGTTTCAATCAATAACTTCGCAGACCAAATCCGAGATGTTCGATTAACAGACATCGATAATTCAGGTTATACTGAATTATTGATCACAACTGGAGATGAAGCTCGGCTCTTGTACGGTTCAAGCATGGTTCAGAAATTGATTGTTGATGTACCAGAAGGAGAAAACGTTGCAGTTGCCTTTGGAGATACGCCGAAAGATACAGAAGATGATACAACGCATCTTCACGCCGTTGTTATCGGTGAGAATTATTCAACAACCGCAGGTGTTGTCGAGTCCTCAATGTTCCTCAGTGGAGGAATTGTCTTTGAAGACATTCCAACAATGATCGGTTTGCTTGTGAGCATCATCCTGATGATTCTACTCTACGTTCACAGCGAATGGTATGTGGTCAATACCGTTGGAATCCTCGTTGGTTCAGGTGTTATCGTCATGCTCGGTGTCTCTTTTGTTCCAACCTTGATTATGGTGTTCATGGTTGCAGCTGCGATATATGATGCATGGGCTGTGTACAAATCGAAGCATATGCTCGATCTTGCTGATACGATGATCAATCTCAATCTACCTATTCTTTTGGTTGCTCCACAAGATTCTGACTATTCATTTAGAGCCGAACGCACACCTCTTGGAGATGTAGAACATTCGAGTGATGGTCCTGATTCCGACTCAATACAATCGTCTGCACAACCTCGTGAGCGTGTTATCAAGAAGAGTAACGATGCTATGCTGATGGGCTTAGGCGATGTTATCTTCCCAGGGATGCTTGTTCTTTCGACACTGCAATACATTGGTGGAGATCATGGCTGGATAATGGCCATGACAACATTGGTTGGTAGCCTTGTCGGGTATTCTATCCTCATGTGGTATGTTGGTCAAGGCAAGGCACAAGCTGGGCTTCCTCTTCTCAATGGTGGAGCGATTCTTGGTTATGTTCTTGGTGGATTGATGACCATAGGAATGGCAATGTTCCAATTCAATATCAGTTTGTAGGTGATGAATGATGCTTGATATCCATTTATTCAGAGATGAACCCGACCGGATCCGTGCTGATTTCGATCGTCGCAGTCTTCCTCATGACCAAATTGACAATGTCATTGCACTGGATGCGAAATGGAAAGATCTGCTTCACCAAACTTCGAATTTGAGACGTCAAAAGAATGAGGCTGCTCGCGGAATTGGTGCTGCGAAGAAGTCTGGAGATGAAGCAGAAGCACAACGTATTCTTACAGAAGTTGCTGATTTAGGTTCACAGATTTCTGAAATGGAAGCACAAACCACTGCAGTTCTCGAAGAGAGGGATGCTATCCGTATGCGTATTCCTAATCTCCTTCATCCAGAAGTCCCTTCTGGTGCTGATGAATCTGGAAATACCAAGCATTCCTTGCATGGTCAAGAACCAACGTTCACGTTTGAACCAAAGACGCACAATGAACTGATTGAAGAGAACAAGTGGGTTGACCTTGAGCGTGCTGCTAAGATTACTGGAAGTCGATTCTTTTTCCTTAAGGGAGATCTTGCTCGAATGGAAATGGCTCTGCAAGCCTTCTCCGTTGATTTTATTCAACAACGTGGGTTTACATTCGTTCAACCCCCAGTCATGATGAATCGTGCCGCTTACGAGGGCGTAACTGACCTCTCTGACTTTGAGACAGTGATGTACGGTATTGAGCCCGATGGCTACTACATGATTGCAACCGCTGAACACCCTTTGACTGCTATGTTCATGGGAGAGACTATTCCAGAAGATCAATTACCCATCAAGATGGTTGGCGTTTCTTCGTGTTTCCGTCGAGAAGTTGGAGCTCATGGTCAATCAGATCGAGGTATATGGAGAGTTCACCAATTTACTAAAATTGAACAAATCATACTTACTACACCTGAAACATCATGGGAACTTCATGAAGAATTGTTGCAAAACTGTGTGGATCTATGGGATGCACTCGGACTCCACTACGAAGTTGTGAACATTTGTACTGGAGACATGGGTACAGTTGCTGCACGCAAATATGATCTCGAAGCATGGCTTCCTGGTGCGAAAGCATTCAAAGAAATTGTATCGTGTTCAAACTGTACAGACTATCAATCCAACAGACTCGATATTCGATATGGGACGCCAGGACACCCAAACCAACCGATGGTTCACACGTTGAATTCCACTGCTGTAGCGACTTCAAGGGCTCTCGTAGCAATCATCGAACAGAACCAACTTGAAGATGGTCGCGTCAAAGTACCTGAACCCCTTCAACCCTATATGCAAGGACAAGAGATTCTTGAACCGTGTAATTGGTAAGTTTAATAACTATTAATTTATTACTTAATCCGGAGCGGATTGAGATGATGTATTTTGGATACGGGTCAAACTTAGACTGGAAGGACTGGAAAGGATATTGTGAAAGAAACGGCAGAAGTCCTGATGGATTAACTGAGATTGAACCAGCATGGATTCTTGGTCATAACCTGAAATTCCACTATCATTCTAAAGGCCGAAAGGGGGGTGCTGCGGACGTTGTCCCCCTGAATCATTACCATGCTACTCCAGGGGCTCTGTTCGAACTTGATGAGGATACTTGGAAGACGATGAACATGAAAGAAGGAACGAGAGGAGGTTACTATGAACCAAAGGAAGTTCTGGTAGTTAGACAGAGTGGAGAACTTATCACGGCTCTAACATACGTCGTTTGTGAGGATAAGATCAAGCAGCAATACACGAAACCGAGTCCTGAATATGAACAATTGATTCGAAACGGTCTCGTTAATCGAGGGCTTCCAGATATTGGTCTTGTTCATTCAATGAATGATGCTTGGCACCATCATGTAATCGAACATTTGTTTGTTTATGGTACACTGATGAGCGGAGAGGTTCGTCACGGAGAGCTTTCTCCATACATTGAATCAATAGAAGAGGGTAGCATGGAAGGAATACTCTACGATCTTGATTATTATCCAGGGATCAAAACAGGAGAAGGGATTGTTCACGGAGAATTGATCAAAATGAATGATGTTGAATCATGTTTAACCAATATGGATTCAATTGAAGGATTCTATGGTTATGAAAGTAAGAACTCGCTGTATGAACGAACGATTGTACCGATTCAAACGAAGCATGGCCTACAGTGGGCATGGACATATGTCTATTCAGGACACGTAGAAGAGAATACTCGGATTGATTCTGGTCGATGGAAGCAGCCTTAGCACCGAAAAACCCCATTGACGACAATTCTTTTCAAAACACCAGTTTATAGGTAAAGGTAAAGAAACTTGTAGTTAAGGTGAAAAAAATGAGTAATAAAATATCAAGAATTGGATTTTTAGCGAGTATGTTGTCAGTTGTATTGTCTTTGTACATCTACTTTGTAAGTGAAGATAAGGACTTAGGGATCTTCGTCGGTCTTTGGGCCCCAACATTAATTCTTGCAACAAAAGAAATTGAAAATATGCTTGAAAAGTAATTTTTTCTCTTCTTCAGATTCAACTATCCTAAACGATTTCATATAGTTCGTAAGGTGGTTGTCAATGGTTAAAACAACATCTGGAAATAAGAAGAAGTACGGCACAATAGACGTTTTCAATCTATCAGAATGGGGTCGTCCCGTTGCTCGAATTACTGCTCAGTTCCTTGAAAAAAAACCGATCTCGGTTATTCAAGTTACGAACATACATTTCCTGCTCTCCTTATTTTGTGCATGGTTAATCCTAGAAGGCTATTTACTGGAAAGTTGTTTCCTATTGGTCATTAAAGGCGTCATAGACGCAGTCGATGGTGAACTCGCACGTATCCGAGAAAGGCCATCACATGTTGGGAGATATTGGGATACTGTCGCTGATACGATTGGACTGATCGCAGTAATGTGCGCTTTCGGTGTAGTCTTGGACTGGGAAATAGCCCTAACTTCGATGATAATTCTTGCTACGTTGCTCCAATATTCACTGTTCAATCATTTTTCAATATTGATGAGAACGCTGGGCTCTGGAGATTCAACGAGTCGAATCGATGAGCGTATTCGCCCAGTTGCTCAACCCTGGGAGAGCCAAACGACTGTGAATATCTTCCACACGATTTATGTTCTTTTTTTCAGCTGGCAAGACAGTCTTGTGTCCAAGTTATCTGGAAAGGGATCTGAGAAATTACGATTTGAATTAACCGTATCCTCTTCCCTTGGTTACGGAATGCAATCCATTGTCATCTTTTTACTTGCCCTCACTCAGAATCTGAGTTACTTACCGCACTTGGTTTTGGGTGTGAATGGCTTCCTAGTAGTCCTGGTTCTTCTTCGAAGCCGTGTAGGTTGAACGTGCACATGGGTATTATGGTGATACCCTTGTGAACATATGCCATTCGTTTATACAGTTCACTAGTTCATTTCATAATGATGCCTACCCTTAACTAAGAAGGGTATAGGAACATCGGCCGAATTATCAATAATCATAGGCTATGTATAAATAAAATAAAATTATTTCCACTTACGATTTTGACGAAGTAGTGCGTTGTGCTGTTCATCATTTCAAATGGATAGATTCCACTGCCACTTAGAGATGAAGTACT
>JADHSC010000007.1 GCA_016777125.1 Candidatus Poseidoniaceae archaeon
GAGCACGGCTGAGATTGTTTGTCCAGACACCATTGAGAAGACCGAACGGTGAATCATTAGCAAGTGCAAGTGCTTCTGCATCTTCACTAAACGTTGTTACTGCGAGGACTGGTCCAAACAGTTCTTCTTGGAACAATGGATTGCTTGCTTCAACACCTGTGACAACTGTTGGTTGCATGAAGGCTCCATCGCCTTCGACTGCTGCTCCACCAGTGACAACTGTTCCACCTTGCTTCAATCCATTTTTGAGCATTGAAAGAACATCTGCTCGGTGATCAACGTGAACAAGGCTTCCAATTCGGACTCCTTCACTCATACCTGGACCAATAGGCCACTTAGCAACTTCAGCAACAACTGCTTCCACCAATTCATCGTGAATATCTTCATGGACGATGAGTCTGGAACCAGCCCAGCACATCTGTCCTGCATTCATGAAGATTCCAAAGCAGATTGCTTTTGCACAGAATTTGAGATTTGCATCAGGGAAGACAATGTTTGCTCCTTTTCCACCGAGTTCGAGTGTAACTGGAGTCAGTCGCTCGCTTGCTTTTGCCATGACTGCTTGTCCTGTTGGAACACCTCCAGTCAAGACGATTCCATCGATGTCTGCATGTCCTGCGAGAGCATCTCCAATCAATCCGCCTGAACCAGTGATGACTTGAACCACATTCTCTGGGAGTCCTACTTCTGCTTCATGCATGGCTTCGAGCCAAGCGATGAGTGAGAGTGGAGTCCATGATGCTGGCTTTGCAATGACTGTACATCCTGCTGCAAGTGCTGGAGCGATTGAACGCAATGCAAGTTGGAGCGGAAAGTTCCACGGAATGATATGTGCTGTGACACCAATTGGTTGCCGCAATGTGTAGTTGAGTCTGTTTCCAGGAACTGGGATTGTTGAACCTTCGATCTTATCGCTGAGCCCTGCAAAGTATTCCAGAGTCCATGCTCCGAATCGGATTTCAGATAATGCTTCACGGAATGTCTTTCCATTGTTTGTGCTTTCAATTACTGCAAGAGATTTTGCTGAAGCATAGGTTGCTTGAGCCATTCTGTTGATCATTCGACCACGTTCTGCAGGGTCCATTGCACTCCAACTTCTGTCTGTAAAGGCTGCTTTTGAGGCTGCAACACATCGATCAACATCTGCAAGAGATGCTTTCGGTGTGGTTGCTATTGTTTCACCTGTTGCAGGGTTTAGAACTTCATGTGCGTTATTCTCTGAGGATGCGCACCATTGGCCATCAATGTACATCTGCTTCTCGTCCATGGGCAATCCACAACGGTTTGCCACATAGCCGATTCGGTTCATTCCTTTGCCGTCGAAGATGACTCATATCGGTTCTTCATACCCAATAGACTCATGAGGTGGATGTCGTAGGAAGTCTCATGGTCGAGCGTGTTGGTCTTGCAACAGAGTCAGCAAAGGTGATGAGTAAACGTGCTCCTCGCCTACTGATTATCGCTGGAGCGACAGGTGTTGGAAAGTCAACTGCTGCTGCTGCTGCTGCTGCTAAAGGATACACTCGTATTCTTTCGACTGATGCAATTCGCGAGATTATGCGAACCTGCATGGATGTAGATGACAATCCTGCATTGCATCGTTCCTCTTTTTCTCGAGGAGAGAATGGAGAACCTGTTCTTGATTGGCAACGTACATGTGAAGCTGTTGAACCAGGAATTACTGCAACGATTGAGCGAGCTCGTCGTGAAGGAATCGATCTTCTGATTGAAGGTGTCCATATTGTTCCAAGCGAGCGAATGCTTCGAGCATGGAGAGAAGGCGGTGGGATTGCTGTTGGATTACTCATGCAAGTTGAATCTGAAGAGAAACATCGAGAGATGTTGAGATCTCGAGATGCGCATTCATTCCGTCGTGCCGATCGTTATCTTGCTGGATTTGAAAGGATACGACGTATTCAAGATGGACTTCAAGAGAAGGCTAAGATTGCTTCATGGCCTGTCGTTGATCCTTCTTGGGGCAATGATATCGAGAGGATTGAACACTATCTCGATTTGGCTTGGAATGAGCACAAGCGTTGATTACAATTCAATGATGAATTGCATTGGTTTGAGCAGCATTGCATCTCGATCAGAAATACCTAATTCTGCTGAAACTTCAATTCGGTCTGAACCTAAATCATTGAATGTTACATTGATGAGTTTGACTTCGATTCCAGTGATTTCTCCATGATGAAGCATATCTTGGTGTGAAGAATCCATAGCTTGTTGAACAGATTCCATCGATGAGATTCCGTTATCATACCAGATCTCTGCACGTGCTTGAACGAGTAGAGGAAGTGTTTCTTGGACATCTTCAGAGGTGTGAAGCACTGCATCGTTTGCAACATCGTGTGGGACTGACATGCCTGCTAATTTGATACCAAAAATAGCCATTGAGAGTAAGGACATCATCAACACAACACCAGTTGCAAGAAGCATCTGCGCTTTGTCATCATGGACAGGTGGACGCATCAAGAGACACCTCCACGTGACCAAACATCGAGACTAATGGTCCAAACATCCGCATCGACAACAAGGAGTTGATGAACGGTTACAGTCGCCCCATTTGGAGTTCCAACTTCACCGTAAGGTGTTGCAGGCATGGCGTTTTGAGCAAGCCAACAATTCGTTTCTTTTCCAACAGGTACCATCTCTTGTAACAACGTACATGCCTCATCGAACAAATCCAATGAAAGATATTCATGCAGGAGACTCTCTCCTGTTAGTTCAGCAGGTAATGCCATACTCGCCATCAAGGCATCTTCTCCAGCGGTCTCAAGAGAGGCATCAATGGCTACTGAGCGAGCATCAGGAACGTTCACTCGAATGAGGAAGGTTGCTGACATAAAGAACAACCAAAAGAGTGTCAACATCTCCAAGATGTGGACTTGTGCCTCCTCATCATCACGCATGAGATCATCCGCCAGTTATTGGAGCAGGAACGAACGTACCGATCGATGGATTCAGCCCGGGAAGGCCAGTAATTCCAATCAATTCTGGAGAGAAAGCAATGAAATTGAACACAACTAAGGCCACAAGAATCATCATTCCAGAGTGCTTGAATCCTGCTGAGAAACGGCCTGTTGCCATCAATCCAGCCATACAGCCGTTACCGATTGCCTGCATTGTTACACCATAGTAGAAAATTGTAAGGAAAAAGAGAGGATCAACATTTCGAATCTTCATGTTTCCAATGCTTTCTCCACCCTCATCACCTGAGTTTGAACCAGCAATCGCTGGAATAAAGACTGTGGAGAGAACAACAATAACACCAAGGAAAACGAAGTACGATGTCCAGATAACAGCAATGTAGGACCCAATTGCACGTTTCCGTTCTCCTTCTAAGAACTTAATTTCACGAGAGTCGTTTGCAGCAGTGACGAGAATATCTGAAATCTTACCACCAGCTCTGTCGGCCTCTGAAATCAACGAAATTGCTCGTTTAACCAAAGGCGTACCGACACGTTCTGCGAATTGAAGAATAACGTCACTGAATTTGATACCCCATGAAAGTTGATCACTCATCTTCTTGACTTCGTCATTCAATGCTCCATATTCGGAGGTAGCCAAGGTTTGAACTGCCACTGTCATGGAAAGACCACCCTTCCAGTATTCTGCAAGGTCACGGAGGAAATCAGGGAACTTTTCTTCAATCTCGTTCTTCTTGCTCTCAACACTTTCCCAGTAGGCCGAAGCAGGCCAGAGGAAGAAGAAGAACATGAATCCGAAGAAGTTCAAGAAAATGGTGGGGTGAAGGCTGACAGGACCTAGAGCAACCTCGGGACCAATCCACAGGGACTTGTTATTCATGTTTGCAGGAATACCGTCGTAGTATTCGATTTCCATGTCAAATTCAAAGGTATTGAGATAAATTGTATCCGAATTTGCTTGAATAACGATTTCATAACGTTTTCCAGCATCAATCGTGTTCATGTAAATACTACAATCATCAGAGGAGACGCCCGTGTTTCCAGTATGAGATTTCAAGGTCTCTCCAAATCGATTTCGAATGGCAACGGTATAGGAGACTGGTTCATCCGCATCAACTTCACACGTCAACGTGAGTGGTTGAAGGACAACTTCCCCACCAGTCATCGAGGGATCAACCCCCGGAACATCGAAGTTCTTACCTCGGAAGATGACATCCTCCCAAGGATCATCAGACCAGGTTACAATATCAGGACTGTCTTGTAAGAGGGAGCATGATTGATTTTGAGCATAGGTAGGTTTTGTATTCCCATTAAATGCTTCATTATCTCCTGTAAGAGCACCACAGGCAACGTTGGTGAACATTGGTTCACCGTTCGTCGTAGGGATAAATCCAGAATTTGTAGCCCACATGACAGCAGCACCCATTCCAAGGAGAATGGAAACGAAGAGAATAGCGTACAATTTTGTCATTGTACTGTCGTCTTTTGGCAGATCAAGTTCGACGACAATCTTGTTCTTCTTCTTTCGAGCCAAGTCTTGTCACCTCCCTACATATCCTGTTCCTTACTGGATGTGTACACCAGTATGGCATACGCTACGTGAATCATCGGAATGAATCCGAGAACAATTCCATAGAGCATGCTTTCCGACATCTGAGCACCTGAACCCGATACCCAGAACATAATGACGAGCATGACGATCAAGAACAGCGGCATTGCAACTGCAACAACAATGTATGATTCAGCCAGCATAGCAATCGATTCAAGGAATTGCTGTAGTCGTGTTCTGTTCTCACGCATGTAGTGTTCCGCTCTGTTTAGGAAGAAGAGTTTCAGTTGACCACCAGCAGTTAGCGTACCAACCATACCTTGGAAGAATTCAGTTAACCACACAGAAGCAGCACGATCGACACTCATCTTCATCGAAGTAATCAGGTCATATCCAAGCAAGGTAACGTCGCGATACACCAGCGCAGCGTCATCAGCAACATCGCCGTAGATGTCCTTATTCATCGCAAGAGATCTGAAAATCTTCGCAGGTGTTGCATTCGCAGCCGCCATTGCAGCAGTATACGAGGCTGCATATGGAAGGTACTTCTCAATCATATCACCACGTCGCTTTGCTTCGCGTTCTGCTCCACCTTTGTTGAATTTCCAAGCCCCGATTGGAACCAAGACGAATCCTATGATGAGAAGCAAAACCTTGAGTGCTGGTGGGAAGACTTTGGTATCGTAGTCTGGGCAACCGTTTCCTGGCTGTGATTCATCGATAAGCGCTGTGTTCCAGTATTCCCATTCAAAACATACAGCTTGAGTTGCAGGGTCTTGCTGACTTTCCCACAGATCGATGACGCCTATTTCTGGAACGAAGAATAATCCAACCATACCGATTCCAATTGCAGAAACTACGATGGTTGTTACGAATACTGTGGCCAGATAAACTTCTGGCATCATCGGCATGGATGCTTTGACAAGATCCTTTGAAAGTTTCTTGTCGCCACGGGCACGTTTCTTGAACACACCGCCAAGGAGGCGATGACAGATACGTTGCCATGCGGTTAAATCCATAGAAACACCTCAGCGTAGACCGTCAACTCGTGCAAGAACTTCATTCGGACGAACGTAATATTCAGTAATGATTTGTGACACTTGGTCAGCCTTACGAATATCATTGAGAACAAGCCATTCCAAAATTCGCTTACGTGTTCTCAATTCACGACGCATCTCGTCTTGTGAATAGTTGATTTTTACCATGATTTTCTCAAGAACATACGACTTACCACTGAAGATGAAATCGTCAGATGATACGTCCCAACGGAATACTTCGTTGGTAATGACTTCCATCGAGTTTGGATCGATACCAACAATCTCAACAATTTGTTTTGTTCTTCGAACACGTCGTCCATTGATACGAGTTTGAATCTGAATAACACAGCCTTCAAGTGCAGGCAATAAAACTCGAGGAATATCAATCGGTTTGTTCTCAAGTCGGTGGACGAGAGAAGGTACGGAGTCAGCGTGAACTGTTGAATACGCACAGTGACCGGTAGCCATTGCTTGGAACAGAACGTATGCTTCAGCACCACGAATCTCACCGACAATAATGTATTCTGGCCGTTCACGAAGAGCTGCTTTGAGCAACTCGAACTCACCGATCTCTCCCTCGCTTGATTCTCCACCAAACCCTTGCCGAGTAAGACCCGGGACCCAGTTTGGCTGAGGAATGTTTACTTCACGGGTGGATTCGATTGAAACGATTTTCATTTGCCATGGAATAAAGATACACATAGCATTGAGTGTCGTGGTCTTACCGGAAGCGGTACCACCAACGAACAGCATTGGAACTTCATTTTGGAACGCAACCCAAAGATAAGCCACCATCAGAGATGACATGGTTCGGAATGCAACAATATCTGCAGGAGAGAACGGATCGTCCTTGAATCGTCGAATACAGAAACAAGAACCGCGAGTTGAAACTTCACGACCTAATTTCATAACGATACGGGAACCATCCATCAGAGTTGCGTCAAGCAATGGGTCGGCAACGGAAATGTGCTTCCCACATCGTTGTGCGAGTTTAATGACATACGATTCAAGTTCATCGTCAGTATCCCAAACAACGGTTGTTTCCACGGATTCGAATTTACGGTGATAAGCGAAAATTGGGACTCCGGTACCGTCGAGAGAAATATCCTCAACGTTTGCATCGTTCATCAACACGTCCATCTGGCCGTATCCAATAAGGTCGCGGCGAATGTAATAGAACAATTTGGATTTGGATTTCTTGGTGATTTTCATACCGTATGCTTTGATGACCTTGTCCATTGCAGTTCGAAGGTACGCTTCCGGGTTAGCGTCAATTTCTTCGATATTAGCAGTCAACGACCGGATGAAAATATCCATAATTTCTTCTCTTTGTTCTTGTTCTTTTTTTGTCATCGGTGGTTCGATGATTTGGTAAATGATGTTCAGCGTACGCTTGTCACGTACAATTCTTGCAAAGGCATGCGGAGGCATGACTGGGTACTTGTCCAACTCATCATATTGAGCACGTTGTTGAGCTCTTTGACGACCTCGACCGCCTTCACCCTTCTTCCTTGCCATAAACCAAACACCCCAAGCGTTCCTTGACAGGCTGCGCCCGACTATAACCTTTGGTCGCGAAACGATGCAAACGGCGCTACATCAGAGCGTTCAGCCATGTTCGAATTTCATCTTGAAAATGAACAAGATCTTGATTGTTTTCAAGTTGGACATCAGCAGAAGCAATCAAGGATTCAAGGCCCCACCCTTTTTCTCGCTTATCTCGGGCTTCAAACGTCGCAGTACCACCGTCTTCGCTACGACCTCTCGCTGCCATTCTTGCAAATCGAATTTCCTTTTCTGTGACAATAGCAACAGATTGGAATCCATCGCCCCAAGTTGATTTGAAAACATCGTATTCGGCAGTCCCTCGAAGTCCATCGATCAGGACGATAGGATTGTCTTTGAGTAATTCATCAACTGCTGCAGTGAGGCGGACTGCCAGAACATCATCTCCGAACTCTCGGCGTAAATCTGCTGCGACAATACCAAACACTTCTGGTGCAACCTCGAGTTCTCTTCGAGCAACTTCTTCTCGAACCATATCCCCCATGGAGCGAACAGGAATCCCATTGTTCGAAAGGACTTGAGCAAACTCTCCCTTTCCTGAGCCGGGCATGCCACATACTGCGAAGACACGACCCATGATTGAAAGGCGATGGCGAGGACTCATCAATGTTGTTAGTTATCAAAGGCTGATTTGCCCCATCGTCGGTCCATAAGTTTCCAAAGAAGACCAGATGCTCCAATCAGTCCAAGAGAAACAGTAAGCATTCCCCAGAATCCTTGTCGCATTTGTTCACTATCAAACGAAACAGATTGTGCATCAAGCCCATCTTCTTGGACTTGAGTGAGCCAACTCTGGTAGAATTCAGTATCGCCTTGAGTGAAAGAGAGAAGGAACAAAGCGAGCAATGGTAGAACAGTTCCAATCCAGAACCAAGTCATGATCGCACCATCGAAAATTGCTTTGTTTGGACGTAATCCCATCAAGAAAGCGGTCAGTGCTACGATGTAAATGGAGTTTGCAAACATGACGATAAGGCCGATTGGAAGCGCACCCCATTCATCGAGTCGCCAAGCCATGATGACCAGGAAGAGGAAGGAAATCCATGAAGTTGCAATGAAATAAACGACCACTTTTGCTCGAATCAATTGAGGGACGCTCAAGGGTAATCCATTCATGAAATCTGGACTATCAAGAGCAGTTAGCCATGAATAGAAATTGAATCCAAAGAATCCAAGGAATGGAGCATATGAAAGTAAATTGATTGGAATTGGAGCATCTGCGAAATCAACAAGCCAGGCCATTCCTAGAAGGACGAGGAGAGGAATGGAATAGGAAACGGTCATCTTCTTGAGTGCGCCTGAACGACGTAAATCTACGAATTCTTTTGCAACCAATAATCGAACATCGCTCTTACCGAGGAATTTCAATCGAGCATAGATTGGCTCGAACATATCTTCATGTTCAATGACCTTGGCTTCAAAGTCATCAAGAATAAGAACAGAGGAAACAAGACCGATCATTGCACATCCAAACAAAGAAGCAAGAATCATCCACACTGCTTGTTCTCGCTGGATTGCAAGACCCCACAATCCAAAATCGATGTCGAATAGGCCAATTCCAGCCATAATGCCCAATGCCACGACAAGAATTGGTCCAACGATTGTATATGGTCTGCCTCTCATCCACAGTGAAGAGGCGAGGAAAGACAGAGCAAGACCTTGAGCAATTGTTGTAAACATTGCAATCCATGTCCAAGGAAGAGAAGACCACTGCAGTGGCGTAGAGACACTGTTATCGAACTGACCGAGGAATATCCCGACAGCCATTCCCAGAGTAATTGGCGTAAGGATCAGCATTGCATAATACATCAGTTCCTTGGCAAAAAATGCATAGTGCGCCATTGAATTTGGCAGCGGTTGAATCGCTGGTGCAGCGATAAGGTGGTTTTTGTTGCCATCTCGTTGTGAAATTGCTTCTCGTCCTCGAAAAGCAAATGTTCCCATTCCAAGGCTAAACATCAACAAAGGAAGATGGAGGGCAAATCGTAATTGATCCCATGTGAAGGACTTTTCATCCATCTCTGAAGACTGTGCTGCAGAATCTCCAACGAGGAATTGAAGTCCAATTGTTGTGATGGTAGTGACCAAAGCCAAGAGAAGTGGGAACAAGACAACTTGACGCTTCTTTGCGAAATCAATGTTCTCTCTCCATTCCTCTTTGAACATATAACGAAACGTTGTTGAAAAGGCTGCGAACCCTCGTTGAGGCTCAAGAAGAACCACATCAGCAGATGTTGTGCCAAGAGAAGTTTTGGTAGTCTCTGACGTTCGAGCAACCACTTCATCCCAATCTTGAGAGACGATTGTGGTTGTCGACATGGTCATTCCTCCTCGTTGGAGACTCCCTCGTCGCTCTTTCGCTCAGCTTCTTCAATCGAATGACCGACGAGGCGAATGAAGACATCTTCGAGTGTTTCACTTTCGTTTTCTTTCAAACCGGTAACTGTGCCTGCTGCTAGAACCTTTCCATTATTGATAATCGCCATGCGATTGCACATTCGTTCTGCCATTTCAAGGACGTGAGAACAAAGGAAAATGGTCCCTCCGTCCTTGACATGATCCAGAAGCCATTCTCTGCACTTGCGTTGGTAGATAGGATCCAAATTAGCAAATGGTTCATCGAGGAAGAGAAGTTTCGGCTTGTGGATAAACGCAGAAGCAAGCATCACTTTCTGCCGTTGCCCCTTTGAAAGGTCCTTACACATCGTATCCCGCTTTTCTTGCAGTCCAAACCAATCGAGCCAATGTTCAACATTTTGTTCAAGATTATCCAGGCCTCTAAGGCGAGCAACAAACTGAAGAAATTCTGCTGGTGTCAAGAATGAAGGAGGAGATTCTGATTCGGGAACAATACCGATATTGGCTTTCAGTTTCTGTGGTGAATCTTCTGCATCAATTCCAAGAATTTCAATTTGACCAATCGAGGGGCGGAGTTGACCGGTTAGAAGTTTAATGAAAGTTGATTTTCCAGCTCCATTTGGACCAAACACTCCGAAGAATTCTCCGGAATGAACCTCAACATTTAGTGGATGGAGAGCGACGAAATCACCGTACCTCTTGCCCATATCGACTGCACGAACAAGTGGTTTGCGTTCTTCGCCCATGCACCTTGGAGCCACCTGATGGTTTTCATTGCTTGCTTGCAGCAGGTAAGGGAAGCATAGGTGAACTCTTGAACCTCCGTGCAATCCAACCATCATGACGCCTCCACAAACCGATGTGCTCTCCATTGAAACCGTACCAGTTGAATCATGTGATGATGGAACTGTTGTTGCTTTAGTCACAATCAATAGGCCAAACAAATTGAACGCTTTGAATTCTGATGTCACCAGTTCGATCAAAGACATGGTCGCATGGGTTGAACAGACTGACACTGTACGCTGTGTCGTCGTTACTGGAGCGCAACCACTTCCTCCTCCAGAAGGAAAGAGAGCGAAACCGAACGCATTTGTTGCTGGCGCAGATATCACAGAATTCCTTGGAAGAGGAAGTGAAGAAATCACCGTCATGTTCACTGATAATGCTATCGAGGCTCTATGGAATATGAGTAAACCAAGTATTGCCATGGTCGATGGATTCGCCCTTGGTGGAGGATTGGAAGTTGCTTGCTCTTGCGACATCCGTATTGCAAGCACTCGCTCCAAGTTCGGAACGCCTGAAATCAATCTCGGACTTATACCAGGCTATGGAGGCACACAGCGTCTCGTTTCCTTGCTCGGTTATGGCAAAGCATTGGAATTAGTTATGACCGGAGAGATGATCGGTGCTGAAGAAGCACAACGAATTGGTTTGGTAAATCATGTTACTGAGCCTGAAGAGTTGAACCAACGAGTGATGACGATGGCATCATTAATTGCAACAAAATCCAGCAACACCCTTCGAGTTGCTAAGGAAACCCTACGATCAGCTCTGGATGAAGGATTAACCCAAGGTGTGGCTACAGAAGCAAAAGCATTTGCAAACCTTTTCGATACTGAAGATAAGGAAATTGGTGTAAAGGCCTTCCTCAACCGCGAAACCGCTGAATGGAAGCACAGATGATTAGAACCCAACAACCATTTGCCAAGCGATTGCAAATACAGCGACATCAGCGATTGCGTGAGCAATCCAAGCCACCCAAATGCTTCGATATTCGATGTATATCCAAGAGAATATTACGCCACCAATAAAGACGCCCAGCGATGCTAGGAAATTCCCTAATGGATCGATAAAGAACGCTAATGCGATGGCGTGATGCAGTGTAAAAACACCTGCAGACAGAAGAATAGGCAACCATTTTCCGGAAACGAGTTGCTCTATTTTTGATGTGATAAACCATCGGAAGACGAACTCTTCCAATACAGAATTAATGAATACCCAAAAGAGGATTGCAAGCATAAGTTTCCATGGCGTTGTCAAACCAAACGGATCTAGAATTTCAATGAGGTCTTCATCACTCACTAATGTGTCTCCAAGGAGAACATAGGCAAGCATAATGACAACTGCCATTACAATCCCTAATCCTGCAGAGACAGCCCATCCTCCATTTAACGCTGGAGAACGAGAAAAGACGTTTTTATCGATACGTAAATGCCAAAATGCTGGAAGACCGAATATCCATACCTTGGTAAAAATAAACACAACAATGGCCAATACGCCTGCTTTGAAAGCAAATCCTGTTACGACTGAAACGGTTGGAGCAATCCCAACGAGGATTAATCCAAGTAATGCAAGATTCTTTTGTTGGCTAGAATCATGAGATTGAGAATGCATGAGGCAAACTCCTTCACTCATTCATTTCTTCTTTCAATGCTGCAAGGGCGCCCGAAGGTCCTGGAAGAGGGAGTGGTAACGGATTACCGTCTGGCCCCATCAATGGAGGAAGTTCAAGTGGGTCCTTTTCCAATACCTTCTCAGTCGTAATAACCGCTTCAAATCCTGAATCGAGCGGAGAGCGATATTTGAGGACACGTTGATCATCGATACGAATGAATGTTGCACCGTAGATATGTCCCGCCTCGGGCTGAGCAGGTTCATCGAGAACTGCCAATCCATGCCCTTCTTTTTGAAGAAGTTCGACAAGATCTTCTCGTACTGCGTGTTCTTCCCACATACGTGCACTCGATGCACGAATATCAGCCATCTGAGAACGACGACGAGCTTCGATTCGTTGTCGAATCTCACTATGCCTCGATGCTCTTTCAGCAACAGTCGCTTGAATATCTGCTTCCTCAACTGATTCTGGACTTACTTCAACAACGTATTCATCGGCGACGTGGACCGCTTCAACAGTTACGACTGGGAGTTCAACTTCGATCTCATCACTGGTTGTAGCCATCGCAGCTCTTTGAGCTTCTTGGGCTGCACGTATCTTCGCAGCTTTCCGCTCTTTAAGCGTCATTTTGTCAGGGAGAGGGGCTTCTGCGACCGATTCTTCTTCTGCTTGAGGTTCTGAAGAAGCAGTTTCTGTTGCAGCTTCAGGTTGCTTTGATAGTATTTGCTTGGCTTCAGGCATAACAAACTTCGGTTGTCCCGAAAAAATGAATGTAAAACCAAGAACAAGCATGACACCTATTGCCGCATATTGTTCTTGTTCGGCCAACTCTCCCGCCATCGCGAGATAGAAAACCAATACTGCCACAAACGCAAATGCGATTGTATTGCGAAGGAATCCCATGCCTATCAAACACTCCAGTCGCTTCGTGCTTAAGACGATGATGCCGGCTTTGATTCGTTCAGAATTTGAATCAAACCATCCAATGCTTTTCGTCTATGACTAAACATTTCCTTCTCAGTTAAGTCAACATCAGCGAATGTTTTTCCATCTGTCGAATATTCTATTCCATCGATTCGGATTGGATGTGGAACGAACACAGGATCGAACCCAAAGCCATCATTACCACTCGCTTGCATGGCAATTTCTCCGTTGCAAATCCCTCGGGAAACATGAACTTCTCCATCCAACCATAAGGCTGCTACAGCATGGAAGGCTCCATTGCGTTGAGTTGAATCGTTGAGAAGATTGAGTAATCCATTGAACCCTATTGTTTTCAGTGCATAAGCAGAATAGACGCCAGGGAATCCATCTAATGAATCAACAAATAATCCCGCATCCTCAACAAGTAAAGCATCATGTGGTGAAGGAAGATGTGGAATCGCTTGTTCAATCTTTGACCGAGCAACGTCCACCAAATCATCTGCTTGAGGCTCACTTATCTCCACCCCTTCAACCTGTAACTGGACCACGTCAAAGCCAAGTGGTTGCAATGCATGCTTTGCCTCTCGTACCTTTCCAGCGTTTCCAGTCATGAACCATACCGTGCGCATGGCCTTGCCACATCACCCCCAATTGATGGCTTTTCGGATTGAATCAGGCACGATGTTGAAGTGTAGCAGGCCTCAGGTTCATCTGTGTTGCAACAGATTGGTTTGGTCGCATTGGGTGGAGGCATTGGAGCAGCGATGCGTTACTTGACTTCAGAATGGCTTGCGACCGATGGTTTTCCATGGGCCACCTTTGTCGTCAATCTCGTAGGATCTCTTTTACTCGGCGCCATAGCTGTCGCCCTTGCAGAACATGTCGTCTCTCAAAACGTGGCCCTTCTCCTCGGAACAGGCCTGCTTGGAGGCTTGACTACAATGTCTACCTTCTCAGTTGAAACAATCCGTATGTTCGATGAACAGCAAAACGGTTTAGCCTTCACCTACATAGGATTAACAATGCTTCTCTGTCCATTAATGGCCTTGATCGGCTGGAGACTCAGCACAGCAATTACAGCCTCATCCTGACCTTTAAGAAGAAGAAGCGTGAGGACACCTCAGATGTCTACCTCAGTGCTGATTGAAAAATTGAACCAAGCCCTTGGCTGGGAACTACGAGCGATCAACATGTATGCACACTATGCTGCATACATCAGAGGTATTCACAGACTCCAACTCGAACCTCATTTCTCTGCAGAAGCAAATGAATCGATGGTGCATTCAAACATCGTCCGTTCTGCTATTGTAAAACTTGGTGGCGTTGCTGTTACTGAGCGAAATCAAACCTCGATTCGCCATACAACATCTTACTTGGAAATGCTTGCAGAGTCTTTGATTACAGAAACTAAAGCTGCTGAAGTCTATGGGGAATTGATTACAATGATCGAAGAAGATGGGGATGCTGATTTGTACGATGCTATCGAACAAATCTATCTCGCTGAGATTCGAAGCGTTGAGGAACTTCGCAGACTTGCTGAATAATCAAGCAAGGATGTTTAACATTCGCTCAAGAGCGAGAAGTGAACCCTCTTGAACATCTTGAGTCACACTGATTTGGTTGTGAATCTCTCCATCAACCAACCGTTCTAACAAGTCCATAAGATACGCTGGATGAATCATGTACATTGTTGAGCAAGGACAAATCTCTGGATCCAGACACTCGATGTGTTTGTCAGGATGTTGGTCTGCAAGTCTAGCAACCATGTTAATCTCAGTTCCAATAGCCACCTTGGCTCCTTCTTCTAGATCTGCTACGTAGTTCAAAATGTATTGAGTTGACCCGTTGGCATCAGAAACTTCAACGGTTTCTTTTGGGCATTCTGGATGGACAACTACAACACCATCAGGATGACGTTGGCGGAAATCTGCAATTTGAGATGGCTTGAATCGCTTATGGACTGAACAGAATCCATGCCATAGGATAATTCGAGCCATTGAAAGATCTGAACTTGCACCAATTCCTGGCGTCCATGTAGGCATTTGAGATTCTTCGATACCCATTGAAATCCCGGTGTTTCGGCCAAGATGTTGGTCGGGGAAAAACAGAACCGCTCCCTTCGGACCTGCGCGTTCAAACGCCCATTCCAACACCCCAGTTGCGTTTGATGAAGTGCATACTACGCCACCATGGCGGCCAACAAAATCCTTCAAGTCTGCACTGCTGTTCATGTAGGTTACAGGAACGAGATATGATTCACCTTCTTCTGCAACGGATGCAGGATTGTCTCGGTGTATTGGGTCTTTCAAATCTGTAGAGGAAAGCATTTCATCCCACGCTTGTTCAACATCAACAAGTGTTGCCATGTCAGCCATAGAGCAACCAGCCCGTATGTTTGGAAGCATGACGACTTGATCAGGTGATGTCAGTATATCTGCAGACTCTGCCATGAAGTGGACGCCACAGAAAATGATGTACTTTGCATCTGAATTTGCTGCTTTTTGACTTAGCATGAAGGAATCTCCAAGGAAATCAGCATGCATAACGATGCTGTCTCGTTGGTAATGATGTCCAAGAATTAACAAGTCCTCGCCCAACTCTTTCTTCAGTTCAGCAATCCGTTCAGCAATGGCTTGATCTTCAGGAGACATCGAGGTTGAAGAGAAGTCAACCGCGCACATAGCCAATGATATCGACATGGTATTCAACCTCTCCACTGCGCTGACTGATTTGAACCCTATGCAAACGTTGAACTTATCATAACGAGCGGTTTCGGACAGAATAATGGTCTTCATTGACGAACAACGACTTCACCTCGGAGCAGAGGCAGAAGTATGGCGAGGTTCATGGATGGGCCAATCGGCAATTCGTAAACAACGACGAAATCGCTCTTGGAGACATCCTGATCTCGACGATCGACTCGGACGAAGAAGAATGATCGCTGAAGCAAGATTGTTGGTTCGATTGTACCGTAATGGATTGAATGTACCCCTACTGCTTGATTGTGATATGTTTGAACAACAATTGGTCATGAGTCATGTCCAGGGTAAACCGTTGATCGAAATCCTCAATGACCCCTCAATACCAGATGATTCGGTCATGAACATTTTGAAAAATACGGGTCAGAGTATTCGTATGCTTCACCGACAAGCTGTTATTCATGGCGATTTATCGACAAATAACATCATTGTCACACCTGAAAACGAAGCGGTACTCATTGATTTTGGACTCGCTCGAATTGAATATGAAACTGAATTATTCGGTATAGACCTTCACGTTCTTTTTGAAATTCTTGGTGCATCCCATCCGCATAGAAAGGATGCTATTGATGCTATTATCGAAGGCTATGCTGCATGTGAAGACATTCATGGTCCAGCAGAAAACACACCCGGTGGTCAGCCTGTCGGTATGCAAGATGTGCTCGATCGTTTCAACCTCATTCGGACTCGTGTCCGATATCATGGTTGAGGAGTTCTTTCTTGTCTTCATCTTGACGCTGAATGATGAAAATGAATGTCAATACAATAAGGACCATTACAGCAAATTGGAGAACAACACTGGAATATTTAGCGAGTTCAGTACCACGAGTTAGCACCTTCACAACGAGTTCGCCATCATCTCCTTCTTCAAGATAAACGATACCTTCTTCCACCACAATTGGTGCATATTGATTGACGCTGTCCGAAGTCAACTGTTCACTAATCTTCGTTTCGAGATTGTATTGGTGTATTTCCCAATCAAGGTATTGGTCGAGAAGATTCGTCGGATCGAGATGGTCTCGTCCTTCCCAAACAAGATATTCATAGCCCATTGAAATATTGTTAATTGGGAATTTCGCATCGAATGGCATCGATTGTTGGACCGTTCCACGATCGTAGAGAACAAGCCGATATATTGCAGATACATTGACGATTGTAGCGATGTAGTTTTCATTGAACGCTATGTCAGTAATCGTAGCATTTTGATAATCAACAATCAATCCCCATTCTTCCAACTTCAGGTCTTGTTCCTCACTTGATGTTGCGTTCATGAAGATGTTTTGCGTACCAGAGATTCCAATCGTCCCTATGTGAACAGTTGAAGGCATTTCCTTCGAAATCATCACAAGTTCGTTCCCTTGAACTGAAATCATCTCGATGGTTTGACCCGCTGGAAGCATGGGCAGAACGATGTCTTGGCCTTTGGTATTAACAGCTTGAATTTGGTCATTTGAAGTGTAGATAATGACAGGTTCGCCTTGTAACTCGGTCAATTCCAATCCATTCACTCCTGTTTGATTTATGACAAGTAGTGGTTGATTCGGTTTGTTTAGATCCACAAGCATAATCTCTGATTTATTCGCCATAACCAAGTAATTCTCTTTCAAGGCATACAACGAATCAACATCCATTGTTGGTTGGAGAACAACGATAGCATCATCAGAGGTTGATGAGAGATTGTGAACAAGAACAATGGCAACACCTGATTGATTGTCGAGTGTTGCAAGCCACCCATCAGAAGCGACTGCTCCTTGAGCAGATTGTACACCCTCTGCTGGTAAATCCTTATTCGTAAGATCCCATGTAATCACTCCAGCAGTAAGAATGAGAACAATCACAATCATTGCCCCTGTTTCCTTACTTGTTGGTTTTAACAACTTGAGAGTGAATTTTTTGCTACGGTTAAATACGAATTGGAGTGAATGAATTGGACGTGTTAGAATCGTTGCAAGACGGCTGTTGATGGTTCGTTCATCCAGAACATTCCAAACAGCCGTATTGGATTTATCAACCATTTTCACGGTCAAAGCACCGATCATCATTCCGCCTATGATATCGGAGAACCAGTGGATACCAAGGTAAATGATAGCAAATGCAGTCACGATGATGTAGATCAGCGTCATGTTTTGGAAGCGCTTCCAGCGACCATCATGATCGTGCTTCCTAAAGGTAAGCCAAATTGAGAATGGTACAGCGATATGGAGAGAAGGCATGCCGTTTGTAAATGCGTCAATCCTTCTGAACCATGTTTCAATCTCGGGATTTAGAGTGTATGCAATAGCATCCATATCCTCGATGTAAAACCCAGTTACTCGAACGTTGAAGAACAGATAGAATGGAATGGCTAAAATGTATACCCATGCGATGCAAAGAGCAATTCTATCTGCCATCCATCGGTCATCGAAGTAAGCCACGTAGAAGATAGAAGAATACGTGACGAACATAAATCCAGAGATGTAAAAATGGGTCATGACGCTATCAAGCCAATCTGCTCGGAATGTTTCCTGAACCCATACGACAAGATCGCCCTCAATTGCGTAGATATAGGGTGTCATATCGATTCCAGTTCGAGCCATGAAGATTCGATCAATTTGGTCAAGGAAATCCTTGGCATTGTAGATTGAGAGTGCGAGAAGAAGATGCAACCAGTAACGGCGAATGAAATCAACAAAACCTTTCAACGTCATGTTTGCCCATGGTGGCTTAAAGTAAGGCATTGCAAAGATACCAACTGCCAATGCGCTGATGAGCCAGGTAAGATAGACACCATCCATGAGTAGACCTCCTTGTTCATGCGCTGCAGCCTTGCATTCAAGAAACCTGCACCTGCTTAAGGCTCAGAAAGGGCGAATCACCATGCTCCGTGAACATAAGGGCGTCCACGATCGGGATCATTTCGATGGGCGAGGTCCCAGATTCTCTCAAATCGATAGATACCGCTCGAACATCCAGTAGCCCATTCAAACGAGAGTGCATAATTCCCTACTGTTTGGACCATTGGCTTTTGTTTAGGGTACGCTTCGACTGTACGGCGTAATTGCATACTCATTTCATCTTCGTTGCGAAGAGGAGAACATTTTGCACAAGGACAGGCATGTCGAAGGTCATCGTATGTTACAACAAAGCTTGTTCCATCCTCATAGGTGAGTTCCATATCAGTATCTCTGCGTTCAAGTTTACGCAATTCGAGAATTTCTTCAGCCATAGTATCACATCAAATGATTTCCAAACTCGAACCTGAGCCCTGTGCTAATTGTGATTGTACCGAGGATACGACCTTGGCAAATGCAATTGCAGAAGCGCCATCAGGTTCGCTAACGATACGATGAACACCATCGTCTCCACCTCGGACAAAGCCCGGATCAAACGGAAGGGCACCTAGGAAAGGTACGCCGAATTCTTCCGCAGTAGAACGTCCACCGCCTTCTTTGAAAATGTCCAATGTGATATTGAATTTACCTTCTTCATCACAAACTGCACTAAGAGTTCGTCCTGCTGGAGCAGCGATTTCGACGGTTGACCCTGGTGTTCCTTTGCCGTGAATTGTGTAGCCACTCATGTTCTCAACAACTCCCAAAACAGGAACTTTCAGAGAAGAAGCAAATGAGATCGACTTTCTGCTGTCGAGTAATGCCACGTCTTGAGGTGTTGTAACGATGACCATTCCATCGATGTCTGGAAGTGATTGTGCTACAGTCAATGGCTCATCAGATGTGCCTGGAGGGAAATCAATGATCAGATAATCAAGTTCGCCCCATTCAACATCGCCAATGAATTGTTGAATTGCTCCAAGTTTAATTGGACCTCTCCAAACAACGGGAGTGTCTTCGTCTTCGAGGAGGAACGCCATAGAGATGACCTTGACTCCAAGATGGCCTTGTGCGGGGTGAATGCGTCCACCTTCAACGTGAAGTTTTCGACCATCAAGGCCCATCATCTTCGGTACGTTCGGGCCGGTGATATCGATGTCCAAGATTCCTACTTTGTGGCCTTGTTGTGCAAGAGCAACTGCAAGTCCTGTTGATACTGTTGACTTTCCAACGCCACCTTTTCCAGAGAGCACCATAATTTTGTGCTTGATTTTCCTTCCGATTTCAGCCATTGACATCTTACGCTTCATTTGAGCATAAGCCTGTTCCATTTGCTTTTGTTGAGCAGGATCAGCAGCACTTGGGGCTTCGTCTGCGGGTTCATTTCCAGGAGTATGCATAGACACGGGGGAATCCGACATAGTGTAGAGCAGATGGGTGGGCTTTTTCAAATCACGCTTTTGCTTTGCAGACCATAGCGAAGGAGGAAATGGGTGACGATTGCCACCAGTGGGAAAACCAGAATCATTGGATTCCATTGCATACCAGCGTACGCCCAACCCAATCCAACTGAAAGTGGAAGGGAAATGAGCGCCCCAATTTGGAAAGCATCTCTACGAATGGATTGATCCGAATGGATGAGAAAGAAGAGAAACGTCCCACCAAGAAAAAAAGTCTGGATTGTGATCATAGTCGCTATACTACGAAAGAGAACATCTGCATCGTTGGCCGCAGCAAGGATATGGGCGATGAAAAGAGTTGCATAAAGACCAGCAGAGAAAAGAACCGCTCGGCGCACTTCTGGCTGCATAGTCCACACTACAAAGCCGAAGTTCAAGAGACTCACTATTGAGAAGAGTTCAATATTGATGGGCTATTTCCCAAAACATGCGTCTCTTATTCGTCTGCGTGGGGAATTCATGCCGTTCGCAAATGGCTGAAGGTATAGCTCGGCAACTCGGTCATGAGGCTGCAAGTGCAGGAACACACCCTGCTGACCAAGTTTCTACGCACGCCCTTACGATTCTTGCATCGAAAGGAATTGATACCAGTACGCTCAAACCTAAATCTGTTGATTTATTCAGTGCAGATGATTTCGACATGGTCATTTCGATGGGCTGTGGCGTATCATGTCCTGTAATGAGAATTGATCAAGATTGGGAACTGGAAGACCCTGTTGGTCAATCGCTCTCAGTGTTTGAAGAGACTGCAAAAGAAATAGAGAGACGCTTGAAGTTGCTTGAATAATTACTCTTCTTCAACGACCATATCGCCTTCACCAAGAATGTCAATAGCGATACTGCTAACAGTTTTCATTCGATCATCATCGCCTTTTAATTCAACTGAAGATGTTTCAATGGAATCGATCGTGATCGAAAGGGGTAGGCTAGATGCGGTGATTCCATGTCGTCTGCGGCATATTTCGGCAACATCAACAGCTCGACTAATCGCAGAACCACGGGCTTGAAGTCTGATGTGGCGATGCCCTTCGTCCATTGCCATAACCACTGCCTTGACATAGGCATAGGATGGTTTCTTGCCCACGAATACAACACGAGGTTCTGACATGTTTAATCGAACGAACCACGACTATGTAAAATCTGTTCAATCTAATTTTGGTGCGAGCGCCGGGACTCGAACCCGGGTTCAAGCGTTGGCAACGCTCGGTGATAACCACTACACTACGCTCGCAGGCAGTAACCAACCCACTAAGCGGGGGTATAAACGATTGTCGGCGGAATCCGATGCTCAAACAAATCGAAGATTATTGGAACCCGAATCTGTCCTGACCTTTCTCTGGAGGATTGCGTTGCCGAATCATCACAAACGCAGCCGCACCAAGTGCCACTATAGCCACAATTATTGCAATAAATGTAATCGATAACCCATCTCCATCACCGAGCAGGTTATCATCATCAGCCTCTGAAACAATCACATCAAAGGATGTTGGCGGGGTAGCCTCACCGTATGAATCAGAAGCCTGTATCTTGATTTCGTGGAAACTGAGTGGAGTGGATGATCTTACAGAAGCTGCTGCTGTGTAAATTCCATCACCTGCAACACGGTCAAGACCTTGGCCATTATCGTACAACGTGACCCATTTTTGAGTTTGACTGATGGGTTTTAGAATCCCTAAATCTGCTCGAACAAGAAGGATTCCATCGGCATCTTCTACATTGATTTCGATAGCCTGCTCTGTGTTTAGATCCTCTCTGATGAGGGCTTCAGTTGTGGCGAGTGAAATCGTAGGCGGTGTATTTTCAACCGTAACGGCCAAGTCTAAATCCGTTGAACTCGGTTGGAAATGATGCTCTGAGGCCTGCGTTTTACTCACGAGTATTGTCGCCCCAAGTTCATCCGTAAGTCGAACACTGATGGAACGCACGCCTGGAGCCATCCCGTAAGGGAGAATCAATTCACACATCCAAAGATCCATCTTCTGACAAGGGATTTCCTCTCCACCGTAAACACGTAAATCAACACCGACAGATGCCACACCGTGGTAATCAAGTGCCTCGATGGTCATCAATGTCGCTCCACCGCGAATGACTTCGTTTGGTGAAATTGTCGCACTGAGAATTCGAGGTGCTTGATTTTCCACAGTAATGGTGGTCGAAAGTGAATCGCTTTCGAACCATTCATCCGTAGCTTGGGCAGTGATGTTTATTTCACCCACCTGCAAACCATTGACCGAAACCATCGTTGTCCATTTGTTATCTCCAATTGTTTGGTCCCCGTTAAGACCTCGATCATTCATGTTGACGATACCAAGCCCGAGTGATGAAAGGTCGACTGTTACGCTGGCAACGTTCCAATCATCATCATCGATTGTAGCAACAAGATGTGCTGGCGAGCCACCTTCTCCAAAGACCAATCCTTCTGAGAGCGAAAGATCGGTCACAATTGGAGCTGAATTATCATCAGCGGAAACGATACTTGGTGAAAGGATGACATCCACTGCTTGAGATTCATTGAGGAAAGCGATTTCGTCATCCTCACCAAAGGCGATTTCAAAGGAACGCGAAGTGCTTGCAAGAAGTCCTGAAAGCGGACCCTGATGGACGATTGAACCAGAAGCAGTACCCGATACACCATCGCTGTAAACACCAGTCCATTGAACGACACTGAGGTTCTTTGCATCTCTCGGCTCAACCGCTTCATTGCCTGCAGTGATTGTTAGAACGATTCCATCTTGTTCGAGCAAGCGAACCACATCGCCCGTATGAATAGGAATCGGAGCTAGGCCCGCTTCTCGTCCAACAGAAATATTGCCTAAGGCATTCTCTGCTTCTGGAGGAGTTGCATCTGTTTCGATTGGACTTCGCTCAGGACGTTCATCTCCACTTGATGGGTCGGGGCCAGTCTCAGTCCAAACAAGACGAACAGTTCGGTTTTCCCAATCCGAATGAGTTGCTTGATAGATGTAGGAATCATTGTAATAAGCACCTGCTCCAGAACCACCAAAGAAGTTACTTCCACCAATGCCTGTGACGTTAAACCAAACTTCATTGTGAATGACGTTAACATCGTGAAGAACCATTGTTTGGTTCATCTGTGTGCCTGTTTGTTCAATCGATTGAACCACTCCAAATGTTCCTTGAACATCTCCTGAAAGTGTTCCATCAACATGCAAGTCGTCGATGTAGGTGATACCATCAACGACCTTTGTATTGAAATTGTAAACCGAACCATTTACGATCATCGTTGCATTTTCATCCTCATCCTCAAATCCAAAGGTTCCATCTCCTTGAAGATGCTCAAGATGTTCAACTCGCACGCCGTTTTCCCATCGCTCGAGTGTCTCGAACTGATTGAGGTCAAGATCCAATCGAGTTCCTTCATCTACGAGAACAAAGTTTGCTGTTGCTTCGATTTGAGTGTGCTGTAACACACGTACACCATCGATATCGTTTGTTTCAAGCAATAAGAGACTGATATCTCCATCGACATCCAAACTCCCATCTTCACCTTCGCCTTCAACCATCAAAGACCCAAAGGCTTCGAGTCGAAGTCGTTCAGACACAATGTTATCGAGATTTGAGCGATTGAGGAGAGCATCAACCACCGTTGCATTAATCGTGGAAATTACGCCATCATCGTTGGTTTGGAGGAGAATACCACCGCTGCCGCGTGCTTCGATAACTTGAGAGGTTAACGCCCCTGATACCACTGTTTCATTTTTCCAAAAGGATTCGAAATTCAAATCTAATACCGTTGTCGAATTATCGGTTATTTCGGTTGTTTGAAGGGTCCCGTTTCCAAGTTCATAGGACTGAAGTACCTCATTGATTCGTTGTTGCCAACCATTGCCTTCAAACAATAAAACGAATGTTTGGTTTCCTTCTTCGGTTTCATAATTTTGTTCCAAGGACCAAGATGAAGTTGTTGTCACTTCGTGATCTGCCATCGGTTGATTCCATGAACCGACAACAAAGGTTCGTTGTTCGTTCACAGAAGTCGAAAGAGCAACACCATTGTGACCATTGATGGTCACTGAAACAGTGATCGAATCGTTCCACGCTACAACTGAATCGAGGACAATTCGAGCGGTTAATGTCGAGGTTTGATCGAGAAATGTCGTTTGAACTGATGGTGCTAAATCGTTGCCTGCGCGTAGATGAGATACGCTTACATCGTAATCATGCGACGAAGAATCTCCAAATGTCAAAACATATGCATGCTCATTGGAAAGAGAAGATGTGCTTGTCCAATCAGTGGTTATTGATACACTGGGTGTATCTTCCGCTGATGCGAGATATGTAAGCGGAGTAAGGAGGAGAAGAAGAGTGATGGCCGATGCACGAATCAATCCCATGTGTCATCCATGAGTCCACTCCTCTCTAAGGGTGTTGCTCTAATGCTTGTCTAAGTCAAAGGTCAAGAAGGTATGCAAAGAGGAGCGGTACGACGATGGTAGCATCGCTTTCTACAACGAACGTAGGCGTGTTAACACCAATTTTACCCCACGTGATTTTTTCACTCGGAGGAGCGCCAGAATAGCCTCCATAAGATGGAGTTGATTCACTGATTTGTCCAAACCAAGACCAAAGCGGTACATCTTTTTCCATATCTTGATTGAGAAGTGGAACTACGCATATTGGGAAATCACCTGCAATGCCTCCACCGATTTGGAGGAAGGCCAAGGAAGTCTCTTGATGCTCATACCATGGTGCTAATTCCATCATGTAATGGATACCAGAAAGCACACAATCTGAAGAGATTGTTCCTTCAAGGCAACGTGCTGCGAAAATATTCCCTGTGGTTGAATCCTCCCAACCAGGTACAAAGAGTGGCAAATCTGCTTCTGCAGCTGCTAAAAGCCAAGAGGAACTCTTGTCACCTTCGATTGATTCATCGAGATCAGAAGAGCGTAACATGTCGTAAAAGTACGCATGAGGCAAGTGACGTTCTTGATGTGCTGTAGCACTTGACCATCGTTTCATCAAATGCTTTTCAATAGCACGAATGGCAACATCTTCAGGGATACAGACATCTGTAACTCGATTCATTTTCTTATCCAGTAGGGCTTTTTCATCTTCAACTGAAAGGGTTCGCCAGTCCTCAATTTGTTCGTAATAAGGTAAGGCAACCATTCTGAAAACATCCTCTTCCAAGTTTGCACCTGTGCAAGATATTCCTGCAACATATCCTTTCCGAATCAATGGAGCCAAAACCTGACCAATTCCTGCGGTACTCATTGCTCCTGCGAGTGTTATGAACAGTTTTCCACCATCGTCAAGATGTTGTTTCAGAGAAGCAGCCATGCGCTTCAACTGACCTGCATTAAAATGCTGGAAATAGTGCTCGATGAAGGCAGACATTGACATTCTCAATCCTCCAGATGAAGGAAACGGTTGACCTTCTGTTCTTGCATGAGTACAAGGCCTGGTATTTCCAATTCAAGTACTGCTTTCAAATCTACAACTATTCCACTAGGATCGGTGCCTCCACACGTAAACGCATCTATGGCAAGCCAACCAAGTTCGCTGTAACAATGAGCTGTGAGGTGGCTTTCATCTAAGAGAACGACAGCAGCAAAACCGGGTGGTGAGGTGATGCCATCGAACAATTCAACGTGCGCATGGACTTCTGTTGCAGTGCTTCGTTCAACGACCTCTTTCAAAATGTTAAGAACCCAATTTCCATCTTGATGCTCTGCTGGAAAGAATCTGTTGTAGTCAAGGAAGATATGCTGGCCGTGAGCGTTTGTTGACATAGTGTTCACTCCGCTCTTGATTTTCTGAAAATCGTTGGTGTTGTGGTTGGCCGGTGTGCCCCTTCTGTTTCCCGCAAGAGGTCCCATCGCCCTTCCTTGCGAGCCTTTGCATGGCTTGCGACAATCTTTGTTGCGAGCATTGCTGCTGTAAATTGGGTCAGAGGCGTATCTATTTGTGGGACGATTTCATTGACATCAGCACTGACAACAACTGCCTTTGAGGCACTGAAAAGAGTCTGAATCGTTTGTTGGACTTGCCAAAAGGTTAGGCCTCCAGGTACAGGAGTCCCTGTAGCAGGGACGAGTGCCCCGTCCAATCCATCGATGTCAATGGTCAGATGAACAGGTCCTTCGATTGAATCTAAGAGGTCAAGCCAAGCCTGCCAATGTGTTGCACCTTGACATGGAGATTGGGTATCTTGAGCAAAGAATGTCGTGATACGTTCATCTGAGAGCATGCGTTCATGCTCTTCTTTGCTGAAAGCACGGATTCCAACTTGCAATAATCGCCCTACTCCTGCATCGAGTGCTCGTGCTGCTGCACAGGCATGTGAATAGGGTTCGTCGTCAAGTTCAGATCGCAAATCACCGTGAGCATCGATTTGGACCACAGTAAGATTGGACAGATCATTGTGAACCAGTGGATGATTCCGAACAGCTTCCATGAGAGGAGGAAGAATCCCGTGTTCTCCGCCAAGTGTGAGTGGGAAACAATCACCGTTGAACCATGGATTGAGATAACCAACCATGGAATCAAGTTGATGGAGTAACGTTGGTTCTTCTCCATCCCAAGCCTTTGCAGTATGAATGGCGAGACCTGCAGGAAGGTCCTCCTTCAGTTCAGCATCATATAATTCGACTTGTCCAGATGCTTCTATGCAAGCATTTGGGCCTCTTGAGGTACCTGTTCCGTAAGATGTTGTTAATTCATACGGAAGAGAAAGGACAACGATATCGACACCCTTTTCTATAGGCTCGAGCCCCAAAAAAGTGTGGTCGCCGGACGGTTGCATTCTGCCAAGCGCGCTGTTTTCTGTTCTTAAGAGTTCTTCAATATAATGCTCAAAAAACCTTCAGGACACCCTATTTCATGAAAAAGTGGCGATGTGTTAATATAGTCCGGGGAACAATATACAATAGTGTTCTCGGACAGTAATGTCCGGGGAGGGGGAAAAAACGATGGGAATGACACTACAATCACTGACACAAGCAATACAACAGCATATCGATACAGGGATGGATGCTGAAGTCGCTGCCGGAATGGCAGAACACGCATTAGGATTCTTTGGATTCTATAATCGAATTATTGATAATGCATTGGAACCTACAGACCGTAACTTGTTTTACATGTTCCAGGACTATGATTTACTCACAACAGAGTCTGAAGAGACAACACTCTGGGATGGAAGAGAATGGAGAATTCACTATTGGAAATTTAAGCCAGACCTCAAAGAGCGCATGGAGTCCTATATGCAGCGCCAGCGCCAACCAGAAGATATCGATCCATTTGCAGACGTTTACGGAACCGATGGTCGATCGATTTGGACAAGAGAATCTGAAAAGGTTGCAAATCCAAATGCTTTCACAAGCGATTGGTGAAGGTACAATCAAAGCGTTTTTGGCAGAAGGGTGGTTGGTCAACCCATGCGAGTCGCCGTAGGTTTAGTCCTGTGCATGTTCCTCGCAAGTATTCCAATAGCCAGTGCACAATCTGATTCAACTGAACAGGAAAAGTGGCCAGGAGACCCAATAGATAGCCATATTCACTTAACTTGGGCTACATTAACGCTTGATGTCAATGACTGGGCAGACGAATATCCTGAAATCGTTGATGTAACGAGTGTCGGTGAATCTGAACTTGGAAAATCGCTGTGGGTTGTTCGACTTTCAGATTGGTCGAACGAGACCAAACCGAATGGGGATATCAAAGAAATCGTCTACATTGACGGTGGCCATCATGGAAACGAATATCTTGGTACTGCACTGGCATACTTGTCGGCAAAATGGTACATTAACGGATGGGCTGAAGGCAATGAAGAAGCGATTAATGTGCTTCAAAATACTGAACTTCACATCCTGATCATGCTCAATCCTGATGGCAATGATATCGATACTCGATGGAACATTAACCAAGTGGACTTGAACCGAAACTATGACCACTACTGGAACACATGCCCCACCACACAACCGGGTAGCAGTGCTTTCAGTGAGGCTGAAACGTCGGCGAATTCAAATTACATGAATACGGTCGTTCCTGATGCTGACTTGTACGTCACAATGCATACTGGTGTTTGGATTATGCTCTATCCTTGGGGCAAGTGGCCTGATCAGCCTTCCGATTGGGAACTGTACCATCAAATCAGAGAGGATGTCCAAGAGAATATCTCGAGCATACCGATTCAAAATGCAAACCAAGGATTGTATCCAAACTGTGGAACAAGCAGAGATTATGGCTACGGGGTCATGGGATATCCTACCTTCACCTTTGAAACCGATGATGAACAATTTGTTCCAGGATCGTTTGAGAACTTGAATGAACGATTAGGAGAAGAGATGGATGTTATGCGATACCTCATCGACAACGTATGGTATTGGAGAGCTCGTTTGGATGTTCGAGCAATCGATATTGCAGGAGATACCCTTACTCTCGATGTGGGTAACCAAGGACAAGCATCGACCTCAAATGCAACCTTGCAATACCTTTCCTCTAATGGCGAAGTTACCTGGACTTCATCCACGTTCTCAGTCAACGCAACGAATGCGTCTCTACTGGAAATGGATTCAAGCAATCTCTCCTTAGAAGGCGGCGGTTCTTGGCAGTTGTATTACCAAATTCGAGTCATTGATGCCTCTCGCTGGGTTTCTGAGCCTATTGAAGTTGAAGCCGTTGTATCAACAACAGATGAATCATCCAGCCTGCTCATCGGCTATGGTATTTTCAATCCAATCGCTATCATCGGCGCCTTGGCTGTTGTTTCTCTGTTCAAGAAAGATGAACAAGATGAAGAGTAATACTCTTTCTTGGCTGAAAGTTAGTCGCAAGGTTTCAAGTGCTCCAAGTACTTGGCAGTAACCGGTGAAACCATGAAAATTAATGTCAGTTCAAGCCACAACATCGACGGAACGCTTATCCTACCTCTTTTCGAAGGCACAGAAATAGTCCCAGAAGCACATGCAACTGGGCTACATGTTGCTCTTAAGAGCCAAATTAATCGAGTTCTTGCGGATGGTGATTTCAAAGCAAAGGCAAAGTCAACAATGACGCTTGTTGGCGGTGAAGGTGGAAAAGCAATGCTTGTTGGACTTGGAAAGGAAGACGATGCTGATCTCCATGCTTACAGAAAAGCTGGTGCTGCTGTCGTTGCTGCTCGTAAGAAGGCACATGGTACAGACCTCACAGTTCGATTCTCAGGAGCCCCTGTTGATTCCATGGGCGCCTTTGGCGAAGGTATGATGCTTCGAGATTACTCCTATGATAACTACAAGATGAAGGATGATGATGATGAAGAAGGAGAGCGCCTTGTTCGTATCACCTGTGATGAAGGCCAAGAAGCTGAACTTGAAGCACTCATCGATATCCACGAAGGAGTCGTCTCTGGCGTCCATCTTTCTCGTGATCTTGGAAACTGTCCACCAAACGATATGTATCCAGAAGCATTTGCTGACATGGCCTGGGAATGGGCAAAGGATTACGATAACGTGAAGGTTACAATCATCAATTATGAGCAAGCTGTAAAGGCTGGAATGGGTGGACTGGTCGCCGTCGGTATGGGTTCATCCCGCAAACCATGTATGGTCATCTACGAAATGAATCATGAAGTTGAAGGCCGTTGCCCTCTCCTTGTTGGAAAGGGAATTACATTCGACACAGGTGGTATTTCACTCAAGCCAGGTGCAAACATGGATGAAATGAAGTATGACATGGGCGGATCTGCTACTGTCTTTGGAACCATGCAAGCTCTTGCTGCAACTGGATACGAAGGAAAGGTCGTAGCGATTACATGCATGGCTGAGAACATGCCTGCTGCAAACGCTCAACGTCCTGGAGACGTCATTACAACACTCTCTGGCAAGACCATTGAAGTGCTCAACACCGATGCTGAAGGCCGATTGGTTCTTTCTGACGGATTGTGGAAGGCTGGAGAATTCGATCCTGAATTCATCATCGACTTTGCAACACTTACCGGTGCTTGTGTTGTCGCTCTTGGCCATGAAGCAACAGGACTCTGGTCCAATGATGATGACTTCAGAACAAAGATTCACGAAGCGGGTAATGCAGTTGATGAATTGGCTTGGCCAATGCCTCTACTTCCAGCATTCGAGAAGGAAATGACCAACTCAAAGATTGCAGATACTCGCAACCTTGGTGCAGGTCGTTATGGTGGAGCAAACACAGCTGCTGCCTTCCTCAAGCAATTCGTTCCAAATCGTAACTACGACAAGGATGGAGAACAAATCACATGGGCTCACATGGATATCGCAGGAACATACTGGGGTGCTAAGACCAACACTATGGTTGGAAATGGCGCAACTGGAATACACGTTCGCACCATGTACCATTTGATTACGAACTATAAGAACTGAGTGTTGTGATCTTATGAAACTGAATACTCCACTGATTGGAGTAGTCATTCTCATGACACTCACATCTGGATGTCTTGGCTCGGTTCAGGATAATGAAAAGGCGAATGGACTCGTCGTGACGACCGATACCAACCTCGATCAGATTGTAACCGTCTATGATCAAGGAGAACTTATTCAACAAGAAGATGGAACAATAATGTTTGATTTCTCTGATTCAGTATTTTCAGAAGAAATTCTTTCCTTCGGCATCTCTCCAGGAGATGGACGTGAAGACATTATCATCGATGCTACTGAAACTTCAGAAATAGAAGTCACTTACGACAGACATGGCTACTACACGGTCAATGCTTTCGCAATCGATATCAATGGTGAAAGAGAATCTACAGCGATTGTGATAACAATCGAGCAAGAAATCACGTGGACTGAAGCGAATACTGGAAGTCCCGAAATATTCTATTTTGAGGCTGAACCAGGGAATGAACTTCCTTCTCCATCGTATTTCATATTGAATTCTACCGTTGAAAACCCAAGTTCAATCATTGGGATTGATGGGCGTTCAGTAAGCGTCTCATGGTCGGTTGTAAATCCAGATGGACCGTGTTTGAGTGAATCAAGATCAATCGAAGATGGAGATTCAACAACATGGAACACCCTGCATTTTAGTCCAGTTGGAATGCATGAACTTGAATTGGTTATTGATGATGGACAAGATACCATCAATGTTGAGCATAAGGTCTCAATTCGATACGAACTTGTCGAATGAATCATTCATCGATGAAGTCAACTTTCCCAGTCTCAACATCGTACATTGCCCCTTGAACAACTACGTTTGATTTGAGTAGTGGATTGTTTCGAAGCGTTTTCACATCACGAGTCAACTTTTCCATTTGATTATCAATTACAGATGGAGTGAATTGTGAAGCATCAACACCTGTGTTCGATTGAATAGCATCCCTTACACCTTCCAATGTAGCTGCAGCCATGCCACACTGGGTGTGTTGCATGATGAGGATTCGATCACAATCAAGAATGTGGTTTGCTACAATAATGTCACTCTCAATGGCAGAATTGAGTTGACCACCACCATTTCGAAGAACTTTCATGTCTCCTAATTCCATACCAAGTGCTTGATGTGGCAAGATACGGCAATCCATACAGGTGAGCAAAAGCATCTTTTTTGCAGGCAATCCAGGTACATCCTTTCCAGGAAATGCAGCAACATAATCTGAATTTGACTCAGCAATATCAGAAAAATCATCACTCATACTATTCGCCTTAAGTAACCGATAACGCAAAGGCATTTGATGTTTTTTTATGCAGTAACACTTTTGTTACCGAAAGGATACTTGGTTTCAGTTCAGGCTCTGTCAAATGAGATTGATAGAGATGATTAGATCGGGCATGTCGAATGTCCGAATAATTTGTAAAATGGACAAAAACCAACTGCGGATGTGAGCAGGCTCCAGCATCCTAATCCAAGCAGTAAAACGTCCCAATTAAACTCGGATGCATATTCTACACCCACCATCACGAAGCCTCCAAAAACTCGGACCAGTCTATCGTTTCCACTTAGATTCATGGGTATTCACTGATTAAAAATTCTCCCTACGCGCCTATAAATGCCTGTTTTATCTGTTTATTCGGTTATTATTCAAGAAACCTGACGCTGTATTCGATTTCGTTAGGTTCATATATGCCCCCGCTCTCGGAACTATGTAACCTCGGGTTAAGTAGTGGTGAAACGATGACTGCAGACGATTGGGAAGAGAAAATGCTTGACCAACTTGAGAAGCTCTTGTCCAACATGGGCATGAATATGAGCCGTGAACAACTCAGAGGTCTACTGAAGCAGTTTCGATCCCAATTCGAAGCAATGGGAATTGACGAAGAACGTATTGCGAAGGGTGATGTGAACTTTAATTTCGATTTGAGCAGCCTCAAGGACATGTTCCAACCAGGCATGGATTTTGGTGAATTGTTCAAGAACATGGGCGTTGATGTCCGTGTCGATACAGCACCAGTTGAGATTCAGACTCCAGAAAACGACGATGAAGAGAACCTCACACTCCCTGCAGACGATATCTATCTCGAAGGTTGGAACATGAGCGTCACTGTTGATTTTGCTAAGAAAGGTGAAATTGAACAAGATCAAGTCGAATTGAACCTTATCGATGGAGGCACGCTTGTCGAAGTCCATAGGTCTACACAACTTGCTCCACTTGCTCGGATTGAACTCCCTCATGCTTGCGAAGATGTTGTTGATTTCACGCTGAATAACGGTATCCTCGATATCACACTGCGATTGATTCCTCCTGAGGAGGCCTTCGCAGCACTGCCGCCAGGTGAAGACGGCGACGATTCTATTCCCCAACAATCCGACATTACCATCGATGTTGCAGACGATGACGATGATGATGACGATGATGGAGGAATCCCCATTCTGTGAAAGGAGATGAACAAATGAGTAAAGTAATTGGAATTGATTTAGGAACAACAAACAGCTGTGTAGCAACCATCGAAAACGGTGAACCAATCGTTATTGCAAACGCAGAGGGCGCAAGAACCACTCCTTCTGTCGTTGCATTTAGCAAAGATGGAGAACGACTTATCGGAATTACCGCCAAGCGACAAGCGGTAACGAACCCTGAACGAACCATGATCTCTGTCAAGAGACATATGGGGACTGACTGGAATACGAAAATCGATGACACCGATTACACGCCTCAAGAAATCTCTGCGTTTATTCTTCAAAAGTTGAAGGCTGATGCTGAAGCATATCTCGGTGTTGAAGTCAAGCAAGCGGTCATCACATGTCCTGCATACTTCACTGACGCTCAACGAAAGGCAACCAAGGATGCTGGCCGTATTGCAGGGATGGATGTTCTTCGAATCATCAACGAACCTACCGCAGCAGCTCTCGCCTATGGTGCTGACAAAGGAGATGACCAAACCATCCTCGTCTACGACTTGGGTGGAGGTACTTTCGACGTATCGGTTCTTGAAATCTACAACGTTGATGGTCAACCTCAGATTGAAGTAAAGGCCACGGCTGGAAACAATAAACTCGGTGGCGATGATTTCGATGACCGTGTTATTGAATGGCTTGTGAGCGAATTCAAGCGAGAAACTGGCATTGATCTCTCCAAGGACAATCAAGCAATGAGCCGCCTCAAGGAAGCTGCTGAGAAAGCGAAAATTGAACTCTCTGGAACACAATCGTCTCAGATCAATCTTCCATTCATTACAATGAAGGACGGAAATCCAGAACACCTCGATATCACACTCTCTCGTGCACGATTTGAGGATTTGATTGCAAAGCATATCGAAGACACAATGGGTCCAACCCGTCAAGCAATGAAAGATGCTGGTATGAAGAAAGGCGATGTAGACAAGGTCATTCTTGTCGGCGGTTCAACCCGTGTCCCTGCTGTACAAACCGCCATCGAAAACGAAACTGGAAAGGCACCTTACAAGGGAATTAATCCTGATGAAGCAGTTGCTATGGGCGCTGCACTTCAAGCAGGAATCATCGCTGGTGATGATGGCGTATCCGACATTCTTCTTCTCGATGTAACACCTCTTACACTCGGGATCGAGACGCTCGGTGGAGTCACAACAACAATGATCGAGCGAAACACAACAATCCCTGCTCGAAGAAGTGAAATCTTTTCAACCGCAAGCGATAATCAGCCTGCTGTAGAGATTCACGTCCTTCAGGGTGAACGAGAATTCGCAAAGGATAACACAACCCTTGGTCAATTCCACCTCTCTGACATACCACCTGCTCCTCGTGGAGTCCCTCAAGTTGAGGTTACCTTCGACATTGACGCAAACGGTATCGTTAACGTGAGTGCAAAGGATATGGGTACTGGAAAAGAACACTCCATCAAGATTGAATCTCAAACATCCTTGAGCGAAGAAGATATTCAAAGCAAGATTGCAGAAGCTGAAAACTTCGCAGAAGAAGACAAGCGCAGAAAAGCAAAGGTCGAATTGCGAAATATGGCAGATCAAATCGTCTACCAAACTCGCCGAACCCTCGATGAAAATGAGGACAAACTCGATGCTGCTGATCTTGAACCGGTTCGTGAGAAACTCACTGAACTTGAAGCACTTGTCCAAGATGGAGAAGGAAAGCCAATCGATTACGATGCAATGGATGAAGCTACAATTCAAGCAAAGGTCAAGGAAGTTGAGGAATCAATGCATGCAATCTCATCCAAACTCTATGAGGCTGCTGCTGCTGAAATGGCTGAATCAGAAAACGATGAAGGAGATGGAAACATCAACGTTGAAAGTGACGATGTTGTTGATGCTGACTTCGAAGTTGTCGATGAAGAAGACTGAGCATCGGACTTATGTGCACGGCTCAGGTGGATTGTCTATGAGCGAAGCCCCTATCCTTGAGGAGACGGACCGAACCACTGGACGAGATGCCCTTCGCAAGAACATCCAGGCTGCAATTGCATTGGCCGGAGCAGTTCGCTCAACACTTGGTCCTAAGGGTCTTGACAAACTCTTGGTCGATGATGAAGGCCGCAGTATGGTGACCAATGATGGAATCACTGTTCTTGAGTCTGCGAAAGTCGAGCATCCAATTGCACATATGTTGATTTCAGCCAGTGCAACGCAAGACCAAACGGTTCGAGATGGGACGACAACAACCGTTCTTCTCGCTGCTGAATGGTTGCAAAATGCTTGGCATTTAGTCGTACAAGGTGTACACCCTGCCACTATTGCCCGAGGATATCGAATCGCTGAGCAATTCTGCCGAGATGCGATGCCAGAACTCTGCGTTGAAGCATCAAAGGAACAAATTCTTGCAGCGACAAAGACATCTTTGGCAGGAAAGTTGCATACTCAAATGCAATCTGTCATAGCGAATTGTGCTGTTACTGCAGCTGAGACCATTGCCATGGGATCGAAAGGAAAGATTGTTGCTGATCCAACCCGCGTCAAGGTCGTCACTCGAAATGGACCTACAATCGATGAGTCCAATCTCATCACTGGTCTCGCACTTTCAAAGAAACGGGCGCATCGTGACATGCCCTCAACACTCGGCGCAGGATCAATCCTTCTGGTCGATGGTGGACTTGAACTACGCTCAATGAGTACTGATGTGAAACTAAATGTCACTTCGACTGAAGTCCTTCAATCGTTTAGAGATGCTGAACATGAACGACTCCTCAAACAAGTCGAGAAATTGTCAGAACTCGGTATTAACGTCCTTGCCTGTCGAGAAGGTATTGATGATGCAATGCATTCCCATCTCGTAAAAGCAGGTATCCAATCATTCCGCAGAGTTGCAAAGAGTGACTTGGAATTGCTTGCAAGAGGTTGTGGAGCATTGCTTGTTCCAAGCATCCATCAGGCTCGAGAAAATGATGTTGGAGTCTTCATCAAGAGTTACTGTGAACGATGGGGCGATTCAGAACAATGGATACTAGAAGCAGACGAAGGTGGAGCAACATTTGTTGCGACAGGAAGTACTGAAACCGTTGTTAGTGAAGTAGAACGATGCTTTGCAGATGCGCTAGGCGTTGCTTGCAAATTGATGGAATCACCCAAACTTGTCCCTGGCGGTGGTGCAACATACATCGCATTAGCTCGTCGACTCCGTCGTTTTGCTGAAACCGTTCCGGGAAGAGAACAACTCGCTATCGAAGCATTTGCTGATGGTTTGGAAACGGTTCCTCGTGTACTTGCAGAAAATGCTGGTATGGATCCAATCGATACGCTCTTGCAAATTGTTTCGCTTCAATCAACACAAAATGATGATTCAATCGGATTAAACGTGATTACGAGAGTTCCAGAAAATATGATCGAATGCGAAGTGGTTGAACCTTCCCGCGTTCTTGAGCAAGCAATCTCTGGTGCATGTGAAGCCTCAGTTGCTGTATTACGTATTGATGATGTCCTCTGGGCACGACAGGAAATCAGCGTCCCAGAAGATGTTCAAGCATCACTTGACGGCACCGCTCCAGATCGTAGATGAACGCAATTTAGAGTTTTCCAAATCATAACCACCCTATAAATATAGGAAATTCAGCGGGAAGACATGGTCAAAGTTGGGATTGACGATGTGGCGATTCATTTTCCTCGCCTCTTCATGGACATGCGAGATTTCGCAGAAATGAGAGGCGCAGATTATGGTAAATTGAACAAAGGACTCGGATTAGAAGCAATGGCTATTCCAGATGTTCACGAAGATACAGCAACAATGGGCGCCATGGCAGTCATGCGTTTAATCGATCGAAATGGTATTGATCCACGAACGATTGGAAGAATGTATTTAGGTACAGAATCCGCTTTAGACGGGGCAAAACCAACTGCAACATACATCCTCGATATGCTTACTCAACGATATCAAGACCGTTTTGGAGAGGATTGTTTTCGAAACTGTGACGTAGTCGATATGACCTTCGCTTGTATCGGGGCTGTTGACGCCCTTCACACAACACTCGATTGGGCTGCACGCACAACCCCCGAAGATGAGCGAGTTGGAGTTGTTATCTTCTCTGATAATGCAAAATATGATCTTGAGTCAAGTGGAGAATACACACAAGGTGCTGGCGGTGGAGCGCTTCTGATTCGTCAGAATCCAAGACTCATGGAAATTCCAGATTGCTGGGGCGTCTCAACGACTCCAGTTCATGATTTCTTCAAACCACGTCGAAACGTCAGTCTTCGAAGTGTCATTACAAACGTCATGCAACTTGCTCAAGAGACTGGTCAATCCCTCAAGAACGGCATTGTTGAGCGAATGGTCAAACACCTTCCTGAATCCACAGTTCGTCGTCTGGGAATCTTCGCTCACGGAGAAGAATCGGTTAACGTACATCGAGATGAACCCGTCTTTGATGGTCAATTCTCAAATCGCTGTTACCAGCAAGCTGTCCGTCAGGCGTTTTACAACTTCAGTGAACGGGCAATAAAGCAAAAGCGATGGGATCCTGAACTCGATACTCGCTTTACCCAACAATGGTCTCGAATCATCATGCATTTACCGTATGCATTCCAAGCAAAACGAATGTTCCCTGATGTCTTTCGACACGATCGAATCGACACAGACATGTGGCCAAATGTTGTTGAACAGATTGGAGAACAACCAAAAAAACCGAATTCTGATGATCCTGAAACTCTTATTGCATGGGAAAAGGAAATGGATGGCTATCGAAGAGCAATTTCAAAAACCGATGAATATCTCCAATTCCACAAAGAGCGTATTGAGAAAGGTCAACGTGCTTCAAGCCTGATTGGAAATCAATACACTGGATCAATTTTCCTTGCGCTCATGTCAACGTTTGAATCCGATCTCGAAGACAACTCAAGCCTTGAGGGAGAATTGTTCGGACTCTGTGGATACGGTTCAGGAGCGAAGGCGAAAGTCTTCGAAGGCAAGGTTGCGCCTCAGTGGCGAGAAGTCGTTGCTCGCTGGCAACTCTTCGAACGTCTTGCTGGACGTGTTGCAATCGACGAAATCACCTATGAAAATCTACACAAAGGCTTGCAAGAGAACAGTGTTGTTGCTCCACGTGGTGAATTCGCCTTGGTAAACATTAGCGAAGAAGGCAACGATGAAGGTGCTCGAACCTACAAATGGATTTCACAATAACTCAATGTTCTTCTGAGAGACCATCAAGCATTGCTTTAACCATCGCTTCAAGACCATAGTTGGGAGACCAGTCCCACTCCTTCTTTGCTACAGAACCATCAATGGAATCAGGCCATGAATCAGCATACTTCTGGCGAACATCTGGAACAAAATCACATTTGAAACCGTCCACTTCTTGTGAAATAGCATCAGCCAGTTCCTTAGCGGTAAACGAATGACAATCGATGTTGTATCCTGCTCTTGACGGACCAAGTGCATCACTCTGCGCATCCATTAACATCAGAGTTGCCTTGATTGCATCGTCCATGTACAACATAGGCAGACGTGTATCAGGTCGAACAAAGCATTCGTAGTAACCATGATTGATTGCAGCGGAGAAGATTTCAACAGCATAGTCTGTTGTCCCTCCACCTGCTGGCGCCTTGTATGAAATAAGCCCAGGATAACGAATACCACGAACGTCAATTCCATAGTTGTCCCCATATTCCTTGGCAAGAGATTCTCCACTTACCTTGGTTTCCCCATAGACGGTTGTCGGATTCAGATCTGTAACCTGTGGAGCATGTTTTGGAGCATCTGGGCCAAAAACGGCGATCGAAGAAGGTGAGAAAACTCGTAATGAACACTTCTTTGCAGCCTCGAAAACCGATATTGTCCCTCCAACGTTTACTTTTCTGCAGAGTTCAGGGTTTTTCTCTCCCGTAGCGGAAAGCAACGCTGCTAAGTGATATACAGTCCCTATATCCTCATCAGTGCACAATTTGATGATCGAATCAGTATCTAACACATCCAAAGTCACATAGGGGCCTTTACTGGTTGAATTCTGCTCGTTAATACTGCGGATATCCGAGGCGATTACTGAAGACGTACCGTGTTTATCTCTCAGAGAGTCGACAAGTTCTGTACCAATCTGACCTAATGCTCCAGTGACCAGAATTTTTTCCCCTTTGGCTTCCGACATCGTTCATCACCTTAGCCAATATTGATATGGTATGCGCGACGGCCTAAAAGCCCGTTGATAGAGTTGAAGTACGTAATTGTCAGCGGAGGAGTGCTCAGTGGATTGGGCAAAGGTGTCACTGCAAGTAGCATTGGCGTCCTCATGAAAAGCGCTGGACTGCGAGTAACTTCTGTCAAAATAGATCCGTATCTTAACAGCGATGCAGGAACAATGAGCCCGTTTGAACACGGAGAAGTCTTTGTTTTAGACGACGGCGGCGAGGTAGATTTGGACCTCGGCAACTATGAACGATTCCTCGACCTCAATCTTGCTCGCGATAATAATCTCACAACAGGAAAAATTTACTCCAAGGTTATTGAAGCTGAACGTCGAGGCGATTATCTTGGAAAAACCGTTCAAGTGATTCCGCATGTGACTGATGCAGTACAAGACTGGATTGAGGATGTTGCAAAGCGTCCTGCAGATGGAAGTGACCTTTCTCCAGACGTATGCATTGTTGAACTGGGTGGTACTGTTGGTGATATTGAAAGTGCACCATATCTGGAAGCCTTACGACAATTCCAATTCCGTGCTGGTAGAGAGAACGTCATCTTCGTTCACGTTTCACTCGTACCTGTGATGGGGCCTGTTGGTGAACAGAAAACAAAGCCAACACAACACACTGTTAAGGAATTAATGGGATTAGGAATCACTCCAGATGTTCTTGTTTGCCGTTCAAGTAAGCCATTAACGCAGGAAACTCGAGACAAACTCGCTGCATTCTGCCATGTGGATTCTAAAGCCGTCTTTTCGACACATGATGTTCCTAACATCTACCATGTACCCTTGATGCTTGAAGAGCAAGGTTTCTGTAATATCCTGGATATCGATTGCAATAAAACAGAAATTCTATCCAATTGGAAAAAGATGGCGCATCATCTTGACCAACTGGAAGAAGAAGTCCATATTGGAATGGTTGGGAAGTACACCGGCCTTTCTGATGCGTATTTGTCTGTCATAAAATCACTTCAACATGCAGCGATTGCAGTTGATAGAAAACTTCGTATCGATTGGATTGAAGCGAGCGATCTCGAAGGAAACAACGATTCTGAATCATGGTCTCTTCTCAAGAACGCTCACGGCGTCCTTGTCCCTGGTGGATTTGGAGACCGTGGTATCGAAGGAAAGATTCTAGCAGCACAATATGCTCGAGAAAACAACGTCCCCTACCTTGGAATCTGCCTAGGATTGCAAGTCGCAACCATCGAGTTCTGTCGAAATGTATTGGGAATAAACGATGCAACATCAACTGAATTTGAACCCGATGCAGCAAATCCTGCTGTTATCTTCATGCCTGAAATCTCCAAGACCCATCTTGGAGGAACAATGCGCCTTGGTTCTCGACCAACCATCTTCCAAGTGGATGATTGTGTGACACGTCGACTCTATGGTGGATTAGCACAGGTGGATGAGCGACATCGACATCGTTACGAAATTAATCCTGATCTTGTCGATCAAATCGAACAAGCTGGATTGAAATTTGTCGGAAAAGACGAGAGTGGACAACGCTGCGAGATCTTTGAACTCGATAACCATCCATTCTTTGTTGGTGTTCAGTATCATCCTGAATTCAAATCAAGGCCTGGACGACCAAGTCCGCCGTTCCTTGGCCTACTTCTCGCCTCAAGTGGACAAGAATTGCCTTAAGATTCGAGGATACGAATGACTCGTGTTGTTCGATAGCCTTGTAATAATTTTATGAAACGACGCTGTTGATATTCTTCATCGAGTGAAGGATCGCCTGTATCAATACGAACACTGGATAGGCCAAGAAGCTTTGACGGAGTTGCAACTCCGAGGATTGATTCAAACCCAATGGCTCGAAGAACATCTGGAGAAAGTTGCAAGTTACCCCTTCCAATAAGGAATCCTTGACCGCCCATTGGGGATAAAAGAAGAATACGAGGCCCTTCGTATCCGACAAGATGTTGCAACAATTGTTGTTCATTCAAATCAGAATGGATTGTTCCTTTGTGTTGAATATCGATTCCAAGAAGCGTTAATTCCACGTTTAGATGCTCTCCCATTCTTCGCAGCGTACCTCCGCTACCCCAAATGACCATCAGTTCAGGTTCATCATCGATCAAGTTCCCAATATGATTGGCTAATCCTTCGATTGTATCGGATTCAGAAGCACGTTCAACTTGTTCCTTTGCTCCTTGCATGAATCGAGGACTGGAAGGGGTCCAGGCCTCTCCATACATGCGAACCTTCCATTCACCTTTCTGATAGGTTTCCTCGTCCAAGTCCATGACTTCTGTAATGGCCACCATCAAATCGCCTTGAAGAAAAGCGAGTAATACTTCGGCCGAGGCTTTTGGAGTGGTTGCAAAGCAACCAGAATGCATCTTTACACCGCCAGGAACACCGATCAATGGCGTTTCATTCCCATCAAGGGCATTGACGATATCTCGAGTCGTTCCATCGCCTCCAGCGTAGAGTATCACATCAACCTCAGCTTCAAGAAGATCCTGGACAAGATGAGATGTATCTTGGGCTGTTGATTCAGTTGGAGATTCTTTTCGCTGTTCATATTCAAACCCATCAAGCCAATCACCACCCATGCGTCCAGACCATGCAACGAGAGTAGGTGAAACTCCAATTCGGTTCAAACTGGAAGCAAGAAGTTCCTTGAAGTTAGAAATACATTGTTGCATACGAGGCCCTGCACGATCGACTGCTCCTGCTTCACGGGCTTCTTTGGCACGCCCATCGCTTCCTTTGAAGCCAAGACGACCGCCGAGTCCGGCATCAGGATTGACGACAATACCGATACGCATATCCATACGGAGTCGCCCCTCATTTTCAATCATTGCTCACAGGCAAGGGAAGAAATGAGCTGAACATAATGCAAGAAACCGATGCCTTGAAGTTCTCTAAAGCGATGGGAATACATGGTCAAAGAGTCAGCTCCCGACGAAATCGTTCTCGATGACATCATGGAAGAAGGCATGAAAAATATCGGAAAAGGAGAAGCAGTCCCCGTAAATGAGGAGGTTGTAGTCGAAGAACCCAAGGAGGAGGCGAACACGAATCCTCAATTCGGTTTCAAGCTAGAACCTGTTCAAGCAGAAGAAGAATTTGTTGTTGCTCCAGAAAAAGAGGAAGAAGAAGTTCCAAAGAAGGAACAAGTCATTCTCGATAAACCGTCACAAAGTATGGATGATGACATCATCGTTGAATGGTGAATTTAATCGGCGGATTCATCAATGGGACCGTAGACGAAGGAATACGAGGCGTATCAATGTCGATGGTCAATGTAACCCTGCCTGACGGAACAGTCAACGAATATGCAGCAGGAATTACGGCTGGTGAAGTCGTTATTGATGCTCTAGGAAAGAAGCATGGATGCTTAGCAGCCCGTATTGACGGAGTTGAGCGTGACTTCTCTGCATCTCTTGATAGCGACTGCAACGTAGAAGGTATCCTCGCCTCCAGTGATGAAGGAATTCATATTCTTCGACACAGTGCTGCCCACTTGCTTGCTCAAGCGGTCATGGAGATCTATCCTGATGCAAAACCAACCATTGGGCCTGCAATAGATCGTGGATTCTACTATGACTTTGCAATGGAACCGATTGCAGTAAGCGACCTTAAGGCCATTGAGAAGAAAATGCATGAACTCGCACGACGGAACATTCAGGTCGAGAGAGTTGAACTTGAAGAACAGGAACTTCGTGACCATTTCCAATCGAATGAATACAAGATTGAAATTATCGATGACAAGTTGGAAGATGGAGATGGTTCAACCATCTACAAGCAAGGTGAATGGTACGACCTGTGCCTTGGCCCCCACGTACCGAGCACTGCTAAGTTGATGTTTAGCCGACTCACATCCGTATCCTCTGCCTACTGGAGAGGCGACCAATCTCGTGAACAACTAGTTCGAATCTATGGGATTGTTGAGCCCACAAAGGAAGCACTCAAGGCGACTCTGAATCGAATGGAACAAGCCAAACTCCGTGACCATCGTAAACTCGGAAAGGATTTGCAATTATTCCATGTCGATGAGGAAGTTGGACAAGGACTCATCCTGTGGACGCCAAGAGGAGCCGTTGTTCGTCAAGAGTTACAAGATTTCATTTCCCATCATCTTCGTCGCCAAGGCTACGATCAAGTGTTTACCCCACATATTGGAAAACTCGATTTGTATCGAACATCTGGCCATTTCCCATATTACCAAGAAAGCCAGTATCCGCCACTCATTGAACGCGATTTGATGAAGAAATTGGCTGATGAAGGCTGTTCCTGTTCTGAATTATCGAACATGATGAACAGTGGTGATATCGACGGATATATGCTCAAACCAATGAACTGTCCTCATCACGTCAAAATCTATGCTTCACAAGCACGTTCATATCGTGATTTACCTTTGAGGCTCGCTGAATTCGGTACGGTCTATCGATGGGAACAATCCGGTGAGATTTCGGGTATGACTCGTGTTCGAGGATTCACTCAAGATGACGCTCACCTGTTCGTTACTGAAGACCAAATTGGGGCTGAAGTCATGGGTTGTATTGAATTGGTTCAGACTATTTTTGATGTCCTTGGAATGCATGATTATCGCGTCCGTGTCGGTCTACGAGACCCGGATTCTGACAAATACGTCGGTGATTCTGAGCGCTGGGATCGAGCGGAAGAAGCATGTCGTGCTGCAGCTGCTAAACTTGGTGTAAATTGGTCAGAAGAAGAAGGAGAAGCCGCTTTCTACGGTCCTAAAATTGACTTTGTCGTTAAGGACGTTATCGGTCGTGAATGGCAACTTGGAACTGTTCAAGTTGATTATAATCTTCCAGAACGATTTGACCTTTGGTACAAAGGAAATGATGGGGAAAACCATCGCCCAGTTATGATTCATCGCGCACCATTTGGTTCCATGGAGCGATTTTGTGGAGTCCTTATCGAACATTTCGCTGGTAAGTTCCCTACATGGCTTTCTCCAACACAAATTCACATTCTTACCATTTCGGAGAAGCACAAGCAGTATGCCGCAGAGGTTGCTGAAAAGTTACGGGACCAAAATGTTCGTGTGAAAATCGATGATGGTGATGATACCATCGGAAAGAAGATTCGAACACATCGCAAGATGCGTCCTGCGTACATGATGATTCTTGGTGATGGTGAAATGAATAACAATTGTGTCTCATTACGCTCAAGAACGGGATCACAAATTTCTGACGTTCCACTCGATAAGTTCGTTGATGATATTGTAAAAGAGATTAGCGAAAAGGTTTCACAACCAAGTCTGGTTCCTGATTCTGAGTGAAAAATCAGTCTCTGGATACTGCTTTTATTCGCATTCAATTAAAAGCAAAATGTGTTAGGAGAATCATGCCGGCTCCATCTATCATCGGCGGTTTTTCCGTCGTTGCGATTGTGCCGCTGATTCTAGCAGCAGCAATCGCACTGCTGTTTTGGAGAACGGTTGTCCCTCGTCAATTACGAGGTTTACAAGTTGCTTTTGAAACGGGACCGAAGCGGTATGAAGTCCATACGATCACTTCCACATTTGGAGAGGCTCGAGACCTTCTGCAAAGCAGAGGGATGCGTTTTGGTGTTGCAACATATCTTTTTGCACTAACTGGAGCCCTTTTGCTCTTTTTTGAATATCTCATCACTTCACAAGGTTGGAGTGAGGGATACCATGCCCCGAATATCGCTCTTGCTTTGATTCTCATTGTTTGGCCAGCAATCATCTCTTCTGGCTCTTCTTTGGGAGCACAAATCATCAAGCCGGTTGGTCATGGGCGTGCTCGATTACAAGAAGCGAGTCGTGCTCGTTCGTATGCCTACGTGGCATTGACTGTCTTTTGGTTCTGTGGCGTAGCTATCTTGTATACGATTCTTGATGCCAGAGGTGTCTCCTCTGATCGTAAACTGAGTGTGTGCCTACTCCTCGCGTTCTCACCATCCATCATCGCCTATGGACGTGTTTTGGGTACATCCTGGCAAGCATTGCGTCAGTCATCATCTCAGATTGCGAAAGGAAGAGCCTCACCATTCCACAATCATATTCCGAATGCTCGACAGCAAGTGATTGCACGAATTGTTCATATCAACACAATAGCAATGCCTATTGTTGCGATCAATACATTGATTTCTCTTGTTGCAATTTTTGTCTCTCCTGAACTATTTACACACTCAGAACGTGTACTTGAACTTCCAGAATATCGGGAACAGGCCACGATTATGGAAGAAGGCGGCGTGCTTGGTTTCTTCCTTATCGAGTTGTTTTCCAATATTTCAGAACCTGGTCTTCGAGTCCCTCTGGTTTCAGCGATTCTGTTATTCCTTCTTCTCAACGTTGCCCTCGTTGGCTTCCTGTTCGTTTATGAAGTAGCACGTATTCTTTTCTTGGATGTTCAAGATGTTTCTGGAAGAGGTGGCATTCGACTTGCAGACAGCCGATTGCTTCGAGCAGAACGAAGTCAACAAGCAAAAGTCCTGAACTTTTGTTTCACTGGATTCGCTGGCCAATCCATGCTCTTGTTAGCACTAGCGATGATCACATTCTGGGATTCGAGTTTCCTATCTCAAGGAGATCAATGTGGAGCATGGGAGGACACGTTATGCGCAGTTGTTACCAAAGATGCCATGGAAGAATTGACCTGGATGCTTGCTGCTGGCGGACAAGTCGGATTCCTCTTCATTTGGCTAACATCCTTACAAGTCGGTTCAAAGCTCGACGATATTTCCTTTGACGCTTCAATCAGTGAACAAAGAGATATGCTCACGCAGATGGAAGATGTCATTTATCTCAAGCAAAAGCCATTCACTGAATTAGTAGCAAAGGATTCTTGGACACGAGCAATCGAGCAATTCGATGATATTCTCAACACGAGTGAAGATTCGATGCAAGGTCTTGATCTGTTGAGAGAAACCGGAGCAAGGATGCAACTCTTTGCTGGATTAAATCGATGGGAAGAGGCTGAAGAATACGCAGTCTCTATGCTTGCTCTTCAAGGAGGTCGTGAAGCCCAAGTTGCCCGTTTGGTATTGGCTGCTGCAAGCATAACCCAGCGAGATCTACCTGAGGCAGCCCCTCGACTGTCCCTCCTCAACAAGAGTGATGTTGAAGCTGCTCGCTTGCACTGGTTTGCTGCTGTCCTTAATCGAAAGAGAGAGGTCCCTGTAACGTCCCAACCTATTCTGAGTATTGATCCGTTAATGAGACGAAACATCGATTTGTTACGACGTACATCTGTCGGTGAGCCTCGTCCTGCAAAGGCAACTAAGAATTCACCTCCTTACAGAATGATGTTGCTCGGTGACTGTGCAAGAATGCGTTTAGCAGGTCGTCATGAAGAAGCGATTACAATGCTGGAAGATTTCATGAAGAAATTTGAGAATCATTCAGACTACCCTACTTCATCTTGGTCTCAAGGGAAGGTGGTTCTTGCACTGATGCACTTGGATTCGAGCCGCCCAAACACTGCTGTTCGTATTGCTCGCGAATTACGTACTACTGAACCTCGGCATCCGCATGTTCGTTCTCTGGTCAGAATCCTTCACGAGTTAGGACATATGGATGCAATGGGAAGTGAATCAACTGGTATTACGATGCTGATTGATTCAGGAGAAGACTGGGTGAAAGATTGGCCACTCGTCCACACTGTTCAAGTCTCACCGAGATTGAGTAGTTCTCGCTCTCTCAAGCATGCTGCAATGGCGAACGTTTGGATTACACACTCACCCGACCAATCCGTGGCTAAATATTACAACAAGCGATCTGCTTGGAAGCGAATTCCATACAATTCGAATGAGAAGGAAACACCTACAGGATTGTATCTCCATCTCTATGGAATCATTGCAACAATCGGAGGAATGCCGGTTGATCTTGGTCTTCCAGCAGGACTTGATATTGAAGCCCTTGAGAATAGAGGCCTTCTTTGATTAGACACGTCTTCGAAGACGTTCCATCGCTGCATCTGCCTGACCAAGTTGTTCCAATGCATCCGCAACTTGTCCTTCTTCGAGACGATCTGCAGCGAGGGCAATCGCTGCATCTGTATTCTTCATGTCCTCATCGGTTGCAGGAAGGTTCGATGCTTCGCATTGATTGCGAAGTACTGCCCATTCTTCGCGAACGAATGTGAGTAATGTGTTTGCTTCATCTTGTTCATTTCCGAGAGCATCCAGGTCGATTGTTAAACGTTCAAGCAGCGTTGCTGCATGACTCCATTGACGCTCATCTGCTGCTTTCTGAACAGATGTGAAACGAAGCATCCAGGTATCAGAATCTGAGAAACCTTCGAAACGGGCGAGGAGTTTCTTTCGCTGACGCAAAGCACGACGGACACTGTCCATTGCTTCTCGTTCAATATTAATGACTCGCATGATACCTTCTCCAAGACCAATGGCTTGTCCAGTATCACCTGCTTCAAGTGCGGATTCTGCTTGATCCATGCGATGCTCGAGATCTGTCAGATCGAATCCTTCTGCTGCTTTTAGGGCCTTAGCAGCATCTTTCAAGACAACTTCTGCACGTTCTTTAGCATCACCATCTGCTTGAAGTTGAATCGGTATGACGACAGCGAGTTCGAATGCCTTCTTCGGAGCCTCTCGTTCAAGTTGCTTACGAGCATCTCGAATGATTCCTCTCATAGTGTCAATAGCAGCACCGGACTGGCCTGTCAGTAATTCATTTGCATGATTGATAGCCCCTTCTGCTTGAGCCCACCAGGTGACGATTTCTTGGGCCCGAATCTTTGCTTGACGGTACAAGGCCTCTGCTTCTCGTAACGAACCAAGCGAGGCTTCTCTTTGACCCATTTCGTAGGATTTACGTGGGCGCTTAGCAAGTGGTGTGAGGTCTTCAGCATGTTCGATAACCGCTAGAGCCTCTGTGCGAACAACATCGACGTCACCTGCAAGAGAAAGCGAACGGTCAATGTCTTCATCTGCTTCAGCGAGAAGGCGCATTCCGAAAGCGGGATCAATATGCCCTTCTTCTTTAGCCGTCGTCACCAAACTGCTTGCTTGGTCCACTGCTGCTCCTTCTGAGCGGAGAATAAGAATTCGATTTTCAAGTCGATCAAGTTCTGTTCTGAAGGCTTTTCTTTCATGACGCAAATTATCTCCAGCAATCCAGAGATAAGCGACCTGAAGAAGAACAACTGCTGTTAGCAAAGGATGCAGCCAGTCGCTTGGAGATTGAATCCATGTTTCTTCTGCTCGATCTCCAACAAGAACACCGAGGACTGTAAGACCGCCAAGTGCAGTCATCATCGCTCGGAATCGCATAACATCGATTCCACCACGAAGTGTCTTAGCAGAACTTTTCAACATTGCAAAACCAAGACCAAGTAAGAGAATACACGCGAGGATTTCGCTTGGTTCCGTCCCATAGGAGCGTATTGCAAACATCATCAAGAGGGGCCAAAACATACTGGATGCTGCACCTACACGTGTTCTTGCCTTTGGATCATCGAGAATTAAATCCTGGAGAACAATCCCCCAGAGGATGACAAGTATCGGCATTCCCAATCCTGAGAGAAGTTCGGCGTCTCCCGAGAAGGCCTCCTTTAGCGTCGGCCAAGCTAGCCATACGGCTCCAGAGAGACACATTAAGGCACAAATCGTACTCAGGCGCTCGATTCGCTGGATACGAAGGAGACGTTCAGCCTTGATAGCTTCCTCAACATCTCCCCAGAGCATAAGTTGACGGACGGGTGTTTTCGTCATGAAACCACCGACGATTTGCATCCAAATCTGCAACAATGTTCATGGGTATGCTTGGATGGTTGCGTAGAAGGGGACTTGAAATGAAAGGGCTCATCACGATGGACGATTTAACCAATGAAGACATTCTCAGCATCCTAGATGATGCTGCACGTTTGCTTCCAGTTGCACGAGGGAAGACGTATCTCCCTCTCCTTGAAGGCAAGATTCTAGGAAACCTATTCTTCGAACCAAGTACACGCACACGAATGTCATTCGAGACTGCAATGAAGCGATTGGGCGGTGATGTGGTTAACTTAGGCGATGTAAAAACGTCCTCTGTGGTAAAGGGTGAAACACTGTTTGACACCATTCAGATGGTTGATGGCTACACGGACATAATTGCAATGCGCCATCCCAGACAGGGTGCTGCACGATACGCTCAGGATGCTGCACGCGTACCAATTCTAAACGGTGGAGATGGTGCTGGACACCACCCTACACAAACCATGCTCGATCTGTTCACAATTTTGCAATCCCATGGTACTCTCGAGGGATTAACAGTTGTCCTTGCGGGAGATCTACGGTACGGCCGAACCGTCCACAGCCTATCTCATGCATTGGTTCGATTTGGTTGCAAACTCATTCTCTCCTCTCCTGAACTCCTACGTATGCCGACTGAAATTATCGCGGACTTACGGGAACATGGTGCTGATGTTATCGAGACAGAAGACCTACTTGGCAACATAAATGATGCAGATGTGGTGTACATGACACGGATTCAGAAAGAACGCTTTGCAGATGAAGATGAATACACAAAGGTTGCAGGAGCGTACAAACTTCATGACAGAGATGTTGCAAATGTCAAAGCTGAGATGATTATCATGCATCCACTTCCACGTGTTGATGAGATTCATCCAAGCGTTGATTCGACTCGACACGCACGGTATTTCGAACAAGCCTTCAACGGTGTTGTTGCTCGAATGGCTCTTCTTTGCAGATTGTTGAACATCGAAGTTCCTGCTGAAATTCATGGAGGTGAGGCTTGATGGCTGACGAACATAACATGAGAAGAGTCACTGCAATTCGAAATGGAACTGTTATTGATCACATTCCATCAGGACAGTCACTGAAAGTTCTCGAACTCCTTAACATCGCTCGAGATACCTCTGTCCCTGTATCCTTAGTCATGAACGTCCCTTCAAAGAAGATGGGTTCGAAGGACATCGTCAAAGTCGAAGATCGTGAATTGACGCAGACTGAATTAGATCGACTCGCCCTTGTAGCACCTGATTCGAGTATTGCGATTATTCGCGCATATACTGTTGCAGAGAAACTTGAAGTTAATCTTGGAAAAGAAGTACGCAATGTTGTCCAATGCACATTCTCGAACTGTATTACACAGAACCTACGCGAACCACTTCCACATCGACTACGAGTTACTAGCACCGATCCTCTGACACTTCGTTGCCATTATTGCCAACGACCACAGGACTTGGACGAATTGATTCACAATTTACTCTAAATCTACATCGAGTAAATCTCGCATATCGCATGCTTTGCATGTTGCACCAGATGTAGGAGAACCGCAGCGCTGACACTTCATTGGATGTGATCGAACTGGAGAAGGTTCTTGCTTTGCCACCATCTTAATCTGGTCAGCCATTCGTACAAGACTATGACGAGTACCTGGTACATCTTGCTCCATTTGCGCAACAAGATCTCTGTACCTCCATCGAAGAGCACCTTGAGCGTAAGGGCATTCTTCATGATGCATTGGAAGTTCCTTATGCATTGCAAGGAGGTGAATCTCTTGCTCTGGAATCCAACGGAGTGGAACGATTCTCGGAGGCAATCCGTCAACTGGTGAATCTGTATGAGGAGCGAGTCGAAGTGTTCTGTCGATGTCTCCATTCGCCATATTCATCAACACTGTTTGAGCCATATCGTCGAGATTATGTCCAAGAGCCATGACATCTGCGTTGACTTGTGCAGCAAGTGCGTTAATTCCTTGCCTTCGAAACACGCCGCAGTATGAGCATGGCATTGTTGAAGCCCCTGTATTCTTCTCAGTAACCATAGGCAATCGGCGAACAACTTCGTCCATTTGATGGAATTCAAGAGATTCGTATGATGTGGTGATGAATTCAACCCCAAGGTCTTCACAAAGATCGATTGCACATTGCATCGATGGAGGGCGGTACCCTTCGATTCCTTCATCCACACAACCTGCAACAATTCTGACATCTCGACGCTTACCAACAAGATCGACGATCATTGTGAGCAGTACAGCAGAGTCTTTACCGCCGGATATAGCTACGAATATGGTCGTATCTTTTGATTTATCAAGAATAAGTTGCTTACGTAGTTCTCTTCCAACCTTTTTGCGAATTGATTGTTCGAGATGATTCCCACATAGAACACGTCCAGAGTAGGCTTGCTCTACAACAGCATCTTTTCCACAGACATCACAGACAGGAGCCTGAAAAAGTGTCTGCGTGGGTTCCGCCATGGCAATTGGTCTCAATTCCACCATTAAACGCCTCCGCTTGACATCTTTTTACAAATCAAAAATCCAATTGGAAATTCAAAAATCCAATTGGTTAATTTCAAAAAAAATAGTGAAACAGGGCTTGGCAAAGCGCGGTAAAACAAGCCTTGAATGTTATCCGCGCCCGCTCAAATCTCAAAATGCAGTTGGGATTTTCAAACAGGTCGACAAATCCCCCTACGGGGGAATAGTTTCGGGAAAGTTCTTGAATGGTACGCTGTTGTGAAGGGGTTTGAGCAACCATGCTGGACAGTGTTTTTTCTGGTCTTTGTGAAATCAAAGATGCGCGTCATGTTCGGCTTTTCGACCAGTTCGGAAATGAACTTGCTACGACGAAGCGATGGCCCGAATCTCTTCAAGAACAGCGTGCTGAGTTGGCTCAGTGTGCTTCAGTTGCCACTTCTTTGGGACTTGGAGAACTTCATGAAGTATGGATCGAATCAAGACGACTTACCGTCATTGACCAGATTGATACTGGCGTATTTGCTGCCCTTTCAGGCAAAAACGGTACCAAAGGTATCTGGCGTTATCAACTAGCACGTCAACGACAGCGAATAAACGCAACAAAAACACAGGTGATTTGATGTTTGATTTACCCCACAGCGAACAAATAGATGAAGAATTAGACGTATCACCAGGTACGATTCAACCGTTTGAAAACGGCTACATTACCACCTGGGTTGGTCGAAGAAAAACACCCTATGGCCACAGACTCATTCGAGCAGGACGAGTTATTGGATGGCTTTGCGAGGGAGATAGTGCAACAAAACTCCTAGGAGGAGCCGATGCTCGTAAGGCCCTAGAAGCTGCAGAAGAAGGATCTCACAGACTTGTGGGCTATGCTTGTTCACTCAGAGGTCTTGGCTCACTAGCCACCCTCATTCCAGAGGCTTTTGAATTCCAAGCAGATGTTCAAGGTCTTTCATCAGGTTCGTCACTAACCGATCGACTCTTCGCTCGAAACATTTCTGCCGTTCTTTCCACACTTGAAGGATACGACCATGTTCGAGGAGCCCTTGCAGCAGATCAAGGAATTCTCATCGATAGTGCAGGCGATCTTCCAGGCAAGGCGGAAGAACTTGCTACAAGCATCTCCTCTCTTTCTGATTCGATGGCATCCCATCAATCCACATTAGGTGGAACTGAACAAGGGTATGCTACTCTGAAGATGGGAGATGCATCAGTTTTGCTTGCATCGAGTAGCACGATTGTCATTGCAATTTGGACTGAACTCGATACCAATCATGCACGCCTTTTGACAGACCTAACCGCTCAACTTGATGGCGAGATTGGAACCTATGCAGAAGGAGCAGCCACACTTCCTGATGGATTCATCCTCAGAGAAGGAAAGGGGGGCTCTGATGCAGTAATGTCAATGCTAGCTGCCTCGCTTGAAGAACAAGTTACAGGTCATCTCAAAGCAGGTGCAAGCGACAAGGCTGTATCACTTGCAGTCGTCAAAGGAATTCCTGTGGCAATGGCTGCAAATGGACAATCCTTTGATGATGCTATGATGGGTTTGACCGAAAGTAAGCGTATTTTGAAACTTCACCGCCTTGCTTCAGGAACGACTGTTTCTTCTTCGACAGGTGATGTTGAAGCCTTTTCGCTGCAAGGTTTTGTTGAAGCCCTATCCTCTGTACGAACTCGTTCTGAAAAGCGAAAGGAATCGATGATGCATCGGCTCATGACCATGTATGGGTTTGAAATTGGGCTTGATCTTGTTCGACAACAACGAAGTAAGGTCTCCATACAAATCGATGGGGCTGAAGCGAGCAAGGGCTTACCAGCCGCCTCTCCGGTTGCTGGAGTTGATGCTGGATTGAGACGCCGTCTTGAAGAGGCTGAACTTCGCTCAGACTCACTTCTGCGAACAAATGCGGGCTTAACTACTCAATTACAAGATGCTGAAAAGCAGAGAACTGAGGCGCTTATTCGTCTTGATGAAATAAAGGAATCTTCTGGAGATCAATCAGTAACAATTCAATCAAAGAACGATGAACTCAATCGTGTTCAAGTGACCGTTTCAGAATCAAGAACACGAATGGAACAAGCCGAAGAACGAGCAGATCGTTTAATGCGACGTGTAAGTGAACTTGAGCATCAACTGAGCGAACGTGCTGGTGAACTCGCTAAGGCTCTTGGAAATGCTACAAGCAGTGAAGAACTTCGAAATGAATTGGAAGAACTTGCCTCGAATGAAGCTTCTACTCGAGCTGAACTTGAATCAAATGCACAGAAGTTGTCATCAGTCCGTGATCAAATCGATACAGAGGAACGACGACTACGTGCCCTTGAGGAGCAAATCACTTCAATGCGAGAACGTCAAGCAACTATGCAAAGTAAATCCAATGTTTCTGAAGAGAAAGTTCGGGCAGCAGAAGCGAAACTTGACCAAATTGATGCGGAAACCATTGCAAGTCGGAGAAGAGCAGAAGAAGAGCGGAATCGACTTGCTGAAGATGAAGCTCGAAGAATGCAACTTCATTCTGAAATGCGTGAACTCATGACCGAGAGAAGAGACATCTTGACCGAATTGGGCAACCTAGGTGCTCGTCGAGGGAATGCAGAAACCGAATTATCTGGTCTTATCAGTCGAGCAGAAGCCCTTACTGAAGCACATGAAGAAGCTGTTTCTGATATTGCTGAAGCAGAACGATTGAGAGCACGTCTTTCAGAAGAACCGCTCGCTCAAGCATTGCTCAACGACGATTCAACATTCAGAGGATTAGGCCCAGTCATTGAGCGTCTTGAACAAGCACGAACTCTTGGATACTCTGTTATCCTTCTCGACCGTGCAGTAGAACGCGCATTACAAGTGGTTCAATCTACAGTCGACCATATTGCTGCAACTCCACGAAATCTCCTGAGCAGTGAAGTAATGACACTTCTCGAACGACAAGTTCCTCAAACGGCAGGTGCAGTGCGTGGACTTGCTCGATGGTCCGTTCAGCAGCGATTGGAAAACCAACTCGGTGAAACTGTAGGCCACCTCATCTTGGATTTGGAAGGTATTCTCGAAGATTATGATCGTTCGATTACAATGCTGAGACGTATGCGAAATGTTCTCGACCAATTGGGTCAACTCGGAGCGCCTCCAGAAGAAATCGATGCTCTGCGTATGAACTGTATGCGTCCTGAAGCATTACCAAGTGTCGCTGTAGAGACGCGACGATTGATTCGTATTGCACTTGATGACATTTATCTTGAAGCCGATCAAAGAGATGCTGGTGAAGCAATTGCTCTTGAACAGACTGCAGGAGTGCTTGAAGAACTTCTCACGCAAATCGATGCATCTGGGTTGACAAAAGGTGTTCCAAGAGGTTCTATGTGGGATTTCCAACGAGACGGATACCTTCCGTTTGAAAGAACTGCGATTCCAGTTGGTCAAAGAACACCTGTCATGGACGATATGATTCAACATATTCAGCCTACTTTAGTCCTCGATGAAAGCGTATCACTTGATGCCGAGCCTGCTCCAGAAGTGATCACTGAAGGTGGATGGGAAGAGATGCCTGCTCCTGTTGATGAAGAAGTGGCAGCGGTTGAGGAAGAACACGTTTCTGAAGTACGCCGTCCGGTGGAAGAAGATCGAGTCGATCTTGAAGCAGAATTAGCACGTCTTGATGCTGAGCGGAATGTGCGTGGAGCAAAATCCCCTGAGGTAAAGGTAGATCCACACCTTGCTGCGCTTGAAAACCAACTTTCAGAGTTGGATTTTTGAGGTGATGAAATGACCGATACTCTTCTTGGTAGAAACGAAACAGTAGGTTCAACATATCCAATGTGGCTTGACCGAGTCATCTTCATTCTTGCAATCGTTGGATTTGTATTTCTCAACCAATACATGTGGGAGGCCATTGGTTCAACCTGGCTTCAATGGGTTGCATCGGTTGGATTAGCCATTCTCTTACTCATTATGACGGAAGTAAGTGGAAGAATCATCCAAATGCTTCGAGCAAATGGTTGATTAGAATTTCTTTTCTTCGACTGGAGCCTCTGTCTTATTTCCAAGAGACTCGATCAAGCCCCAGACTCTCTCCCAAGGGATGAAGAAACGCATCACTGCAATTAGGCTAAGGAAGAGAAGCGCAGAGATGACCAATCCATAGGTCAGCGACAATTCGATAGATTCTGAAACTTGAGCAGCCCATTGGCTACCCGTGGATGAACTTACTACCTCCAAGAGAACACTATGGAACCCAAGAGCGATCATCGTCATTAGTCCAGTTATCGTCAGGAATCCTGCTGTGTGACGTAAATGACCGTTGAGAACATTGTCCATTTGTTTGACATATTCTGGGTCTCTCTTGCAAGATTCAGGCAATCTGTAAGCGTATTCGAGATAACGGATGACACCGAAACCTGATTCTTGGAATACCATGATTAAAACAGCAATGAGAATCAATGAGAGTTGCTCGGGTGTTACCAAATCAAATCCAAATATGCCTATCGTCGGATCGCTGACTTGTGTTTCAAGCGTTTTCAGATTCGCTCCCCAATCACCTAACTGACTCTTAATCAGTGGGAACGTAAGGATTGCGTGTATACCAAGGAAGAGGAGAGTAAACCCGATTGCCCAACCAATTGAACGTCTTGATAGCCCCCAAATACCACGTGTACCCATAATCACAGGCAAGAGATAGACAAAGAGAATGACAAGAGAGAGAATCATCAAGAGAGGCCATTCAAGTGTCTTGAGTTCACCCTCGGAAGGAGCTCTGAAATCAAGTGAGAAAATCATTGAAGGGACCCAAGTCAAGAGGAGACGACCGACAAGAGAGACCATGAGCAAAATGATGAAACCAAGTTTGATTCTTTGCTGTAGTTTTGGTGATTGGAATGCCATTAATGCCATTGAACCACCGAGAAGGAGTCCCAGAATAATTGGGACATAGAATCGAGCAAGTCCTTGTCTGCCTTCTCCAGTAATCCAGTCCCCAATCGGAACTTCTCCGACAAGAGATTCCAGCGTTTCAAAAACCATTGTGTGGTCAATACTGTTGACAACATAGGTTGAAACGACCTCAAGATACATCCAAACAAGAGCAATTGTTGCTACAACTTGTAGCGTGATAATTTGCCACTGCTTCCTCAGCATCTTCAGATGAAGGGTACGTGGCCGTCCGCCAAGAAGGGAAACATCACTCTGAGGATCAACTTCACCTGCCATCTAGAATCCCCTCACTTGCAGAATAGCCTGAGACAAATCCATGTCCGGCATCCAATCAATAACTTGTGCCCCTGAACCCGCAAGAGTTGTCAAACGGTTTTGGCGTTCAAGTTTGAGGACTTCATAGGACATACGAGGAATACGAGAAACAAGACGCTCGAAATCAATACTCGAAGGCGATAATACAGTGACTTCGTGACCTCGTCCAACAAGGTCTCGAACTGCGGCAGGGACTGTACCGTCACCTTCACATGATGAGATGATGAAGACTGGGCTGCCTCGACTGAATCTACCGCTCAATGAATTGGTGACTGCTTGCAAGGGCATACTTCCTTCTGGTTTTACTCCAGCAAGTGAACTGAGGATTTTGAAATACTGCTTATCGCCAGTATCTGGAGGAAGATAGGACAAACCATCTCCATAGATGCTTAGAGCAACGCTATCACGTCGCTTTAGGAAGAATGCTGCAAGGCTAGCTGCACTTACTGTACCCATTTCGAGTGGATTCTTCAGAACAGTTCCAATTCGTGAAACATCTCTCGAGTCGAGAAGAATATAGAGATCAGTAACTGCATCTCGACACTTTTCGTTAACCATCAGATCACCTGTTCGAGCAAATGCTTTCCAATTGATGTTCTTGAACGGGTCTCCGGGGACGTATTCTCTTAAGGAATAGAATTCAGACCCTTGCCCTGGTGTTCTCAGAGTGGTTGCTCCAGTGTACATCTTTGGCGTACGTGAACGAAGGAATGCTTCCTCTACTTCCTTGATTTGAGGGAAGATGACGATATCAGAATGGTGATCAACATACATATCTTCTACGCCCAGATTGAACGTGTTGCGAACACGGAGAGATACTGGTCCCAGAGAGTAGTGTCCGCGAAGCGGGCATCGAAGGACGTAACGGATTCGTGCACTTTCACCTGGTTTGAGGTTGAGGCGCATCTGATTGAGTCCGCTTCGAAGTTTCATCTCGTGAGGGATGTTATCGTACACATCGAGAAGTTGAGTACGTCGATTGCTACGATTAGTGACGAGTAGTTCGACATACAGATCATCTCCTTTGTACAAGTTATCTGCTGAAAGAGTACGCTGTACCTCGATATCACCATGACCGGATACCCATGAATTCACGACGATGAAAGTGATGAGAGCAAGACCAAGAATCATCATTTGATTATTGGTAATCATCATCCCAATGAGGATGAGTGCAATACCTCCAGTGAAGGTGAATGCTGCTTTACGTGTCCACATTGTGCTCACCTACGCCCCCAAGCTTTGATTCGCTTCACGAGTGCAACAGATTGCTCAAGAGAGTATTTTCCTGGTTCTATGGCAAATTTAGCGAGAACTGGATCTTCGATTAAACCCACCAATTCTTTGGCAGACATAGCGTGGAATTCGTCTCTTGTTAGCCCATTTTGATTACGAACCTTAGAGAGGAATACCTGCCGTATTTTCTCAGTTTTCGCATAATAGGTGTATCTGTTTGCATCTCCAAATCCGTAGTAAATGATACTGAAAATATGGCGCCATGGTTCTGGGTCTCGCTTCTTGAGAAGTACACCTTCGAAGGTGATGAAGAGAACAACAAACAGAGCGAGCATTGCAAGCCCTTCTCCAGTAAAGTAGACCAAAAGGAAGTACACTGTGTTGTAGGAATCCGCTAAGAGGGCGTTTTGAGGGTGACGACTTTCATCAAAGATAACCATTGCATTCTCAGCAGGTTGTCCTGTCTCTCCATCTTTTGTACTCATCAACGATTCAGAAATGACATCAAGCGCCCACTTTCTGTTATCGTTAGCAGGCATATCTTTGCTTTGTTCCCCGTATTTCCCCTCATTGAATCCTTCGTAGTCGTAAATAGCATTGATTAGTGAACTACCATCTGCGATGAAGAAGACTCTGCCTCCTTCATCTGGATCACAACTCGATGAAGCACAGGCTTCGATTGAGAGATTGAATTGACCCGACAGGTCGGGTGTTTCGCTTGTTTGTTCGTTACCAATCCAAAGATATCCATCACCATTGACGTCAACAGTTGCTTGATTACTGGTAACTGCTCGAACGTTTACATCATTGAGAGCGCCCTTTACACCAGGTACAATTTCAAGTCCTGTCACGTTGTTGAGGAGCATTGTATAGGTAGCGTTGTATTCGATTCGGCCAAGTTCTCCTGAACTCTTAACCCAATGGTGGGAGCAGAGACCTGCTTCTTTGAGAGTCATCGATTCACCATCAAGTTCACTGCATGGATGTGGGCCAGTGACATCAGACCAACGCTCGTGTTGATCGATTGTTGTTGGATCAAGTGTTGTCCCATTCATCCCACAAGGACTTGCTTGCATGCACATCCAGATGTAATTATAATCCAACTCTGCCACATAATTTGTGTCTTGCAGTTGGTATCCAGAGTAACGTACCCCGTATGCCTCTCCGATACTTCCTGCATAACCAAAGTCTTCCAAGACGATAACAGTCCCACCATTGTCGACGAATTCGACGATTGCATCAACTTCTGAAGGTGAGTAACCATCTTCTGTAGCTATCGTAATGAAACCATCTTCATCGAACTGCGGAAAAGAAAGCGTATCCCTTTCTACTCCTGCAACAACAAATGTTGTATTTCGAGGATCTTCAATGTCAGCCAACAACAGAGGGCTGCTTACAAGTGATCGTGTTTCGACGCCCATATCGTTGATGTCTTCACGGAAGGCAGACATGTCATTCCAGTCGTCATCGTATGCAGACAGTTGTTCTGACTGACTGATATTGATAAAATTCTGAAGAACGGTGAGAAGAAGGATGCCGAGAACAGCCCAGAATGCAACCTGAAGCCCGATTCGGTTCAGATTCCTTGCTCGTTCCGCCGCCATTTCACTCACCTGCTAGAACACCGTTCAGACAAAGACGGGCTCACATCGGTTTAGAAGGTTGTCCAATCGTGTTGGCAAAATGCTCATCCATGCATCATCAAATTTTCAGCAAAATAACTTGCCCAAATGAAGATACATCAGTTGAAGGAATGTACACATTTCCATCCTTTGAGGGATAAGAAACACGGCTTACATCCAAGTTGTTTCCAAAAGCAATAACGAGGTCTGAAATCTCTCCGTTTGAAATGTCTATGACAAAATCAACAAGGGTTCCAACTTCCTTTCCTTTTCGATCTTGGACGATACGCCCAATCATTTCTTTACCGAAACTGGATTCCATATGCTTCGCCTTGTATCATCGACAGAGCAGGAAGGACTTGACCGTTTCCTTGCTCACATTGTTTCCATACCGAAACCGTAATCACGAGTTCGCTTGATGTTGGAAAGTCCTGATGTCAATCGAGTTTCCATCTTTTGATAGTACTCAAGCATCTCAGGAGTAACTGTAGGACGGACTCGTGTGACTGCATCGTCGAAATGCTTCTTAGAGACTTTCTTCTTTCCAGCACGCATTGCAATGAGGGCTGCTTCACGGCACACTGCTTCAATGTCTGCTCCAGTAAATCCTTCCATGCTCGAGAGAATATCCTTGAAAGAGAATTTGGATAATGGCATTCCCTCCGAGTGAATCAGGAAAATGGCTTCTCTGGCTGGAGCATCTGGAGGAGGGACGTGGAGAACACGTTCAAATCGACCGCTTCGCAAGAGTGCGGGATCAATCATCTCAGGTCTGTTTGTTGCAGCTACGACGATAACGCCGTCAAGTGATTCGACACCATCCATGCTGGCAAGCAATTGGTTGACAACTCTGTTTCCAACATCACTGCCTTCACCATTGGATGAACTTCTCATGCTTGCTATCGATTCAAATTCATCAAGGAAGATAATCGAAGGCGATGATTGCTTTGCCTTCTTGAAGATTTCACGAATTCCTCGTTCTGATTCCCCAACCCACTTCGAAATCATCTCCGGACCTTTTATCGAGATGAAATTCGCTTGAGCTTCGTTGGCGATTGCCTTGGCAAGGAGCGTTTTTCCAGTACCTGGAGCACCGAACAAAACAATTCCTCGAGGTGGCTTAATGTTGAAATGTTCAAAGATTTCGGGCTTCGTTAGTGGCCATTCGACAGATTCCTTCAGTCGATCTTTGACTTCTTCAAGGCCACCTACTTCATCCCATTCAATTGCGGGAATCTCGACGTAAATTTCTCGGAGTGCAGATGGTTCAACTTCTTTGATTGCATATCGGAAGTCATCCATTCGCACTTCCATCTTTTCAAGAACTTCTGGAGGTATTGTTTCTTCTTCCAAGTCAATCTCTGGAAGGTATCTGCGGAGAGATTTCATTGCTGCCTCTCGAACGAGTGCTGCAAGATCTGCACCAACGAAACCGTAGGTGTTGTCGAGAACCCAATTGATTTCAAAATCATCTGCTATCGGCATTTGACGTGTGTGCACGTCCATGATTTCTTGACGTCCTTCACGGTCTGGAACACCAATTTCGATTTCTCGGTCGAATCTGCCAGGTCGGCGGAGAGCAGGGTCGAGCGCATCTCTTCGGTTGGTTGCTCCGATGACAACAACATTGTCACGGCCTTGCATTCCATCCATCAATGTGAGCATTTGAGCGACAACACGTCGTTCAACTTCACCACTGACATCTTCACGCTTAGGACAAATCGAATCAATTTCATCAATGAAGATGATTGCAGGCGAGTTTTCGCTTGCTTCGTCAAAGATTTCTCGAAGTTGTTTTTCTGATTCTCCGTAATACTTGGAGATGATTTCTGGGCCGTTGATGGATTTGAAGTGAGCGTTCACTTCTGTAGCAACAGCCTTTGCAATCATCGTTTTTCCAGTTCCTGGAGGACCGTGAAGTAAAACGCCCTTAGGAGCATCAATTCCGAGTCTTCGGAACAACTCAGGATGTTTAAGAGGAAGTTCAATCATTTCACGAACCTTTTGCAATTGTTGACCAATTCCACCAACATCCTCGTACGTGATACCTTCCGATTGACCAACGTCTTCGTCGTCGATGGCTTCATCTTTGATGATGATATCAGTATCACTGGTTACTTTCACAATTCCTTTTGGAGTGGTTTGAACGACTGCGAAAGGCAAGGCTTCTGCGAACAACGTCATACCCGGAATGAAAATTCTGTCTCCTGCCATTACTGGGCGCTTTGAGAGACCTCTGCGAGCGAATCCTTCAATCCCGGGCCCGAATTTTACTTTCTGCTTGTTCGCCATGACAGGAGAAAGTGTGAGTTTTGTGCATTCTTTCGCTTCTGCTTTGATGACGTCGACTCGGTCCCCTAGGCTTACACCTGCGTTCTTTCTGATAATTCCATCAATCCGAACAATGTCCATTTTAGCATCTTCAGGGCGGCTTCGCCAGTAGATTGCAGCAGTCGAACGCTTTTCACCACGAATTTCGACAATGTCACCTGGTTTGAGGTCGAGACCATGGTCTCCTGAAATTCGTGCTCTTCCGTGTCCTACATCGGATGGAATTGCCTTTGCTACTCTCAATGAAACTCCGTCATCATCGCCGCTCATGGGTAGTCTAAATCCTCAGGGTACTAAAACAGTTAGATGAAGAAATCCGCTTTTTATCTGCATGAAAATCCATCGTAGACTTCATGGAGGGAGTTGGACTCGGACGTTCATGGTCCACGTACTCGAAGCTGGTCTCACCTACCTTGAAGCAAACAATCCAAACAACCGCCCCGCTGTTAAGGGATTCAATATCATCAACGGGCAGTTGACCGAAGCAAGCGATGGTTCAACGTTCGAATCCCGCAATCCTGCAATCCTCAATGATACGCTCGGAACATTTCCTCTTTCAACAAAAGACGATGTCCATGCTGCCTTGGATGCTGCTCATGCTGCATTCCCGTCATGGGCTGCAACTCCTGCACCAACCCGTGGCCAAATCATTGGAAACATGGGGAGACTCCTCATGGAACATAAGGATGCAATTGTTGCATTGGAAACCAGAGAGATTGGAAAGACCCTGAAAGAATCTGCAGGATCTGTTCAGGAAGCCATCGATACATGTCTCTTCTTCCAATCCGAAGGAAGAAGACTCTATGGTCAAACAGTCAACTCCGAACTGCCTGACAAGGAACTGTTCACCTACCGAAGACCGCTTGGTGTCTGTGGAATCATCAACGCTTGCAACTTCCCTGCAGCCGTTCCATTCTGGAAGATGATTCCTGCGATTATGTGCGGAAACACCTGTGTTTGGAAGAGTCCACAAGATGCTCCTTTGCTCTCCTTTGCTCTGGCTCGAATTATGCATGAATCTGGACTTCCTGATGGAGTCATCAATCTCGTTCACGGAAAAGGTAGCGGCGCAGGACAATACCTGGTCGATGCAGTTGACGAAGGCCGTGTCAACAAAATCTCCTTTACAGGTTCAACAGAAGTCGGTAAGATGATCGGCGAAGTTTGTGGACGAAATCTCGTCTCATGTTCTCTTGAACTTGGAGGAAAGAACCCTCTTGTTGTTATGCCAAGTTCAAACCTCGATAATGCCGTAGAAGGTGCTTACTGGGGAGCATTTGGAACCGCAGGACAACGTTGTACATCTCTAGGGAACCTCATTATCCACAAAGATGTCTATGATGAATTCATGACGAAATTCATGGCAAAGGTAGAAGAAACAAAGATTGGGGATTCTCTTGTCCACGACGGTGTTCTTTACGGCCCAATGCTTTCTGAAAAGTACGCCAAGGATTTCCTAATAGGCGTAGAGATGTGCCTTGAATCTGGTGCTAAGCAAATCTTCGGCCAAGGCCGAATTACCAGTGATAACAAGCCAACAAACTTCCATGGAACCGCAGAAGATGGTGTGTTCATGTGGCCACACGTCTTCACAGAAGTTACTGAGGACATGAAGTGTTTCCACGAGGAAGTCTTTGGTCCAGCAGTCACTATTTGCAAAGCAAACGATTTCGATCATGCTTTGCATCTCGCCAACGCTAGCCCATACGGACTCTCCTCTGCCATATACACAAACGATCGATTGGAAGCATATCGATTCAAGACTGGTATCAAGGCGGGTATGACTGGAATCAACAACTCAACAACTGGTGCTGAAGCCCACCTTCCGTTCGGTGGAGTCAAAGGCTCCGGAAACGGCACACGTGAATCCGGTATTTGGGTTATTGAAGCCTATTCATACTGGCATGCAGTCAACGATGAGCTCTCAGGTAAACTTCAACTGGCACAAATGGATGTCGAAGAAGTGGAAATGGTCGAAGCACAGGTTGACTGGACAGAATTGGCCTAATCGTTAGATTCTGTACCCGTTTTCTTCCTAAAATAACAAGAGGCTAAAGGGCCAACCTCAAAGACCCCGAGTTCTTGGATAAAGCATTCCCAGTTTATGGGAGGGCGTGAACTTCAATGGGCGAAGGCATCAAACTTCCAGTTATCAACGGCTTGGGCCGAACAGATCGAATAGACAAATGGTGGACGCAACCTCTTGCAATGGGTATTGCACTCACTGCGGCGCTCATCTACACAGCATGGCGACTCATCATCTTCCCAGACAGTATCTCTTACGAACTTGAAGGTTCCAAGGTCATGTCGCCTATTTTCTCTCCAAACATCTTGGAGTGGGACCTTTTTGGCCTCAATGAATGGGACCATCCCGGTTGGGTCAATGCTGCAATTCTTGTCCTTTGGATTCCGTTCGGTTTCCGTGGAACCTGCTACTACATGCGTCGAGTCTACTACAGAACCTTCTTCGCAAGTCCTACGGCTTGCTGGGTTGACGAACCTGACATCAACAAGAAAATTGGATACGGTGGAGAAAAGCGCTTATTCATTTTCAATAACCTTCACAGATATTTCCTCTATGCTGCAATCATTATCATCGCCATCAAATGGTGGGATGTTACGCACACACTCCATTTTGACGCGGGATGGGGATTCTCCTTTGGTACATTCATCATGGCGACTGAAGCGTTCTTGTTGACCATGTACGTCACATCATGTCACGCTTTGCGCCACCTTGCTGGTGGAAGTTTAGATCGCTGGGTTAGCGGCATCTCTGCTCTTCGTGGAAAACTCTTCAAGAAAATCAGCATATTCAACCGATCACACGGCTTTTGGTTCTGGACCAGCCTTGGGTTCGTATTCTTAGGCGACTTGTGGACGCTTGCGGTGGCTGAAGGGCACATCAATGACATGGCCTTCGTAATATTGGGGTGAAGAAATGAGCGAAGAATATGTGAAACACGAATATGATGTCGTTGTCATCGGTGCAGGTGGAGCCGGACTACGTGCTGCAATTGAAGCTGCACGCAGTGGTGCTAAAACCGCAATTATTACCAAATCTCTTCTTGGAAAAGCACACACTGTCATGGCCGAAGGTGGTTGTGCTGCTGCTTTGCAAAACGCTGATCCTCGTGATGGATGGAAGGTTCACTTCCACGACACCATGAAAGGAAGTAAGTGGCTTGCTGACTGGCGTATGGCTGAATACCATGCTAAGGAAGCTCCTGACCGGGTACGTGAACTCGAACAATGGGGCGCAGTCTTTGACCGCACACCAAAGCAACTCATCAATCAACGAAACTTTGGAGGACACACTTTTCCTCGACTCGCTCACGTCGGAGACTCAACTGGACTCGAAATCATTCGTACACTGCAAGAACGTGGCATCCACGAAGGGATTGATATCTTCATGGAATACACGGTTCGTCATCTTCTCAAGGAAGGCGACCGTGTAACAGGATGTGTTGCTTACACCCGCGTTGATGGTGAATTCCATGCCTTCTCTGCAAAGTCTGTCATCTTAGCTACTGGCGGAATTACTCGATGCTGGAGCGTATGCTCTGGTTCCTGGGAGTACACGGGAGATGGACATGCTTTGGCAATGTGGGCTGGTGCTGAATTACGTGACATGGAATTCATTCAATTCCATCCGACTGGTATGGTTTGGCCTCCATCTGTACGTGGAATCCTCGTTACAGAAGGTGTTCGCGGTGAAGGTGGACGCCTCACCAACAGTGAAGGAGAGCGTTTCATGTTCGATTATGTCCCTGATACGTTCAAGGGCGATCATGCAGAAACAATCGAAGAATCAGACAAATGGGTCGAAGAAGTTGTTAGTGGAAAACTTGCAACTGTTCGCCGCCCACCCGAACTCCTAACTCGAGACGTTGTTGCTAAAGCGATCAAGGCTGAAGTCGGTGCAGGAAGAGGCTCCGAACACGGAGGAGCATACCTCGACATCTCTCACCGTGGTCCAGAAGCCATCAAGAAGAAATTACCTTCAATGTATCACCAATTCATGGAATTGGCTGGTGTTGACATTACAAAAGACAAGATGGAAGTCGGTCCAACGGCTCACTACGTCATGGGAGGAATCCTCGTAAATGCAGAAACTCAAGAATCAACTGTTCCAGGTTTGTATGCCTGTGGAGAAGCTGCAAGTGGATTACACGGTGCAAACCGCCTTGGTGGAAACTCATTGTCTGATCTCATTACCTTTGGAAAGCGTGCTGGTGAATTCGCCTCAAAGCGTTCCAACGATTTGGCTCAACCTTCAATCGATGATGCTCAAGTCAAAGCAGCGATTGAAGAAATGATTCAACCACTTAACAAGGAAGGTGGAGAAAATCCTGGAGTCATATATGACGAAATGAGAGAATTGATGCAAAACAAAGTTGGAATCATTCGTACCAAGAAGGAACTCGAAGAAGCTCTTGTAGAACTTAATGACTTCAAGAAGCGAGCCCTTGCTTCATTCCCAGGAACATCTCGACGCTACAATTCTGGATGGCATCAAGCCCTCGACTTGATCAATATGGCTGATGTATCCATCGCATGTGCTCTTGCTGCACTCACACGTGAGGAAAGCAGAGGCGGACATACTCGTGAAGATATGCCTGTCCCTGAAGATGAATATTGGGGCAAGACTCTGAACATCATCTGGATGGAAGAAGGAGAAGTAAAGATTCGACAAGAGCCTGTAGAAGAGATGAGAGATGATCTCAAAGATGCAATCAAGGAAGTCAAAGATATGATTGCTGAACGGGCAGAAGAGCAAACAGGAGGTGGCAAGTAATGTCATTAAAAGGAAAAAAGCAGTCATTCAAGGTCGCCCGTGGAGAAGACGGAGAAACAACGATGGAAGATTACGAAATCACTCTCGATGAAGGAATGGTTGTTCTCGATTGTATTCATCGAATCCAACACGAAAAGGAACCTGATATGGCCGTTCGCTGGAACTGTAAAGCAGGAAAGTGTGGTTCTTGTTCAGCAGAAATTAACGGTCGTCCACGCTTGATGTGTATGACCCGTATGAGTGACGTTGTAGCAGAAACACCCGAAGGGCAACCTATTGAAATTCGTCCAATGAAGGCATTCCCACACATCAAAGATCTTGTAACAGATGTTCAATGGAATTACGATATTGCTCAGAAAATTGCTCCGATTAATGGTCCTGAAGAAATGAATTGGAAGTTCAATCAAATGGAAGCAGACAGAGTACAACACTTCCGTGAGTGTATCGAATGTTTCCTTTGTGTCAACACATGTCACGTACTAAGAGATCACGAGATGTTTGACGACTTTGCTGGACCAAGAAACCTTGTCCGACTTGCGCAGTATGAAATGCATCCCCTCGATACAGAAGACCGTATTCCTGAGATAAAGAAGGAATTCGGAATCGAATACTGTAACATCACCAAATGTTGCACAGAGGTTTGTCCTGCCGGAATTCAGATCACTGATGATGCGATAATTCAGCTCAAAGAACGCGTTGTTGATCGCTATTATGACCCACTACAGCGAATTTGGAGAACCATTACTCGAAAGAAGGTTCGATACTGATACAATTTCCTTTCAAAAGAAACCACTTTTGGCACCCATGAAAACATAGCGTCATATACTCGCTTACCTGATGTTATTGGCATGGACAGAACATTATCAGACATAAAGAGAGAGTTTTCAACCGCCAGTACTGCAGGTTATATTCTAGGCTTCCTAGGCCTATCGATCATCGCTGTAACACAGTTAACTGCACTCATGCCGTTGCTCTTTGCACCAACGGTTTGTGGGACATTAGGAGTTCTTCTCTACAAATCTCAAATCAACAACAAGCAAATCAACATCGTAACAAATGCCTAGATTTGACAAGTGATATCTTTCACAATCAGAGGGTAGCGTCTGACAAGACCCACTGCGAACCCTTTGATTTGTCATTACCTGAGCAATGGGTATTCGGATAGACCCTTTGGCAATGAGGTAAAACACTTACATTAACCTTTGAAAAATACATTTGATACTTATGAAAGTAGGAAGAAGACATAAAGGGGCAAACATAAACCAACAAATATGAAGGGACTAAAGGCAATATCTCTTGTATTCTTTTTGCTTATTCAGATCGTCTCACATGGAGTTCATGAACAAATTCATTCTCCGAATGATGAAATGGCTTTGGAACCATTGAATAAAATGTTCCAATCTGGGAATAATTCATCTTCAAATAATACCGGAGGAAACAACACATCCAATGACTCCCATTGCTTGACTTTAGCGAATTTCACCATAAGTCAATCACATTATGTAAACCTAGAATTGGTAAATATTTGTAATAAATCGTTAAACTATCCTGGAGTAAATGCATCATCTAATAATTCAAATGTCTATGGGTTTCTGAACTACACAAATTGGTTTTACATGATTCCAGCTAACTCAACTTACAACATGAGTTGGCAATTATCGTTCAATCAATCTCTTACAACCCCAACAAGTATCACAATTAATTTTGAAGCTGCGATTTTGAACTGTGGAACAAATGGTTCATGGCACGACTGTCCGACATCGAACTTATCGTATACTTTCACTTATACTCCTCCAGTAATCAGGCTGGTGATTTTATCAACCTCGTTTTACAATAACTCCAACGATATCATAACTCTAACGCATCGATCTGAAAATTATTCAGGATATGTGAACTGGAGTTACACATCAACAAACGGCACAGTCTCTAACACATCGACATACTCAAGTTCTTCAGCGAGAACAACCTACCTTTATCCACAAGTTTTCGGCTCGATCCAAATATGTGGTACAATAACGAATATCACATCTGCATGTACGACAATACAGCGCTCAATTCGGACTCTCCAAGGCTCAATACTCTCTCCTATGACTAATCTCTCAACAAATCAAAGTTCCGTAACTCTCGAGTACTTTGGGAGCAATTACCTTAGTGGTTCTGTTACATTAAATCAACAGATTATTCATTATCTCCCAACATTCGTACCTAATCAGGTTGGAACTACAATCAATAATTTCTCCTCACTCAATATGTCAATACCATTTGGCTGGTCAACCATTTGTTTAGAATTGCAAGGCGATAATTATACAACATTATCTGACTGTGTCTATGTGTATAGGATTCCTCCAGTTGTGAGATTGGTAATTGAATCTGTTTGGTTTGATTTTAACTCAAGTAATTATGTTAGCTTGTCCTATCGTTCAGAGAACTATACGGGGTATGTGAGTTGGAATTATACATCTTTTAATGGAACAGTATCAACATCCTCAAGTTATACATCGTCTTCAACACGTACGACATACATCTATCCTCAGGTATTTGGTTTGATACAAATTTGTGGTTCGATACAGAATGTCACGACTGAGTGTACAACAATATATCGAGATGTTCGTTCTCTGCAAGGATCGATACTTTCTCCCACAAATAATTATTCAACCAATCAGAATTATCTAACGGTTGAGTATTTTGCGAGCAATTATACTAATGGTTCTCTAACATTAAATCAACAAATAATACACGCACTTCCTGTATTTTACCCAAATCAAAACGGAACCATGAACAATAATTCAATCTATCGTACCATCTCTTTACCAGCTGGATGGTCAACAATATGCTTGGAGTTACATGGGGACAACTACACAACTTTGTCAGATTGCATTTCCGTGTATAGGGTTCCTCCAGTCGTGAGCCTGATAATTGAATCAACCTCATTCAACAGTAGCCTGAATAATGTGATTACTCTTACATATCGTTCCGAGAATTATTCAGGATATGTGAACTGGACCTACACATCGACAAATGGAACTTTTTCTAACACTTCGAGCTATTCATCTGCTTTAGTAAGGACAACGTATCTTTACCCACAAGCGTTCGGAACAATCCAAATTTGTGGTTCAATTCCGAATTTCTCAACTGATTGTGTTTCTGTTTACAGAGTTGCTAGAACAGTTGAAGGTGGAATAATCTCTCCAAGTAACAATTCTCAATCAAATACGGGCACAGTGAACCTCCAATATACAGCGAATAATTTCTCCTCTGGAACGATTTCTGTAAATGGAGTAAATCGTGTGAATTTAGGCTTCAATTCATTTAATTGGAATTTGAGTTCTGGTTCATCCACAGTTTATCTTGGATATGGTAATTCATTGATTTGTTTACATCTTACTGGAGAAGATGGCACTACAATTACAGATTGTAGAACCATTGAAAGACCCGTTCCCTCTCATTTGGTTTCGATAACTTATCCTATGACCAATGCTAATTTCATAGGTCAAGTATTGAGTCTATCTTTTACACTTGAGAACTCATCGAGTCACTATTTCACAATCAATGGAATTACATTAAACGGATCGAATAATTCAGGAAATAATGTGGCTCTGAATACTGGTTACGGAACTCATACAGTATGTGTTGTTTCATTCGATTTTGCCAACCAAATGGATAGCGATTGTATTGTTGTAAGTATGCAAAATCCTAACACAGATACTGATGGTGATGGGGTATCAGACGTATCAGATAGTTGCCAAAATACTCCTAGTGGAGAAGCTGTAGATGCCTTTGGATGTAGTGCATCTCAAACTGATACAGACAATGATGGAGTGGTGGATAGTTTGGATCTTTGTCCATCGACACAACAATCTATGGCTGTTGATTCATCTGGATGCTCTGCATTTCAGAGAGATTCTGATAATGATGGTGTTTTGGATTCAAATGATATGTGCCCATTAACTCCTCCTAACTCTGTAGTAAATACAAATGGATGCTCAAATACCCAAACAGATTCAGATAATGATGGTGTTATGGATGGCTTTGATTTATGCCCGAACACAATTGTTGGATCACAAGTAAATTCAGATGGATGTGCTTCAAGTCAAATTGATTCAGATAGTGACGGAATAGTGGATAGTTTTGATCAGTGTCCAAACACTAATTCAGGAACGGTTGTTGATCAAACTGGTTGTGCTTATACCAATTCAGGAAGTAATTCAACAGGAAACACCTCGTCGGGGTCGAGTGGTTCTAGTGGTTTACCTGGATTCGAACCATTCCTACTAGCAACTTCTGTATTGGTGGCATTCTTTGTTACGGGCCGTAGAAAGAATCCAGAATAAAACAAGTGGATTTTTCGAAATTGATTGAGGATTAGCAATGGGCCCCCCTTTGCTTTGATGTATGGGCAATGGGTACCCATTGCTCATGCGTCCGAGCAAAGGGGGCCCTTTGCAATTCTGCATCAATATGGGTGTTCAGCCCCCCAGTACACTGCCTACCCATTGCCCATACATCAAAGCAAAGGGGGGCCCATTGCTAATCCTCA
>JADHSC010000046.1 GCA_016777125.1 Candidatus Poseidoniaceae archaeon
AAGAGAGGTATCAGATTTATTTGGAACATTTAATTGCAGAAGATGGAATTGAATTCCAAAGCATTTCAACACTAGACAAATCCCCTGGAGTCTATTCTTTGTGGCATAATATGTCTCCTTTGGATTTTATTAGCATGAAAAAAAGGTAGTGATATTTTGGAAACTGAAAATCAAAAAATAATTGATTCATTGCATAGTTTCATGAAGAGAGATTATTCAAAGGATGTTGAGGAACTAAATCTACTTTTAGCTAAGTCAGATTCTGCAGATTTACGCCCTGAAGCGCCTCCTATACCATTTACTGGAAACCCATGGTCAAAAGTAAAGGGAGAATGCACTCTGTTAGTAGGAATTAATCCAAAATGGCATGAACCAGGCAGTAAAACAGGACAGTTCGAAAGCGAAATATCAGAATCAATCAGTCTAATCAACCGCTTCAGAGATGGAGATGAAGATTGTTTTTCCAAATATCTCGATCAAAGGAAAAATTATTTTCGTGAAGGCTTCGAATATGGGGGCCATTTTACCTATATTGCTAATAGATTCATTGAAAATTGGTACAGCACCGATAAACATTCCTTATGGCAAAAATATGTCTTCAATATGGATATTCTACCTTGGTTCTCTGATAAAACAAAGGGCATTAGCAATGAAAAATTAGTTTCCGAGTATTCACAAAACAAAGCACTTCTCGAATATAGGGTCATAATTGAAGAATTAATTGACTTAATTAAACCAAAAAGAATTCAACTAAATGGAGTTCCTCCAAGGTTGGTATTTCAGGAAATTTTTGGAATTGATTCTGAGCCATTACTGTTAATTGATGATTCAATAGGTATGTATGTCGGCTTTTTGAAAATTAAAAATCTAAGATATCCAGTATTATCTCATAACTTTGGTAAAACGCAAACTGGTCCAAATAGCATTCAACAATGGAAAGACATGGCCAAGAAATACAGTGAATGGTCGGCGAATTGAGTATTGTTCAAAGGGGTTATCCGAATACCCTTTGCATTTTATTTTCCGATACAAAGGGGATTCAGTGGGTCGATACAAACGCTGCCCTTTGCTCATGATAGAATCTATTGATTCTTCAGATAATCTTCGCCGTACCAAGCCCATTGTTCCATGGTCCATCCTGCAGGCAATCCACCAGGTGGTAAAGGAGGGAGAGTTGGAGCCATTTGTGGTAATGGAGCAATTGGTTTCATTTCTATCTCAGAAGAGCTCTTTCTTCGTACCAGAACGACTGCAAGCAAAGAGAGCACAATGATTCCAAAGACTGCACTCAATAGAAGAGTCGTATTGTCGCTAGAATCTTCTGAGGCAAGATACTTCGAAGCATCGTTTGGGTATTGATCAGATTCATCAGACCACCCATCGCCATCCGAGTCGAGGCATCCGAGTACATCATTGGAAGAAGAACCAAAGATGGCTGGGCAATCATCAGATAGGTTTGTTCCAGTTTGATCAGCATATCCATCGCCATCTGAATCAGACCAAAGGAGTGAATCGTCAACATAGGAATCGAGTCGATTTTCCCATCCATCGCCATCTGCATCTGGGCAGCCGTAGCGCTCTTTGGATGAAAGACCATAAATTCCTAGGCAACTGTCTGGAGTTGTTCCTTGTGGATTATCCCCATATCCATCACCATCATCATCACTGTGTTGTGTTGCATCCGCTGGGAAAGCATCGTTCAGGTCAGACCATCCATCTGAATCCGTGTCGAGACAACCGAATCGGTCTTCTGTGGATGTTCCTGCATCATTCAGGCATTCGTCACCTTGGAATCCATCGATTAAATCTCCAAATCCATCACCATCAATATCGGAATGTTGTGTTTGTTCGTTCGGGAAATCATCGTTTGAATCAGACCATCCATCTGCATCTGTATCAGGACAACCAAACCTATCTTCGGTTGAATCGCCAACGACATCAGTACATCCATCACCTTGGAAGCCGTTGACATTGTCTCCGTAACCATCCAGGTCTGAATCAAGCCATTGTGTTGGCTCAGTAGGGAATACGTCAGTAGAATCACTGTATCCGTCTAAGTCGTAATCATCACAACCGAGTTCCAAACCAAGTGAGCTTGTTCCAGCATCTCTTGGACAGGTATCAATATCGTCTGTAAATCCATCGTTATCGTCATCAAGATCTTCGGTTGAATCTTCACAACCATCTCTGTCTGCATCGTTTTCAATGTTTGAGAAGAAGGAAAGGGAACTTGTTGGACAGAGATCAACACTTGCAGTTGATGGTGTGCAAGCCCAGATGTTGTCCGAGTCAGTACCATCGCAAATACGATCGTTATCATCGTCAAGATCCTCTGTTGCATCTTGACATCCATCCGAATCATAGTCTGTTGAGGAAGAAGATTGCCACGATAGTGCTCCCTTGGCACACAAGTCGGGGGTGTCGACGACTCCATCGTTGTCATCATCCGTATCTTCGATTATATCCGAACATCCGTCACCATCGTGATCTGTCAGTGCTGTCGATGTCCAATCAAGATAGCCTTGGGCGCATTGGTCATCCACGTCTAGAACCGTATCATTATCATCGTCGTTATCACAAATATCTCCAAGAGTATCGTTATCGAAATTCGCTTGGAGTGGATTTGGGATGTAAGGGCAATTGTCAACTTCATCGCCAATTCCATCACCATCTTCGTCCATGTATGCATCGATTCGTAGAACCTTATCTTGGCCGTTATCAACATAGTAGAGGTGACCATTTGGCCCTACTTCTAGACCCATAATGGATGATGCTGAGGTTTGAATTTTATCGAGTTGAACTCCGCTTTTTCCATCTGTTGCAAGATCGTAAGCAACAATCTTTCCGTTTCCATTTTCTGAAACAAATAATTGTCCATCATCGATTACGATTCCTGAAGGCCTGTTCAGTCCTGTGGCCAATACGCCCCACTCAATACCTCCGATTCTGGAATACTCTGCGAGAGGCTCAAGGCGGGATGGGTCGTCCATGATGTCGGTTGTCGTATATGTTGAGTCATCTGTATTTACCCAAAGAACCCGATTTGCGCCAGCATCTGCGATGTAGAGAATACCAGTGGAATCGTCCATTATCATATGTCCTGGAGTTCCATATGAATGTGTGAGTTGAATTTCTGAATAGCGTCGTACGACTGCATCAGAGTGGTCGTCTTGACCTGTGTCATGATCATCTTTGAAATCGTAGCGCACAAGTTCACCATAGTATCCGTCATTGTACCAGTACACATTGTCATAATCATGTGCAATTCCAACACCATATGGCGATTCGTGGTTCATGTCAATGTGACTGCCTTGAAGGCCATTGCCATTGTTTTGGTTTTCAACAGCGAAGTGATTTAATGAAGACGGCCACAAAGTTGGACCCATGAAGTAATTCTCTGTTATCTGCCCACAGAACGTGTTTCCTGTTTCTTGAGCTGAACCCCATTGCCAATCAAATTCGGGGTGATATGCTCCGAATGAAATTGCGCTTACTTCTTCGAGGAAGTGGTTGCGGTTCGAATCCTTTCTGTTTTGGGAAGTTTGGGTTTCCATTCCTGTGTCTTCAACAATTGTGATGCTATCAGAAGCACGATTGGCAATCCAGAGTTCGTTTGTTCTTCCAGGATGGAATTCTAAATCTCGAGGATCTGAGAGGTAATCAGATGAGTCTGCGATGACGACTTCATTAAAGCCAACACCAAACTTCTCAACCAGTTCAGTATCCTTGGATTCTGTAGCGTAGGAAGGAGCAGCAAAGAGAAAAATTATCAGAGTGAAAATTACAATCTGTTTTCTCATCATGGTTATACCAAAAACCTCACACATATGATATCTTGCTCTATATGCAGGTTCACTTGTCTCTCCAGTGTCGTTTCTGGACTGAACGCTGAAAGACATCTTCATACAATTCAGCATTACCTTCGCATGTAAACGATTCAAGCACTCTCTTGCGACCTGCCTTGGCCTTCTTGATTCGTTGGACTGAACCATTCAATTCGTCGCACACGACCTTTGCCATACCCGAGTAATCACCACGGTCAAATAATCCACCAACGGTATCATCCACCATTTCTGTCAGTGGAGGTTGGTCGACTGTCACGACAGGTGTACCTGATGCAAGTGCTTCTAATGGAATCAAACCCTGACCTTCGTAGTAGGACGGATAAACAACCAAATCAGCTGAGCGGTAATGTTGAGCAATATCCTCGAAGGACATCCCACTCTTGATGAAGACTGCATGTGCGACGCCTAACTCTTCAGCAGTCTTGAGAAGTGCTTTCTTCATGTGCCCTCTTCCAATAATTACCAATCGGGTGTTTTCGTGTTCCTTGAGGATCAATGGCATTGCTCGTAAAAGAGACATATATCCCTTACGAGCGACGAGGCGACCCACAGCTAGAAGCATTGGAGTCTCAGTTTTCGGTCCGTAGCTTAGGGCTTCTTCATCTGCACAATCGTAAGCCTTACGAATTCGCTCGTGGCTCAATTGTTCTGCTTCATTATCCTTGTCGGGAGGTCTGAATACTCGCTGGTCACATCCCCAATGAATAACTTCAATATCCGTTTCGTCAGGAATTTTGTAAAATTCATGGAATTCTTCTAATGTTGATCTTGATACTGCAACACTGCATGTAGATTCCATTACACCGTTTCGTTCGTAGCGCTTGTACCACCAACTTGTTAGACGAATTGCGAGGTCATTTGGATTGCGCCATGTAGCCGTCTCTCGATTCATTGCAGCACGTCGTACGCCTTCCTTTTCGCCAACCCAAGAACCGTGTAATGTGCTAACAACTGGGGCGATGTTCTTCTCTATCATTTTGAATTGAGCCTTAGACCATGAAACAAGTGGAAGATGAGCATTCACAACATCAATCGGTCGGCGTCGATTGAGCTTAATCAATGCCTTTAGGGCATTTTTACCAAACGAACGCGTAAATGCCATTGGCAATGGAGCCCAGCGAACTGGGATTACTTCTACACCTGGTTGAGTAGGAGGCATCGATTTGTGCTTTCTTGTGATAATTGTAATCTTGTGACCACGTTGAGCAAGATGGCCTGCGAGGTGGAAGACAACTGAGCCCATTCCACCCCAACGAGGAGGGTATTCGGCTGAGACCATCACGATGTGCATGAATCTCCCACACGCATGTCTTGTTTGAAATTACCGAGTGTTTTGACTGTTTTTGGGCACATTCTTACTTAACATTTATTAAGTATGGCGATATAGACTATTTGCGACGGAGGAATAATATGACAGAAAAGCATTCTTGGAAGTATCGGCATCGCCGATATTTCAGATCCCGTCCGATTCAATAAAAAGACGGTTATAGAACGGATAAATTCCGTTCTGGGATCTGAACATACCTTGGGGGTATGGTGTAATGGATAGCATCTGGGATTTCGAATCCTAGGATCTCGGTTCGACTCCGGGTACCCCCGCCACATTCAATAAACAACAGGAGGAAATAACATGACAAAACAATACAAAAAACCAGAAGACATGATTGACTATAATGCAGAACTTGACACGATTGATGGATTGATGTCGATTTTCTTTGCATACAATCAACAACAGCAAGAAGAAAACGAAAGATGGACTACGTGGCCAGAGTGGGAGCTTTGCCTCACATCTATGGATGCTCCTCTTCATTTTGAGGGTGAGGACGATAGTCTAAACGTAAATGCAAAAAGAGGACATTGGCTTTCGTTTTTCGAATTCATTTACAATAATGAATCCATCACTTATGATGGGTACACGCTTACAATAATTGGCAAACATGACACGACATTCTCCTTCGATATTTCCATTGAAGAGGACTGTTGGGCAAATCCAGGTTCAATGGACGATTATGTAAGTAAAAGGGAAGAATGGAAGAAAAAGAAGGAAGCGGATTCAACGCATAGATGGAAGTATCACTTTTCACAAATTGGATTCAAAGATGTTGTCCAGCATTCTCTTGGGAGTTTCTGGATATGTCCTGAGCATGTCCCTGAATTTGGAGGGATGCAGAGTGTCCATGCAGCAGATTCGTGGTACTGCTTTCACAAATCATCTGATGAGAGCCTTCCCCTCTCAATGATGAGTTTAATCCATCTCTGCATTGATGATTCTGAGATTTGGAAGATTCAGTTCAGGGAAGATCAAGGAAAAAGAGAGTATATCGAAAGAATGGAGAAAGAATGGCCTGGAGGTAGGCCAGAAGATTACTATTACCAGTGAGCGTGAGAATTATGATACAATTAGAAAAAAGTAAATTTAGACCAAATGCGACGTATTTCGTCCAACATCAAAATAGACCAGGATGGTGGATTTTTCAAGGAAGTTTCCCTTATGCAGTATGCACAATTATCCCTAATGAGGATTGGACCATAATTGAAATTCATCATGTCATTGTGTTCAATGAACAACAAAGAAGAAAAGGGCATGGAACTAAAATGATTTCAAGAATCAGGAGATTCTTCCCAGAAGCGACAATCTGGGTCGATACATGGGATCATTCGAGACCATTTTGGCAAAAAATGGTTGACAAGAAGTATGTTGATTTCATTGGAAATGATTACTCTTGGCCTTGTTT
>JADHSC010000024.1 GCA_016777125.1 Candidatus Poseidoniaceae archaeon
ATCCGTCTGCTGTGAGTTCAGATTCGGTCCAATCGGTGTAGATCCATCGTAGTTGAGCCATGGACAATCCGCCCATGCTTGTGATACATTGGTCAGCAGCGCCACCCTTCTTGACAACAACGGATAGTCCGTCGATTGCTACAACTAGTTGTGTAACAGTTATGTCAGAGTCTAGACACTTGTATGTGTACCCGTCAGTTCCTGCATCGGCTTCCGAGGACTTCCATCCACGGCTCATGTCACCAATGTGAACGGAGTCTGTGTCAGTGCTGCACACCTTGGATGCACCAGCACCAGATCCTCCGCCAGCTACGGTGACTGTGTATTCAGCGTTTGAGTTGCTGAATGCTTGTCCCCATGCGCTTGCGACAGGGAATACTGTGCTGCTTCCTGCGATGTTGATTGTTCCGCCTGTGACCACTGGGGTCACTGGGGTCACTGGGGTCACTGGCTCATCACCAGCCTTCACGAAATCGGCACCGCCAATGCGGCTCTTCATGTCGGAAATCATACTTGATGGAAGTGCAACATATCCGACTTCAGAAACATGTCCCATTCCTTCAGTTGAATATCCATACTCGATAAATGAAGTCACGAGGTCCCACTCGTTGTTGTTGACGTTCATGTAGATGTATCGGGATAGAGGTGCGTAGCTGCCATCAGCAACAGTGCTTGCTTCAGGAGTTACAGCTCCACCAGCGTCTGCGACACCGTGTGTGTCGTTGTTGGCAATAGCGGCAACACTCAATGTGTTTGCGTTCTCTTCGTAGTATGCGTATCCAAAGTATCCGATTGCGTTCTCGTCACCGGTGATTCCGTTGACGATCTGGTTGTCATCAGCGGAGTTTTGGTAACCACGTACAGTGTCGAATCCTTCAGCTTCGTAGCCATCCTTTCCTGCAAAGCAGTTCTTACAGAATACTTGCTCTCCGAAGTACTCGTAAGTACCGGAATCGGAGTCAGCACCCCAGAGTTTGACTTCGGAATCTGCACATGAAGAGTCTAAGTCGCTCCACTCGCGGACACCATCGTCATCATTGTTAGGGGTTACAGAAGCCATATCTAGGCCGTCTGCTGCTAGGTCTTCTTCAGACCAGTCAGTGAATATCCAGCGTAGTTGTGCCATGGACAATCCGCCCATTTCTGTAATACACTGGTCAGCAGCGCCGCCCTTCTTTACAACAACGGATAGTCCGTCAATTGCAACGATGAGTTGTGTTACAGTGATGTCAGAGTCTAGACACTTGAATGTGAACCCATCCTCTCCAGCTTCCGCTTCGGATGACTTCCAATCTCTGCTCATATCGCCGATATGAACTGAATCTGAATCTGTACTGCATACTTTAGATGCTCCAGCGCCAGATCCTCCACCAGCAACAGTTACTGTGTAATCCGTGTCCGCAGCGCTGTAGGCTTGACCCCAGGCGCTCGCAACTGGAAAGACAGTACTGCTTCCTGCGATGTTAATCGTTTTTTCTTCTGTAGTATCATCGTCGTCTCCATCCAAACAGCCAGCTAAGCTAGCAAACATTAGTGTGAGGACGAGTGTCCATGCCATTCCATTCTTATTTATGCTCATATCAGGTTCTCCTGTGTTTCGTTCCAATATCGTCTAGGCGATATCGTTCCTCATTAGATTCTCTATATTCATATATACCAGTATATATTTTATTGTCGTCCTCTATGTATTCTAGATTGTCTACGGATAAACGATAGAGGGGGTTCTTGGGTGGATACAACGAGTGAATTCCGCAAACTGCAAGTAACTGGCGGGTCCACTATGATCGTCTCTCTCCCAAAAGACTGGGTTAACTCAAATGGCCTGAAGAAGGGTGATGTCGTCGGCCTCGAGGAACTTGCATCGGGAGATTTGAGATTATCTCCGCTACAGGACTCAGCCATGAAGCAATCCATCACCTTAGATTGCTGCGCCAATAAAACAGGATTGGTCGACTTGATGATCGGGTCTTATCTCTCAGGAGCCGATGTAATAAAAATCACTTGTGAAACTCCAATATCGCGAGAAACAAGAGGGAACGTTCGAGACTTCTTACGCGATACCAGAGGTATGGAAATTGAACATGATGATGATAAAGAAATCAGAATTATCTCTATATTGAATCCATCAGAACTCAAATTACAGGTTTCAATTAACAGAATGTACTTGTTAATTTCAAGTTTGGTCTCTGATGCATTGGCGGTCATTGAAGGTGAAGAAGTTGAATTACTCTCCGATATTGACGACCGTGAAAGACAAATTGATGCAAGGAGGTTGTTATTGGAACGACAAGTTGCAGCATCCTTACAAATGCCATCTGTTGAAAAGAGGCTTTCTGTTGACCGCTTTACTGCAATGGAACACGCGAACATCGCAAGGGTTCTTGAGCGAATGGGTGATCACGCAACAAGATTAGCGTTCTTAGTTCGCGAGCATTCTAAGGTACTAAAAATTGGAGTAGACGAATTACCATTGAATGCTATCCCGAAATGGGCTAAAGAACTCAAAACCATTGTTCATAATATGTACACAAAGGACATTACACTCATCCATTCAGCAAAATTGGAGTTAGCCAAAATTCGAAATGATGTTGAAGGTGCCGAAAGTGATCTTTGGACAGGACGCGGTTCGGCAGAACGGCTCCTATGTGAATTCAGAATCTCTGAGTCTATCAGAAGATTGTGCGCATACAGCGTAAATTTTGCTGAGGCACTACTCAACATGCTAATGCATGACCGATTGGAAAAAGTTTGAACGGTGTCGAGTATGTCATTTCTACAGCGGCTTACTAAGGACAAGGCTGGTACAATTCTATTTGTCATGAGTTTGTCAGTGATTCTCATTACTCTGGGAATTATTCAGACTTTGTTGTTCGAAACAATCGCATTTTTTTCAGACATTGCTGAACATAGAGGTTGGTTTTCTTTTGATTGGGATTTTAGCGGTATTCTTTCGGCGTCTGGATTTGCATGCTTGCTGCTCGTTGTCGCATTATTCCTCGATCGTGAAAGTAAAGCAGTAAAAGGAACTCTCCTTTCATCAATCCCTCTGTATGTCTGGAATCCACATCATGGAATCGTTAAGTTTGTTTTTTCAGTCGCTATTTTGCAATTGTTGTTTAATGATAGCTTCCTTTTGGGGATTTCGATATTGTTCTGCGTAATCGTCTGGAGATCCATTGGGAAAATTCAGATGAAAAGAATCTTAGGAGGGAATATTGAAATTTCTAATCTATGGAGAAATATACTTTCTTTGTTCATTTTGATAACTGTATTCGACGCTATAACGATGAACTATTCTGGGGCATTGGGTGAATTCTTTTTCCAGAATCAATGGACTCCAACAGGAGCCTGTGAAGATCGACGTTCTCTGTGCGAAACGATGTCCTTTGGTGTGAACAGTCTGCTTCTGACAACGTTACAAGTAGCATTTGGCGCCCTGGTAATCGCTGTACCGTTAGGGGTTGGATGCGCCATATACTTGTCCGAATATGCACCTCCACGATTGGCTGCTGTCGTCAAGCCTACGCTTGAGATTCTTGCTGGAATTCCTTCAGTCGTTTACGGGTTCTTCGCATTCATTTACATCGGGCCGCTTGTCGTTGAGTTCGGTGAATACGCATTTGCAAATGGGTGGATTGATCAACCTCCTAATGTTTTGAATCCAATCAACGGTGCAATCGTGGTGGGAATTATGATTCTCCCTCTTATTGCTTCAATGTCTGAAGATGCTTTACGCGCAGTTCCAAATGAACTACGTGAAGGTTCTTTGGCGTTAGGGGCAACGAAAATTGAGACAACGATGAAAGTAATGATTCAGGCCTCATTGTCAGGAATTATCGCGAGTATCATTCTCGCTCTATCAAGAGCAGTTGGAGAAACAATGGCTGTTACACTGGCTGTTGGAACTGTTGCAGTTTACACCTCAAACATGTTCGTACCGGCTCAAACAATGACTGCATATATCGCTCAACGTGTTGGAGGAGACCTCCCGTTCGGAGAAATTGGCTACCTTACAATCTTCGCAGTAGGTTTGTATCTTTTTGCAATAACATTGTGCCTGAATTTACTGGGTAACAAAGTTCTGTCAGCATACAGGGAGGCTTACTGATGAAAGACATCGATAAACTCCAAAAAAGGAGCCGTAAGCTAAGAAATCTTACTGAGAGGGTGGGATCAACGAGTTTGGCTATCGCGGGATTAATCGGTTTACTCTTCCTGGGCGTCTTGATTTGGCAAATCGCAGAACCCACCTTCATCAAAGGAGAACAGGGAGAGATTACCGCTGTCAGTGAATGGATCCCAGAATCAGATTACAGATTTGAATGGGACTTTCCAAATATTGATGAAAACGGTAACCTCACTGGCGACCCCGTTGTCATTCGATTTGAATGGGATGATGAAAATGGCTCTCATTCACATGATGTCCAAATCAATGTCATTCAAACCCGTCAAATCAAGACGGACATCTATATTGATTCAAATGGCGTTGACCAAACCGAGATTGATGTAGGCCGTAAAACAAAATTTTACGCGTACTCAACTCTTAGTGTACCTGTAACAGTCGAACAAATTTCTGGCCCAGTCCCAAACGCAGATGATACTGGTTATCCTTCAGTAAACACATTCGTCATCTCTGGCGATGTCCATGTTTTGTGGGACGATGAAAACGAACAAGTATTCCAAACTTTAGAATTGCTTGCCTGGACAACATTGTTGATTCTTATCATCGTCTTTACCTGGCCACATGAAACTGTAATATCTTTGCTTAGTAAAATTGAGAGCTACAAAAAATTGGTTCGGGGAGTGTTCTATATCCTCGCAGCACTCACTTTGTCATTGAGTTTTGAATTTAGCGACAAAGCGGATATTCTTGAATTAGAAAACTACTTGCCCACTTTGGATGCAGCTTTGGGTGCTTTATGCTGGGCTATGTGCGGTACAATCTTGTACAGATTGCTTGAAGGTATTGAGAGGTTGAAGAATCTAAAACGAGAGATCCATGAAACCTCAAGACTCAAGCATTCTATCTCAAATCGAGATGGTATTTTGATGTGGTCAAGAATGCTGCTGTTTACATCCACAATATTCATACCTCTTCTCATTGATATCCCGTTTTTAACCGAACGTTACCAGGATATTTTCGTCCCTTATGCTTCTGGTATTCGAGCTGCATTCTACGGTACGATTTGGGTCATGTTGATCGCAATGGTTGTTTCCATTCCAATTTCTGTTGGAGCTGCAATTTATCTTGAAGAATATGCAAAACCCAATCGAATCACTAAACTCATACAGGCTCTTGTTACAAATTTAGCAGGCGTCCCCTCAATTGTATTCGGTATGTTTGGGCTTGCAATCTTTGTCAAGCAAGGTGGAATAGGTTGGGGTCTTGGGCCATCCGTTCTTGCCGCTGGATTAACCATGGGGGTTATGGCAATGCCAATCATTGTATTGGGAGGCCAGGAAGCACTGCGTAGCGTTCCTCGTTCGGTAAGAGAATCAGCATATGGAATTGGGTGCACACGATGGCAGGTCACAAAAGACCACGTTCTACCATCCGCAATGCCGGGCATCATGACTGGAACTATCTTGGCTATGAGCCGAATAATGGGCGAGGCAGCTCCACTTGTTGTTGTAGGCGCAACCGCTATGATTTTGTTCGATCCCGAGCCACTGGCAGCTCTCAATGGAGGTAACCTTAATTTCACCGTTATCCCAATCCAGATTTATTTCTGGACGGCTGAGCCTGACCATGCATGGCATTCGATGGCAGCAGCAGCGAGTATCACTCTAATTTGTCTCTTAATTGCAATGAACAGTATTGCGATTGTGTTGAGGCAGCATTTCAGAAAGAGGTTAAAATCATGAGCGAAAAAATAGGTGGAGAAGTTGTTCCCGATTCTACTAAAAAATTAGATGTTAATGGCGAGATAGATTTGATGATCGAAGATCTCGATTTATGGTATGGAGATAAGCAAGCTCTGTATGGTGTTTCGTTACCGATTGCAAAGAACAGCGTAACTGCATTAATCGGGCCATCTGGCTGTGGGAAAAGTACTCTTCTTAGAATGATGAATCGAATGAATGACTTAATTTCAATCTGTCATTATGATGGCAAGATTTCAATGGGTGATACCGAAATTACCGCAAAGGATGCGGACCTTGTTGAGATTCGAAAGAACATTGGAATGGTATTCCAAAGGCCAAATCCCTTCCCTAAATCAATTTATGACAACGTTGGATACGGTGTCAAATTACATACAAAACCAACACGTGAAGAACTTGATGCAATTATCGAAAAGAGTCTGAAAAGGGCCGCTATTTGGGATGAAGTTTCTGATAGGATGCATGATTTAGGAACCTCGCTTTCAGGCGGTCAACAGCAGCGATTATGTATTGCTCGAACCATTGCAGTTGAGCCTGATATTATTTTGATGGATGAGCCATGCAGTGCTCTGGATCCAATTGCTACAGCAGCAATTGAAGAATTGATTCTAGAATTGAAAAAGGATTTCACAGTTGTAATCGTAACCCACTCCATGTCTCAAGCGGCTAGGGTGAGTGATTATACAGGGTTTATGTATCTTGGAAGGCTTGTAGAGTTTGGAGAAACTGATAAGATCTTTTCAGATCCAGACTTGGAGTTAACCAAGAGATACATTACGGGAAGATTTGGTTGAGGTGATAATATGCCAATTAGAACAGGATTAGATGAGCGACTTGGATTAGTTAGAGAGGATTTGAAAGATTACTTTGAAGAAGCAAAGCAGGTATATGAAGACGCGATAACAGCATTTACAAAACTTGATTCTGAAGTATACAGCGAAGTGAAAAGGGTACGGAAGCATGCACGGGAAGTCAATTGGGATCTAACAAATAATCTGCTTTTGATTTTAGCACTGAATCAACCACTGATGAAGGATTTGAGGGTTGTTGCCGCTTACTTGCGTAGCGTCGATACGATTGAGAGAATTGTTCGTCATGCGCGTGATATTGCTCGTTCTGATCGTTCACTCGATGAGAATGCAGGGGAATTGCCTGAGGTTATCGTTCAATCTGTACTTGGAATGCACAAGAGTATGAATTCATTGCTTGATACGATGTGTACATGTTTAACTGAAAACGAAGATGTGCCAATTGAAGAAGTTCGTAGCTCCTGGAAAAATATTCGCCAAGAGCATCGAAAGGCTGTCGATGCATTATCGAGCCTCAAATCAGATTCAATGGGAGGAAAGGCTGCTCGATTAGATATTGTTAACATCGTATCTCGAGTTGAGCGTTCTGCATACAATCTTGTTCGACTAGCAAGCCTATGGCATCACGCACTTCACAATGAGAATCTTATTCTCGATTCAATGTGAAGTTCACATTGCTGATTTTGTCGTCTCGATAATGACTGCACCAATCTTGTATGGGTCACCATTGGATGCTGGTCGGCGGTCTTCAAGACGGCCAATCCACCCATCTGCCGGAACAGTTGCTGGTACACGGATGGATGCTCCACGGTCGGATACTCCGTAGGAGAATTGATCGATTGATTGTGTTTCATGCAAACCTGTGAGTCGCATTTCATTGTGAGCCCCATAGACATCCATGTGCTTCTTGATGTTCTGGCCAAACGCTTCACAAATTGTATCGAAGAGTTCCTTTCCGCCAGTATCGCGCATAGCACCATTGGAGAAGTTTGCATGCATACCAGATCCATTCCAATCTCCTTGAACTGGTTTTGGATGGTATTCGATGTAGTAGCCGTAACTCTCAGTTAATCTGTCGAGGAGATAGCGGGAAACCCAGAGTTCATCCCCTGCTTTCTTAGCACCTTTAGCGAAAACTTGGAATTCCCATTGACCGCAAGCAACTTCTTGGTTAATTCCTTCAAAGTTAATCCCTGCTTCGAGGCAAAGATCGGCGTGTTCTTCAACGAAAGCACGTCCGTGAGTGTTCTTTCCACCAACTGAACAGTAGTACAGTCCTTGTGGGCCTGGATATCCTCCCACTGGGAACCCAACTGGAAGTTGTGTATCGACATCCATGATGAAATATTCTTGCTCGTATCCGAACCAGAAATCATTGTCATCATCATCGATTGTAGCTCGAGCATTTGATGGATGGGGGGTTCCGTCTGGGTTGAGTACTTCGCACATAACAAGGAAACCATTGATGCGTTGTGGATCTGGATAGATTGCAACTGGCTTGAGAAGGCAATCTGAGGCCCCTCCTTCTGCTTGGCGTGTTGAAGAACCATCGAACATCCACTCAGGGCATTCTTCAAGAGTTCCAGTAAAGCCATCTCTGACCATGGTCTTGCTTCGCATATTCTGTGTTGGTTCGTAACCGTCAAGCCAAATGTATTCCAATTTTGATTTCGTGGACATTGGATGCAAGGTATCGTAGACGGTATATCAATCATTTGTTCACTAATCTTGAATAACTTTGTGCTTAATGAATAAATATTCTTTATTTTGATGTTTGAATGATTAAATTTAATCGGTTATTTTGCAATGAAATTTGTCAATCGCTCGATTTTTATTCTAAAAATATTCAATCGTTCAACGAGTGAATTCGAGCAGTAAAATCTCAATTATTGTTCGCCGCTTCTTCAGATTGAGGCGTAAGAAGAACGTCTGCTTCTGTTCGTTCGATTAAAGGCAATTCTACGATAGAAAGTGAAGGTAATACGTGGACAGTGCAGGTTGTCCCGCAAGCTGGTGCGAGGTAGTCTTCACCTTGTTCGGAGAGAACAAAACGCAGACCGTGTCCTGCAGGAAGAATCGCATCGATCGCTTGGAATTCCATCAGCATTGTAATGACTTGACCAGGGATAACGGTTTGCGCCTCATATCCCCCTGCATGGTATCGGACATCCATCGTCGCATGTCCTAGTCGAATTCCGGTTTCTGCGTCTTGCATTTCAACGAATATTTGTCCTCCATCGAATGTGGGTACGGCTGAAAGGTGAATTGTTGCAAGACCTGCAATATGGAGATGTTCTGTATCGCTCATTGCTGGGCATTCGACGGTTAGAGTTTGGCCGCCTCCAACAACTGGAGCGCCTCCACCGACGAAGGCTCCATCATTCGTGCAATCAGAAAGTTCCAATGGTAAGCGTTCAACATCAAGTGGCGGCCATGTTTCTTCGATTCGCCATTGGCCGTCATTGCGTTGTATTTGTGCGTGTAAATCGGGTTTTTCTCCGATATCTTTGAGGTAATATTCCATCCATTCGAAGAGATCTTGTCCCCAGTCCCATCGAGTCATGTTCTGGATTGCTTCTCCGCCATATCCCGATTCCTGGTTGTTATGTTTTGACCATTGATCTGGATAATTGTGTTCCCATTGGCCGAGCATCCCTGCTACATCGTAACCTGCATCAATGTAGGCTTGATACCAATTTGTACCAGGCGGCCCTCCAAAGACTTGGTGAGGATCAACGTTCCAATCCTGAAGGCCTTGTACCCAGTAGATGCTTCCGTTGTATTTTCCAAGAGCTTTATCGATGTGGCTTCGTTCATCATAGTAATTATCCATGTATGGATCCAGTTCTCCCAGGCCGTATCGGGTTGGTCCTGCTAGGAATCCTTCTACAACATCGGCGCACATATTGTCCAAGTCATCTGTATCATAGTCAAGGATAGACCCGCCGTAATTGGAGTGCATAACTTGGCTACGTGCTTCTGCACTTCCGTTCTTGTAAAGAAGTGGTCCAAGGGCCGTGGTTCCAGAAATCGGAACGATTGTCTTGAGATGTGAACTGCCTTGAGCTGCTGCTTCCCAAGCAGTTGCTCCTTCGTAGGACTTGCCGTAAATTGCAACGTTTCCATTGCTCCAGTTTTGAGTTCCAAGCCATTCTACTGCAGCGTGAATTCCCTGCCCTTCGCCGTCCCCTCTGTAATCGAAACACCCAGTGCTCTCTTCAGTAGCGAAGACTGCAACTTGGGCTAATGCATAGCCATGAGGAACGAAATTATCGTAGATAAATTCACCACGTCCGGCACTCACCACATTTGTTGGTGATGATTCGCTACCTTGTTGTCCATACGAAAAATATGGGCTAATGACGGCAATTACTGGGACTTGATCTCCCAGTTCTGTGTTGGAAGGAAGCCAGTAAGACAGGTGAACTTCTGCGGTGTTGGGTCCGCCTTCCCAAGTTCCTGAAGTGTCAACATCGATTGTTGCTTCTTGAACAGAAAGTGGTTCATGCGGTCCGTCTTCAAGAACTCTGGAATACGATCCTGTCCAGTTCCATTCAAGTGTATGGCGTTCATAGATGTCGGGATAATTTGAGGAGGGTTCATCGTCTTGTGAAATGGTTTCTGGAGAGCCAAAACAACCCGCAAGAAGGACATTCAACAACAATGCAACGAGAAGCGTCGCCTTGATGGTGTGCCCCTGCGTCATGTTCACTCCTCCACATGGTTGCATAAACGGTTTGCGCATCCTCCGTAAACTATGATTGATAGCACCTCTTGGGAGTTACTAATGGAGCCTGCAAGTGTTTGGAAAGAGCGTTGGGAATCTGCAACCCTTCCAATGGCTCGACAATACATGGAACTTGCTGCTCAAAAACAATCTCTGGTCTGTTTGGCTGCTGATCGTCCAACGATGAAGGAATTGAATGATTTACTCGATGACGTACATCCATTTATTGTCGCATTGAAAACGCATGTCGATATGGTTGATGACTGGACTGCGAAAGATTGGGGTGCGTTTTGTAAGAAAGCGAACGATCTCGGACTCCTGATTTTTGAAGATCGAAAGTTTGCAGACATTGGTAAAATCAGCGAAAAGCAGATGCTTGGGCTCTATGATATTGCGAGTTGGTCCGACCTTGTAACGGCACACCTTATCAGCGGCCCTGATATTGTTGATGGCTTACAAGCTGCGTGGCAAGGAAAAGGCCGTATCGGAGGGGTTCTGCTCCTTGCACAAATGTCGAGTCGTGGAAATCTGCTTATTCCATCCTATACCGCAACCGTTGCGGAACATGGTTCAAAACATCCCGGTGTATTCGGATTCATTGGAAATGGAAGCCAACCATCTGGAATTTCTGATTTACGAAAATTAGTTGGAAATTCAAAGTTAATTTGGACGCCTGGCATCAATTTAACAACTGGAGATGGAGTCAAAGGACAACGATATGGCGAACCATATGAAGCAGTTCTTTCCGGATCGGATTGTATCATTGTAGGTTCTGGAATTCATGGAAAGGACGATCCTGCTGCAGAGGCAGCCAAGTATGCCCGAGCCTCATGGAAAGGGCTTCTGGAGAGATAACCATGGCTGTTATCATGTTCATTCTCGGATTAATTTTCTTTGCTGGACTTCTCGCCTTGGTTTATTGGGGATATTGGAATGCAAGAAGGCTTGATGGACAAATCGCTCGAGCAGATCCAACACTGCTAACGACCAATACATATCGAAGAGAAGAAACAATACAAGCGCCTGCTGGCTCAATTATTCAAGAAGGGCAACTTGTCCATGTGCAAGGACAATTCGTTCAGCCCGTTCAGCATCAGCCTCGAGTTATTGTTCAGCAAGGGCAGTTACAATAGTCCATCGAGATGGCCTTGTTGATAAGCAACTGCTGCGCCAGCCCCTACGAGTAGAAGGAAAATCAAGAAGTTTCGAAGCCTCTTCTTTTTCTTAGGTTTCGCTGCAGGTGTATCAGGTGAAACGGTCACTTCCAAAGGAGGGAGTTCTTCCAGCGGTGGAAGTTCAGCAAGTGTAGGAAGGTCTGGTAAAGCATCATCTGGCTCAACTTTGATTCTATCTTCTGGGTACAGTTTATCCAAATCCTCTAGGCCAGGGGCTTCTGGAATATCGCCTAATACTTCGTCCCAGATTTCATCTAACTGAGATTGAGTTACTGGTTTTGTAAGCCACCCTACGGCTCCTGCTGAGAATGTTGCTTGTTCAGCGAGATCGGAAAGTCTGTTTGGAGCGATGAAGAGAATCCTGGAGTCTCCTCCATGTTCCCGCATCTCAAGGGCTGCCAAATGACCATCCAGTGAAGGAATATCGAGTGACATAACAACAAGTTCGGGGTTGATACGAATGTATTCGTCTACTGCTTCGTCGCCATCTTCGCAGACAACTAAGGCAAAGCCGCGCTTACGAAAGACCTCACTAAGCCTCATAATCGACATTTGATTGTTGTCAACAATAAGGACTGTTGGGGCGTCATCGGAAGATACTTCGCTCACGTAAGACATCGCAACCAATTCACCTGAATTGTTTCTTGCTCATCAATCAACCGATGGAATTTGCTGGAAATGTTCATTCTTCACTCGTAATGTCTTCAACCGGTGCAGTTCGAGGATTGTTGAAGGTCTGACGAACGTTTTCCATGTTCGCCATATCCTCATCCATCGCTTTCTTACGCTTAGGAGCATTCATGAATTGCATTTGTAATTCACTCACAACTCCGTCGAGCATGGTTCGTGCAGAAGTATCGAGATTCCCTTCTGTTTTGTTCTTCAACATTCGAAGGATGTCAATCGCTTCTTTTGCTTCTTGAAAATTGAATCTCGGCCCACCTTCTGGATGTTCTATGAGTCCAAGGTTAACCATAGCAGTTCGCTGAAAAAGGTGGACAACCTGAAAGAACCGTTCTGTTTCTTCATCTTGGAACATTATATCACCTCATGAGAACATTTCATCCAAAAGCCAGTCTGGATTGAATTGGAGGAGGTCATCATACCCCTGTCCAATACCTGCGAAAACGATTGGCCGCCCTGTAGCATAAGCTATTGAAAGGCCCGCTCCACCTTTAGCATCCGTATCCATTTTAGAGAGAACTGCCCCATCGAATTTCATCATTTCTTGGAACATTTTCGCCTGATCGACTGCATCGTTTCCTGCAAGGGCATCTCCAACGAACAATACAAGATGAGGATCGGCAACTCTTCGAACCTTTTCCAGTTCCTTCATCAGATTGGTTTTGTTTTGCATACGCCCTGCAGTGTCTACAAGAACGACATCAATCCCCTTTGCTTTCGCTGATTCTATCGCATCGCGAGCAATCGCTGCCGCATCTCCCCCACGCTGGCTTGAGATACATCGAATTCCTAGGTTTTCACAATGCGATTCAAGTTGTTGAATCGCTCCAGCACGGAACGTATCACCTGCTGCGGCTATGACAGAATGACCGTTTGACTGGAGGCGGTGAGCTATCTTCGCTGCTGTTGTTGTTTTCCCAGTCCCGTTAACACCAACGAGCATGACAACCACTGGTGCATCACCCGCATCCAAAAAGGATTGAACTGAGGCATCAAAGTCCCAATAGCCAGCCGAAAGAAGGTTGCGTAATGCTCGTTTTAGAGCTGCTTCAAGAACTTTAGCAAGTTCAGCACCTCGGCGAAGTCGTGCTCCAACAAGGCTCTTTCTCAATGCAGATAGAACTGAAGTAACTGCTTCACTTGAAATATCAGATTCAAGAAGCATCCATTCTAATTCTTCAAGAAGATCATCGAGAACTTTCCCTTGCTTGATGATTCGTCCACCTTGAGAGACAATACCTCCTCCAAGTTCGATTGAAACTGAACCTGATTGTGTTTGAATTTCTGCTCTTTCAGTCGAGCCTTTTGGAGCGGCCTTAACTTCAACTAGTTGTCGTCCAGTTGTTGTCCTCATCATCGATAGATCAACACGAGACCCTTGCGGTTTAGCAACATCGGTGGCCTTTCTGCGACGCAATTCCTTGATGCGTTGTTTTTCCAACTTTTCCATTCGCTTTCGCTCATTTTTAGAAAGTTGACGAGGCAATTCTATCTCGTCCTCATCATCGTCCCAATCATCCCATTCATCATCGGATTCAATTGGTTCAACGGGCCTTTCAGTTGGTTCAACAAGAGGTTCATCATCCCAATCTTCTTCAATCTCAGTGGCTGTCTGAAGAGCGACTTGACCCTCTTCAGAATCCTCTGTTGCTGTTAACTCATCAGAATCAACATCTTCGGCGACCTCTTGGACGCGACGTTTGAATCGATCAAACAATCCCATATCCTCACCTAGTCGTCCAATGTTAGCTGATTACCAAACATACCGCCACGGCGGCGATTTGGTTTCGTAGTTGTAGATTCTTCTTGTTCTGGTTCAGCCGGTTCGGTTTCTTGCTCAACGGGTTGGTCAACAAGAGGAGCGGGTTGCTCTTGTTCATGTTGCGCTACTGCTGCTTGAGTAAATGTCTTGGCAAGAGATGAAATTGTTGATTCGAGTTGTTTGCTTTGGGATTGGAGGTTTTCTAGGAGTGAACCGAGTTCTTCCATTCTCTCTCGGGTCACAGAAGCTGCATCAGACCAGGTGCGCTCACCAAAGATTCCGCTTCCTAGATCGATAATTGCTGTCCCTTGGCCGCCACCTGGGTGTTTGCAACTGAGCGTTACCCCAGCACCGATTGAAACATGCATGTTCATTTCTGAATCATGATCTTTCTTGGAAAGGGTTTCAAGAATTGTTGCAGTTACGTCATGTTCACCAAGAACATTGAGGACTTGTTCAACACGTTCTTGGACTTCATGATAGCGTTCACGATTCATCTCAACGAGTCGTGCTGTTTGTTCGAGTTCTGTCTGTTCCAATCTATCGCCCCATCATAGCCTAGAGGGGGTCGTTCATGAATGCGGCGATGTGCCTTTCACTCTTCTTCGGCAACAGGAGCGATTGTTCCACCCTCTGCTGCGATTTGGTCACGGAAGTGGTGAAGAACGGATGGCTCAGTTGATGTTCGAGGGTCGATTTCACCGATTGAGATGATGTTGATTGCTCGTCGATTTGCTTTATGGCGGGACCCAATCGTTGAGTACGCTCGGTGTTCAGCATCGTCTTTTGAACTTGCAACGATGTCGAGAGAGAACTTCTGTCTCATGCTTCCAAAGCGGGCTTGTCCAGCAACACGGTAGGCCTTCATGGTTCCTCGCGATTGGTTGGTTGATTTAAACGCGATGGTTGACTTGCCAAACGACCCATCGCGTGTTTCATCAACGATGAGGGGGTCCCTAACGTTGTGCGAAGCGCTCTTCTTCTCGTCTTGCTCTTGGCTGCACCTCTCTCCTTGGTGCATAATCAAGCTCCACTAGAACTCAGTGGAGAGGAAGTGAAACTTACCTTACCTGAGGGGGAAGTATGGACGCAAACGGCGTGGGATAATGCGATTCAATCTGGATACGTTCCTCTAAGAATCGTTTCCCCGACAGAACTTATTGCATGGAAACTCGATCCTACAATTCATTCGTTCGATGGAGTTGAATCGCTAAATGAGCCCGCTCCTTGGCAATCAATACCCTTTGATGGACAAGTCGTTACCATCGTATTTGAGCCGAGTTTACCCGGAATAATCCAACATGAAATCGTCGAGAATATTGCCAAGCAAATGGGTAATTCAATTCTTGATTTGGCTCAAGATGCTGTTTTACCTCACGCTACAATCGAATGGAAAGATCATTATTCAGCCGAATGGTTTTCCGAAATAGATGGCGTCCTATGGCTGGAGCCTACTCTGGAGACCGTTAGTCGAAACCTCGGTAGTGCAGTTCAACTCTCACAACAGGATGCTGATTACAACTCACCACTTGCTTGGGAGCTAGGACTGAATGGAAGCGGTGTTGTCGTAGGTATCGCTGACTCTGGTATTGATGCGGATCATTCCTGCTTTCGAAACTTGACAAGCGACAGTATAGGAGATTCACAACGTAAAATTCTTCACATCAATACCTCAATTGACGATTGGGATTCGCAAGGACATAGCGATTACCGTCACGGTACACATACAGCAGGTTCAGTAGGGTGTCACCCTGTGTCGACCGCAGAAGAATATCAGATTCCTTCCGCAGCAATGGCGCTTGGATATGGCACAAAACTCGTTGTTCAAGACATCGTTTCAGAAGAAGGTTGGCTCCCCCCTGATGTTGATTATTTATTGCTCGAGTCATCTGAATATGGCGCAGTTTTACATTCGGATTCTTGGGGCGACGACACAACGGAATACACGCTTCGGTCAGGTGACTTTGATGCGTTTACTCGAGAATATCCCTGGTCGCTTCCATTGATTGCTCCGGGAAATAACGGGGGTGAAGTGCTCGAACCTGCAAACGCAAGAAACGTAATTGCAATCGGCGCATCAACCAAAGACGATGATCCTGAACGATGGGGTTCTTCCGTTCACGGACCCACTGAAGCCGGTACAAGAGGTGTGTTCGCCCTTGCACCTGGAGTATCGATTACTTCTGCGAGATCTGATGGTCAAAACAACACATGGAACTCAGGCCATCACACACTTAGCGGAACGAGTATGTCAACACCAACTGCCGCAGGGTTCGCTAGCATCCTAGAACAGATGGTGCGGGACGGTTGGTTCACTGGCCATAATGAGTCGATTGAGATTGTAGACTCGCGTTCTCTTCAACCATGGTTTTCAAGCACCCCTTCGTTTCAACACGACCTTCTTCTCGGTGAAGGTTTCACTCCTAGCGCACCTCTTTTGAAATCACTTCTTGCACTCTCAACAACTCCATTATCAGAGGATTTCAGAAATGGAGGGGCGGGAGGCGGCCCTTCTCCAAATGCATATGATGGGTGGGGACGATTGAACCTCTCTGAAGTAATAGATATCGAAGATATTCAAAGTAACCTTATGCAGGAAGATGTGCGTCCAATTGAAAACATATGGATTCATGATTCTTATCGTCTAGAAAACGGAGAACCGCTTGATCTAATAAATCAAAGAAAGGGCGCCCAAGAACCTCTGGAATCACTCCTTTCCACTCCATGGGATGGGCTAGGTGCGCAAGGTCCCTTTTTGGGAACAGATGATGTCTTTCAACAGCGCTTTATCCTTCAACAGGGCCAAGATCTTGATATTCGAATGGCCTTCCAAGCTAAGCCTGAGCCTCATATGGTTGATGACTTACAACTTCTTGTAAAATTACCAGACGGTCGATTTGCAGTAGGGGATACCTACAAAGAAAATGGGTTTTCAATTTTGTATTATGATTTTGCAGACCCATCGAATATGAGCGCATTTCCAAGCAGTAATGAAACAACTGTTGGCGTCTCACTCTCTGCAGAGAGTTTGGATTCCAGTGCGTGGGTTGATGTCTTCGTTATCGGAAGATATGTTACTCCCGGAAATGACCAAAATTCCGTTGGTGTTGATGGGAATAAGGTCGGTTTTGGGATGGCGATTCAAGGCATCGTTCTCGACCCTGTTGGGCATACTGATGCGGATAATGATGGAGTGCCCTTTGAGGATGATTTATGTCCGTTCACAGATGCCTCATCATGGGATGTAGATTTGGATGGATGCATTGATGATACGGATGCTGATGGAGTTGTTGATTCAATCGACGAATGCGTTGCTACTATTCAGGGCACTCCGGTTCAAGAAAATGGTTGTGTAAAGATGAACGATGTCCCTCAAATATTCTTTGACACATCAAAATTAATCGGCCACAATAATTCAACAATTCCATTAAGATTCTCTGTTCTCGATAATGATGTCGTTGACATCAATATCACGTTGCAGCGCTCGAATAGTTCATTAGGAATTGTTGCAATTTGTACCATCGTCGTGGAAAATAATTCATGGCGTACCTGTGATGTTGATGTTGAAAATGGCTTTTTCCCACTCTCACCAAACGGGGAGTGGTTGGTCGTCATCGAAGCCACTGATCGTAACACGAGTTGGTGGACTGAAGCGAAATCAACAATGTTTGAATCCTCTCCATTTTTCATTGAGGTCTATGAGGAAAAGGAAGTCGAATCAAGAGAGGTTCCAACATGGGTGTTTCCGTCGATATTGACCGTATTTGTTCTCTCGCTTCTCATTGCCACATTTTTACAGTATCTTCAGCGAGAAAGATAGACTGAAGAGGTTTTATCACAGCAAAATTTCCTTGAGAGCGGAGGGCTATATTGAAACCGTATGGCATCCACGCTTGTATATCCGAGAAGGTGATGATGATGAGTGAACGATTATATGTTGGAATTGATTTAGGAACGTTTCAATCGACAATTGCATCTAGCGCTGGCGCTATGCATTCTATTGAGACAGTCGTAGGACGACCAAAAGACCCTGTTGCTCGCAACTTCTTGAAGCGTGATGTTCTCTTCGGAGCGGATGCTTTGAAGAACAAACTCGCATGCAACCTATACCGTCCAATGGCCGCTGGTGTTGCACAAGATGATGAGGCAAACTTGGCTGCTGCTAAGGCATTCGTTTCCCATCTAATCGAAACAGTTGATCCTGAAGAATACGACGAGGTTTTCGGAGTTATTTGCTCCCCTAGCCACGTTTCATTTACTGACAAGAGCAACCTCGTCGCCACACTTCGTGGACAGGTAAACGCAATCATGGTCGTTACAGAACCATTCGCAACAGCATTTGGTATCAGTGAAATCGGCGGTTCTATCGTTGTCGACGTTGGCGCAGGTACAACCGACATCGCACGCATTCACGGAACATTCCCAACCGATGAAGACCAAGTCACAATCCAGGAAGCTGGAGATTGGCTCGATATCGAATTGATGACATTGATTTCAAAGAAGTTCACTGGCGCTCAGATCACCAAGGACATGGTCCGAAAGTGGAAGGAAGAATCCTCCTACGTCGGCGGAGACACACGCACCGTTGAAGTCAACCTCAGCGTTGATGGAAAGAACCAAACTGTCGATATCGGCGATTTGATTCAAGAGGCTTGTGAACTCCTCATTCCAAAGGTTGGGAATGCAATCAAGAGAATTGTTGCTGAAGCTGACCCAGAATACCAACCAGTTCTTCGAAACAACATCATCCTATCCGGTGGAGGCTCTCTCATTGAAGGACTCGCAGAGCGAATCGCTCGAGATATCTCAGACATCGGCGACGTTAACGTATGGTGTGTCGAAAACCCACTCGAAAAAGTTGCAGAAGGCGCACTTATGCTCGCTGGCGAAATGCCTGATGACATGTACACAGCAATCAACTGATTCGGTTCACTGTTTTCACCTTTAAATCGGGGCTATTTGCCCTTCTTTGACAGGGAAGGTTCAAGAGTGGTTGTGTCTCGATAGGTTACTGTATGACGCTCGGCGCTGCAAATTCAGGCTCTAACCATAGCCAATCTTCTGGTAATGACCGAGCTGCGCTTGAAGGCATGCTCAAAGGATATCCAATCGAGCAACTCGTCGAAGAGGTTCTCATCGCTTGGGATGAATTGGGACGGCGAAATGAAGAGGTTGTAACCATCAAACAACGCCTACGTGTTCTAGAACTCGATCTAGCCGAGCGTGAAGATGAAGTCGCTCCTGAAATTCAACGCTTGCATCAAGCAGACGAGCAGTTGAAAGAATCAGATGCTCGAATCGTCCATCTTGAACGATTACTCAATGACAGTCGAGCAGAACTTGCTGAACAGGCATCATCACTTTCCAAGGAACAACAAGATTCGCTCCATGAAGAAGTCGCTCAACTACGAGATCTTAGTGTATCTCAAGATGATGTGATTTCTGAGATGGAAGGACGAATGGGTTTGATGGTTGATGCTTTAGAAAAAGCAGCAGATGCTGGACTCACATCAGTTACTGCAGACGAAGTTCGCTCTCTGAAGAACAAACTTGATGAACAAACCGCACATTACGAAGCGGAAGTTGCTGCAAATAATGCTCTCGAAGAAGAACGACAGCGATTGAGAGATATCGCCGATCGTATGCGAGGATTGCTCGATGCTCGTGACCAACGATTAGCAGATTTAGAAGAACAACTCGAGCGAGTTATGCAAGGTCCACGATCCGTCTCTGCAGAACACGATTATTTGGTTGAACAAATCGAAGAGATGAAGCGCCGTCTACTTGAAAGAAACCGTGAATATGAATCTCTACGACGTCGTGAACGTCGACTCCACACAGATGTCTTTGAACGCGATGAGCGCATCCAACAGATGTCGCTCACGATTACTGATCTTGAAGCAGCACTCACCGACCGTGTTGCTGAGATAAGAGAATTAGAATCACAAAACCAAGTTGCTATGCAAGAAGTTGACAGTGTTCGCAGAGGCGAGCGTACTCGGGAAGTTGTGGGACGTGTCTTCGCAGATTCACTGTCATTGGTTCGTGGCCATGATGCTCGTGAAGCCAAGAGAGACGCTTATGCAAAGTCTCCTGATGTAAAGAGAACACTTTCGACACCATCTCCTGATGATATGCAACACCTCGCAGAAGGAGGGCGTGTCCAACTCGATGTTGATGAAGGCGAACTCCCGAGTGGAATGGATGTTGATGAAGCAAGACCTCCATCACCTGGTGGAAGCGGCGACCCTGTACTCTACGATGAAGAGTCAGAGAACGCTGATGAGTGAGTGTAGTTGCTCTCTTAAGCTCTCGAGTGATTCGTGTTCTTCAGTAATTGTTCCTGTAACAATGTAGTCTGCACCAGCGTTTGCTGCAGCTAAGAGTTGGTCTGAAGTTCGAATTCCTCCACCGACAATAAGTGTGCACTTGCTTGATGCTTTTGCAATCTGAATAAGTTCAACATTGACAGGATCTGATGCGCCTGAACCGGCTTCGAGATAGATTGTTGAAAATCCATACATCTCAGCCGTTTTACAATATGCTGATACTGCCTTCAAGTCATTTGATTGAATGAGATCGGCATCTCCTACTTCACCGACCTTTCCCCCTGGAGCACATACGATGTAACCCGTAGGAATCGGTTTGATTCCAAACTGATCGATAAGTGGGGCGCCAAGAAGTTGTTCTTCGATTAAGAATCGCCTTGAGCGGCTATTCATGAGCATCATGAAGAGAATCCCATCAGCGCTACTTGACATTGCGTGCGCTCCTCCTGGGAAGAGAATCACAGGCACGTTCCACATCTCTTCATTTGCATCAGGATGTTGGCTTGCTGCAAAGATTCGTAATTCTAAGGCCTCTTGGATTGCTTGACACATCGCATGAACGAGGTCGTTGCCGGTGTTGGTTGAGCCTCCAACAAATATGGCTGAAGTACCACACTCCACTGCGACTAATGCCCTGTTAGCTGCTACTTCTGGAGACTGTTTATCTGGATCAATAAGCGTAATGTGACTCGTTTTCCCATTTTGAGATGGGAGCATAGGTGATTCATCGGTCCACATTTACATCACCCTCTGCTTACCTGTAGTCGACTCGGTTGGTAAAGGATTTCATTCCGATGTGAGTTTTCTGATGTCTGCGGCAACGTTATCTGAATTCCATTCTGACTCAAGCCATTGCACTCTGACGTTCCGATCCGAATCAATAAGAATTGCATGGACTGTTTGATTCACTGTATAATCCATTAAATGAATCGAACAACGGGCAAGAGACTGTGTTTGATTTGCTGAAACTTCTACAGAAGTACCAAAGGAAGCCCAGACCGATTCAATCATTGCAAGTTCCGAATTGATGTTGCTCACTGTAAGGTGTGGCCACTCGACACTGTTGTTGTTCTTGTAGTGATAGAGGCGATTGCTATTGTCGTGCCATGGATCGGTTGTGATGGTCAGAAGAGAGACTCTTTGCTGTTCTTGAGCGGAAAGAAGATTGTATGATTCATTCATTGAGTTTGTCAGAGCATCACATTCGTCAAGACAAGATGTGTGGATAAAGCCGACCATGATCACATCTGAATCGATCATTGACAGATTGAATTTATCTCCATTATCATCGAATAATTCGAAGGGAGAGACTGGTTTCGGCTCCAGTGTGTTACCATAGAAATCAGTCGTTCCAATGCATCCTGAACACAACATCGCCACTGTCATTACAGCAATCAGTATACGCATAGTTTCACTTCTTACGGCGTTTTAATCCAGCACCGATGAGGGCCAAGAAGAGAAGTGAAAAGCCCACGTCAACAAGAACTTCTTCGATTTCATATTGGTCGATGATATAATCTATTTCGGGGGTGAATGAATACAATATCGCTCCACCACCAGGTGGTCCGCCACCGCCTCCGCCACCGCCTTGGCCGCCTCCAACATCTTGGCCTGCGACATCAGCAACGCCGTGGTAACAGAGAAGGAAATACGGGAACCCAATCATTCCTACAGTTGCTCCGTTTGTATCGGTTACCATTGTTGGTGAACCAGACAGAGGTGTGCTGACGTAATGATAGATACCTTCCGGATATTCTGGCGTTGGGCCAAATCGTCCGTTACATTCGTCTAAATCTCCAGCTCCAGAAACATAATTCCAGTCATCGATTCCGTTGTATCCTTGATCTCCGCCTTCTTGAGTACGCTCGATGGCATAGGAAGAAGTGATTGCTTTCAAAGAAGTTTGATCTTCATTGTAGCCATACATCCCGTAAATGGGGTAGCCATCAAAGGCCCATCCAATAATTGGACTGTGCTCATCGCTCTTGATTTTAGACGGATCATAATCTTCCATCGTCTCTCCAGATTCAGGCTCCCAATAGACGCAGTTCGCATCATAGTGGTAATGATACCCGTTTGGACCAGCAGAATGGCCTGTACACCAACCAAGAACAATCGGTTGTCTGTCTTCATTGAAGTATTCGAAGTGCAATGCAACCGCATCTCCTCCTGGACCTTCCTCTGGACCAAAGATTGGCGCCCCATTGACTGACATCGCAACGGTTCCACGGTCTGGAACGCATTCCCAACGACCTGCTGATGCTGGGCAGTTTGTTGTATCGTGTCCTCCTGTCGTATCATTTACTGGATTAAGAGGGAAGGTCGACGTATAGTCCATTTCTGGAGCGCAACAACCCATTGTACTCAAGAAGTCATGATTTGGAATACCATTACTATCAACAATCATCTCATTGTTTTGAATAGTCACGGAGACATCACATTGGAACCATGGTCCAGAACCGCTTCCCCCCGCACTGCTTACGCCGTTTGTATTTGCGGTGTATCCATTACCGTCGCCATTGAAATCCTTGACCCAAGGCCCGCTGCCGTCTTGACAGTACCAAGAATCTACAGGATCGTATGGCTCAATTCCTTCACGAATGAAGGTTAGAATTTGATCGAAATGTTCGTCGGTTTCGTAAGGAAGATGGTGCCCCGCTGTTTGGCTATGCAGGTCTAATGAGCCCGAGAATTTCTGAGCGAGTGCTGGTGCTAAGTCTTTGAAACTTCCATCATTTTCACCCGAGAAGATCATTGCAGGTGTTGAAAATGGTGCTGCAGCATTAATCGTATCCATCAAACCGTTATGTGTTGTTGGCAAATACCCATTATAGAGCATAACTCTGTCGAACGTATTCTGTGTGTTGGCGAGGTAGACAGGTATCATAGCTGACCCTTGGGAGTAGCCAAGTAATGCATAAAACGGGCCATTATCGATTACCATTTGGTCGAGATATGAAATCGATAAATCTGCCCAATCTGGATCTGTTGTAGGTTCTCCTTTACCACCAGGCGGGTCTTGATACCAGACGTTTCCGCTCTCGGGTGTACTTGCGAATACGAATTCAAATTCAGGTAATGCATCAACTAAATCCTGCATGCCTTGTTGTGATGCGAGTCCTGAGGCAGAATCTCCTCCACCATGTAGTGCGAGGATTTTCATAGATGTTGGGCTAGGTACGCTTAGAACACACCCCACTTCATTCACCGATTCTCCGGGCAATGTGTTTGGACATTCATCGAGATTGTCTGTTACGCCATCGCCATCTGAATCCTTTTGAGAATCAGAACATCCAGCCGTATCGACTTGCTCGCCCAATGGCGTGTTTGAGCACTGATCAACTGCGTTACTTACCCCGTCATTATCTGCATCGAGTTGGTATTGTGAACATCCATCTGGATTGACCGCTCTATTGACTTGGGTGTCTGGACAAAGGTCTGCATCATTCATGACGCCATCGTTATCCGAATCTGTCTCTGAATCAGAACATCCTGTTCCGTAAACTGGTTCATCAGCTGGAGTAGAGTCGCAGTCGTCACTTAAATCTGGAATACCATCATTATCTGCGTCTGTTGATGATGGTGTTATTGGAAGGTCAACCCGAACTGTTAGCGTAGATGTTGTGTATAGCCCACAATCAGCAATAATATCACCTTCAGTATTTGTTGTTGAGACGTCGAATGATAGCACATAGGTTCCTAATGTGGCATTTACTTCACCAATGATAGAATTTGAGGAGCTTGATCCGAGTGGGTGATACTTAATTGAACATGTCTCTGGGAATTGGTGAAGGATTGCACCGGAAAGAAGGCCTGTAGACTCATTCTCGGCAGGTTCTGTCCATGAGAATACAACATCAACATCTCGCTCGTCGGGAACATTGACAGTATATTCGATGAGGCGTTCAACCGTTGCTGTTTCTGAATCTGTAGCTTTAATTCGGACAAGCCACTGCCCTGGCTCAGACTCAGAAAACTCAACTTCCCAGAGTCCGTTTGCTCCACTCTGAATTGTTATCGGTGCGAGATGTGTCGAAAAGTCTTGGTTGAGCATGGTGATTTCGATTTCTACACTAGAAGGGTCTTCGTCCACAATGTATCCTTGAAGGGTATGATTTAACCCAGTCCACTCGAGAGTTCTATTCTCAACTAAGATTGTTGGCTCAACATTCTCGGGCGGAGTTTGAATGCCACCTTGATCAATCTCGTCGTTCTGTGATTTTGTGTCGTCTGTTGAATCTTCATCACTAGAGGAGAGTGCAAAAACTGCGATTGATGCTCCTACAAGTAGGGCGACCAAAATAATTGATGCGGTTTTGTTGTCCATAGTCATAAACCGCTTGCAATAACATTTAGTATTGTTTCTGTTTTGTTTGGCAAGAGTTCACAAACCCAAACCGATAGCGACTACTCATGGAACCAATTGAGAAACCTCTACGCAGTATTCTCAAGAGATCCGATGCTCCAAAAGGAAAAATTCGACTCGCTATACTTTGTTCAATTCTGAACAAAATATGGGATTTGGCGCCTCCTTTGTTAATCGGTGTTGCTGTTGACGTCGTCGTGAGAAAAGAAGATTCTTTACTCGCTGATTGGGGTATTATAGATCCATGGAATCAGCTTCTTGTCCTCGCAGTGGCCACATTTGTAATATGGGGGCTGGAATCTCTCTTCGAATATTTTTACGCTATATTGTGGCGGAATTTAGCACAAACAGTTCAACATAATCTCCGTCTCGTTACCTTTGATCACGTTCAGCATCAGGCAATGTCATGGTTTGATGAACACCAAAAAGGAGACCTACTCGCCGTTATGAACGATGATGTGAACCAGTTAGAACGGTTCCTCGATAAAGGTGCAAATGATCTCTTACAGGTGACAACAACGGTAATTGTTGTTGGTTCTGTATTCCTCTTCTTGTCCTGGGAGATTGCTCTCTTTGCTGTTCTTCCAATCCCAGTGATTCTATGGGGGTCGTTCCTCTACCAGAAAAAGCTCCAGTCACGTTACCAAGAGGTCCGTCATACTGCTGGGCAACTCAATGCCCTTCTCGAGAATGATCTGACTGGAATGGCAACAATTCAATCCTTTACCAGTGAGGAAAAAGAGCTGAAGCGTGTTGAAGCGCTTTCCGAATCATACAGGGGTGCGAACAAATCCGCTATTCGCCTTTCAGCAGCATTTGTGCCTCTGATTCGAATGGCAATTCTCGCTGGTTTTACAGCCACTTTGCTTCTTGGCGGTAAACTAGCACTCGATGGAGTTCTTGCAGTTGGGGCATATTCCGTTCTTGTATTCATGACGCAACGCTTGTTGTGGCCCCTTACACGTCTTGGTGAAACATTCGATCTCTATCAAAGAGCAATGGCATCTTCAGTTCGAATCCTCACTCTTCTGGAACGTCCAAGTTCAATTATTGACGGAAATAAAGTACTCCATAGAGATGATGCCCGAGTAGATTCCATTCTCTTCAAGAACGTTTCATTTGCTTATCCTGAGCGAGAGGAATTGTTTACTGATTTCAATATGGAACTTGAATCTGGAACCACTATTGGAGTTGTGGGGACTACTGGTTCTGGAAAAACAACATTGACACGATTTTTACTTCGTTTTGCTGAGCCATCAGAAGGTGAAATCATATGGGGAGATCATTCAATTGCCGATTATACGCTTTCTTCACTAAGAGATTCTATCGCTTTAGTCTCTCAACATGTAACGCTCTTCCCGACAACCATTCGAGAAAATATTCGGTATGGTAAAGAGGATGCAACTGACAAAGAGATCGAAGATGCTGCTGTAATTGCAGAAGCATTTGATTACATAGAAGCCCTTCCTAAAGGTTGGAATACATTAGTTGGTGAAGGTGGATATCGCTTATCTGGAGGGCAGAGGCAGCGGATTGCGATCGCTCGAGCGATTCTAAAGGATGCCCCTTTGCTTATTTTAGATGAGGCTACGTCCGCTGTTGATAATGAAACAGAAGCAGCTCTACAGAGAAGTATCGCAAAAATTAGTCTGGATCGAACAACAATGATTGTTGCTCATCGGTTATCAACGGTTAGGAATGCTCACCGAATTTTAGTATTTGAGAACGGTTCGATGATTGAAAACGGGACTCATGATGATTTAGTTGATATGGATGGGAAATATGCGGCTCTATGGCGCGTTCAGACAGGTAGTAATATAGAATAAACTTTGAAATT
>JADHSC010000047.1 GCA_016777125.1 Candidatus Poseidoniaceae archaeon
TGCTGCAAGACACAAACATCACGGTTGATGAACTTCATTCTATGCTTGAGGATACGAACGAGACACTGCTCAATCTTCAATCTTCGATCGAATTCCAACAAAGTTTAGTCGTTGAATGGCAACGAATTGCGGATGAGAATCGTGCCCGCCTCAGTGGTGTAAATCTCTCTGGTGTCTTTCTTGTTGATGCTGAACTCGTACGTGCTGACTTGAGCGGAGCAAACCTCACTGGAACTAACTTGAGTGGGGCGAACCTTTCTGGCGCCAACCTGGCTTTTGCTGATTTGACGGGTGCTGACCTCACGGGTGTTGGACTAAGTGATGTAACCCTTACTTACGTTCATGCAATTAGCTTGCGTGCATGTCCAGATTCGTTGCCTGCTGACTGGCAGTGTGTGAAGAATCACCTCGTTGGACCCTATGCAGATCTACGATATGCTGACCTCACTGGTGTCAACCTGAGTGGTGCTGATCTGAGAGGAGCCAATCTGTATGGTGCTAATTTGAGTGATGCGGACTTAAGTCACGCTGATCTGGGCAGTCATAATGCCTACAGTACGGACTTGAGGAATACTGACTTCAGTAGGGCCGATCTCAGTTTTGCTGATTTAACAAAATCAGAGCTTATTTCCTCTCTCTTCATCGATGCAGACATGGAGAATGCCAACCTCAGGTATACCGATTTGACCAATGCGAAGTTGACTGGTGCTACCCTCATTGGCTCTAACTTTCGGAGTGCATACATGGAGAATGCCAACCTCAGGTATACCGATTTAACAAATGCTTTCTTCGTCGGTGCATTTCTTCGAAATGCAGACCTGAGTAATGCAGACCTCACAGGTGTAGATTTCACAAATACCTCACATCTCGAAGTTCGAGGTGTGGATTTGCAGACTTGCCCAACACTCCTTCCTTCAGAGTGGTACTGTATTGCCCACCATCTCGTGGGCCCAAATGCAAACTTAGCGTTTGCTGATCTATCTGGTGCAAACCTCAGTGGCTTCAACCTGCGAGGAGTGAACATGGAGAATGCAACCTTGATTGGGACTGATTTATCCAATTCAACGCTCGCTTATGCCAACTTAAAATATTCAACGCTTAGCAATGCGAACCTCACCGATGCAGACATCTCTTATGCCATCTTGAATCATGCTACTCTAGTTGATGCTATTTTGGTCGATGCATCGCTTGCCCTTAGCGAACTCAAAAATGCGGTTTTGACTGGTGCAGATTTGACTGGCGCCAATTTGGCATTTGCTGATTTGACAGACGCTACACTGGTTGCTGCGGACTTAACCAATGTGACTTGGGCGAACACAATTTGTCCTGATGGAACATACTCGGATAACAATGGAGATACCTGTGAGAATAATACCTGATACCATGGTATATGCAGATAGTATCCCGGTACGAGCACTTTCATTCAATAATCCATGGTAGAAAGAGTACGTACGTTATGATGCTGGCACTTCCTTTGAATCGAAAAACGTCGTCGTAATTCGGTAACTGAAAACTTTCTCTATAGTTTCATATCAGTCTACTTTATGTTCCAGTCTGTGGAGTCAGCATCATGCCCGGGCCTCTACGTTCCCTTGTCTTTGTACACACAGCTCTGCGTAACGAACTCAACGATCTCGCCAATCTAGCCCATGCTGTTGCAAGAAGGGAGAACGATATTGAGGTCCTTAAGGAACGATTTGGCTGGGCTACTTATGCACTTCACTATCATGCAGCCGGCGAAGATGCAGCACTGTTCCCTGCCGTTGAAGCAAAACACCCTGGAGTGGCCATGACGTTTGACGACGATCATCAAACAGATGATGCGCTCGTGGAGGAAATGAAGCAACTTCTTGAAGCGGACAACGCTCAAGACAAACTCGATGATATCGCACGACTTGCTGACCAATTGGCTGACCGTGCTTCTCTCCACATGGACAAAGAAGAGCGTCTTTTGGTACCGTTTGTGGAAGAACACTTCTCTATGGAAGAACAAGGAGCCATCCTAGGAGGTATGATGCAAGCATTCCCACCTGAATTTATGCTCAAGGGCGTACCTTGGATTTTCTCACACCTAGACGAGAGTCTGCGTATCTCCTACGCAACGGCTTTGAAAGGAGCAATGCCTGATGAACCATTTGCTATGCACATGAGCAATGTTGAGAAACAACTCGGTCCCAATGAATGGGCGCCCATCGCAGCAGCAATCGCCTGAAGAAACCACGATTGAACATAGCAAGTCATTCGTGGGTGACGGTGTGTTCAAACCACATCAATCACAAACCATGGTATTTCCAGATTCGTTATGTCTCAATACATCAATTGAATCTCAGATGCTGAACTTAACTCAATCACACCAGGAGGACCGCTCCATTTGATATTCTCATCAGGAACGATGAGAGCTCCGTCACCTTCACTGTGTCCAAGAGTCGCTTTTACGGAGGCGAATGAACAGTAAAGAGTAGCCTTGGATGTGATCACTTCGATCATTTCAGTTATTGCTTTTGAATCAGGACCCATTTCCTTATCCAACTCTTTGATAAAATCGGGATCGAGCAATCTTGTCCCTGAAGCTGCAAAGAAAACGCTTACTTCATGGCCATCAGTAATTGCTCTAGCAGTACATGCAATTCCAACAATCGTTTTCATAATATCATTGTTCGGCTCTGAAACAAAATTCACGAAGTACTTCTTGCTCATATTCCAACCAGAATAAATTGCTATTTGATATTTTGTTAAAAGAAACCTCTTATTCAATACAGGTGCTAAGATTGTTAACAAACCGTCTTCAAAATTTTAAAGAGGCCCAATTGGAATTATAATCTACGTTGTGTGCGGGATTATTGCGTTCTTTTCCTTAAGAAGTGCAGGTGTGTTTTAGGAATTTTATCAGTCATTAAAGGTCAAAACAAAACTTATCGATCAAACAAATTGAACATTTCGTTCAACAATCCAGTCATACATTGATTGAATTGTTGGGGCTAGGAATTTAGCATCTTCTGTGAGTTCATAGCTTACTGTTACAGGCATAGTTGGGTGCATTGTACGAATGATGAGTCCATTGTCTTCGAGTTCTTTCAACCGACGTGTGATGGTTGTGGATGAGGAATCTACACTCTTCTTGATATCCGAAAATCGCATTGATGAAGATTTGGAATTAAGGAGATATAAAATATGCAACAATTTGGATTTTGTTAACAAAGCCAATAATTGATCGACTCGAGCAAAGACGGGGTCACATACTTGTTCCATAGTATCAACTCTGGTTGATACCAGTGCAATTTCATATATGGTTTCTTAGGTATGCATCAATATACTGATACATTCATTCACAGATGTAAATTGAGAGCAGAAATTGTGCTGCTTTATAATCCTAAAATGAACGAAAACTTCGGATTTAAAAAACACTCATTCAAAAGCAATCGATACAATGTTTTGAGTATGAGCCGAACAATTGTGACTGCATCTGTAATTCTCATCGTCACTCTTTTAGTCTCAGCAGGAACTCTCCTTTCGCTCGATGTCGTCTCATTAGGAGGCGAATCTGATTCTCTCACAATCCAAGTTGATGAGCGTGAAGGGGCAAATATCTACACGATGACCGAAATTGATGAAGGTGATAACGATGAAGAAGTTTCTGTCGTCTATATCTATCATGAATTCACATTTACTGCAAAGGGTGGAGGAGATGCAATCAGCTGGGACTTCGGGGATGGAACAACTGGCGTAGGTTCTGAAATAATGCATCAATTTGAGGATCCAGGGGTTTACACAGTAACTTCAACTTCCATCACTCCCGATGAGGTTTATACTTCCAGCACGCAAGTGATCGTTCATCTCGAAGCCTCTGCTGAAGTTGACAACATGGAATGCGCTTGCGCTCCAACTGGTAAAGACACAACCATCGATCTTCTTGCCCTTCCTGGAATGATGTCTATTGACGGCTACCTTACAGTAGAACACGACGGGAGCAGTGAATCATGCTCTCAGCGTAATCCATTGCAGGAATGCCATCTTCGTGTCATCCTCGAGCGTACAGAAGCAGGAGAGGTTGTTTCTCAAGATATTCTCTTTGACTCAACATTCAGAACCAATGAAGTTGTCATTGACTTTGACCTTCAAGACATGACATTTGAACAAGGTGATGGTATGAACCTCAGACTTGAAACAGATCAACTACGTGATTGGCACAAGCCTACAGCAGACTGGTACTCAACAGCACCGGTCGTTGCTTGAATCGAAGTGAAGCATCAGTACGTGTAGAAACCTTGGCCAGACTTACGGCCCAGTTTTCCTTCCTCAACCATTTGGATCAAGAGCGGTGCAGGTGCATACTTTTCTTGCTTGAGTCCATCGTAAAGGACGTTCATAATGTGGAGGACTGTATCTAAACCGATCAGGTCTGAAAGAGCCAATGGACCAATAGGATGGTTCATCCCGAGTTTCATAATGCCATCAATAGCTTCTGGTTCTGCCACGCCTTCTTGAAGGGTTAGAATGGCTTCATTGAGCATTGGGCAGAGAATCCTGTTTGAGACGAAACCAGGTGAATCATTGCATGATAATGCAGTCTTACCCATCTTAGCCGATGCTTCAATAACAGCAGCATTTGTTTCAGTACTGGTTTTGTCTCCATTGATGACTTCAACGAGTTTCATGATTGGAACTGGATTCATGAAGTGCATACCAATGACTCTGTCTGGTCGATTGGTAGCATCAGCAATTGTGCTGATTGAGATGGAGGAAGTGTTGGAAGCAAGAATTGTTTCTGGCTTGCATATTCCATCTAATTCTGCAAAGATAGACGTTTTCAAATCAAGAATCTCTGGAACTGCTTCGACAACTAAATCACAGTCTGCGCAAACACTTCGATCTGTTGCTGAGGAAATACGAGCAAGTGTAGCATCTGCATCTTCTTGGCTCATGCGTTCTTTTGAAACAAGTTTAGTCAATGATCGTTGAATGGTTGCCAATCCTTTGTCAACATATTCTTGTTCAATGTCGATCATGATGACGTCATACCCTGCTGCTGCTGCAACTTGTGTGATTCCATTCCCCATTTGTCCTGCGCCGAGTACGGCGATGCGCTGTATTGCCATGGTGTGAACCAAACGGAGGGAATAGATGAACTTGCGGTTTCACAAAGTAGCCCGACTCGGATTTGAACCGAGGTCGGCGGGACCAAAACCCACCATGATGGACCACTACACTATCGGGCTGTAACCCATCGGCGCACGTAGGTGTTTTTGTTATTGTCGGCTCGATTATCTCATTCGAGGAGATATGCGAGGTCTGTTTGGTCTGTGGTTTTCCGTGCACTTGAGATAAATTCAGATAAGTCAATATCTTGTTCAGTATATCGAATTGCTTGCAAACCCATGTCGAGTTTATCCATTGTTTTGACGAATTGAGCCTCAGGTGTGGAGGCAGATTCATACTCATCAAACAAATCTACCCACTCAGGAGCCATGGCCAACATTGCTTCTCGTTCAAGACGATGCTTTTCTTCACCTCGAATATCATCATGAGGTGTTAAGTCACCAACAATAACTTCTGCTAAATCATGGACAAGACACATGGATAAGACTCTTGACAAATCAAGTTCTTTCGGACAGAGTTTGAGTGCTAAGGTTGCCATTCCCCATGAATGAGCAGCAACAGATTCTGGCTTGTTCACACCAGCACGAACCCATCCAGTACGGTCTACATCCTTCAACTGCAGCATCTGCAATAATTGGTCTCGCATGGTTATGGCACCGTACGAGTCCTCAAAACCTCTGTGGCGCTAGCAGCATCATGCACGTAGGTATTCCTGGTTGGTGGAGTGACGGTTTGATTCATCTTGGTAAGGATCCAATTATGGGGCCGTTAATCCAACAATATGGACCACATGGATTGGAAGGAAAGGGAGACTTATTCAACACGTTAATTCGCTCAATTGTTGGTCAACAAATCAGTGTCATCGCAGCAGAGAGTATTTGGAACCGTTTTGTAGAACTGGTGGGGGATGTTCAGCCTTCCAATGTTTTGAAATTCAGTAAAGAAGAAATTGCTGCGTGTGGTATAACACGTCCCAAGAGCGGATACATTCTGGGATTAGCTCAATCTTCGAAGCAATTGTTGGAGTTTCCATTCGAATCGTCCTCAATTGAAGAAATTCGTAAGCATCTGATACAATTCAAAGGCATTGGACCGTGGACTGCCGAGATGGTTATGATCTTCTCTCTATGTTTACCAGATATCTATAGTCCAAAGGACATCGGACTTGTAAATGCGATAAAGAAACTGAATCCTTCAATCACTACAATGGATGAAGCAGAAGAAATGGCCAAACAATGGAGTCCTTACAGAACGATGGCATGTTGGTATTTATGGCGTATTCTCGATCCAATACCAGTTGAATACTAAAGGCGAACGTGCTAATTATCTGTT
>JADHSC010000008.1 GCA_016777125.1 Candidatus Poseidoniaceae archaeon
GATCAAGGACATAATGTGTGGGCAGTGGGCGATATACATGGCCATTTAGGCACCTTCAGAGCACTCGTTCATCGCCTAAAATTAGGTGATGAGGACCGTATTATTTGTTTAGGTGATATGATCGATAGGGGACCTGATTCAGCAGGATTAATCGAATTCATACGTTCTGACAATCGCATTATTTGTTTGAAAGGAAATCATGAACTTATGGCAGTTTCGTCATTACAAGAAGATGGTCGAGTTGAATTGTGGCAACCATGGCTTGCCCGAGGGGGGCGCTCAACTTGGGGATCATACATTGTCCGGGCAGAAGGAGATTTGTATGAAGCAAAACGACTCTTCGCCGATGATCTCATGTGGATGGATAATCTTCCAAATCACATTGTTCTCGATAAATTAAGACTTGTTCATGCAGGATATGACCCCCGTATGCCACTTGATTCACAAGGCGATAAAGAATTATTATGGATTCGAAAACGGTTCTATGAACATGAGTATGCTATCGACCCTTATCGAACGGTCATCTTCGGTCATTCAACCACAACCAAGGTAGGTCCTGCACCTGGAGAAGTCGTTCACAGCCCCATTAAATTAAACGATGAACGACCTGCATGGATTGCGATGGATATAGGAGCGTACAATCACGTTTCACCTGGATTGGCCGCAATGAATCTCTCTTCGTTCCGTATTGTTAAACAGGGAACATTACGGTCCGAACGTTGGTTTGATTTCCCAGATTGTAAGGAAGCAAAGGTGGGCTCCCACTATGGTCTTGACCTTTTACAAAACCGAAACAGAAGAGAAGAAGTGTCTGCCATACGTGCCAAACGAAAGCTCAAGAAGGCAGGTGTGGTACTACGAGAAGAGAGGAAATATATCGATCTTGAGGATATGCCTCGCCACCTTTTATTCTCATCAAGAGAGTATGACGTTGAAAATAAATGGATGTTATTAGACCAAGAAACGAATCAAGATGAGCGACATCTAAGGCTTCAAGGCCCAACTGGTTTTCGAGTATACCGTAGGAAGAAGGCAAGAACATCATTGGGAAGTGAATCCATAATCCAGCGTAGAAGGCGAATACAAGGATGAATGTTAATTCCTGTTTATGGAAAATAAACCAGTTGTATTGACAAAATAAAGAAACATTGATAACCTTTGATGTAGATTTCCGTACATGGCAGAAACAAACAAGACAAGTGCTAATCAAAATGATTCGTTCTTCCGAGCCTTATCCAAGACAATGAAACAGAACAAATTTACGACCTTGTTTGCGAGGGCTACGGCTGAAGCCAACTCGGAACATGATCCATGGGACGGCGGCTACACCTTCTTCATCTTGTGAAAGGTATCAATACTGAAAGCCTCAGGCTTGAGTCATGGAAATTGCTTGGGAGGCTCTGCTTGCTGCAAGCACGGTCTTTTTCCTCGGTGCGATTTCACCTGGACCAAGTCTGTTAATGGTCATCCGTAACACAATCGTTGGCGGTCGACGTCGAGGCGTCATGTGTGCGATTGGACATGGGATTGGATTCGGACTGTATGCTGGAATCGCTATATTTGGCCTGATTGTTTTACTGGAACAAGCACCTGAAGTTTTTCTTATTTTGCAAATCATTGGAATTCTTTTGTTGATTTGGTACGGTTACCTCATGTGGATTCATGCTGAGAATGAATATCAACAGATTGGAGATGGCGAAGCAAGAGGATTTCTTGAGGGTTTTTCAATCGCCTTTTTCAATCCTAAAATTGCTCTCTTTCTCGTCGCTGTTTTGGCACAGGTCCTCGATGCAGGCATGGGCCTAGCAACAAAACTGAGCATAGGATTTGTTGGCATGACAATCGATATGATTTGGTATGTTCTTGTCGCATTGCTCCTTACAGGAACACCACTACTTGAGTGGTTGCGCACCAATGGAAAAGCAGTCAATAGAACGACTGCAGTTGTGTTATGGGGATTTGCAATTTCAGTTGTCGTTTCAACTGTTCTGGCATCTTAACGTTGACAGCGCGGACAGAGAAACGTGGAACGTCCAGATTGTGTAATACGTTCAATCGTCCCCCCACATCCCTCTTTGAGACACGGTCCATCTTCACGATCGTATGCTTGGAAATGATGACCAAAGTAGCCAAGAGTCCCATTCACATCCGCAAAATCATTGAGGGAACTTCCTCCAACTTCTACGGCTTGATGGAGCACTTCAATCACTTTTTCAACCAAAAGTGAAAGTTTTGCAGTTGGCTTTCCATCTTTACGAACAAGGGTTTTGCTGCTTCGAGTAGGATGAATTCCAGAGCGATGGAGTGCTTCACAAGCATAGATATTACCTACTCCAACAACAACCCGTTGATCGAGTAATGCTACTTTGATATTCGTAGATTTATTCTTCAAGGCCTTTGCAAGTTGATTCGCATCCCACGCTAACAGCGGTTCTGGCCCAAGATTTTCGAGGAGAAAATGGATTGGCTCTTCACCAATATCGATTAAATCCATAATCCCAAAACGTCGAGGATCGGTGTATACTGCAGCACTTCCATCATCAAATTGGAATTCCACATGATCATGACGTCCATCGAAACCTGTTGCCGAACCAAAACGGGAAATCCTGTTTTCAGTTTGAGAATAACTTCTCACTTTCGTATTATCGAAGAGCGTATATCGGCCCGACATTCCCAGATGCGAGAGGATGATTCGTCCATCATCTAAGTCGATCAGGAGATACTTTGCTCTTCGACGAATAGATTCTACTTGTGTACCCGTTACCTTGTTTTCAAAATCCGTGGGAAATGGAAATCTAAGACCTTCTCTTCGAAGGATTACCTTTGTGATTATTCTACCAACCATTGCTTGTTCCAAACCGTTGCGAACGGTTTCAACTTCTGGTAATTCAGGCAGAACATCACCTCATACGAATGACGAATAAGGCGTGCTGATCTTCAAATCCAGTCAAATTGATGTGTTCAAGGACTTCAACATGCTCCTCTAATTGATCATATGCTTTCGTAAAGACTTCACTTTCATTACCATCTTGCTGACGTTCGCTTGCAGCCTTAAGAGAAAGTAAACCAATGCCACCTCTTGCTAAGAATCGCTTTGTGGCTGTCAAGAAAATGTCGACTTGTCCAGCTTGTGCTACATCCTGGAATAGCCAATCAACCTTTGATGGAACAAGAACGCCCCATGCATCGTATTTTCGAGCATCACCTAGAACAGGAACTAAGCCTGGTCGCTGACGGGCAAGATAGGTTAGGTCTCGAAGACATCGAGGGGCTAAATCTACGGCAACAAGTCGCCCTCGAAATTCGTTATCTTGACCGCAGAGATGGTCGTGAAGATGAGAAATTGTTGTACCGTGCCCTGCCCCGAGGTAGAGGACTGTTGTCCCTTCCTCAGGTAACAACATCGAAGGATCTTTTCTCGTTCGTAAAAGACCTGCAGCAAGTTTTGACCGATTCGGATCCCACCTTCGATGTTCAACACCTCTGAATTTCCGTAGAGATTCACCTCGTACGGCGACCCCTGGGTTTGCATTTACAGTCCATAGATTCCGTCCTTCTTGGAGGACTGAATGAGAGAGTGGACGCTTCTTCCTTGAACCAGCCATAAGATCACCTTAACGACGTGGGGGTTGTGAAAATTCCTTTCGAATTGCAGCTACCTTTGCTTCGATCTCATCCACTTCATCATCGCCCCATGGAGTGCCTTCGAAGGCGTCAACTCGTGCTGCAATGCTAATCTTTGCAGCCAGCATTCGAGCGATTTTACCACGTACCCAGCGAGGTGAGCGTGAAATCCATGGATGCATGAAGATATGTCCGTGCTTTGGAGGAGGTGTTCCACTTCTGATGTGACTAAAGAAGGCTTTCTCAGCCCCTAATACTTGAACGGTTCCAGCTGGTAATCGGGCAAATCGCGTTCTGCCATGAGCTTCAACACACAAACGTGCAGCCAACATAGGTCCGACAAGTGCTGAAACAGAAGGAAGATGGGATTCAGTAGATTCACGAATGGCATGTTCTAATCGATCAAGTTGCCTTCGTTGATTTGCAACCATACAGCCCCAATCATGAAGTGCATTCCATTCTGAAGATGATGGGTCATCATATGCAGGTTCAACATCAAGGAGTGTTGCTAATTCAGATAATGATGCTAATTCCACCATCGACTTCGCAAGACCGCTTCTATCTCCTTCGAAGCGAGCGCTTGGTAGGAAGAGTCCAATCCATTCAACAAGTCGTGCTTCCATTGTAAGATGAAGTGTTCGAAGTTCATCACTCGCCCGCAAAAGATGTTCAAGGCGACGGTCGGGATCACCAGCAGACATCGCCACGCCTTCTTCTGCGATCGACAAAGCCGCTGTATCAGCAGACATTTGTTGTTCATCTGTTGGTAGAGGATAGTTCGCGTCAGGGAGATTCTCTGAACCATGGGGTGTAGGCTTTGCTTCTGGAAACCTCTCGAGAAGAAGTTTTGCTTCCGGAGGCAATTGTCCCTTAGCCACTAACTGCAAGCGTTCTTTAGCACTTTGAACTGAAAAATTCCCGTCGTTTACTTCGATGTCAAGAAAGTCACCATTTTCGTTTACGACGGCTGCAGATTGCCAAGAATACCAGAGCCACATACCCCATGGGAAGGTGTCTTCAAATTCAACCTTGTTGTTGCCAATTGGAAAACGATTCTATTCATTAAATAAAATACAATTCGCTAAGACCCAACCATTATGATTAAATGATGAAGGTCGATGGCAGGTCATGTTTTGCCCAGAATGCGGTACACTATCTTTCCCAAGTCCCTCAGGTGACATCACCTGCACGAACTACAAATGTGGTTACACAGGACCTGCAAATGTGAAAATGAAGGTTCAGGGGAAAGAAATCGACCTCTCCAAAACCAAAACAACAACAAAGGCAGAAAAGAGAGAATATGATATTATCAAAGATTCAGACCAGAGAAAAGGGGTCTTATCTACAGAATCCTACATGTGCCCAAAATGCGATTGTACTGAAGTATACTTTTATCTTGAACAAACTCGATCATCCGATGAGCCAGAAACAAGAATGCTGACATGCAAAGATTGTGGTCATGGTTGGAGAGAATACTGAATCAGTAATCGCTTTCAACACGTGGTGCAAGGAAGTAATCGACTTCAGCAGCACCGTCTTCGAATGAGAAATTCATTGCTAATGGGAAGTTCTCTCCGAATTGAATTGTAACACTGTCTTGAGGACCGAAGCGACGAGAGAGTGGCTCGAGGTAGGTGAGACTGTATTGGCTTCGAGCGGCTCCACTACAAACTAATTCTTCGACTTCATCCTTATCGAAGGAGATGTCGACGGAGTCAGTACTGTTTCGAACATGTACTTTGAACGAAGATTCATCAATACTGAAGTTGACCAAATCCCCAACTTGCTTTGCCGCTTTGAGAGCTTGTCCAAGTTCTGAACCGTTCATGACAACTTTGCAAGGAAGGTCGAGTTTAGGTAATGATGGCGGTGAAGCCATTGTTGAATTATCGAGAGGACGTAGGTTGCGCACGATTTTACCAAGGCTCATTGTGAAATCTCCACCCTCTTGGTGTGTCATTTCGATGAGTTCGCCGACGGAACCGAGAGAGGTTACTTCTCGGATTTTCTTCATCTCCAATCCGATTTGCTTAGAATCGAGTTCCCACCCGTCGAAAGCTGCTGCATCCACTGTTAGTTTGATCATTGCAACGTGCGATGAATCGACGACTCGTACCGTTAGGCCATCTTCTGCAAAATCAAACCGGGCATCTTCGATTACGATCATAAGCGTATCGAGTATCTTAGTTATCAGTTCTTGACGGGCTGTGATGTTCAACATATGAGGCATCCCTACAATATCCTCGGCCTTCGACGGCTTATGAACTTAGCAGAGACTGAAGTACCGAATCGAGCATAATCAAGGGGCTTCCAAAATCGACGTCTTAATGAACTCTCGGCAGAAGTCCTTTTCATGTCAGAACTGCTAACCATCGGATTAGTACTCATTGGAAGCCTCCTTGGCCTTGGAATAGGTTGGCTTCTTGCTAAGATAAAATTCTCAACTCAACTTGTTCTTGCCGAAGCAGAAACACAAGCAGCACTTGGAAACAAGCAAACGCTCGTTGCTGAGATGGAAAGTGTGGCTGCGACTGTTGCTCGACAAAATTCAGAAGATTTTCTCAGACTTGCCGAAGAGCGATTAGGAAAGGTTCAATCCGAAGCAGGAAAGGACTATGACGCACGGAAAAAAGAGGTTGAACTGCTTGTTTCTCCCATTAAAGATCATCTTGAGAAGTTGGAAAAGGCAACGACTGAAATGGAGAAGAACAGAGAAGGAGCTTACCATGGAATCAAGCGAATGGTTGAAGGATTACAAGAACAAACAACGAGTTTGCGAGATACAAATGTCAAATTATCGACTGCATTGAGAGGTTCTGTCAAAGCGAGAGGAAATTGGGGCCAAGTAGCCCTAAAGAACATAGCAGAGGCTGCAGGGATGCTCGAACATTGTGACTTCGATGTCGAAGTCACGTTGAAATCGGGGGCTGGTGGGGCAAGAGTTGATCTCTTGGCGAAGATACCGAATGGAGGGCATGTCCCTGTAGATTCTAAAGTACCGTTAGCGGCATATTGGGATGGTCTTGACCTCGAGGACGGGGATGCGAGAGCCCTTAAAATGAAACAACACGCAAATGATGTCAAAAAGCATGTCAATGATCTCGCTAACAGAGATTATCCAAGACTTATGGATGGAACTGATTTTACCGTGATGTTCATCCCTGCAGAACCTATCCTCTCTACAGCGTTTGAATATGAACCAAGCCTTCAAGAATACGCCTTCAATAAACACGTGTTGATTGTAACTCCAGTTACTCTCCTCGCCCTATTGCGAACAGTTGGTTTGTATTGGCAGCAGCAATCAATGGCTGAAAATGCAAAGGAGATTCATGCTCAAGCACGTGAATTCTATGGTCGAGCAGCCAAGTTTAGCCATGATTTAGCAAAGATGGGTAAAAACCTTAACACTGTCGTAGGCGCTTACAATGATGCTGTTGCCTCATATGATGCAAGGCTCATTCCAGCGGGCAAGAAATTAGACTCACTCAAAGTAACTGAAGGAGCCCAAAAGAAATTAGCAGAGTTACCAGAGGTATCAAGTGCCATTCGTGATGTGAAAAATATTGCTAAAACCACTGCCGAAGAGTGAAGCATCTTTTTGATATGTGAGTTCATTGTGCCCTTGACATGGTGGAACAGGTTCTCAAAGAGGATGGAACTCCTTACAAGGTTGCCATTCTCATACCGACTATCAACAATGCAGATGAGTTGGACATCGTCCTCAACCGCCTGACACAGCAAACATATCCCGATATTGAAATTGTAATTTCCGATTCGAAATCAAGAGATCATACCAAAGAGGTTTGCGAGAAATACGGAGCAACCTGGATCGAAGACCCATCCACAAATCGAGCCGATGCGTGCAATTTCGCACTCCGTCAGATGGACCATGACCTTGTTCTGTTTACTGATGATGATACCGTACCACCACTGGACTGGGCTGAGAAACTTATTCGATGGTTCAAGGATCCTGAAGTCGGTGCAGTCGGAGGACCAAACTTTGCACCTGATGATGATCCGTTTGGAGCAAAATGTGCTGATGTCGCATTCTGTACAAAATTCATGACCGCTGGAACACGATATGGTGCTCAACCAAGAGGAGAATTAGTCCCCATCACTCATAATCCAGGTGTTAACTGTGCTCATCGTATGGCAAATCTTCGTCAAGTTAATTTCTTCGAACCAGGATGCATTGGCGCAGAGGATGTTGTTCTAGATGCAAAGATTCAGAGAGAAGGGCACAAACTTTTCATCGACCCATCAAATGTGATGCCTCATCGACGACGACGTCCATTCAAACCTTACATGAAGCAAATGAGGAATTATGGATATACTCGAATGGTTGCGAATAAGCGGTGGCCAGAAATAGCTACTTGGTCACACACTGCCATTGGATTCTTCCCTTGGCTAACTGCTGTTGCTATCCTCTCGCTTGTTGCTGGAATCGTAACTGGTGGAGCAACAGACTATCCTTGGTTTTCACTTGATGGTGATTGGACTTGGTCTCGAGTGGCTGTCCACGGAATACTCGGCCTCATGGGCTTTTACATCGGACTCTCTTGGTTGGGTGCTGCAATTGGAACAAGCCCCCATCGATCGATAGGAACTGTTGCACTCGCACCACTCTTTGTCTTCCTCGCTCATTGGGCATATGGACAAGGTGTCAACAAGGCGTGGAGAGAAGTCCGTAAAACAGGCGGAGCTGCCGGTGTTGGTCGTCAAATTGATGACCGTGAGCGTACACTTTGAGTGAAAATCATCTCACAACCCCACAACTTAGCACAAGGGCTTTGTAGGCTTATTCAAAAGGCTCAGCATGCCTGAGCAGGTTCAGAATGATGTTTCTGATCAGGAAGAGATATGGATGTCAATTCGGTCAATTCTATCTCTTTTAAGGGTGCTAATACTCATTTCAACAATTGTCGTTTCTGAATTCTTTGAGGATCACTACATCCTCGAGGTGACTGTAGCTATATGGTCACTCATCATCGGAATACCCTTGTTTTTCCTTATTTCATTGGTTATCCTTTGGGGCAACAAGGCCTTCATACCAGTCTCTACGAAAGAACAGATTGAAACTGTCCTTCGACCAATTCTTAAGCGAACGTGATCAGAGGCCAGCCATATCGCCAGTTTGAATAATCCATTGACTGGAATAAACACCCTTGTGTTCAAGCAATTCATCGTGCTTGCCACGTTCAACGACTGCACCATCAACCATTGCAAGAATTTCATTGGCGTTACGAATTGTGCTCAGACGGTGTGCAACTGCAATGGTCGCCCTTCCAGAGCCTGTACTGAGGAGATTCTCCTGAATACGACGCTCTGTTTCAGCATCGAGTGCACTTGAAGCCTCATCGAGAATTAACAAAGATGGCTTCTTCAACAACGCACGGGCAAGAGAGACTCTTGCACGCTGTCCGCCACTCAGTTTAGCACCTCTGTCGCCGACCATTGTTTCCATTCCATCTTCGAGTTCCTTAACAAATTCGAGAGCACCTGCGAGTTCCAGCGCTACGCTGAGATCCTCATCTGTTGCTTCTTGATTGTATCTTACGTTGTCTCGAATTGTTCCATAGAAAAGGAATGGATCTTGACTAACAAATCCAATCGCATCACGAACACTTTCTAACGTGAAATTATTGATATCATTTCCGTTAATTAGGACCTCTCCACTGTCTGGAACATAATATCGCATTAACAGTTTCAAGATTGTTGTTTTACCCGCTCCTGTGTGGCCCATGACTCCCAGGAATTGGCCCCCAGCTACAGAGAACGAAATTCCACTCAGCACCTTTGTAGAAGTGTTTGGATATGTGAAATGTACATTCTTGAATTCAATCGTTTCAATTGGACCAAGAAGTGCTGTGGCATCATCTGCATCCACAATTGTCGGTTCCAAATCAATCGCTGCAAAGACTCGCCTTGCAGCAGCTTCTCCACGCTGAAGTTGATTTACAAGTATTCCAAAGATGAACATTGGCATGGTCATACGTGTGCTGATCAATAAGAATGTAACAAGTTGCCCTGTTGTAATTTCATCTTCCTTAGCAAGCCACCCACCCGCTGTAACGAGAAGGCCGAACGCAATACCTGCGACAACGTAAATCATTGGAACAAAGCGATTGCGATCTTTACTCGCTTCCATTGCTTGTTCTTTGTAGGAACCGGATTCACGTTCTACGCGTTGGGCTTCCCATGCTTCAGCATTGTACGCTTGAACAACTGCGATACCTGAAATGAGATTCTCCAGAACTGCAGTGATGTCTCCAGTTGACTCGCGTTGCTTCCTGTACTTGCGCTGTACGCTTGTTGAGAACCAATAGACGATAGGAACAATCAGAATAATTGGACCGAAGAGGACGATGGCGAGTTTCCAGGACATGAACACAAGGATTAGGAAAGCAGTAAGGAATGTTACGACAATCCGTATAATCGATGTAGAAGAATCCGATACAACATCCTCGAGTTGATTTACATCGCTTGATAGGACAGACATAATCTGTCCGGTTTGCCTCATATCGTAATACGAGGCTTCCATTGCAATAAGTGACCTGGTCGCATCCATTCGTAAATCGTGTTGAATTTTGTACCCTAATGTTTGCCATGAATACTCAGAGATACCTTGGAAGATTGCAAGACAAAAGAAACCGAGGAAAATCAACACACCATAACCAATTGCAGGATCTCCACCAAACGACGTTACGAAATCCTGTACGAGTTGTGGTCCTTGGAGAAACCCTCCTGTAAAATAGTCAACCGCTAAACCAATGGCTACGAATGGCATCAAATCGAAGAAACGGGCCGTTGCGTTACCAAGTACACCTGCCAACACTCTGCCAGGATACCGTTTCGCATAGGGTACAACACGCCAAATCTGACGACCAAGAACCTGCGATTTTTCGTTGATTTCCGATGGGGCCATCGAATCCTGTGGTGCGCCGCTCCTTCCTCTCATGTCCGGGGCTACAGCCCATTTCCTTTGAATCCTCGTAAATTGAAAAACGAAGTTCTATGCAAATCATTCATGAGTGACCGATGGTAAGATACCATCATGGCGACTCGACGCATTCGCGTTTCTTTCTTTCTCGTTACGATTATGCTGACGCAATTAATCGCCCCTCTCGCCTCATCAAACAGCAGTCAACCAGGAATTATTATTGATACAGATGCCGAACTTGACATCCTCAGCCAATTAGGAATCAATCCAACGAAATCCCACGCTGAAGGCTGGTACAATGCAGAAGAAGGTGTAGGAACCATCGGCTTATTGTATCGAGATGCAACTGTCACTCCAGTTGAAGATTGGCCTGAGCGAGCCAATGAAAATGTCCTCTCAGGATATTACATCCTCACTCACACATATCCCGTACCAACTGAATGGGAAGGCGAACTAAATGATGCAGGAATTGATTGTTTCTCCTTTTTACCTGTCAACGGATTCCATTGTGAATTGAATACACATTCAACGAAGCAACTTGATTCATTGGGTGTTGAAGGGATCGTGAAACTCGATCCTACTGATAAAATAAGTCGCGGTTTAGCCCGAATTTTGACAGGTGATCTTTCAAGCACATCGGAACTGTTTTACCAGCAAGATATGGTTCCAGTTAACCTTCTACTCAGCGGTAAAACACTTCCAGAGGAAATCTACTCACTGAATGAAATTGAGATCACATATCACGTAGGGAGATTTGCTACAGTCTACATACAACCCTCATCTTCTGCAATATCTTGGTTAGCAAGTCAGAATGAGATTGAATGGTTGGAAGAGGAGTTTTGGTACACGCATACAAATGATGAGGCTGATGCGGTTCTAAAGGCACCTGACTTGTGGAGTCAAGCAACAATGAGTGGAATCAACTCTTCATGGGATTATGTCGATGGCACCGGCATTATCGTTGCCGTCGCAGATTCAGGACTTGATAGTGGTACAAATGATTCCACCATGCATCCAGATTTTAGAGATCACATCGTAGATATTGTCTCACTTCCAATGACATCAGGGTGGGCAACTACATGCGGATCCCCTGCAAACGACGGAGCAGAGGATATCAATGGACATGGTACCCACGTCGCAGGTTCTGTCCTTGGAGATGGTACAGACTCCTCTGGAAGCATCAAGGGAATGGCTCCTGAAGCTAGATTGTATTTCCAATCTGTTGGATCATGGTGTGCAAACAACCCTGTTGGTGAGCAAAATACTCTACTAGGAATTCCTACAAACAAAACTGATTTGTTTAGATTTGCTGCTGAAAATGGTTCACGAATCCATACGAATTCGTGGGGTAGTACCTGCTCAGGAACTTGTTTCAGCGAGTATACCATCGGATCTTTGCAAGCAGATATAGCAGCGAGAGAATACGCCAATATGACAATCTTATTTTCTGCTGGCAACTCAGGTACAGATGCCAACTCAAATGGGGAAGTTGACTTCGATTCACTAGGAAACCCAGCAACAGCAAAGAATGTCTTTACAGTGGGAGCGAGTGAAAATAATCGCCCAACTATAACCAGCAAATGGGGGACTATGTTTTCGCCTAACCCTTTTCCCGCGAACCCTATCAAGGATGATAAAGCGGCCGATAACATAAGCGGGATGACTGGGTTTTCAAGTCGCGGACCTGTTGATGATGGTAGAATAAAGCCAGACATCGCCGCACCAGGTTCATTCATTCTTTCAACGAAATCTCGTTCTGCGGGTGCTTGTGGATGGGGGGTACACAATGCGAATTACTGTTACATGGGAGGTACAAGCATGTCAACGCCCCTAACTGCTGGAGCAACTGCTCTTCTACTCGAGCACCTTATCGATAATCGTGGCCATCAAGACCCAAGTTCTGCTTTGGTCAAGGCAATATTTGCCACAAGCGCACATGACATGATGGGTCAATACAACGATGTGACAAATGGTGCTGGTGAGACTGCTCCAAACAATCATGAAGGATGGGGGCTAGTTGATTTACGAAATGCTTTGAATGCCACGTTCATTGAGAATGAAAGTGTTTCAACATCTGGAAATAGAGGATGGAGTTTCAACATTCCGAACTCAGCTCCTGACCTGAATATCGTACTTTCTTGGACCGATCCTGAAAGTACGACTGTTGCTTCTACTAACCTCGTGAACGATCTTGATCTCGCTGTAAAAGATCCTTCAGGAACTTGGACTGAATTATCAAACAATCTTGACAACCTTCGTGGATTGAAATTTTCAAACCCTGCACAGGGTACTTGGGAAGTCCATGTCAATGGAACCAATGTCCCACGTGGCCCTCAATTTTTCGCTCTGGCTTTGAATCAGGAAACGACATTGGTTAATCTCACAGAGGATGAAGACCTTGATGGCGTCATCGATGATGACGATGATTGTGTTAGTACATACGGCACATCGACCATTGACAGAGCGGGATGTCCTGACAGCGATGGAGATGGTTATTCAAATCCAGATGGTGTTTGGCTTGTTTCGAATGGTGCCGATGCATTCCCATCAGAAAGCACACAATGGGCTGACCAAGATTTCGACGGATACGGGGACAACGGCATTGGTTTCCAACCAGATGCATGTATCTCTATTCTTGGTAATTCAACTCTCGACCGATTTGGATGCTTAGATGGAGACGGTGATGGGTATTCCAACAACGATGGTGTTTGGCTTGTTTCGAACGGTGCAGACGCTTGTAATACTGTGAAGGCTTTCTCCTCACGAGATAGGAATGGCTGTCCTGATGAAGATGGAGATGGTTCTTCTGACCCTGACCCAACTGGCATCAACGGTTCAGTTTGGACCATTGCAAACGGAGCTGATGCATTCTTAGGTGATTCTACACAATGGGCTGACTCTGATGGTGATGGATACGGTGATGAACCTGAGCCTGCAACACAAGGCGATTCTTGTGTGGCTTTTGCAGGTACATCCTTCGAGGATCGATTTGGATGCCTTGATTCTGATAGTGATGGATATTCGGATGGGGATATGACATGGACTACTGCAGAGGGGGCTGATGCGTTTCCACTTGAACCGAGCCAATGGGCGGATCAAGATGGTGATGGCTACGGGGATAATTCAACCGGCTCAAACGCTGACAGTTGCCCAACAACTTTTGGAACTTCAACTGAATTAGGAAATCTTGGTTGTTCTGATCTCGATAATGATGGCTTTGCTGATGGCGATGATGCATTCCCGAATGATTCTACACAATGGGCAGACGCTGATGGCGATGGATTTGGCGATGAGCCTACAGGAACCAATCCAGATCATTGTCCTACTGTTTCAGGAACATCTGTAACAGATCGATTTGGATGCCCCGACTCCGATAGCGATGGTACCTCTGATGAGGACTTGTTAGGTACAAATGGCCCGATTTGGACCATTGCAGATGGTGCTGATATTCTTCCAAACGACGCTTCACAGCAAGCAGATTTTGATCTTGATGGATTTGGAGATAATCCTTCAGGCACAAATGGAGATGGTTGCCCATCCGTAGCTGGAACGTCCACAGCCGATAGAAATGGCTGTCTTGACACAGATGGGGACGGTTTTTCAGATGCTGATGGCACATGGAGCATTGCACAAGGAGCCGATGCATTTCCAACCGATGTCAGCCAATGGGCTGATTCGGATAACGATGGATTTGGAGATAACCTAACGGGTTCAAATCCAGATGACTGCCCAACGCAAGGTGGAAATTCAACCGTTGATCGAATCGGCTGTCCTGACCAAGATGGAGACGGGATTTCTGATGCGGATGGGCTTTGGAATGTTTCTCAAGGTGCAGATGCATTCCGTTATGATAAGACACAATGGGCTGACCAAGATGGAGACGGATTCGGAGACAATGCCTCTGGAAACCTTCCAGATGCCTGCCCAACAGAGTTTGGAGATTCATGGCAAAACAATACATTTGGATGCTTAGATGTAGACCAAGATGGATGGGCTGACAGTCAAGATAAACAACCAGACGACCCGACTCAATGGGCTGATGTCGACGGTGATGGATATGGAGATAATCTTGGAGGAACCACTCCAGATGCTTGTCCAGGGACTATCGGAAATTCAACTCAAGGAAATCGATACGGTTGTGTGGATTCTGATGGTGATGGATGGGATGATACAATCGATGAGTTACCTGCTCTCAAATACCAGTGGCTCGATCAAGATTCCGATGGATTTGGAGACAATGCAACAGGACCTCAACCTGATGCTTGCCCAGGAATACCTGGTACATCAACCGTCGACCGCTATGGTTGCCTTGACTCTGATAGCGATGGAATCTCTGATGATAATGATGCATTCCCATCAGACCCTGCTCGGTCATCTGATGTTGATGGTGATGGCTATGATGACCTCGAAGATGGTTGCATGTTGATCGCTGGGAATTCCACTTTCGATCGTTTTGGTTGCCTCGATTCTGATGGCGATGGTTACTCTGACACCGATGCTCAGTGGAATAAGTCAGATGGCTCAGATGCATTCCCATTCGAAGCGACTCAAAATGCAGACCAAGATAACGACGGATTTGGAGACAATCCTACTGGATTCGAAGCAGATGACTGCCCCACTACACAAGGTAGTTCATTCAGAGATTCATTTGGTTGTGCTGATGAAGATAATGATGGTATGTCTGATCTAAACGATGATTTCCTCGGTGAATCGACACAATGGACTGATACAGATTCGGATGGATTTGGTGATGAAGTGAACGGAACTCAAGGCGATTTCTGTCCTCTGGAAGCAGGAACTTCAACCAATGATGTCTTTGGTTGCATAGACACAGATTCGGATGGTTACTCCGATATTAACGACGTCTGGCCAAATGATGCAACACAATGGTATGATGATGATATGGATGGATTTGGAGATGAAAATTCAGGTACTGCTCCAGACCAATGTCCTGACGAATATGGTACGGCTTCCCTTGGAACCTTACAAGGATGCCCAGACACCGATGGTGATGGCTATGCAGACTCTGAAGATGCATTCCCATTGCATGATTCACAATACCAAGACACTGATGGTGATGGTTGGGGTGATAACGAAACATCTGGCGCACACAAGCCTGACCATTGGCCAAATGATCCGAGTCGAAATGCTGGAGAAGCAACGCTCGAATGTTTACCAGATCGAATCTCCACAGATTCAGTGACAGGAGCTGATTTCCAATTCACCTGTACAGTTACCACCTCGATGAGTGACGGATTTACAGCACGAATTGATTTGCAATCCTCTACGAATTTCTATGCTGAAACAAGTTCCCAATTGATGGTTTTCTATACGGGTTCATTGCCGTTCCAACAGAAGATATTCACCGGCCAAGCACTCTCTGAAGGGTCCTTTACCCTCGTTCTAACAGTTACAGAACCGGGTGCTGATATTCCGATGGATACTGCCTCAATACGATTGAATGTGTACAACAGTTCAGTTTCATCTGATGTTGAAGATGAATTCGGCTGGGATACCATTCTCGATTCAACGATCTTCCAAATCTTTGCAGCGATGATCGTCTTTGTCTTCCTGTTTGGAATGCTCATTATTCGTGGTAAAGCTCGTCAAGTAAAGGATGATGAACAACGTAAAACACAAGCCGCTCAAGTGTTATACAATCGAATGATGTCGGATCAAGATGTTGTTCAACAAAGAAGAGTTGAGTTAGGTTACGATGCCACTCCGCTTCCACCTGAAGTCAAGTGAACCGATTTGACCGATGCGCTCAAAGAGGAGAGATTGTTCGCAAGGATTACCACAGTGCGGATATGGTGAAGTGGTTATCATCTGAGGTTTCCAACCTTATGTCGTGGGTTCGACTCCCGCTATCCGCACCTCCATTGACAAAGGCTATGAGTGAATTGCGAACAGCGTTAGCCATGCAGACGCTGAAAGCCTCCAAAGGCCTCTTTCTTGTCTTACTCATGCTTCTGACTTCTTTGTCAGGATGCTTTGGTGAAGAAGGTGCAGAAGAACAACCAATTGTTTCGTCTATCTTTCAAATCGATTTTACGCCTCCAGAAGATGTAACACTTCGAACAGGTGAATGGCATGAATTCATTCTCGAAGGAAATGGTCGTTCTCTTTCTGTTCCGACAGGAGTTATGCTCTTCGTTAACGACACCATCCTTCCAAATGGATACGTAACTGTAACCGGCGATCAAATCAATGGAAAATTCCTCCTGACACCCTACGTCGAAGAGGCTACGCTCACCATCGTTCATCCCGATGGAACCGGTGAAGCACTGGAGATGCCTATCACAAACGGAACACCAATCGTGAACGGTGAGGAATGGCTTGACAAGATGGAATTTATCACAAGCGTTTGCACGGACTCGACTGAATGTGGAGGATACATCAATCGATGGATGGGGACTCCAAACCCTGCATTCGAGCGTGCAGCTTCTTTCTTCCAAGGTCATTTTGAAGGACTAGGCTACGAAACTCACATTCTCCGTGTCACAGACCATGGAAACCCAACCGAACCTGAAAGTTTGAATGTCATTGCATGGAAGGAAGGTCGTGATGATTCTTGTGTCCAAGGAATGGGAGCACACATGGACATTGCACCACCGGGGGGCCCTCCTGGAGGCGGAACCTATGAAGGTGCATACGATAACACTGGAGGAACTGTTAGCATGATGTTATTCGCAAAAGCATTCGTCGAAATCGAAGTTCAATGCGACACATTCCTAGCCCTTTGGTCTTCAGAAGAAGAAGGGCTACGTGGTTCGAGTTCCTTTGCAAACAACGAGTGTGATTACTGCTTACCCACAGACAAAGAACTCCGTTTCTACATCAATATGGATATGATGGGAATCTCCTATCCTGCAATAAAGCCAACTGGAGAACCGTATCCATACCATGCATGGTCTGGGCCAGATATTGATCCAGAAGTCCAGGATGTTGAGATCACCACTATTCTCGACCATGTTCACAGAGATATCCTTGGAGCACCGATGGACATGCGAATCGAAGGAACCTACGGTGCTGGTTGCGACCAACATTGGCCAGAACATGAAGATCTTGTTATGGATGTGCATGAAGATACATTTGGACGTTCAGACCACGTTACTTTCAGGGACTTAGGAGCACAAACAATCTTCCACTTAGGCGCATATGATTCTGATTACAGTGCATACCACTCGCCCGATGATACACTTGACAACATGATTGAGGTTGTTGGTGGTGAAGAGGAACTCAAGAAGAGCATGGAATTCGTGATGTGGGCTGCGATGCTCGAATTTATGATTGCAGATCAAACACCTGAAGTTCGTAACGTTAATGCTTGATTCTTAGAACGACGTTTTTTGAACCCGAGGTCGTTTCATAGCATATGGAGGATGAAGCGATAGAGACGCTCACCCTCAACCAAAGAGTCTTGCAATCACCGTTTCTTCATCCGGTTGCACTCATACTAGGAGCTGTTATCGCCTTATCTGAATCGATTTACCTCCTCCTTCTAGGAGAACCGATTCAAAATGCTATTTGGCCACAAGCAATACGAACGCTTGCATGGACGTTCTTTCTACGCCAGCATATTGCGACAATTGCGATATTCTCTGCGCTTATTCTTGCAGCAAGCATTTGGGTTGCTCTTCGAAAGCAGAAAGGCACTGATTTACATCCACTCTCAGTCATAGGTCTGATGAGTTTAATCGGAGCTATCTTAGCCTCTTGGATTATCTTCTTGCTCATGGATATACGATATATTCGTGGTGCGTTTTTACTTCTCCCAACACTATACGGTGTTCTCCTCTTGGCATCTGCTATTGCTGTGCGAGGAGCACCTCATCTTCCTAAACGTGAACAAAGCAAAACAGAGAAGACATACACAATCCTTCATCTGTGTACAATCTTCTTTGCCGCTTGGCTTGTTATGCCAGGCATACCTGCTCTGATTGGAATAGCCCCCTCGCCTCCAGACACACCTACTATGGGATACGGAGCCCAAGCTGGTCCATTCGATTCTGTTCGTGTTCAATATCTCTATCCAATTCCTGAACTCGTCTCTGACATCCAAGGGCCCACCGAAGAAGACATTGATTTCTCGATTTACCTCTATCTGCCCCAACTTCCAAGCGACCCAGGTATTGAAGGCGTACCCCTTGCAATCCTACTCCATGCGTTCAACAACCCATCTGTTGATTCGCACACAGATTGGATTGATCATTTAGTTGGGAAGGGAATGGTCGTAGCCTATATCCAATATCCAACTGATGTCCGACCTGATGAAGCAAACACGTTTACCCTCGTAGAAGAGGATGGGATGTCAAATTGGCCGCATCATGTACCGAGAATGCATGCACTTCAATCTGCTATCGATTTACTGGAAGAACGAATTGAGGACTCAACAAGGGATGATGTTGTCAACCAAACATTAGGTGATCTGAAAATCCTACCACAACATTTGTGGATAGGTGGCCATAGTTTGGGCGGTGCATATTCTCTACAGGTGTTACAAATGGCTCAGAATAAGCAATGGGGCAATCAAACCCTCGTTGTCGATACAGAAATGGCTGCAGGCAGGCCAGTACAAGAAAACTGGTTGCCAAATTACACCAATTTACCGGAAAATACTCTCGTCCATCTTGTCGTAAGTGAGGACGATATGACTGTTGGTCAATGTGATAGCGTACATCACATCGATTTGTTCAGTGCTGTGGATGAAAATCATACATTACTCATCTACATACCCAGTGATCGCTATGGATTTCCCCGATTGGTTGCAACTCATTACCTTCCTGTAAATGAAGCCCATGATACACTTGCAGATTGGGCGTTTTATCGCAGAATTGATGCACAGGCTGATTGGGTTGTAGCTCTTAGCCGAGGTGATCTAAACACTGCTGACTTCGCCTATGCGAATCTCATCAATACTCCAATGCTATCGGACATGGGTAAATGGTCTGACGGAACGCCTGTATTACCACTTCAAGTCTATGCGAATCCATCAGAAAGTGGTCTTTTTGCATCATGTTTCTGAACAATTGTTTAACGGTAGGGAGCGAGGTGGATAATCATGGATGAGGCAGAAGTTGACCGGAAATCCCTCATCAAATTGATTTCTACATCAACAATAATCGCCTCCATGTGCTGTCTACCAAGCATCATATTGGTCATGTTCGGCTTAGCAAGTGTTAGCAGTGCAGCTGCACTTTCTGACACATTGTATTGGGGAACAGGAGGTTACTGGTGGTTCAGGCCGACAATGTTAGGATTAGCGAGTCTATTCGTCATCATTGGTCTTGTAATGTATTTTAGAAATCGTGGAATTTGTACACTGGATGATGTAAAGCGACAGAGGAGAAAGGTCGTGAACACCTCGCTTCTCGTAATAGTGATCGCATACCTGATGTATTTGCTGTTCAACTATGTTATACTCACAGAAATCGGAATTCTACTTGGATTAGAGTGGGAATCAAGTCGAGTTTGGACAAAGTGAGTCAACTATTGTTCCGAGTTGTGGAACACCCAACACCCCAAGATGCTCCAGAATCCATGGCATCTCTTGTCGCTTCAAGAAGAGCCTCTTCTGGCGACCTAATCGGAGTTGAATCTTTACCATAAGCAAGCATAATTTTGTGCGTAGGATGTAAGAAATTTCTCAATTGGATTTTTGAATTTCCAATTGATATTTCACTTTCCAAATCCCCAATTGGAATTTCAATTTCACGTGGGTTGAAATGCATTCCCATTCGAAGAGCTTTCTGAATTGCTTCCTTCCCAGTCCAAGCCAATAATGAATCGATTTTTCCCGCATTTAATCGTTCGAGTTCTTCCCCTTTCGCCATCATATCGAATACTGCTGGTTTGGGAGGACGATTCAATGGTTCAGCATCAAGTCCAACCGTCCAGCCTTCATCGATAAGAGCAACACAAGCAAGCCCATCGCTATGAGAAATGGAAATGCTTGGCAAGGAATATTGAATCCACATACCATGAATGACATTGAGATATGGAGCCCTCTCTTCTGTTCTTGAAATCATCAGTGCCGTGAGATCATTAAGGCCCCATTCGCCTAATGCTTGTTCTAACAACCATCGGGCGCTGAGGTGCTCATCCTTTCGCTTATCAGTCCTGAAGGTACGAATCTCATCCCAATCGATCAATGTGAGTGTCGTAGGATCAATCGGACGAACCCGGCAGGTTGCAACCAGCAAGCGAGCATTATGTTCCAGTTCGATAAAATCGAATTTGACATCCACTACATCACCCTCAGCGGTCGAGAGTGAATTTCTGATCCTCTGGAACTGGAGCCATGGCCTTCAATCGAAGTCCTTTCAATGCAACAACAGGAGCATCATCATCACCGATGATTAAGACATCATGGACCGTAACTCCTGCGTCTTCAACATGGGTACGTACTGAACGTAATCGTAACTTCTCATCTTTCTCAGGAACACGCAGCATAGTCGACCAATCGATTCCAACTGGTAAACTACTGAATCCCTCTGATTCCATCGCTACAAGTCCAGCATTCTGGAAACCTGCTTCAATGAGCATAGGTAATGCTTCCAGAAGAACATCTTCTCCTTCACGCTCTAGAGCAAATTGGTCGGTTGCAGGGAGTTGATGTCGCATCAATGCAATTCCATCGACTCCAGGCTGGTTTGAATCTCCTACACCTCGTAAAACTCCACCGTGTGATTGGAATCGAGGCCCATGGAAATACCTCAGATAGATGAATGATGCATGATGTTCGAGTCGTCCTTGTGGAGGTATTCCAATCGATGGGAGTGCAGTAATCTCGCCTTCCAAGAATCCACTCAAATCATCGGACTTTGTTACAAGTCGAACTGTTGCTTCATGATGTTCACGCTCACCAAAGACTACGCCGTCTGAATTGGTTAAATCCGATACAAGTTTACATGAGACCCAAGTTACATTTCCTTCCGAACGGGCAACTTCAGTAAGAACACGGACAAGCATTGAATTCTTCATCACCTTGACAGGTAGGCCAAACTTGACGTCTTCGAATCCAGCAAGAGATGTGTGTGGGCAAAGAAGCAACGCATTCTCAGCAAACATTTCCAATGCCATAACACCAGGGTGGTAAGGCACACCGTCGATGGCGTGGTCAGATAGGAAAGGATGGTCGGCTACAGAAAGCGTACTCTGCGTCATCATTGAATTCTCTTCCTCGACAGAAAGAACCTTGTCAATAAATGGGAATCGCGAAGGATCTGCTATCAGGGACGCCATGTCTCCCGACAGCATGAGTGGTGCTTCTCTAAATGAATCAAATCGATCCATGAGACCAAGTGATCCACAGGCAATGACTCGACGTTTACCGCCGCGTAGTGCTTCACCTACGAAGATATCAACACCAAGTTCAACTGGTAGAGTTTCAATTCCAGCCTCTTCGAAGACTGCTTCGATAGAACCTCGGGTTGCCATTCCAACATCTCTCCAACCCGTCCATCCAATTGCAACTGCACGGCAGTCTCCTTTGGCAGTAAGGCGGGCCATCTCTGCATCAAGTATTGAGTTCGCAGCTGCATAGTCAGTCTGACCCCCGTTACCAAATCGTCCAGCAACCGAAGTGAAACAACTTGCAAATCTCAAGGTTCCATTTGATGATGTAACTGCACCCATTAATGCAGCCCATCCGTCGATTTTAACTCGAACAACATTGTCAAATGTGTTCCATGTTTTGTCACCTACGAGCTTGGAATCTTCAAGTCCAGCACCGTGTATGAGACCAGTAATCGGCTGGGAAAGAGAAGCCCCTAGAGCCCGTAACCCTTCAATATCAGTAACGTCAATCGAATGATAGAATGCTCTATTTCCAGTTGCTTCTATTTCTGAAAGCGTTTGGTAAACATCTCTACTGCGAGTGAATTTCTGCCACGCATTGTTCCACTCAACCATCGTAACCTTTTCAGATTCCGAGGCTTCAATTAACCGTTGACGCAGGGCCATTTTTTCATTGGTCAGTTGTTCTTCCGACCAATCCAACCATTCTGATGTTTGCTCGATAAGAACAGATCGACCAAGCAAATGGAATGTTGCCCCTGCTTGTTCACTTTCCTTAGCAACACCGATCATACATGCAGCAGTCACGCCAGAACCACCACCTGAGACGAGCCAAACATCATCAGATTGCAATGGTTCAACATCACCGACAACATCTTCTGCGAAAGCTGCTAAAATCCAACGACGTTGATCTCGGTCAAGGCCGATTTCGACATCTCCACCGCAATTGAACAGTTCGTTCTCAATAAGTTCAGCAGCATTTTCTGCATCAAAGATCAATTCGGGATGAAGGTCTAGAGCTCGTGAACGAAGTTGTGGTCGTTCGAAAGAATACGATTTTGTAACTCCTGAAGCAGCGCATTGAATCGAATTGAAACGCTCTCCGAGAGTTCCGTGTCGTCCATCCATAGCCGTTACACTGGCAATCAAACCGTTGGAAAGGCTTGCAAATGTAGCATCTAATCCTTTGAGTAATCCAAACCAACCATGGGCAGAAAGGGTTACTTGAGACGATGGTGTCACATCCTCCGCCCATTCAGCGGATGCAAGTTTCATTGGTGCAAGATGAATCACACCAGCGAGTTGCACATCTGATAGAGCGGAAGTGATCGATTCAAGGTGCTCACTGTTTCCAGGATCTCCACGGTGTACAGTACGGCCCTGTTCAGTTTGAATCGAAACATCGCGAATACCTGCTTCAAATCCAACACGGATTGTCGATAACCCTCGGTTTTCTAAGCGAGAACATAGTGCTTCAGCAATTCCCCATCCATCATCAGTAATAATGACGGTTCCTTCAAGAGAAAGACTATCTGCAATTGTTTCTGCTTCTTCAACCTCAACTTGCCAACGTCGAGAACCTGTTACTTCTGGAGTCGATACTGTAGGAGTAGGTGCTTGTTTCGTTGTATCTGCAACAGAGGGAGTTGGTTGCGCTTCAGGTTGCCCGCCTTTCATCTTCACAATATATCCTACAAAGTGATTCAGTGTTGGGTGATCAGAGAGCAAGAAGTCTTCATCAACAGGAAGAGAGAATATCTCTCGAACATCGACCATAATCTCAGCTTGCTTTACTGTATCAATGCCAAGTTCACCTTCTAAGTCCTGGTCCATTTCAATGAAATCAGCTGGATAGCCTGTATGCTTCACAACGACTTCGATCAAGGCTGATTCAATGTTCGCATCTTGAATCACTGGTGTTGACGGCGAAATAGGAGCAGACACTTCTGAAACGATTGGTTCTTCAGAAGCGGTTTGTGGAATTGGTGATGCGACTGGAGCACCTCCTTTCATCTTGACGATATAGCCAATCATGTGATTCAATGTCGGATGATCGGAAAGAAGGAAATCTTCGTCTACTGGCAATGCGAACAAAGTTCTGATATCGACCATAATCTCAGCTTGCTTAACCGTATCAATGCCAAGTTCACCTTCTAAATCCTGATCTAATTCAATGAAATCAGCCGGATAGCCTGTATGCTTAACGACAACATCAATCACTTGTTGTGTCATTTCTGTATCAGTTGTCGTTGACATTGCAGCAGGAGCAACTGGTGTGGCAACTGGCGCAGGTGTTGGCGCAGGTACCGGTTCAGATGCTGGCACCTTTTGTTCAGCAACAGCAACTGGTGCTTCACCACCTTGCATCTTCTGGATGTAACCAATCATATGGTTCAGCGTAGGATAGTCCGAGAGAATGAATGTTTCATCGACTGGGAGAGAGAAATGTTGTCGGATATCGACCATGATTTCTGCCTGCTTGACAGTATCGATACCAAGTTCACCTTCGAGGTCTTGGTCTAGTTCTACAAAGTCTGCAGGATATCCTGTGTGTTTCACGACAACATCAATCACAGTTTGCACCAGATCCCCACTTGCTGGAGCAGGTTTGCTTGGTGCAGTCGGAGCAGGTGTCGGGGTTGGTTCTGCAACAGGTGCAACTTCGACCTTAGGCACTGGTTGTTCTGGAGCGCTTTCAACTTCTGACGGGAGTCCTTCAAATGGAGCAGTCACTTTGTACACATCGCCTTGAATTCCTCCATGAAGATTGTTATCTCCATCAACGTAAGCAACCAACTTATTATCGAGAACACGTAATTGGATATCGTCGTTGCCTGCAAGATTACGGCACCATGCAAGTAGGCGCTTTCCATCAATTCGCTCTCCAACAATAGGCCACGAACGAACCATGGAAAGACCGATCTGTGAACCGAATCCAGCTGCAAAGCGCAATCCATACTTTAACTCAGAGTAATCTCCACCCTTTGAAAGATTGAGATTGCCAAGTTCTTCATCCAAAACTTTGTGATTTGCAATAGGTGGGATACGCTTATTCAATAGCCCATAAAACATACTCGCATCTTCAATTCCAACACCCATTGGGTGACCAGTGAATCCTTTCGTATTGGCAATGACCATTTCGTCAGTACTATCACCAAACGTCTTTCGAAGAGCACGCACTTCACTTTGAGCACTGCCTCCACGAGCCGGTGTGTATGTTTCATGTGAATAAAAGACCAGTTCCTTGGCCATTTGGTGGCGATTCAATCCCCATTTCTGTTCCATTTCTTCGACAAAGGAATCAACTGTGTCTGCGACGTGTTCGACGTCAAGACGTGTTCCGTGATATGCTGAATTAGCTGTTTTAGCACCGAGCAGTTCAGCGATTGGTTGAACACCACGTTGTTCTGCTTCGCTCTTACGTTCGACAACGAATGCTGCTGCACCCATGCCGAGAACCAGGCCATTACGGCGCTTGTCAAATGGCAATGCCGCATCTTCAACGACATTACTGGTCGACGCTGCTCCAGAGGCTGCAAATCCGCCACCAATCCATTCCCATAGTTCGTCTCCTGTAACATCATCTGCGGACAGGATAACAACTCGATCGACACGATCGTTTGCAAGCCAATCTTCAGCTATTTGGAAAGCACCAGTAGCAGAAGCACATGCAAGATTAATCGTGGTTGTGGGACCACGGATACCTGTGTATTGAGCGAATTGTGAATGACCCATAGTCAGAATTTGGAAGAGATATCGACGATCGAACTTCCCTTCACCATCATCACCGTCAGACTTTGCATGTTTCATGGCCATCTGCATTCCAGAGAAACATGAGGCAAAGACAATTCCTGTTCGGTCTCTATGGATAGAAGGGACTTGCCAATTTCGTATTAATCGAAGTCCGCCTTTACCGATTTGTTCTTCTGGAGTGAGAGGAATTCCTGCATCACGTAGAGCAAGGAGTCCAGCCCCCATGGCGAGTTGTGTTGTAATATCCCAAGCCATTACAAGTTTGGGATCTACGCCGAATTCTTCTGCTAAATCGAAGGCTGCTTTAACTCCTGCAAGTTGAGGAATATCTCCAAACACCTTCGCTTGCTCCATGTTTACTGAACCATCACGGCCTTTGATGAGTCGTGTGATGTTCTTGTCGAGAAGACGTTGTTTGTATTCATCAGAGACTTCTTGGATACAGGTTTCACCACGAACCAAGCGTTCGAATACGTCCTCGTCGAAGACCTTCTCTCCACCTGGAAGACCAAGGGAGATGCCAGAAACAACATATGGGTCAGAACGTCGTTGCATCAAAGGATCATGAACTGCTACGGATTGTACTTGAGCACTGGTTTGCGATGAGACAAGATGAACTCGAGGAGCCCAGCCTTGTGGTGTTTCTCGAACCCAACGTTCCAAATCTGCAACTGTTTCAGCACTTGAAACATCAACTTCAGAATCTGTTTCGGCTTCATTACGTATCCCTGCAATGATACTTTGAACAGAAGAATCGGATAAACCAAGTCCAGAACGGAGGTTGACCATTCCTTGACAAAACATAGCAGGGTAACCGCAATGTGCTGCAATCCGATCACCGATGTAATCTGCAACTGTTGTTTCTTTGACAACTTGTACTGTAGTTGAAACTGGAGCAGATACAGGCTGCACCGCACCGCCTTTCGATGGAAGAGGACGTGCTCGGACTCGAAGGTCTTCTTGGCTGGAACGAACTGGGAGTTCCATAGCAGCATGTGCTTCGATAGGCCCTGCTCTGAATGCCTGTGAGAAGACATCTGAATCTGCCTCGATGGCCTTAGGAGGACGGCCTGCAACAGCCAGAGCGCCTAATGCAGTAAGGAAAGATGCAATGCCTCCTTGCTTAGGGTGATTCGTCATGATTGCAAGGTGTGGTTGATCTTCAAGAATTTGAGATGCAAACATTGTCAATGCTCTCTTTGGCCCAACTTCAACAAAGATTCGAGCACCAGCAGCGTACATAGTTTGGATTTGACTTGTCCATTCAACAGAAGAAGCCATTTGTGGAGCGAGTTTTGCCAAGATACCTTCCTTAGCATCAGGGCCTTCAGTTGGGTAAAACATACCATCTACATTTGCAGTGATTGGGATGTTCGGCCAATTGATTTCAAGCGAAGATAAGAACCTACGAAGTGGTTCATTCGCTGGAGCGACAATACTTGAGTGGAAAGCGTGACTGGTTGCTAATGGGACGCAATTGAATCCTTCTTCTTCGAAGGCCTTCATCACATTTTGAACCGCATCAGTAGCACCTGCAATGACAGTCATCTTTGGAGAATTTTTGTTTGCAGCAATGACATAACCATCACACGATGAAAGAATTCGTTCCACATCTTCGTATGGAGCTGTGACGCTTGCCATCAATCCTTTGTCATCGATTTCAACAGATCCCATTTCTGTGCCACGAGCAGCCGCTGCGCGTAGAGCCCCATCCATGTTGAGGATTCCAGACGCCATCAGAGCAGCATACTCTCCCAAGGAATGGCCAGCAACCATATCTGGATGATGCCCGTACGCATTTAGAGCGTGTTCAATGGCTAAATCTGCAGTTAGCATTGCTGGTTGTGTGTATTCAGTTTGCTTGAGTTTATGCTCGGCAGCAATTCGTTCTTCCTTTTCAAGTCCTTCTCTTAGAACGGACGATGACAACGTTTCGCCATCGAGTACATCGACCATTGTTGAATCTGAGGCTTGCCAGACGTTCTGTACTGGACCATATCGATGGAAGAGGTCAGTTGTCATCCCAACATACTGTGAACCTTGACCAGGATACATGTGAGCGATTTTCACTCCATCCGGAAGACTTGCCTCATCACTGACGAGAATTCCTTGAGCTTGTAAGAAGCCCCACTTGGCTTTGTCAGAAAGTGAACTTAGGGCGAGTGTCTTTCTCTTCTCAAATTCAGCCCAAGAGGTTGCAACAAGTGCCATACGGCATGGAGCATCTGCTTGGAAGTTTGAACTCGCATCTTGTAAAGCCATTGAAAGACGGAGACCTCTTGGGTCTGAATCGAAGAGAGCCCCCTCAAAGTGAACTGTAGAAAGAGATGCAGTGAGTTCTTCGATAGAATTTCCTGAAAGCAGAAGGACACCTCCTTCGATGGCTTTCATTGCTTCATGCGTCAAGGTGGGTTTTGCGCTTGCATCAAGGATTGATGGTGCTGAAACAGATGATGAACGGGCATATGAATGCCAACGATCTTCCCAATCCTCTGCCATCTCTTGATGGTATGATGGATCGTATCCTTCTAGGGCGATATGGAAGTTTGTACCTCCGAAACCGAATGCGGAAACACCCGCTCTACGTGGGTGATTGCTTGGAACTGGCCATTCTCTTGCTTGGGTTGGGACAAAGAAAGGAATGTTTGGCCAATCAACAGTAGGATTAGGGGTTTCAAACCCTGCTGAAGGAGGTATTGTGCGATGGTGAAGAGCCATAACTGACTTGATGATACCTGCAATCCCAGCAGCTGCTTTGAGGTGCCCAATCTGGGATTTGATGGAACCTACAGCCACATTATCTCCTGAATCAGCATCTGTCCACAATCGTGTGAGTGTCGAAAGTTCAGTTGCATCGCCAACCTTTGTCGATGTACCATGTGCTTCCACTAATTCAACCGAAGAGGCTGGATAGCCAGCTTGGTTGTAAGCACGGGCTATGGCTTGAATTTGACCTCGTTGACTTGGAGCAGTGATTCCTTTGCCCCGACCATCTGATGAACCGCCAACGCCGCGAATGACTGCGTGAATGACGTCATCATCAGAAATAGCATCTGACAAACGCTTGAGGACCATGACTCCAGCACCTTCTCCCATTACGAATCCATTCGCACGAGCATCAAAGGGCGTAGAGTGTGTTGGTGAAAGTGCACCAATTGCACTGAATTTGGCATAGGTTGCAGGATCCATTGTGCGATCTGTTGCACCGGCAAGCATCACATCGGCTTGCCGTGTTTGCAATAATCGACACGCATCCATGACAGCAGCCATGGAAGATGCACAAGCAGCATCCATTGCGTGATTTGGTCCTTGAAGATCAAGAAGATTAGCAACTCTTCCAGATACAACGTTTGCAAGTTCACCTGGCATTGTATCTTCATCAACTTTGGGAGATTGTTCATTTACATCTTCCATGAACGATTCTTTTGCAGATGCTGGCATACCATGTTGCTTAGCGAGTTCAGCCGTGTGATTCGACCAAACGCGGATGTTTGACAGATTTCTGTTTTCACCGCCAAGAGCGTTTGCGAAAACAACACCTGCTCTTTCTCGAGGGAATTGCTTTCCATCATCTCCATAACCTGCTTGTTCTATTGCTTTTGCAGAAACAGAAACCGCCCATAATTGACATGGATCTATCTGAGGGAGTGTACCGGGAGGTTGTCTCCACCTCCTCCAATCAAACTCATACCCTTCTACGAACGCTCCTATCTTAGAATAGGTGAAACCGTGTTTGATGTCACCTGGTTTTCCTTCAGTCCAGAAATGATCAACTGGACCTGGCCAGCGACCTTCCCGTACCTCACGAATACTTACGTGTGAATCGATAATATTCTGCCAGAACGTATCGAGGTCAGGAGCATCCGGCATCATCGCAGCAACACCGATCACTGCAATCGGCTCAAAAGGTCCTTGTTCAAGCCCTTCGCAGGGTTTTCCGTCATCTGTTGTGATGGTCATCTTGTTCACCTCATACGTCCATGATACTCTGAGGCACCATGGTGATTGAATAGCCTGCATCGACATGGATGCATTGTCCGGTTACACCGGCGGAAAGAGGGCTTGCTAGCCAAAGAGTCGTTCCTGCAACATCAGATTGGCTGACATTTCTTCGCAGAGGAGCATTTGCCTGGACGTGATCAAGAATTTTATCAAAACCAGGAATGCCTGACGCTGCAATCGTCCGAATTGGTCCTGAAGAGATGCTATTGACACGATGCCCATGTGGTCCTAGATGGCAAGCGAGTTCTCTTGTCCAGCATTCGAGAGCAGCCTTAGCCATGGACATGATCCCATATGATGGAACAAAGCGTGTTGATGCAGCATAGGTCAGAGTAATTGTCGAAGACCCTTCGCTAAGGTAAGGCATAGCGAATTTTAAACAACGTTGCAATGAATTTGCAGAAATCGTCATTGCTGTATTGATATCAGCGTCCTCAACAAAAAGAATCGGTCTATCGAAGCAACTCCGTGGAGCGAATCCGATAGCGTGAACGAGGATGTCGATCTTTCGCCCAGGATGTTCTTTGGAAAAGGCTTCGAAAAATTCTCCAGTTGTTTCATCTTCTGCAACATCAAGTGGATAGAATCCTTTGATGGCAGGAAGTTTGTCTTTGAGTTGGAAAACCCGAGACATGAAGCGCTTTTGGAAGCCCAAAAACAGGTCTACTCCTGCTTCTGCAAGTTGTTGACAGATGGCCCAAGCAATCGAATCTTCACTCGCAACTCCGAACACTACGGCTGTTTTTCCCTTTAGACCTAGCATCCGCATCTCACCAATCGCAGGTGTTACCCAGCACAGCACGTCTTTGAGTATTCCCCTTCTTTTGACTCAAATATTGGCCTTAATCGACCTTGAAGAAAAAGGCGACGGCGTTACAAATCGTCAAACATAGAATCGAGGTCATCTGATTCAAAATCTTCATCCTCTTCAAAATCGAAATCAAGATCGAATTCATCATCGATTTCTATTGCTTCTTCTTCAGGTTCGTCCTCAACTGCAACATTACGAGATGAGTTTCGCTTGGAGATTCGAGAGATGATAACGAGAAGGAAGATGATGAAGAGAACTCCGCCACCAATGGCCCCATACATGGCTAAATCGTCAGTGTTCTCAAGAGACAGAGCCCCGAGCCCTGATGATTCATCTTCTGCCTCCACAATGAGGTCGAAGCGTACCGTATCGGATTCTGAGTCGTCATTGTCACTTGTTGCGATAATGGTGATTTCAGCACGGATCTCTTCTGCAGCATCACTTGGTGCTCGTATAATTAATTCAAATTGAGAAGAGATACCATCCGCTTGAACTTTTTCTGAAAATTGCGTCCCTGTGGTAAAGACGAAACCGAGCATCTCAAGTTCATTTGAGTTCGATACTTCCACTTTGACATCATCTTCAGCATTGCCATCATTTTCTACTTGGAAAGTAACCGAAACCTCTTCGCTCGTCACCATATTCCGAGAGGAAGTGTCAGGTACATCCAGCGTGAGCATTCCGAATTTTGCGATGGTGAAATCACCTGTATGATTTGCGGTATTTGACAGAGGAGTTCCTTCAACTGGAATCGGCCCCCAAGCAGTCACAGTCGCAGATATAGTGAACTCATAGGCAATTGTTGCATCAAGACGCGATTCACCACTAAAGGTGACTGTAAAATCGGCTTCTTCGCCCGAATCAAGAGTAAAGCTGTCTTCGGAAAGGCTGATGTCAACAAAGATGCCATCCCATTCTTCTGAAATTTGAATATCCTCTGCAAGAATAGTTCCATCGTTTGTGACCTTGCATGACAGTTCCACATCAGAATACTCATTCGGATCAACATTCATAACAGGATCGCTTCCACAATCCAACGCAATCGAACCAATTCCGCCTTGTGCAGATGCAAAGGGCATCAATAATGGTATGAGAAGAAGCAGAACAACTGCTGATCTGAGGTGACCAAGTCCTTCTGCCATATATCTTCGAATCAGAACCCTATGATGAATGTGATGGCGATATGGATAGAAAAAGATTCAATCTTCATTGATTCCATAAATTGCGTTGGGGACATCAACATGACAACGCCATAATGTCTCTTCATCCATTCCTGCTTCGAGAAGTTGTTGGGTTCTTTTCGGCACTGTTTTAGGTCCTAAAACAGCACCCGGTCTGCGTGGATCATCCATGTAATCCGTCTCGAGCATGAATCCAGTTTTGTTTTGTTCATAGGTTTCCATCAGTGGTTGAAGGGCTCCTTTTCCAACAAGAACACTCGACGTTAGCCCTCGTGTCACAGCTTCATCAATCTGAGGAGGCGAATAATGGCGTACAAGTTTATGTTTAGAGAGATTGACTTTTTCAGCCATCTTCGATAAATCCCGATAGGTTGAATCTAATTCGCCTTCAACATGGAGTTGGAGTGCAATATTTTCTTTGGCAGCCATAGCCATTGTCTCTTCCAAGAGCATATTCGAAAGATTCCATATTTCATCAGAAACTGGCCAATGAGGTCGTCCCACTTCACCGATGGCATGGGCTTTTCCTTCATGGAGAAACTCGAGTGCTGCATCGATGCTATCTCGATAATTTTCACAGGCACGTTCTGCTCCGCCCTCTTTATCCTCTTCTATCCACTGAATGAACTGGTGAGCAAAGGCGGCAGGATGCGGACCGAGTACAACTCGAACATTTAGCCCATGGTGGTCTCGAACTTCATCCGCCATTGCAATCGTATCGGCATAAGTGCTTCGATGTTCATCGATATGTGTGGGTGGTGATGAGAAATCAGGGCAGTGAACCAAGACAAGGTGAGTACCACCTTGGTTTTTGAAATCCTTTGCAGCATCCAGATATCTGCCCTTTCTATTCAGATGGAAATGATTGTCTAAAATCGGCCCATTCCATTTGGGGAGAGGGGTTGTCATCATCGACCCTCACGCTGTAGAAAATCCAAGTTCAGAAAACTTCGTTCGCCAGTAAACTGCAGCCATAGCCACCATCTTTGGATGACGCCCCTCGGTAACGATACACTTGCCGTTTGACCAAACATAGAGGATGAGGTCATGTCTCTCATCGTGAATAATACCACAATCCAGGCGCTCGTCATAATTCCCTTCGCCTGCTCCAAGATTACCGATAATCGATTGTACATTTACAGCGGTGTTAAAATTGAATGAAGCGATGATTGGACCGAGTTCTGTTTCCAATCCAGTATCATCGAGACCAAGTCTGAGGAGGAGTTCCTTTGCTGCTGAACGAGCTGCTTCAACTCGATGTGTGCCATGAACAGTGATACGGCCTTGCGGGTCTATCACAAGTGTTGCTCGTGGACGGCGGAGTGATTTGATGACCATACCACCCACTCTTTGCCCTTCCAATTGATCTACAACAGCCTCGCCATCTACAGGTTTTGGGCAGATGAATCGAACCAATTGATTCTCAACTGTTACATCGATGTTTGAGTTCATTCTTCTCCCTCTAATATGTCCGATGGGCCAGATGATGAAATAATCTCCTCCACCTCAGGTAGCGATTGTAACGAGTCCAGTAAACTCGCTCTCCAAGTTTGAATCATAGGAACAAGAATTGTTGCATTATCTCCATGCGTCTCACGCTCTTTAGAGAGTGCTCCGCGTAATCTCTTTGCAAATCGAATATCTCTGGATCTCGATAGTTCTGGATTGATTCTTGATTCGGTCATGTCCCACCAAGCAGCGGTAAGAACACTTGCAGTAGCCATATCTTTTGACACATTCTTTGGTGGTTGCTCAGCATCAAAGATTCGACGTTTCACCGCCTTTCTCCACTTCTTTCCAATGCGGACCATTGAGAGAAGTTTTCGCCAATGGGTAGAAACCTTTGCTTCATTTGTACGTTGCAACTCCCATCCCTCATCATCAAGAGTAGGTTCAATGCAATAGACAGGACGGTCATGACGAAGGGCTAATCGATGCAGTCGGCGAGGTTCTGGGTCTGGAAATCTTCCTGTTTGAAGATCATCGAGTTGAATAAGATCCTGAATTAGAACAGAGTCAATTCCACCTCCAAGAACTGCTGAAGTAAGATTGATACCTTGAGATTCTATTTCAGAGGCTTCCTCAAGTTCCCAGACATCTTCAATCTCAGGCCCTTCCAAAAGAGCGATTGCGTGCCATTCTATTCTTGGCCGTAATTGACGTGGATGAACTGTTGTTGGAAGAACACCGTGTAGAACGATTGTACCGCCATCTGGGTCTTGCCAGACGACGTCCTCCCATTCTAATTCCACAGACAAGTGGTCACACCCTTTACTGGTTGTTGACCCAGTCTTTGAGTGTGGCAATATCCCAACCTTGGTCGAAATACCCTTGGATTTCTTCTTGTGACCATTGTGGGAATTCACGCATGGCATCAGCCATCTGTGGAGTTACATCCGCGGGTGGGCTTTGTTGTCCACCGTATTGTCCTGGAAGTTCAGCATAGGCCTTTCCATCATCTTCGTCTTCGTACATGTAAGCATCAGCACCATCTGCGCCATTGCGACGCACGAGAACAAGGCCGACGATTCCCATTACGAGAATGAGTCCGATAAGAATAACGATAACGAGCATCAATCCACCCGAATCATCGCTTTCACTTGCAACCTTTACGTTGAAACTATCACCGCTCGATGAACCATTGTAGAGAAGATCTCCAGTTAGGTTATCATAGATGAGGTAATACATCCCAGTAGTTGGTTTTGCGAATTCTTCAAGCTCCACTTCAACATCAAGTTCTCCATCGATAAGAATTGCTTCGGAAGTGATGGTGGTTTCTGTGATCGGAATTCCTCCATCGACAACGGACTGAACACGGAGTGTTACTTGACCTGCTTTTGAACCAGTGTTAACGACTTCAATGGTCAATGTCATTGCTTCATTAACTTCAGGTGAACGTGGAGTTAGATCAACTTCCTTTACAGCGAAACTGGCTTCTTCGTAGATGAACGAGTACAAGGAATTGTATCGGGACTCTGAGGAATAGATCGGTGCAACAGAGCCCTCTGGAGTTGGCCCTCCACCGAGAACAGCAGAACCTGCTGAATCTGCTCCTTCAATCCAGAAGACAACTTCGATATTTCCAATCTGCTCTTGTGTTGGCAACTCATTGTCATCAACAACTGGCCAGAGGTCAACACAGACTGCACTAGCAGCGTATCCACCTGCAACTGGGGAGAGTGACAACTCTGCAGTCAACGGATCTGTTCCGTGGATTGTACCAAAGTATGGCCAAGTAATGTCGTTTGTTGGATCGACATAGAACTTCCATGCTACGGAGACATCGCCTTCAAACAAGGCTTCCTTCTCAGAGATTTGGAGTTCAACGTCAATACATCTGAAGTTTGAAGTTGAAATCGTCTCATCAAGAACTGAATTCGCTTCGTCACGAACAGTCCATGTATTGGAAGTGACAACAGGAGCGTTTGCATCGACTTTGAGAACGAACTCTGCACATCCATATGAGGTTGAGAAGGAACAGATCGCTTCTGTGGTATCAACTGCTCCATCTGGAAGATTGACCAGCCTAAACATGTAGGTGTATTCATTTGTTGAGGTTGGTGCAGTAATGTTGATGTCAAATGCTCCTCCGCTAAACGCGTGGTATGTCGGTTGTCCATCCTGCTTCGAACCATCCGCTCCACCAGCGCCATACGCGAAGTATTGAACACCATTTGCCGTACTTGGTTGAGCGGCCATACGAGTGATTTCAAGTGTCAATTCCATTTCAGGTAGAATAAAGACGCTGTCCGACCATCCATCAATGTAGGTATATTGTCCTGCGAATGAAACAGTGTCTCCAGGGAAAACATATCCTTGACGGACATCGTTTGTAATCGATCCAGTAATGTCGGAGAAGTACGGTGTTACCATCAGATTGTTCGCTTCATCAGTTCGAATGTCAAGTCGAATCCCATCGGAATAGTACCATTGGGTAATCTGCGTTGTTGAACCAACAATCTTTCGCTTGTATGCACCATCGAGATCTTCAATGTGAATCTCAGGAGACGCAAGTGTGGATAATCCAACAATACCCCAGTTAATCTTGATTGGAAGGTCGAGATAAAATTCATCCGTAAACGGATTAATCAATGCCTCTCCATCCATTCGCAAGAGTTGAGGGCCATCGGAATCAGCACTTTCCTCGACGATTGTAATGTGGGGGCTATCGGTCCAAGCAGTTTCGTTTCGAGGGAAGTAGTAGAGTGTGAGGTCATCTCTGTCATTGGTTAAATCGACTCGAATGTAACTGATATCTCTCCAACCGTTTCGGTCTTCAGCATTAACAATGAGATGGTATTCATTACCAGCATACATTGTTTGATTCCAATCGCCTTCATATGAAGGATGGTTGGAATTAAGAAGTGGTCGACCAGCAGAATTCTCGATTGCAAAGGAAAGAATCTCAGGAGACTTGGATGGCATGGATGCATAGGTTACTTCATCATTGAAGATACCCGCTTCACCACCATCAATTGAATTTCCTGCAAGGTCATATCCTTCAAGGAACATACTGACTCTTCCAACAGGGTCTTTCTCTTGATTAGCAAGGTCATTGTAGTTTCCAGTGTAGTTTGCTGTTGGATAAGCTCCGTCTCCAGTCAAGGCAACAGTGGCGTATTCTGAAAGGTCAGCAATTCCATCACTGTTCGCATCGTGCTGGTATTCAACCCAGTAATGCAGGTCAATTGTTGCTGGAAGGTCTTGCAGATCACTTACTCCAACCTTGATGTATTGATTGTTGGATGGAATAACCCACGTATCGTCAACGAGTGATCTCCAATTGGATTCATAATTAGGATCGACTTCTCCGTTGAGTACTTTTACTGAAACCAATTCAGGTGCAAATTGATCGATTGAAAGATTGAATGGAATCGCGCAATCGCTATCTGGCCTGTATTCAGAGGCAGGGCAAACCGTGTCGCCGCCCTCATATCCTGTGATTCTGAAGCGGTAAACGTGGTCTCCTGCAGTCGTAGGGCCCAAGTCGACCGTCCAGTCAAAGTCTCCACTGATGGTTCCTGACTGATTTGCGATTTCAGACCACTCAAAGACTGGAGTTTCGCCTGTGCTGTTGATGCTTCTTTCTTCGACAACGGTGAAGTAAGAAAGAGGATCTGGTGATACCGCAAGTGCTTCCAATCGAATACTTCCAGTTAATCTCAAATTTCGGTTCGTGTTTCCAGCATCCAAATTCTGAGCGACTCCTTCCTCATTGAGGACTGAGAAGACTGTGATGCCAACATCGTTCTCGACAGCATTACCACCTGGTGGTGCAAGGACGATGGCAGAAGGCAGACCATTGACGCCATTTGTTGCTTTTTGTCCAGCGTAAATCTTTACTTCCTCAGTATCTTCCCAAACGTTGTTAACAGTGAATCTCCAGGTGATTTCCTTCCCTTCAGAAATGTCTGCAACGCTTGAGGATTGAAGTGTAATGTATCCGTTCGAATTCTCAACTTCTCCAAATCCGTTGAGATCTGAATAAGAAAGTTCAATGTTTCCAGTTACGGATTCGAACATAAGATTCGCTTCTTGGAATTGTGCTCCAGTAAGTGCAGAGACGGTGTGTGTTGTGATGACTTCGTAAATTTCTCCATTCGGATAAAGACCGATCGGATTTCCAACAAGTGTTGCTGTTGTGACATATCCTGGAGATGTAATCACAGAGAGGCTGGAAAGAGCAAGACCGCCTCCACTGGTTGAATGAATAACGATTGGTACAGTTGCACTTCCAGATGTTGATGAGGACAGTGCAACACCTTGCGCAAGTTCAGAAGCAAAGCCGTTGCTGGTTGAGAGGTAATGGGTAAGGTCGTATACCACATCAAGTCCAATGAGATCAATTGTCCCACCGCCAGTAGCGTTAAGACTTTCAATATTGAATCTGAATTTCTTCCACCCATTTCCGTTCGCATCGATATGTGCTGTTGGTGTAAGACTGCTTTGCATCAACGTATTGAGTGCACTTGAGAGATTCATCTCAACAGGGTACATTTCTTTGGAGCCATCTGTTTGGTTTCCAATGCTTCCTAATGCGACTTCTTCAAGACCCGACAACAGTGACCAGTCAAATCCTTCGTTTACGTCGGTTGTTGAAATGATTTGATTGTTCTCGAAGGAAACTTCAGCAGCACGAATTGTTGCGCCAACTGGGAGCATGAATTCTCCCCCGTCAACAGAACCACTCAATCCAAGAGCGAGTGTTCGGCTTTCAGATCCGTAGTGAACATCGTTAGCATCCTTTGAGCTGATGAACAATGTTTGTCGACCAAACATGTCGAAAGCAGGTTCACTGAATGCGTACTCTATGTCGCCGTCTCCAGCAACATCGATACGAACATTTTCTGGATAATGGGCAAATTCAAGATCGAACCACATTCCTGCGACATCGCATGGGTTTTGGTAACTTAGAACAGCCGAGAAGCCGAACGCTGATGAAGGCATTCCAGCAGTCTCTCCCAATGTGTACTTGACGTTGTTTTGCATAATCACGTCATAGCCGTTCATCGAAACTGAAAGTTCAGGATTCTCAGTACAATCGTCTTGTATGTACGGAGTGATCGAAGCAATTGGATGTGCGAAGTGTGAACGGAACTTATCGGCGGTGAAAGCAGTATCAATCAGTTGTGGATTGTACATCATCAGATCACCAAGTCCTTGTGATGCCCAAATACCATTTTCTGGAGGATTCGGCGAAATAATTGTTTGATTAAATCCAGTCCCTACACGAGTACCTATCGAGAAACCGTGGAAAATAGGTGTTGAGAGTTGATCGGGTCCAGAATCAAAATTAAACTTCAAATCAACTGTCGGATATGTCGATGAATTGATGTCCCATAGTTCGAGAACTGTACCGATAAGACCAGACATGGAATTATTATTCTCGTCGACAACAACGAGTCCGGTAAGTGGATCCAAAACGTCCACGGAAAGAACCGCAGTCGTGGTTGTTTCCGCCTCAATTGTCAGCAATCCATATCCGTTTGGATGATTATCGCCTCCGCCTACATTTGGTAAAATTCCACGTACACCCATCCATCCAGATTGTGGAAGGACACTTCCGAATCGGAAGTTATCGATGTACCATCCTGGCATTGTGTTGTTGTCCAACGAGTAGCCATTTGAGAGAGGGATTGCATTGTGTTCTAATACAAATCGAATTTGAACATATGAACCGCCGTAATTGGATAAGTCGAGTTTCATGTTGCCCCAGCCATCTGTGTTAAACGCAGATGTAGAGGTTCCACCGAGTGCATATTCATCGTATTGTACGCCATTACAGTTCCCGCTGATTTTCTGATTCGCTTGACCATTTCCAACTTGGAAATATCCAGATCCAAAAGAGACTCCGCTTGAATTCTGGATGTCAAAATCAATGTGCTCGAATTGATGTGTGACCGGGTCGAAGATAGGCGTTGGTGCTGAACGAATCTCAACGTAGGCACAATCCGCATATCTGTAGTTAGGATTTGTACTTGAAGTGGAATGGGTCGCAAGTTGATGCCATGAATCGAAGTAGGCGGAAGGGTCCTTAATTGCTGCAGAAGTCATGTCAAGTGTTGGTGAAAGAAGGGTTTGCTTGTATGCAGAACCGCCGTTATCATCCGTGTAATCAACGTCGAAGAGTCCAGTGCCCCAACAGTCACTGCCAGAAGCACAATTGGAATCAATCACAGACCCTCCAAACAGTGAACCATGGGACCATGGAGCGCCTGAACTGGGTGGAGGTGTTGTCGTGTCCATGAACCCAGCCTGGTCGCTCTCGAAGTCCGTCAAGAGACCTTCAGCCTTGAGTGAAACTGGTGTTGATGTGGCTCCATCTTCAAATTGGAAATCTGTGGCTTGGGAAAAAGACGTCTTTTGTCCATTGTAATTTGGATTCCATACACGTGGCATTGTTTCGATATCAATACGAGTATGTGCGCCGTGAATTGCAGGCGAGGTTGAGACTGCAACGCTTGCTGATGTGATTGATTCACCAACAGGAAGGTCAACCGACCCGTCCACTTCGTTCATGTATGTCGAAGCGTCATCGAGTACAACCTCTACTTCGCTTGTGCCTGAACTAAAATCTGATACGCTTGCAGCAGTTGCTAAAGGGGTCAGTATCATCAAAGTCACAAGGAAAAATGCAATTTTTGTTCGTCCATCAGTAGAAGCCATGGTTTCACCTATGTACTGCGTATCGACTCTGCTCTAAAACTTCGTCGCTTAACTGACTACATCGCTTTGGAAATTGAGAATCGTTCGATAAATTGGAAATTTTCCACTTTCCGACTCCATGTATTCATATTGGAGAGGGGGCTGGGTCTTATCATGAAGCCATTCTCAACCGAGCCAGTGATGTTGATTGAAGAAGTATTTCCTCAAGACACAAACTCATACAATACGCTCTTTGGAGGACGTTTACTTTCAGTTATGGACAAAGCAGCTGGTATTGCATGTTCGAAATTTGCACACAGAGAATTTGTTACAATCTCAATCGACACATTGACCTTCAAAGCCCCTGCAAGACAAGGGGACTTGATCGAGGTTACTGGACGTGTTGTGTTCACAAGTACGCACACTGCAGGCGTCAAAGTTACAGCATGTGCTATGACGAAATCTGATTGGGAGACCCGAGTGATCTGTGAAGGTTATTTCTTCATGGTTGCCATCGATTCGATGATGCGCCCTATTCCAATTCCACAACTTGTTCCTGAATCCGAAGAAGACCTGAATGAGTGGAAGAAAGCCGAAGAAATTCGGGAAAACATGCTCTCAAAGCGTAACTCTGAATGAGAGCATTGATGAAAGAATGGCTTGTGGATTGACACATGCCAGTACTTAACATCGCCATGGTTGGTAGTGATGACCTTGCACGAAGTATTGCAAAACCAACCGACCAAAGAGACGTCCATACCTATGTGAACAAAGAACTGGTCAACGGAGAAGCGCAAATTCTCTCTTTGATTCGTCCTGCAAAATATCCAGAGCGTTTACGGCCTTTGCTGAATGCTCTATCTGCTGCGCGTGCTGGCCTGGTTGAAATCACTGCAATCGATGCAACTCTTGGTGAAGCACTTGTCGCTTTCTCAAGTGCAAACATCAAGCAAGGAATTGCTGTCATACGCCCGCCTCAAGGCGAATGGGTTGACGAGGACATGGTCAAAACACTCTTCAAGCAAGCTGGATTAACGGATTGGACCTTTGAAAAGGATGATGGGACAGAATTGAGAACTGCCCTTTATGCAATTATGAATTCCATGGCAGAAGAACTGCAGATGATCGAACAACAACCTCTCGTCGTTCCAATCGATCAACATTTCAATGTGAAGGGGATTGGTCTTGTTGCAATAGGATATGTCCAATCTGGAAGCGTTTCTGTTCATGATGAAATAACAATGCTTCCCTCTGGAGGAACTGGTTCTGTCAAATCACTGCAAGTAATGGATGATGATGTCCCTACGGCTGGAGCAGGAGACAGAGTCGGTATTGCACTTCGTAATGCAAAGGAAGAATCGCTGAGCGGAACCTGCCTAATCGTTCTGCCAGAACTTGAAGATAAGAGAAAGGACATACACCGACCTCTTGCTCTGGAATCCCATTCATTGTCTCAAATAAACCTCAACGTATCTCCCTTCCAAAAGCGAAAGTTGACTGTGGGTGATGTCCTTCACGCTTCGATCGATCTGCAGTTTGTTGTGGGGCGAGTCGAAACCATTGACGGGGGAACTGGAACCGTTCGATGGGAAACACCTCTCTTGCAACGTATTGAAAATCCTCCATCAGTATTAATCGCTCAACTCGATTCCAAACCAAGAATTATGGGCGATGCAAATCTGACAAAACTGGAATAATTCGGCATCAAAACTCTACTCATCGAACAACCCCCTCAATCTCGTACTTTGGGGATGCATTGATAATGGGCTGGTTCTACTGCGAGATGGGATGCAGACCAATGGGCGCAACGAACGCCTTGCGGAGAATGGGGAGAGAGTATCTCTTCACGGTCTACGCTTGGTAGGAGAAGGAGGAAGGGCTAGAGCAAGCCTTACGAATTCTCGAGTATCCTTTGAGTTCAAAAATGGAAATTGTCTCGAGTTTCGATATGACTCTGTCGCTCGAATGCAGCACCACAATACCACGCTTGTCCCTGCATGGATTGCCTTCATTGGCGTTTGTGCATTGTACGCTTCTTGGCGTATCATCACTCCCGCTGACCTTCGAGTGTTCGCATTCTTGGCCGGTGTGGTTCTGATCTCGAGTTGGGGTCTTACAAAGCGTCCAACGCTGACATTGGATATGCTCCTGGGCGATTGCCATGTCATTTATGGAAACGATTCGAAGTTACTCGAACTCTCAATGTTGATTGGAAGAATGAATGACGGAATGACTCTTGAACAAGCCAAAATTGGTACTGAGATGATGAATCAGGATACTGACTACCCACGGGAAGCAGCTCAAGAAGCCTACAACAAGTTGCCGACTCCTCCAATCGATTTGGTCCCATCAGCAAGTATTACCACGTTTTTAGGAAATGAAAAAGCATCCAGTGATGGATTTGAAATCGATGAAGGAATCATTCCCCGATGGGCTGGTGACATCATGAATCAACCTCCTTCGAGCGAACATGGAATCCTTGTACGTGGACGGGAAAACATCTCAACGCGAAGGGGATATGAAGGGCATGAACTTCACCATCAACATCGCCCAATAGGACATCATGATGCAATATTTACAGGAGACGCTCCGCTCCCACCCGAAGTACGAACGCATCATGGAAGTTCTTCTCATCGAATGCACCAAGCAAGTGGCATACCAGTCACCCGTCAACCGTTGACCTCTACACCTCTTCCTCAAACGCACCTACCTAGTTTTATCGGCCCTGAGGGAGCCCCTATCCCGCATACTTCTGGACAGTTTACCTCACCCGATCACAATCTGGATAACTTCCAACTCGAGGAAACTGAAGAGCGCCCATCACTGGTCGAACAAGCGACAACACTTGATGAACAACCAAAGGTTCAACCTCAGCCTGCCTTGAAGTCAGGAATTATTCGTCGGAATAATGGGAATAACCCCTTACAACGTATTCATCTTCGTTCAAACAGAGCTGAAAACAAAATAGTAAAGTCAAGGAAAACGAAAAATTCAATCGTATCTCGAGGACTATCATCCATACGAAAAGTTCGAGATAAAATTACCAACCTGAGTCATGAGGGTGTTGATGACGAACTTATTGGAATCATGAATGGACATATTTCTGAAGAAGTGGTTTCGCAGGAAGTCCCTGACTCGTTTAGTGCTCTAACTGAATCACAAGAAGTTGCGTCAATCCAGCAATCTGGACGTCATGGACTACGCCGATTCGACTGAGATTCCTGAAATCTCACAGTACGATTTGTATCGCTGCTGATACACCTCTTGCGAAATATTTTCTAGAATTGTGGTACCGAAGTCTTCGAGAGTGAAACTTGCAGTTACTGTAGCATGAGTCAAAGCCTTTCGAAGTTCTGTAACTGTCATCTCCCCCTTACCTGAGGCAAGGCAAGCAGCAAGTGCCCCTGCAAATGTATCTCCACAGCCTGTCGGATCCACGACCTCTGGACAGGGATAGGAAGGCATAGCAATCATTTCATTACCGTGAAGAGCAATGACGCCATGCTCTCCTCTCTTAACAATAAGAGTCGGAATTGAAGCCATCTTTTGAACTGCTTTTGCTGCCGCTACAACGTTCTCTTGCCCTGCAAGCATCGAGGCTTCTCCGTCGTTGATGACAACAATATCTACTCGCTTCATCGCTTCGAGTAAGGTACCATGGGCAATGTTAATCCATAGGTTCATCGAATCAAGAATAGAAAATCGAATTGGTTTGGATTGATCAAGTACAGAGAGTTGAATTGCAGGATGTAAATTAGCACAAAAGGTCACAGTTGGTTTACGGCCATGTTCTGGAACCTTCGGTTCAAAGTGTTCAAACACATTCAAGTGCGTTTCATGCGTTATTGCTTGAGCCATTGATCCTTCATATGACCCAACCCAGCGGAAGGTTTCTCCTTCAACAGTTTCAATTCCTTGTGTATCGAGTTGAGCGTTTTCAAAAATTGCTCGGTCTTGTTTTCTGAAATCTGACCCAACGACTCCAACCAGACCAACTGATTCGAGACCCAGTCGATTACGATGAAAAGCACAGGATAGACCCGCATATGTTGCAGAACCTCCGAGAGTATTTTCTACGGTACCAAGAGGAGATGCTATGCTATCATAAGCCAAACTTCCAACAATAAGAACATCCATTAAATCAACCTCAGCCTAAGAGTTCTTGATGCATGTCAATGTATTGGATTGTGATGTCGCCGTTGATAAAATCAGTTTCATCCATGATTCTACGGTGAAGCGGAATGAGATGCTCAACACCCGTGATTACAGTTTCATCAAGAGCAGTTCTCATTCGACGTATTGCATCCTCACGATCTCTCCCCCAAACAAGTAACTTTGCAAGAAGGGAATCGAAACTTCCTGGCATTTCGTAACCCGGATGTGCATGCGTATCCACTCGAACTCCAAATCCTGAAGGGAAGTGACACTCCCACAACCGTCCTGGGCTCGGGATAAATTCACGAGGATCTTCTGCATTCAAACGGCATTGAATCGAATGGCCGTTCCACGTGATATCTTCTTGAGCAAGAGGAAGTGATTCCCCTTGTGCCACTCGAATTCCAAGTTCAACGAGGTTGTGCCCTGTGATTAATTCAGTAACAGTATGTTCAACTTGAACTCGAGGATTTACTTCTAAAAAGTAGAAGTCCCCATTCGCATCACGAAGAAATTCAAACGTAGCAAGGCCTTTGTAACCTACAGATTCAGCGCCTTTACAAACAAGAGCACCAATTTCTTCACGCTTTTCTGGCGTCAACCAAGGCCCTTCTTCAACCAACTTTTGGTGACGGCGCTGAATCGAGCAAAAGCGCTCACCGAAATGAATGGCCTTATTTCCATCTGCAAGTACCTGAAATTCAACGTGCTGTGCTCCTTGTATGTATTTCTCAACGAAGACGCGAGAGTCGCCAAAAGCGGATTTAGCACGTGATTGACAGAGTTTCAGAGCGCTTTCAAATTCATCAGCGGCTTGGACGATCTGCATTCCAATTCCTCCTCCACCAGCAGCTGCTTTGATGATGACTGGATATCCAATTTCATCTGCAAGGGCTGATGCGACGGATGCTTCAGAGATTGGTTCTGAGGATCCTTTTGCGGTCGGCAATCCTGCTGCTTCCATAGCAGCACGTGCTTCTATTTTATCGCCGAGTAAGGTGATTACATCCGAACTTGGTCCGATGAAAGTAATCCCTTCTTCTTGTAGGCGCTTTACAAACCCAGCATTTTCCGCAAGGAATCCATAGCCTGGATGCACAGCATCACAACCCATGTCTTTAGCGGCTTGTACAACTGCTTCAATATCGAGATAGGCATCGAGTGGATTGATGACGTCCCGGAAATGTGCATCATCTGAAAGACGTACTGGCAATGATAGGCGGTCTTCTTTTCCATAGATTATTGCCGCTTCGATGTTCATATCACGAAGTGTTCTCATGATTCGAAGAGCAATTTCTCCGCGGTTGGCAATCAAGACTTTTGAGAACCCCATGTCCTACTGTTATCCAAGACACCCTATGAGCAAAGCGGTTCAATAATCACCATCTCATAATTAGTTATTAAGTAATAAACTTATTATACAGGTGGCCTTATCTTCACCATATGTCACAAACAGACGATACAAACAATGAGCCCGAAATTAAAGAATCTGATTTTCCAATCGATTCTGGACAAGACCAATTTGAACCTCTTCAGTTAACTGTAGATGGCTACCCTGCAAAGGGCTTGATCACCGATTCAATCGGATGGTCGACTCGGATTGTTCTTCTCTTCGAACAACCCCATCCTGAATTCGGAAAGGAATTTATGACCAAGAAGTTTCTTATTGAACCAGCAGGATACCTGACGTATGGTTATGATCAGAAACCACTTCGATTGAAGCGAATTTAATTCTGACAAGAGGGACAAAAATCGAGACGTCTCCCGCTCATTCGGGTATGTACAATCCTCGAGTTGCATTCGTGGCAGTCCAAACCATCACGGGTAAACACATGATGCCTTGCTTGTCGACGAGAAAGCCCATTTTCTCTAAGAAGTTCATAGAGTTCTTTAGCGACTGTAACGCCGCGCTGATCAAACGCTAATTGTGTAACCTCAATGGCTGAATGCGCAAGATTATGTTGTTCTGTTGTTGAGAGAGTGTTGAGTTTTCGAGAGGGAGATATTCGAGCAGAATGAAGTATTTCGCTTCGAAGATAATTTCCAACACCTGCCAAAAATCCTTGATCAAGAAGAAGATGAGACAGTTGCCTTCTGCTAAATTTTGGGTTTTGTACTTGCTTTAGTACATCATCAAAATTAACATCTCTATCTGCAACATCTGGACCGAGTTTGGCAATGTAAGGGTGTCCTTCAATCTCCCAAGGCTCAATAAGTTGTATATCTGTAGCAGACCAAAGGCATGCTGTGTGGGTTTCATTTTGCAATTTGAGTCGTAATGAACGGTTCGTTTTCTTCGATTTTGTGGAATTCTTCTGAACTGTCCAACGACCATAGAGTTGGTTATGGCTGTACAGAACATCTTCACCAATATGGATTAGCATGGCCTTTGAACGAGCTTCCACTGAAAGGACTTGATTACCAAGAAATCGATGCTCTTGACCTTGAATGGTTACATAGGGACATTCCACATGAGTAATGATTGAACCTTCGAGGGCATTTCTCAACCGCTGGGCAGCTCTGTGAATCTCTGGCCCCTCTGGCATCTTTCAAAACTATCAAACATGCGTTTAAACAGATGTTTCACCTAAAGAAAATATGCGAAGACGCTGGACTAAAGAAAAACGTCTTCAGCGACAACAAGCCGATTGGATTGTTGGATATCTTCGAAAGAACGGTCCCCTGACTACTCGTCAAATTATTGAGGCACTTCGTGACCATGAACGAAGTGTTGAATCTCATGTCATTACGAGGGCTTTGAGAAAATCTCAATTCATACATTTACAAAAAAGGATTGACATCGATGGCGAATCTCACTCGGTTTGGGAGTTTCGTGTTGATGCTCAGTAAACGTCTCGCAAGTATCGCTTTTGTTCACGCATCATTGTTTGCTCGATGAAATGTGTTGCATCAGCTTCAGACATGCCACCATGTTCGATTGCAATTTCAATAAGTGCTCTATGAACGTCTTTTGCCATGTAGGTTTTATCACCACAAATGTAGAAGTATGCTCCCTTTTCGAACCATTCCCACACTTCAGCACCATGTTCTTTCAAGCGATGTTGAACGTAGACTTTTTCTTCTTGATCTCGTGACCAAGCAGTGGTAAAGCGATACAAGTCACCGCTATCCATCCACCCTTCAATTTCATCCTTGTAGTAATACTCTGTCTTTTCAGATTGATCTCCAAAGAAAAGCCAATTTTTACCAGTTGCTTTGTCATGAACACGCTGTTCCATAAATGCACGGAACGGTGCGATTCCAGTTCCAGGCCCGACCATGATGATATCGGTATCTTTGTCTTCTGGGAGAATAAATGATTTTGTAGGAGACATGAAGACTCCTACTGGTGTTTCATTGACGACGACTTCATCAGCCATGTATTGTGTCGTTATGCCGCCACGTTGGCGATCGTGGTAATTGAATCGGACAATGCCGACGGTTAATTCGACGAATCCAGGATGGGCATCGTGAGAGGATGCAATTGAATACAAACGGGGCTTGAGGCGATCGACCAATTCAAGGAATTCTTCTGGAGAATACTTCACACTGAATTCGCTCATAATGTCAACATAGTCACGTGTCCAGATATAGTTTTCAATCTCTTTTGCATCGGAAAGGATTGCTTTGACCTGAGAAGTAGGATCGTCTGAAGGCATACTTGTAGTGAGGCCAGGAGGTAAATCTCCTTCTTCCTCTGCGTTCCAATCAACTCCGTTTCGAGAACGCTTAACAATGCTCATGGAGATATTCATTCCCGAAGAAACAACCTTATTTGCTAGGGACTGAACGAATTTCTTGTTTGCTTGATGTACCTCAAAATCTTTCTTTAGAGCAGTGTAAAGGTCTTTTTCGCCTTTGTGGGTCGTGACAGTATGGTCTCTATCCCATCCTTGAATCTCAATAAGTTCCTCTACAATGTGGGGTGGGTTCTCTGGTAGAACGCCTAATGCATCCCCTACTTTGTAATCAAGCCCAGAGTCGCCGAGATCGAAAACGATATGGCGAGTCTCTTTCTTGGAACCCTTTCCGTTGAGTACATAGCATTCGGTGATTTTAGAATCGTATGGGTTTTTTGCGGACCAGTTACTCATGAACTCACCAATCGCTTCGCGACGTTTTTCCCAAATGTGGCACACTTATCATCATTCTCTTACGGCCATAGCCCTCATACATAGGATTCAAAGAGTTGATTCTCAGAGGATAAACCATGACCCACGAAGTAAGGTTGTTAGGAACAGGCAATGCCTTCCTGCCAAAACAACGACTTCATTCCTTCATGATTCTTGATGGAATACATATCGTCGACGCCCCTCCTACCGCTCTTGCTAGCCTGCGTATTGCTGGGATTTCCCCTGCTAAGATTGAAACTATTTTTGTCACGCATCTTCACGGAGATCACGTCTTTGGATTACCATTTTTGCTCCTAGAAAGAAAATACATCTCAGACAGAGAGCGACTGAAGCCTCTTACTGTCGTAGGAGCAAAGGGTGTTAGAGAGCGTTTTCAGATACTATGTCAACTAGCATTTCCAGGAAGTTTAGATGATGCGCTTGATTCAATAGAATTCATTGAACGTGATCACGGAACAACAAACGACAACTGGAATTGGGAGCGCTTCGAAGTCCATCATGATGATGCAGTGGATCCTCACGGATACCGGTTTGAACATACGGATGGTGCTTCACTCGTTCACTCAGGAGACTCAGGTCCCTGTGAGAATCTAGAGAATGCAATTTCCCGTTCACAAATAGCTGTCGTAGAGATGGGCTTCCCGCAGTGGGTTCCATCCGACCATCATCACAAACCGAACGATATTCAATCTCTCGCTGAAAGAAACCCAAAAACTCAGTTACTGATTACTCACACATTCATTGATTCAGAAAAATCAAGTGGAGATCCAATTTTAACAAACGAGTTCCCTCTCCACCCTGGAAATGTCCATCATCTCGAAGATGGTGATGCATGGATTCACGAAAATTTGGCTTGGAATCCAGAAAATTGATTTGATATATTTTGTTCGTTTAAGTACCCCTGCTGCGCCGTATATCATTTCTAAATAATTCTTTTTTTACAATCAAAATTGATTCCTTCAAACAATTCCTACGGACATCCTTATGAGGGGGGCTCGGACTCGGAGAAACTATCCCAGCGCATGTTCAACGAGCCGTCGCAAAGGGGTATATAATGGAGGAAAAATTGTGAAGGAAAACATCTTCGACACTTTGCTCTCCAAGCCAAGTTTATTTCTCAACAAAGAGATTCTTCATCACAGCCATCGCCCAACAATTATGCCTCATCGTGAGAAGGAAATTGAGCGTATCGCATTCAACCTTGTTGAAGCCTTGAACGGCCAGATTCCTTCGAACATGATTCTTTATGGAGTTACTGGCGCTGGGAAAACTGCCGTCACTCTCCACGTGACAAACCTCCTGAAAGAAAAAGGAGAACAGATGAGGAGAGATATTACTCCAGTCATGATTAACTGTCGTCAAATTGACACACAATACAGAGTTCTTTCAAACATTGGAAATTCACTTCTCGAAGACCATGAAATCGATGAAATACCATTCACTGGATGGCCCACTGACCGTGTATTCAAGGAACTCATCAAGAGGATGGATGCACGAAAGGGTGTCTTTGTCATTGTATTGGACGAAATTGATCACCTTGTTCGAAAAGCAGGAGATGACCTTCTCTACAATCTTACAAATATCAATTCATTCCTCAAAGATTCGCGTGCATGTGTCATTGGGATTTCCAACGATTTGAAATTTACAGAATTCCTTGACCCACGCGTTCGCTCCCGGCTTGGACAACAAGATTTACTCTTCGCTCCTTATGATGCTGAGCAACTCAAAGACATCCTTAGGAAGAGAGCAAGTGTTGCAATCGCTCCAGATGTAGTTTCGGAAGGTGTTATTGCACTCTGCTCAGCATTTGCAGCACAAGAACATGGAGATGCTCGATGCGCCTTGGATTTGTTGAGAGTTTCCACAGAAAAAGCAGAACAACTTGGTGATAAGATAGTTGAACAGCATCACGTTCGTATGGCTCAGCATCAGATTGAAGCTGATCAAATAGAACCTGTTATCGCTGCATTACCAACTCAACAAAAGTTGGTTCTCGCCTCAGTCCTCATCAACGAGAGAAATGGACTAAAGAACATACAAACTGGTCAATTGTACGATGTCTACGACCAGGCGTGTTCATATCTCAACATACCATCACTTACCCAAAGAAGAATTTCGGGGATAATTGCAAATTTGGACATGCTTGGATTAATCACTGCAAGGACAATCAGCCGAGGGCGATATGGTCGTTCTAAGGAAATTAATTCATGCATTCCACAGAACGTTGAAACTCAACAAATCCTGACCAATGCTGATGAGAATATGGCCGCTGTCTTCAACAATCGCTATCGACAACAACGTCCGCTTTGATTCGTTGTGCTTATATGGATGAGGCAGGTGGCGGATTCATGAGCAGTGAAGAGAAGACAGAAGAAAAGGGTTTTTTGGAACTTATTTCAAATCCTTCAATGGGTCTTTCCAAGTGGTACATCGCTATTGGAGCATGGGGACTTGTCCTAGCATTGCTCAATCTTATCGGTGAAATTCATCCAACATACCGAGTTTCATGGGGAGGCCTTCTCACCTTCGAACTACTTGCAGATGCATTTGGTGACAAAGACACTGCTGCTGCATTCGTCGCAGGCGATGCTGTTTTCATGATCGGCTGCGGTGTCCTCGTTGCACTTGGCCTTAAATCGATCAATGAATCGAATGAAGGTGGCGTTGCAAGTTTCTTCCAATCCATGGTCATCAACGACACATGGCCTGCACTCGTTGGAGGCGAAGGTGGGATGATGCGTGCTATTGGAGCATGGTGTCTTCTTCTCGGATTCGGATTCTATATCGCATTCAGTGTAATGAATCAAACATGGATTGACCTCGGTGTATATTCGGTTTCAGTTACCCTTGTAGCCTTTGGTTTTGCCCTTGATTCTGCAAGTCGAGCGCCACCTGGCGACGACACAGTCATGTGATTGTTCAACTGAACAATCGCTTGTGACCATTTCGAGACAATAACGCATCAAAAGCGCCTAAGGCAAGTCCTTGCCAAAGTGCAATTGACCAACGTAGAATCAAAATTCTTACAGAGAGTGATAAGAACAAATGATTTCTCTTTCCATCTTTTTTCAGACTTCTTGTTATGACACCGAGCGGACCTCTCCAGAAGAGCAGTTCGATCAATGCCCCGAGCATCAGCCCACCAAAGGCGAGATTTGTCTGCCACATTGAGAGAATATCACCATCTAATGGCAATGCCATTAGGATTGGTAAAAACGATAACAACATCAACAGAACAATAGGTAAAATTGAGAATGCTATGCTCGCACTCCCAATGAAATCAAAGCCTGGCCCAGTCCTTTGCCATGCTGGAAAATGGCGAACAATTCGAACGTGAGCGCGTGCGTCTCTCCTGCGTTTGTGAAGAAAACGTCGTATACCAATTTCTGGAACGTGTGAAACCAAAGCATCCGGAGCATGAATAATTGTGCCTCCTTCTGAAAGAAGCCGAAGACTCAATTCCATATCTTCTGCATGATACCACGATGGATCAAAGCCTCCTACTTCGAGCAAAGCTTCACGGAGAAACATCGAGCAAGGTCCATTTGCAAGTGAAGTTTTTCGTGGCCTGTTACGGTATTTCGATGCGATTTCTAAGGCCCTGAATCGACTTACAACATCGTCGTGTGCTTGAAAGACTGTTCTTCCAGTTACAGCGGAAATGGATTCGTTATCAATTGGTTTAGAGGCGAGTAGCATCTGCTCTATCCAGTCTGGTTCAGGTCGAACATCGATATCAGTAATCGCAATCCATACCCCGATTGATTGCTCAACAGCCGCCATCCGTCCTGCAGATAAGCCTAGGGAGTCTTGATGAATTATGTGTATTGGAACTTCACCGTCTGAATGCATCTCGTGCCATGTATCAAGTTTTGATTTCGTATCATCTGAAGATCCATCATTAACTGCTATTATTTCCAGAGGGCGATGGGTTTGTTGAAGAAGTGAATTAAGACAATCCTCAACCCAATGCTCACCGTCTCTGACACAAACAGTCACGCTTACTAACGGACTTTCTGACATCATTCAACCTCGAAAAGCACCAGTAAATTGCGACTTCGGTGTTTTGCTTCAATATCAAGAACACGCATTACAACACCTTTACGCGGTTGCCCGTACACAATAATCGTTCCAAGTGGAGCTGTTGCAAGAAGATACATTGGCGCTAGGTCTTCTTCTCCATCGACTTCGACTAAAACGGGCTCTTCCTGAATCAAAGACCACTGAATGACATCAAGAAGTTCGGGTGTGAGAATGCTTGGGGGGTTCTTGACTGTTCTTCTAACTGAATACTGGTCTGGGTTTACTTTGTATTCATCAGCGAGTTCTGTTCGTTTTGTTTGGCCATCAATAAATGCAATATCTGGTTGTATCCCCATATCCATGAGACCTTTTACAGTAACATCGCCAACTGCAATCAAGGCACCATGGTTTGCTGGAAGCGATTCCAGCATCGCTGAAAGAGCAACTTCTGGGGCGTCTTCGGGACCCTCGAATAATTCACCCATTGGTGTTTTGAATTCATCATCCAATTCAGTAGGCATTCTCAGAGTTTTTCCATGTAGTGATGGTGGGATCCAAGGATGTCCTTCAGTATCCACAAGTCCGTTACGAATTCTGCTTGAAGAAAGAATCCCTCCAAGTTCGTCCATCATGTGAGGGGCTTCGATGATATGGAGTGAAGGCAATCCATTTTCCATACGTTCGTTATTTATGTGATGGCATCGAGAAATTGTCTCTGCAGTTGCAACAATGCTATCCGCTTGTTGATGCTGAGGAGCTGGACCATGTGGATGTTCCAACACAAACACTTCATGTCGTTTTGGTGCGTTCACTGAAAGCCATGAAAGGACGCCTTCCATTCGATCCTCAAGAGATTCAATCCATCCCCCTTTTGCTTGAGCCATAGCATCGTTCGTAACATGTACTTCAATGAAGTCTGCTTGACGCAGAGCAGTCTGAATCAATAATTGATGACCTGAATGGAAGCGGTCGAACGTCCCACCAATGAGGCATCGTCGATAGTGACGTTCCTCTTCCATGTTTGTTGGTGGAGCCATACGGCATTTGATGACATCGCTTGTTGAAAGGTAAAAAGTGAGAAATCAGCTGTGCCCCGACGCCTAACGGCCTTGTTCATAGTTTCCTCGAAGGCCTGACCCTCGGCATCAGGGCGTACTGTAGGGCCGGTTGGTTGTCTCGATATCATCCAGAAGTCCATCGAGGACCCATAGTCGGCCCGGGTTTCCGCTTTTGCACCGGAAGTCATTCCCCGAAGGGTCATTCCAGTCTTCGATAGCGGACCGTATCATTGGTATCAGAAATCATTGCAATTTTCACAGTAGCTCAGTCTGATGTTGCACGTACGGCAAACAACCCTCAAACCAAACCGATATGAAGCCATCGGTTTAGATTTCAATTCTGTTAAGCATCGCCCTTCCAATGAGCAATGCACTGACATCTGAATCTCCCAAGAAAAGTTCATCTGTTGAGAAAAGAGGCCATGTACTTACATCTCGAGCGAGCCAACCCACAAGTGGATGGATTCTTCCTTGGTGGACTGGGCGTTCCGATTCAAGTGATTGAATCATATCATAAACGTCCATGAGGGCTGCCTTTCCTTCACCTTCTGGCACCATGAGGAGATTGATCATCAATTCCTGATCGGGAAGGAAGCCAGAATGCGATCTCCCTACACCTGGTAGGCCAACTCGTTCCCCATTTGGTCGAGCCAGGAGACTTGGCCAACTCAACGGATGGGTTGCAAGCCATTCACGACCACTTGAAGTCGATAATTGAAGACTCAACCAATCAAAAGCCCATGCAGACCACCATTGAGATGGTAGAACATTCATGCATGAACGGATAATATCTAACGAAAGAGGAGTATTATCTCTGATTCGAATAACTGCGTTAGACCACGCCCACAAGACCGAACCTCTCGGATGGACTTGGCCTGCTTTGAGGTATTGTTCAAACAACAAGTTCCTTTCATCAGATAAATCAAGAGAAGGAGGGAATAAAACCATCAAAACATCTTCTGTTCGATAAGGAGCATCCAACCAAATTGAAGATGCCTTACTGAGAAGGGAACCTATTTCTTCATCAAAATACGGACTTGTAGTAATTATTGTATGTGCAGCAATCGAACCAGATGACGGATCATCGAGCATCTTAGCAACATCAATAAGCAATGAATTCTCATTTGACAAACGCATCATGAGGACAGAAAACGCCCGTTGCTTCCATTCAGAAGATGTTTTCGCCATACCGTTAATCAACGACTTGATGTCCATCGAATGAGGGTCAAGAAGGTCAACCCAGCCTTGAGCCAGTATTGTATGGAGGCGTTGCCAACGAGAGTTACGTTCAGACATTGGGCTTGCAATCCATGAGGCCAATGGGTTTGTTCGTTCTATTGAATTTGAAAACGTTGAGTCTCCGTTTGGATACATCCTCATGGCTTTTCGCACGAGTGCGATGTATTGGGGGTCTTCCTGTGAAGTATCAGTAAGGGTCTGTTCATTCATACCACCTGAACCATGCCAATCGAGAAGTTCAGCAGCATCATTGGGAAGCATTTGCCGACTCGTCTCAGGTTCAGTACGTACATTTGAACGGTCTAATTGGATGTTTAACTCCAAAAGATTGTGCAAACGATAGGAGACAACGGCGAGTTGAGGAGTCCCTTGCAATGTTGAGGTTTTGCTTGAGAGATTGAGAGGTTCACCTCTCGAAGTGATAAGCGCTCGACATCGACCAGAAGCGAGTAAGCGATCGAGTAAATGCTGTTCATTGGCTCCCGCCCATGGCCATTCAACAATACAATCGAGTGTTGTTGATTCTAAAAGCCACTCAATAATGCAGGCTGCTCCATTCTGAGATACGCCCTCGAGAAGAATGACATCAACAGCCTTCGTATGTTCCGACCAACTTCGATCACCAAAGTCCGCAAGAAGAGAACGGCGAAGGTGAAGGTTCGGTTGCTGGCCTCTCCCAGAGAGTAGCCATCGCTTCAATGAACGAATGCGAGCATTGCGTTTTACATTGGAGAGTCGAGGATGCCTCCGCCTCATCCACGTACTAACCAAGTCGACTGGTAGTGAACGGTCTTGTGCATAAGCGATTGATTCAGTCATTAATTGCGCCCGATCACCAAGTGAAGAGACCAGAAGATTACGATCGACTGCAGATGGTAAATGGGCATAGAGACCTCGTTCTGGAGAGACCTGATAGGAGGTCCCTTGCACGGATCCAATACTATGCTCTCCAAGATGGAGTTGTGGTGGCCCTGTTTCGGAACGTATATTCAGTTCTATCCAAGCACCATCAGGTACGTTCCAAACTTCAAATTGTTCAAGCAAGCGGAGACGAACAACACCTACGCTTTCCTTGCGGGTTACCCATGCAGTGAGCGTACCTTCCTGGAGTTCAGGAGGAGAAGTTGTTGATTCAAAATGTTCTAAGTCAAACCAATGTATCTTCTCTCCACGTTGGACTGCCCAAAGGCCCCCTTCTTTTCCGATGGAAACATTTTCGATGTTGGATTTCAATAATTCCGTTCGTTTAGGTAATTGGAAGAGTCTCGATTCAGGTGTTTGCAATATTCCCAGAACGATACTTGTACCATCACTCGATAGAACGACAGCGTTCTTTTCAGAAGGAATTTGGCGGGTATATTTTTTTAATCTTCCAACGAGATCCATCAGGAGACGTTGGGCTCCATCCTCTGTCAAGCGGTGTACTGCGCCTCGGATGGAGGCACCATCATCTCGCTGTACCGCCCCGGCTTCTCGAAGATTACGCATGGCTAGAGAAGCGTGAGGCATTGCAATTCCTAGTGATGTTGAAGCTTGACTCACCGTCCCTCCGCCATCGAGGAGCCAGTCTAGAATACGCCTCTGATAGCGGCTTCTAATGGTCGAGGATGGCACAACAGGTCACCTTTGCCCTTGCTAAACAGCAATGATTCTTAGAGATTACTATAAGATAGACTAATTACTTACATTTAGTTACCAATTTCCACTGCAAACGTGAGAAATCACTTACTGTAGCCTGCATTCCGTGTAAAAAATACACCTCCCCAGTCATGAACGGTAACAAACTCTTGCATTGATGGAGGAACGGTTATATGAGTGGCCTCGCTCCTTCGTTACAGCGACATCGCCCAACAGTGATTAGCGAAATCATAGGAGGACAACACAATGAAAACTGTACGCATACGAGAAAAAATCAAGAAATTTTTAGGAGACCGCCCGCGAAACACCGCTGAGATCCTAGAGCACATCAACAGCACCATGCGTCATGGCACAACAAGCCAACAACTTGGTAACGTTCTCTCAAAGGACAAAGACATCGTAAAGGTCGGTTACATCAAGCGATCAGGCATTCTCTCCGGCGGATACGACATCTGCGAATGGGCAACAAGAATTTGGGTCCAAGACCACTGCCCTGGATGGTCGGAAGGCACTCCAATCATTATCGACCAACAAGGTAGCATCACCATGGGCGATAGTCTAAGCAAGAAGTGAACCTATTCACTCTGACTGATTCCTCTTAGAAATGAGTGGGTATTTACAATCAATAAGCGTAAGCTACGCTTGTTGTACATTACAAAAAATAACATATTGAAGTTAGAACCAAATATTGGATCTAAATTCTTCAAGCATTGTTGAAGATATCTAATGCATCATCAACCGAAGCGCCTTGACTGATGATAGCATGGCATGCAGCAGTCATTCGGACCGCTTCTTCTGTCGACTTTTGGTGAATATTTCGACCTGTTGCCGCTCCACGGCAACCGCTGACGTTAATTTGATCCCACAAGCGTTGCAAGAATTCCTGAGGAGGCAATGTTCCGCCTCCAGAGCAAATGATACCGCATCGACCAGCAGATTCAACTGCAATCTTCAGAGATTCTGGTTGAGTCATGCCTTCCCATGCACGAGGATAGTTGACCTTTGCAAAGTCAGCGCCAATACATGCTGCAACACCTGCTGCACCGGAAATTAGTTGTGGATCTTTTTCATCTGTTACTGCCTTTCCACGAGGATACATCCAAACAACTGCAATCATACCTTCTTCATGCGCTTGTCGAATGAATTGAGCTGCTTCTGTTAACATTTCATGCTCATATTCGCTTCCAATGTAGATCGTATAACCGATTCCAACGACATTGATTCCATTTGAAACAAGCGACATAACGTCATCCATGTCCCACATTGCAAGACTAATAGGATCACGTTGGTCGGTCTTTACCAAATGAGATTTCGAGTTGAGTTTGACCAGATATGGAACGTCTGGATGATCTTGAGCATAAAGTGAAATCAATCCGCCTTGTGCTGCAAGAACTCCAACGGTTCCTTCTCCATGAGCACGGGCTCCTATTTCGAAAAGATGACCTGGGTCGTTCGATGAGAGTGGAATCTTAACGCCACCATCGTAGAAGTCATCATTCAAATGTTCGATTTTCTGATCACAAGCAAAAAGGTTCATTGCACCAGTGCCACATGTAGCTGCCATCAAGTTATCAAGATAGGTTTCAACTAAATCGTCAGGGACATCTCCCGGAACGTTATGATCTGCCATTTTAATCACCCAGTTTCATTGGCCAGTGAAGTTAGCGACACGCTTCTCGACGTATGCTGCGATTCCTTCCTTAGCGTCAGTTGAATTGAACAGAGATGCTTGAAGTTCTCTCTCAAGAGCAAGATGGTATTCGAATGGGATTTCAGGACCAGTTTGGCATGAACGCTTGATGTTTCCAACAGCCTTCGTTGCCTTGTTCGGTAGAGTGAATTGGCTGCACCAGTCAAGAACGTCTTGACGGAAATCAGCAGCATCGCCTTCCCAGATGTGGTTGATGAGGTTGTGTGAATGAGCATCCTCGAAGGACATTAATTCGCCAGTAACCATCATCTCGAGAGCCTTGGCCTTACCGATCAAACGAGTCAATCGAGCAGTACCACCAGTACCTGCAAGAACACCGAGGTTGATTTCAGGAAGTCCTACTTTACCAGAGTTCTTTCGAGCGATACGAATGTCTGCAGCCATAGCGATTTCAAGACCTCCACCGACAGCGTGTCCATTGATTGCACAAACAACGAGTTTGGATGTTTGCTCAAATCGTGAAAGTGTTTCATTGGCGTGAAGACAGAAGTTGTACTTGAATCCTGGAGTAACACTGTTTAGCATCTGAATGGATGCTCCAGCAGAGAAGAACGAACTACCATTTCCAGTCAAAACGATGACTGAAACATCATCATCAAAACGTGCCTTGATGACTGCTGTATCAATATCGCACATCATACCGTGCGTGTACGTGTTCGGAGAACGGTCGTTTGTTTCAGCCAGAGGCGCACCTGATGCGTCACTCGCTAATTCGATGATTGCAATACCATCAACGGCTGCATAGTTCACAAGTTTGTTCGGCATGGCTTCGAAGTTGAGTTCGCTCATGTCCGTTCCAAATCGAACCGCATTATGAACGAATCGCCCCAGTCATTCGCTCGAAATACTTCCTTCATCCGAATCATTAGCGAAGGATGTCTTACCACCTGAACGCCGGATTTCAGTCCACTGCGTACCAATAGCAGATGCTTCTTCGGAAGGCTCCCACCGATCACGAGCCTTGGCTTTTCGAAATGGCATTCTTCGAACACCTCTACCCATTGATTTCGGATCTTTTCGCAGCATGAATGGTGTAACAAGATGGTAGAGGAGTGACTTATACCAGCGTGGACGGAACAAAGCTCCAACCCACACAAGACCATCTCCACGCTTTGATTGACTTTTCATCCAATTCTTACACATACGCTTGAACGTACGATCTCCGACTCGATTCATAAGCCAACGATTTGCAACACTGGTCCGAACATAAGGGAGAAGTTGTTTTCGAACCTCGGTCTCATAATCACATTCTCCAAGTATGTCACGAGCAGCAAGAACACCAGACCAAACAGCCATTCGCATTCCAAAGCCCCACATGAAGTCTTGAAGTCCTCCCGATTCACCAATGTAATAACGACCATCTTGCTTGTAACGTTGATTTATGGTGAAGTCACCTTTACCTCCAACTCGCTTAATCGGTTTCCGATTAAGGCCAGGATAGTGCTTATCGTACCAAGCGATTGTTTCATTGAGGAAGCGCTCACTCTTCGATTGCTTCCTCCACAAACATGTACAGATTAATCCAACTCCATCGACGATAATAAGATATGAATAAGCCCCTGGTGCTAATTTATCGTTTAACTGAAAGGCGATATGATTTGGATGATCTGTTTCAAAGATTTCTCCATAAGCAACTGCGGAAGTTCCTTTCGGACCACATGCGATAATCGTACAATCTTCTTCTTTGACTCTTGATTTGTAGTGGATTTGTGCACCTGCAGCAAGTGCTTGCTGCTTCATCCCTTGGTCGATAGCATGGTCTGAAGTGCCTCGCTCAACGATTCGATAAGCCACCTTGTCGCTTTTCGGCTGGGTTATTTCATCATCGGGATGAATCAGATCAACGACATGGAATTCAGTCGTTCGGAATGTAGAGGCATCAAAGCCCCATTCTGCGAGTTGATCGAAGAAATCAACGTCCATTGACCAGTTTTCTAATGCCTGAAAATCACCATCAAAGCGAGCACCTGAATCAGCCCTAATATCGTGGACATGAACTTCTTTTCCTGCCTTTGCAAGGATGGTAGCAGCAGCAAGTCCAGAGAGTCCAGCCCCCATAATATGGACAGGTTCGGAACCCCCTGCTGTTGCGTCCATGATACGACAACGAGCCGTTAGCCTTGAATCATGCGCTCTACTCGCATCGTCATGAGGCGCAAGATTCACATCGAAGAAGCGCTTGATACACTCGATCCAGATGCGTTGAGAACTCAACTGGAAACTGATGGCTGCGGCGCAATTGTATCCTTTTTAGGAATCACTCGTGGCACGGAAGGAGATGCTGATGTCTATGCATTGGAATTCGATGCATGGCAAGAGCATCTTGGCGAAGTCCTCCATGCGTTAGCAACTCAAGCATGTGATCGCTTCGGGACAACCTCAGTAGCGATGGCGCATCGAACAGGCAGTGTTGGACCAGGTGAGGCCATTGTGAGCATCCATGTAGCAAGCCCTCACAGAAAGGAAGCCTTCCAAGCATGCGAATGGCTCATCGATGAACTCAAGAAGCAGGCGCCTCTATGGAAGCGTGAAGTGACTTCTAAAGGGTCGAATTGGAAAGCAGGATTAGGATGAATATGTCAAAAGAAATTCAAGGAATTGTCGAAATTGGAAACAAACCAATCGTCGAAAGAAAGGCTACTGCTACAGGATTACTCAACCTGCAAGAAGGTTCTAAGAAAGCCATTGTCGATAAAATGGTCAAGAAAGGAGATGTTCTCGAAGCATCGACGATTGCTGCAATTCAAGCGGTTAAGGACACACCTCGCATTATTCCTCATTGCCATCCCATCCCTTTGGAAGGATGCAAAGTTGATTGGGCTTGGGAAGGAACATCACTTCGATGTACAGTACATGTTTCTGCCCACTACAAAACCGGTATCGAAATGGAAGCTCTTACAGGTGTAAGTGCAGGACTGCTCTGTGTTCTGGATATGATTAAATCACTCGAGAAAGATGAACATGGACAATATCCTCATGCATCAATCAGTGACATACGAGTGTTAGAGAAAATCAAACGCTGAACGGCGATTAGACCATCTGCTTCAAATCTTGAAGATGCCCTAGTATCATAGGTCGCACTTAAACGAAAGGTGCTCGCGCCTTAGACTGCTGGGGCACCCCTGGCGGTGTAGAGTTATGGAAGAAACCCCCCTGTTTGAGACATTTGACCTAAATGCGAATCTTCATGATCGCTTAGATGCTATTGGCTACAAGAACGCAACGCCCGTTCAAGCCATGGCCATCCCTCCTGCTATCGAAGGACATGATGTCCTCGCTACTGCAAGGACTGGTACTGGAAAAACCGCAGCGTTTGTCCTACCAATCCTTCAAACAGGACGGCCAGGAGTCATCATTTGCCCTACTCGTGAACTTGCGCTTCAAGTTGTAACGGAAGTCGAACGATTAAGCGGTATTGAAGACAGAGCGATTCCACTGATTGGTGGAGCAGCAATGAAGAAACAAATTCAACAATTACAAGACCTCCCTGATGCAATACTTGTTGCTACTCCGGGTCGTATTTGCGACCATATTGATCGTGGGAACATCAACCTGTATGACAGAGACATTCTTGTCCTTGATGAGGCTGATGAAATGCTGAGCATGGGATTCTCCGATGATTTGGACTACATCGTTGAGAGAATGCATCCGGAACACCAAACACTTCTGTTCTCCGCAACAATGCCAAAACAAATTCGTAAACTTGCAGGTAAGATCCTCAAGAATCCGATTACAATTAAAGCATCAGGCGAGAAAGATAGACCTCCATCATTGGTCGATCAGTACCTTATGATTTGCAAAATGAGTAATCGTATTGAAGCCATGGAACGACTTCTTCTTGCATGGAAACCAGAAGCGACCATGATTTTCTGCAAAACACGTAATCGTGTTGAAATCGTTGCTGATGCCCTTCGACCAGAAGGAGCTGAAGCGATTCACGGTGGTATGTCCCAAGCAGAACGTACCCGAGTAATGGATAGATTCCGTGAAGGTCGTACAAACCTACTCGTAGCAACTGACGTTGCGTCCAGAGGAATCGACGTAGACCGTGTCGACCTCATTATTCAAGACGACTTACCCAGCGATGATGACACATACATCCACCGTGTTGGACGTACTGGCCGTGCAGGCCGTACTGGCCGAAGCGTACTCATGATTGGAAACAGAGCCACACGCCACGTTTCACGAATGGAGAAAAAGGTTGGTAATCTTACCAAAATGGATGTTCCATCTCAAGGCGATATCGATGCCCTTCGATTGGTTCGAATGCTTGACGAGTTAGCAGAAGTTGAACCTGCTGACAATGCTCGTGAAGTTCTTGACGAAGCTATCGAGCGTGGACTTGCACCTGAAGACATTGCTATGAAGGCAATGACCCTCCTACTCGGTTCAAAATCTCCAGGCTCAGAAAAAGCACCTGTAGAAACGAACACACGTGATAACGGTCCTAAGGCAGCTCTTGTTCTCGGACTTGGTGGCATGGATGGCATCTCTGCTGGCGCAGTCGCAGGTATGCTGTACAAGGTTGGAAATCTACCAGACAATTGTGTTGGTCGAATCGAAATGCTTGACAAGATTACAGCGGTTGAACTTCCAGAATCCATAATCGACCAATTGGTTACAGATCTTCAAGAAGAAAAGGTTGGACGCAGATTCGTTCGACCACGCAAGAGTGACGACTGGACTTTCGCTCCAGAAGGATCTCATCCAAGCCAACGCGGTGGTGGATTCAACCGTGGCGGAGACCGTGGAAGAGGCGGCGGTGACAGAGGTGGCCGTGGCGGAGACCGTGGAAGAGGCGGCGGCGACAGAGGTGGCCGTGGCGGAGACCGTGGAAGAGGCGGCGGCGACAGAGGTGGCCGTGGCGGAGACCGTGGACGAGGCGGATTCGGACAACGTCGTCAAGGCGGCGGTGGCGGCTCTCGTCGATACTGAAGACGACTCCAAGTGAAAAGGCTATGTTCGACCTAGCGTTCGCCGTAGCATGAGCAGTACTGCTGACTTAACCAAACACTTCCTCGAAGCAGTTGATCAGGCAGCCATTGCAAGTTCTGCATGGCGTGGTAAAGGCGATAAAAATGCTGCAGATGATGCTGCAGTAGAAGCCATGCGCCGTACCTTTGACAACGTTCCATTCGATGGTAGAGTTGCTATCGGAGAAGGTGAGCGAGATGAAGCACCTATGCTCTTCATCGGTGAAGAACTTGGAAGCATGGTCGGTGTACAAGGCGTACCTTGTATCGACATTGCAGTCGATCCTCTTGAATGCACGAATAACTGTGCAGATGACTTACCAAACTCAATTGCAGTACTTGCAGCTGCTCCTCGTGGAACACTCTTACACGCTCCTGACTGCTACATGGACAAAATTGCAGCAGGTCCTTTGCTTGCAGGTCATGTTTCGCTCGAAGGAACACCAACCTACAATCTTGAACAAGCAGCTCACGTTCTTGACAAACCGATCAGTGAAGTTCGAGTCGTCGCTCTTGATAGGGAACGACATGCAGATTTATTCAAAGAAATCCGTGCATCTGGCGCACAGTTAGAACTCCTCGGTGACGGCGATGTTTCAGGTGCTATCTGGGCCGCGAAGGAAGACGGTCCGTTCGACCTATTGATGGGAATCGGCGCTGCACCAGAAGGTGTCATTTCAGCAACTGCTCTACGTGGCCTTGGTGGCGTCTTTGAAGGACGACTCGTGTTCCGATCACCAGAAGAAGAGGCAAGAGCAGGTGAAATGGTCGGAGATGATCTGACCCGATTGTGGCAAGCACATGACCTGTGCAAGTCCGAAGATGCTATCTTCGCAGCATCAGGTGTTTGTGATGGATACTTGCCTGCTGCTGAAATTGGAAGCGATTACACCATTGCTCACAGTGAAATTATCGATGTTCAAGCGAAGACTGTCGAACAGATTTCAACCCGAAGACCTTTGTGATGTTATGACCCAACGAGTACGGATACAAATCAGATTGCCAGAAGGGCATTGGTCTGGTGACGTATCTCGTTCTCTACCATCGATTGTACTCAGGATAGAAGAAACAATGTCCTTAGGCAAAGGTCGAGGTACAGCAACGCTTTCAGCGAACGAAGATGTTGAAATGGCATTGGAAGCACATCATGGAATCGATGAAGTTCGATCCTTAGGAAATCAACGCTTTTCAGTTGATATCGCAAGCGGCGGTGGTGGATTTATACGCCCTGTTCTCGATGTTGGTGTTGTACCGAGATCTCCATTTGAAGTTCATGATGGATGGGTCGATTGGACCTTCGTATGCACTCCTGAACAAGCACGAGACCTGCTTGCTGCTCTCTCAAAAGAAAACATCCCCTACAGGCTTACATCCACACGCAACAGTGGAACAACGCTTCTCACATCCCGTCAACGGCAAATTTTTGATGCTGCTGTACGAGAAGGATACTATGATGTTCCTCGACGGACATCTCTCAGTAAGTTAGCCACTGCCTTGGATATGGCTAAATCTACACTTTCTGCTATGTTACAACGAATTGAGAGCAGAGTCATGCACGATATGGCTGAAGAAATACGACGTAAATCTCCTTAAGCGAACATGTTCGTGCGAACATGTTCGCAATGTATTCAAGATACACCCACCCGTGTGGTAAACATGGACAACCTACCGAAGACCTGGGACGACTGGATAGCAAACTTTAGCGAATGGCAAGACCGAGTCGGTTTTGATCGTGAATGGCTCGGTGATTTTGACCTTTCAATTCAATTTGATTGGGACAGAGCCGGTGACCTCATCGAATTCGGAGATTATAAAGGAAGAAAGAAGTGGGAGCGCTCACTTCAAGTCCCTCACCAAAGCATGCGTGATGCTCTTGTTGCAATGATTACAGTTCAAGGCGATACAGAATTCGCATCCGTAGAACAACAACGCCACCTACTTGCAAGTGCACCTACTGATTACGACCGCTATGCAGCAGCTCGTATCATGGCTGAAGAACAACGTCACGGATGGCAAATGGCTTACCTCTTGATGACCTACTTCGGACAGCAAGGACGACGTGAGGCTCAAAAGTTGCTCGAGCGTAATGCACAAGATGGAGACAGACTCCTCGGTGCCTTCAATCGCCCAATGCCTCACTGGTTGGATTTCTTCAACTACACAATGTTCGTTGACCGTGATGGAAAGTTCCAACTCGGTATGCTCTCAACCTCAGCATTCAAGCCTCTTGCAGCAAGCATGGGCCCAATGCTCAAGGAAGAATCATTCCACCTAGGAACTGGATCGAACGGACTACGACGCATCATCAATGCCGGTGTCATCCCACAAGATATGCTTCAAAGATACATGAACAAGTGGGTATCAACTGCTCACGATCTGTTCGGAGTCGATTCTTCTTCTTCCGCTCACTGGGCATATGTCTGGGGAGTTAAAGGACGATGGGACGAGCGAAAGAAACTCGATGCTGGCATCGATGTTGACAAGGAAGTGCTCAACCAAGAAGCTCGTGGACACTATCACGATGAAATCGTGAAAGAAGTCGAAAAACTCAATGGTTACCAGGAAGAAGGTGCAACTCCATTCTATGTTGCACACGAAAACTTCAACCGAGATATTGGAGATTGTGGCGGACAGCGATACACCGTTGAAGGAACAAAGTTCGAAGGCAATGACGCTGAATGGGATGAATACATTCGAAACATTCTGCCTACTGCTGAAGACGAAGAAGCCCTCCTCGGCTACTTCGAGATGGATTGGATTGCAAACAAGCCATTGTCTGCACGCCAACTCGAATCTGGTATCGGCGCTAGTGCTTGAAGGCGATTATCATGATCCCTGTCGAATTATTCGGCATTCATGTAGAGACGTGTGAGCGCTTTTACGATGAACTGCCAGGACTTGTTTCCGATGCTTTCGAAGACAAGGCGTATGTTGATTCTCTATTCCAAGTAGAATCTGAACGCTCATTAGAACATCTCAACATCGCTGATGCTTGGGCAAACAACACGCCTCTTATCTGGAATGAAGATCTTGAGAATGAAGTGATGATGGCTCTACGTACAATCCATTATCCGAAGGTAAATCTCCTTGAGCATATCCTTTCACTGGATAATGTCGACACAGTTCGTTTGTCTCAATGGATGCATTTCTCGACCAATGTCTATCCAATCTACTCCGAAAAAGCATGTGAAACACTCACACGCATGGGTGTCCCTACACCATTTAATCGAAACGATATTGCTTCATACGGTCTATACGTTCAACGCTTAGAAGGACTCAAACAGTATTCCCCCGCCCACGGTCTACCGGAGATCGGGCTTCCACGAGCTCGAATCCTCCAGTTAGGCTTGGAGCGATTTGAATGAAGCATCTTTGGTTGCACATTCGATTACTCACTGTCGCCTTCATTTGGGGCCTTAGTTGGACTGCAGGACGCTTAGTGGCGACTGATTTCCCTCCAGTTACTGCTGCATGGATTCGCTACGTTATCGCCATTGGATTGTTTCTGCTTTGGTTGAAATCAACTGGAAATATGCGAATCCCAACCAAACAAGAATGGAAGCGATTAGCCTACATCGGATTCTTTTCGACATTCTTGTATCAAGTCTTTTTCATGTTTGGAATGAAGTATACTGCAGCAGGTGATGCATCTTTGATGATCACCTTCAATCCGATCATCACCGCCCTCTTAGCGATTCCATTCCTTGGGGAGAAGATGACAAAGCGACTCGCTTCAGGACTGATTATCGCCTTATCTGGAGTCATCATCATTTTCATCTACTCTCCAAATGTCGATATTCCAGCAACAACACGAATGCTCGGAGATGCCCTCATCATCCTAGCAGCACTCTCCTGGGCTTCATCAACCATCTTCATGAAGAAGGCTATGACAACAACAACATCTGATTCAACTGAGCCTCTTACACCGTTACAACTCACTGTATGGGCATCTGTTGTAGGATTCTTCATCCTCACACCATGGTCGGCATACGAACTCATCGATTCAGGTATGCCTGAATTCAACCAAGACATTATTCTCAGTATCCTTTTCTTAGCAGTCTTTTCAACAGTTATCTCATACGTCTGGTTTGCAGAAGGCATCCAAACGATTGGAGCGAATAGAGCCGCATTGTACGTCTATCTTGTTCCACCATTTGGAATCCTTTCTGGCTGGTGGCTTCTTGATGAACAACTTGGACTCTCACTCATTGCTGCATTCATACTCATTGTAGGAGGTGTTGCCATCGCCCAGAGCGAGAAGCATGATGAATCTGAACCATCTGGCATCATCCATGGCGATTGAACGCGTGGCTGTAATCGGTGCAGGAACGATGGGTGCAGGTATTGCACAAGTATGTGCACAAGCAGGATGGAAAACAGCTCTCTTTGATGCATTCCCAGATGGCCTTGAACGTGGCATGCAACGTATCGATGCATTCTGGGACAAAGGAATCGCTCGAGGCAAAACCACTGCAGAACAAAAAGAAGCATGGGCTGCAAACCTTCGTGCTGAATCAGATATGCAAACAGCAGTGCAAGATGCAGATCTTGTGATCGAAGCCGTTCCTGAAATTCCAGAACTCAAAGCTTCAATCTTTGAACAACTCGATGCAATGGCTCCATCGCATGCAATTCTTGGAACAAACACATCCTCTCTTTCAATCGCAAGCATTGCAAATGCAACAAACCGTGGCGACAAGGTCATTGGAATGCATTTCTTCAATCCAGTTCCAATCATGGAACTCCTTGAATTGGTTCGCCATGATGGAACCAGTGAGGAAACCATCGCCATGGCTCAAGCAGCTGGAGAAGCGATGAAGAAAACAACAATCCTCGTCAAAGACGTTCCAGGATTCGCAACAAGCAGACTTGGTGTCGTACTTGGAAACGAAGCGATACGCATGCTCGCTGATGGAGTCGCAAGCGCAGAGGACATCGACAAGGCCATGGTTCTTGGATACAAGCATCCGATGGGACCGCTCAAACTCACAGATTTAGTTGGCCTTGATGTGAGAAGAGATATCCTCCTTAATCTACAACGATCGTTCAATGATGACCGTTATGCGCCTCATCCACTTCTCGAAGAAATGGTTGAGAAAGGTCAGTTAGGAAAGAAATCTGGTCAAGGATTCTTTGATTGGGAATAAAGCACCTCCACAATCATATACAGTGAGTTCATGGGATATCCATGACTATTCCAAAATTTACTGAAGGTACGTTGTATATCGACAGAGATCGAGATGTGAGAACTGGTGAATGGGGCTCATATGTCAAAATTGGAATTGTAAGAGAAGGAAAAACTCCTGAGCAGCGAGTAAGTGAATTACAAACTGGAAACCCTAGACGAGTGCATACTATCAAGACTTATTTTTCACCAATGGTTGAAAATTTGGAAACCCGATTGCATCACCATTTTGCAGAATACTGGGTCCGAGGTGAGTGGTTTGATATGGACGATGATTTTGTCGATAATGAATTACATGAAACGATCCAAGAATACGTTACTGAGCAAAAAGAGAATATAGAGAATCACAAGCAACGAGTTGAGTTAAATTCGACAGCATCTAACGGTACAATCCGTGATCCAGAAGATATTGAAGTCAATTTACACACAGAATTTATTACTGTAAAAACAAGAAATGATGTTGCTAATGCACAGGCCCAGATATTGAAACGTAAAATGATGGAAGAGATGGGTGACTCTGGAGGTATCGAAGGAATTCTAAAACTCAGTAAGAGTGTTACTCCAGAAAAAACTACAGAAGCGACTCAAAAATTCGACAAAAAGAAGTTCAAAGAAGAATATCGTGATTTATATGACCAGTACGTGGTCATCTCCAATACTGATCCCAAGGGTACATTGGCCATGAAAAAGGTTCCAGCATTGAAGGATTCAAACTCGGATTTGAGAGATCAAGAAAAGGCATCTGCAGACACATGTAGTGTACTCAAACTTCAGTTATGCGATAAAGAAGTTGATGAACAACGAACTGATTCTCTCAAAGAACTCCATCTTGAGTATATTTCTCTCCTAGGCGAAATCTTTGATACGGATTTAGAGATGGAGCGAATTAAATCTAAACTTGCAGTTGAACTTGGAGAATTTGAGGGCATTAAGGACATCATCACTTGGAAACGAGAAAGTAAGGTACAAGAAAAACTAGATCCAACACTAATACAGCAAGAGGAGATTGATGCATATACT
>JADHSC010000009.1 GCA_016777125.1 Candidatus Poseidoniaceae archaeon
ATCTTTTCGCATGGTAGTCTCTAGACCTTCCTTGCTATAAACTAATCGTGAATTTCGTGACTTTATTGAGGTGTATACGAAAAATTCCAAAAACGACAAAAAATGTTCAAACAAGTTTCCACACTTGCCTAGTTAAGAAGAGTTTCCGGAATAAGAGTGCTCGTACCGGGATTTGAACCCGGGTCAAAGGAATGAGAGTCCTTTATGATGGGCCACTACACTATACGAGCGTGGTATTCGTTCCTGCAACGTCATCTATTTAGAAATGGCGTCCTTAGATGAGACTGATAGTTTCACTTTTCGTTTCTAAATAATCATCTAAACGGCGTCTAGAGAGCCATGTGCACTTTCACTTTTCGTTTACCTCTCGTTCATTGATTGATATACGGCCGCCGGTGAATTTGCTTCATGGACAACCAAATCCCAACAACTTTTGCTGCCTTGACAGCCTCGCATACCGATGCCACTGAACCATTGTGGAATCACCGAACAACAACGCATTTCGCTGATCAGAGTGGAAGACTTCCACTTCGTATGGCAGATATGACATGGGAATCGTGGCATCAACCAGGACAGCCTACAAAGATTCCAGTTACCACATCATTGACTCACCTTCTACGAAGAGCATCTCTCCGAGGTGAAGCTTGATGTCACGCACAAAGAGATTGCGAGATGCTATTGATGAGTATCTCGAATCAGTGGATGCTGCCAACACAACAGATATCCTCGACCATGTTAACCAGCGATTTAGGTGGGGTGCAACCATGAACCAATTAGGAAATGTTCTCGCTCGTGATCGTCGATTTATCAAAGTTGGATTCGATGAAAACACCGACATCGGTGGTTTCCGCATGAGAGTCTGTGTTTGGGCAAGAGTCGCTGCTTGAGATAGAAGAGACAAAAACTGCAATCCTACTGGCCACTGTATGGCCAACAAGATTCTCGCATCATTTGAATTGATGCGAATGAAGAATATCTTGCTTGCCAGCATTGCAACTCCTGTAGGAGCATTACTTGCACTGGGTGATTTAACATCAATTACGAATTATCCTGAAGTCGTCTTTGCAACAACTTCAGTTCTCTTTTTCATGGGTGCAGGGAATGCAATGAACGATTTGAGAGATATTGAAATCGATCGTGTTGCACATCCAAATCGTCCATTGGCGAGAGAGGCCTTGTCGGAAAAAGAGGCTAAAAGACTCACGATTTCTTTAGCCCTCCTAAGCCTTAGCTCCCTCGTAGCATGTTGTTTAATGATGGATGATGAAAGATCGTATACACTATCCATTTACGGTATTGTTGCACTCCTCATGCTTTCATACGATTCTTTTTTGGAATTGAAAAATAAAGGATTAGTCGGAAATGTTAGTATTTCACTTCTCGTAGCAGCCGTAACATTGTATGGCGCATCTTCAGTGGGTGAATTAACAAATCCGCTCATTTGGTATGTTTCAGGTGTGGTTTTCTTTGTAAATCTAGCTCGAGAGATTATCAAAGATTGTCAAGATCTTGATGCTGATTCTGAAACACGTGTTACATTACCCATGAAAATAGGATTAGAAAATAGTCGAATGGTGGCCTATGTACTCACACTGTTTGGTATCGTGATGTTGTATATCCCCTACTGGCAGGGACCTTTTGAATTCGGACAATTATTATTCCAAGCACCAGCAATGTTGGTCTTGATTACACTCAATGGACCTATGTGGAAAGGAGATGACTATGTTGCAGCCACACGGCTACGAATTGCTATGCTCCTTGGTTTACTCGGATTCATCCTGACACTTGTTGTTTAGACAAGTCCCATGAATTCACCCATTGCACTCCAAGCATCTGGTGAAATAAAGTAGCACAAAAGAGACATTTGAGCCCACATTCTGTTCTCTGCTTGGTCAAAGACAATTGATTGTTCATGGTCCATAACCCAATCAGTTACTTCATCTCCACGATGAGCAGGTAAACAATGCATGAATCTCCAGCCTTTGTCCATGTTTGATACCATTTCCTCATTGACTTGATAGCCTTCAAATGATTTCATCTTGTCTTCCATGTGTTCTTCGCCCATCGAGATGAAGACGTCAGTATACACAACATGCGCTGCGTCTGTTGCTTCTTTGGGATCGACAGTTCGCAATAATTCCGATTTGTTCTCAGCGGCATATGCTGTTGATCGTTCTACGACATCTTCATCCGGCTCATATCCTTCAGGAACTGCATATCTGAAATCAATGCCAAGCATTGTACAGGCGAGCATCAAATCATGGAGAACGTTATTTCCGTCTCCAACCCATGTTACAATGAGGTTCTCACGGTTATCGAAATTTTCCATGATGGTCATTAAGTCAGCAGCTGCTTGACATGGATGGTGTTTGTATGAAAGGGCATTCAGTACGGGTACAGTAGCATGCTTTGCAAGTTCGGTTACATCTTCATGGCCAAAGCATCTGTAGGTCATACCGCCTAGGTAACGAGAAAGAACTTGAGATGTGTCTCCAATCGTTTCAGATTTACCAAGTTGGATATCGTTCTTGAGAAGTGTTAGGGCGTTTCCACCCAATCTGTCAATACCTACTTCGAAAGATACTCGAGTTCTTGTGGAAGGTTTTTCGTAAATGGAACCAATAGTCATTGTATCAAGAGGCATAAAGTTCAGAGCAACTTCGTCCCCTTGCTTCCACAAACGTTTGAATTCAATTCCCCATTTGAGAATTTGCTCAAGGTCATCTTTTACGTCATCGATTGCAAGAAGGTGCTCTACCATGCGTTACGCTCGGTAAAGAAGGTTACAATGTTTTTCAAATGAAATCGTCCTGATCCTTCTCGTGTTCGATGTCACTCGCAAAGCCATCACGGGCATCACTCATACCACCAAACAAGGCTTGTGCAAAGGTAAGGATATCAGCAAGACCTTCCTCAAGTTCGCTTGAGAGAGGTGTTAATCCTGGACTTTGTGCGAATTGTTGCATCAATCGAAGTTGATTAATTGCAAACTCTGTTCTCTGACCACCTGCTTCGTCATACAAGGCTAACTCAAGAATCTCAAGACGTTCGGACCATTCCAGAATTTTCTCAAGTTCATCAGGATCGAGAAGGTCGCTCTTTGAGAGGAAATTCTTGGTTGGTAATCCTAAACGGAATTCGACAATTGAGGACAAAAGCATTTGGGAAACGAATCCAGAAGGAGAACGAGATAGCATTGGGTCAAACAAGTAAATAATTGCTGACTGTTCTCTACCTATGACTTCAATCAAATGATTACTGGCTTCTCGGAAAGCAAATAATTCCACTTGACCAGGAGTATCGACGATCATCATTTCTCCTGTCAATGAATGAAGTTGCTCAGCAACATCACCTGCTTGAGATGCAAGTAAATCCGCTGCAAGGATTTGAGCGCCATTTGGACCAAGATCGTATTCTGTCATAACCTCGGTCAAGGAAATTAAATCTCTAACGTCGAATTCAGCATCATAATGGACACGTTCTGCCCCAGGATCGAGATTGACTGCGATGACATCTGTTTCCAAAAATCGGGACCAACGTTGAAAAGAAGTTACCAGCGATGATTTACCTGCTCCTGCAGTTCCAACAACAAACAGTACTGGAGGTGTTCCACTATCGAGTCCGACCATGTCTGTGCCTCCTGCCCAACATACATGAACTAAGCGCAAAATTAGCCTTGATTTCCAAAACTAACCAGCAGAACGGTTATGTGCTAGACAACAATGGCAAGGATGCAGATTCCTGCACGGAGGAGAGAAAATGTCTGACGAAGAAACAAATCAACCTGAAGCACCACCGGGCTTACCGCCTATGCCACCTATGCCTGAAGCGCCACCTGCGCCACCAGGTATGCCTGCCATGCCGCCTATGCCTGAAGCTCCGCCTGCACCACCGGGTATGCCTGCCATGCCACCTATGCCGGAAGCACCTCCTGCACCACCGGGTATGCCTGCCATGCCGCCAATGCCGGAAGCACCTCCTGCGCCTCCGGGTATGCCTGCTATGCCGCCAATGCCGGAAGCACCTCCTGCACCACCGGGTATGCCTGCTATGCCTCCAATGCCAGAAGCACCTCCTGCACCACCGGGTATGCCTGCTATGCCTCCAATGCCAGAAGCACCTCCTGCACCTCCTGAAATGCCTCCAATGCCGGAAGCACCACCGGCACCTCCTGAAATGCCTCCAATGCCAGAAGCACCTCCGGGTCTTGATCTCCTAGCACCGGCACCTCCTGCTATGCCAGAAGCACCGCCGGCACCTCCTGAAATGCCTCCAATGCCAGAAGCACCTCCGGGTCTTGATCTTCTAGCACCGGCTCCTCCTGAAATGCCTCCAATGCCAGAAGCACCTCCGGGTCTTGATCTTCTAGCACCGGCACCTCCTGAAATGCCTCCAATGCCAGAAGCACCACCGGCACCTCCTGAAATGCCTCCAATGCCAGAAGCATCTCTGGGTCTAGATTTGTTGGCTCCAGTAGAGCCTGCTGAAGAGGATGCACCTCCTGCACCTCCGAGCATGGATTTACTCTCACCACTAACACCAGTTGAAGAGACTGTAGATTCACCAGAAGATGAACTACTCACCCCACTGGCGACACCAGATCCACTCGCTGCAATGGATACTTTGACTCCTACAGATGAAAACCCAGTTGCTGCTGGGGAAATCGCTGGAGCTACAATCCGCTCAAGTGTTGAAGTTGACGAAGTTCCTGGAGACAAACTTGAAGGAACACTTCATGAAATTGAGGAATCAACACTTACTGCAGAAGGTACAATTGTAAAGCAATCGATTAAAGGAACACTAACTGTAAATAATCCATCTGCTGATGATCGTATTTACGACATTGACGTTCTTCTCGACAATGCGGACTCAACAGATATCGGCGGAGACCAAATCTCTGTTGATGAACTCGAAGCCGGTAAGAATTACGTCAAGAAATACTCAGTTTCTGACGCACAAATGCTTGTGCTAAGAGAGAAACTTGATACAAATCCTGCCCGTAACAACGAGCGTTCACTAAGTATTGCACTTTCTGAAGAACCTGGAACAATTGCTCTTGAAATGGAAGTCGAAAACGTATCATCCGTTGCTCTACGAGACATTGTTGTCACACGTAACTTACCTGATAGTGTCCAATTCAACCACACTGCTGGAGCAACTGTTGAAGGAAACACAATGACTTGGGAAGTTGGTGCTTTGCACCCTGGTGAAAAGCAAGTTCTCTCCATCGAAGGCCACATTACCGTCACATCATCCAAGACAATTAAGGCTGGATCTGCTCAAGCAACATACAAAGCAGATGCAACACTTTCGAACCTATCATTCCGTGATCTTGATGCATTCTGCCGAGGATTCACCTACATGAGAGTTCGAGAAGACGAGCGCCCAGATAACTGGATTTGTCAGACCATCTTCGAAAACCGTTCATCCTTCGCTGTCGACCTTGTCAAGTTACAGGTTCGAATGAAGGGTAGCGACGATCTCTTGTTTGACGTCAATGACGTAAAGCAAGATGTACATCCACAAGGTAAGTGGGAAAGTGAAGAGCGAAATGTCATGGCCACCGCTGAGCCTGATTTCACATACGATCTATCCTACACAGTACTGCCAAGAGCTGTTCAGAAGACAGAAGGTACAATCAAACTTGAAGAGAGCAGTTTAACTGTCGTTGACGCTGATATTTCTAAGAATTATTCGACTGACACACTCAAGTCGTTCAGACAACAACATGTCTCTGCCTCACTCAAGGTAAAGAACACTGGATCTGCGACAATAAATCTCATGCGTATTACAGACGATATTCCTGGATTATTCCAAGCCCCAGACATGGATGCAATGGCCATCATCATCGATGGAAAAGAATTACCTGTAGACCAATGGAAGGGAGAACTTTCTGCTGGAATCACTCTTGAAAAGGAACATCGTTCACCAGATGGCGAAGGTCACACAATGACTCTAACCGTAGGTACGAAAGGACCAATCGGTCTCAAACCTGGCAAGACAATGGAAGTCAAGTACAAACTCAATGCACCTGACCCATCACCTGCTAACGAGAGAGTTGATGCTCCTGCTCGCTTCCAATTCAGTTCAGAACAATTCGGACCAGTATGTCTTCGAGATGTCCCTGACGCACCATCCGTTCGTGTTAGCCACCTGAGGAGAAACTTCTCAGCAGGAAAGCAAGCAATTCCAATGGGCGGAAAGGGTCGCTACGAAGTTCTCATTCTCTTTGAGAACAATGGCGACACTGCACTACAGGATGTTTTCATCAAGGACGTCATCCCATCCAACTTTGAAATCAAGGATTGGCATGTTCGAGGCGCAGGTGGAGAAAAGCGTACGGACGTTGACATGACAACAAACGAAACTGAAGACGGTATCCAAATTACATGGAAACTTCCAGTTGTTGGTAAGGGCGAGCGTCTCGATGTATCCTTTGAAATCAAGGGTGAAGGCGAGATCGATGCTGAAGCACTCAACAGATTCCATGGCGCTCATTTCGGAGACGAACTTGAATCTGCAGAAGATGATACACCGGCCGAAGTTTCAGAAGAAACAACTGAAGAAGCACCTGCTGCTGAAGAAGAATCTGTTGAAGAAGAAACTGCTGAAGAAGAATCTGTTGAAGAAGAAATTGCTGAAGAAAAAGTTGTGGCCGAAGAACCAGCCATCAAATTCAGAGAAGACATCATGCTAAGAGTCATGGAAGAGTTCGGAATCGAAGACCGAGATGCTTTCCTTGAACACTCAATGAACTTTGATCTCGATGACAATGGGTACCTCAAGAAGGCAGAATTTGTTGCTGCTGCTGAAGCATTCACTGCAGGAGATGCATCCGAAGAAGAATCAACGGAAGAAGAATCTGTAGAAGATGCTGAATCAGAGGTAGAAGAATCCTCTGAATCCAAAACATGTCCTATCTGTTCAACATCGAATGATGCTCATGCAGATACATGTACTGCATGTGGCTACACGTTTGAATGATTCAAAACGGTAAGTTCCATTGTGGCCATTCCTCATGATCTGAGGAACTGCTCACGAGAACGATGATGTTTCGTCCTGTGTTTTGAAGAACTTCATTGAGAGATCTATGTGTTGAAGGTGGAATGACTCCATCGCGCAGGTCCACAGCTAGCCATGCGGTTGGGTATTGTTTGAGACATGCTTCAAGTTCAGCCTCAATTCCTTTCGGAGGTACGCCTTGACGTACACTTGCTAAAAAGGACCAATCTGAAATGGTACGACGCTCGCTGTCCGTCCAAAGGATGACACGTTCAGTCATCTGAATCTTTTCCAATTGTTCAAGCGCTTCAAATTCAGTGCAGCAAACGGGTCTTCCTGGCATTGGCATAGGAACTGGGTGCTGCCATGTGGGGGTCACATCGAGTGGTTCTTTCCGGCGCATGTGTAGAGGACTACATCCTATCGTTTGAATTCAACGGAAGACCAACCTTCATGACCTTCATGCTTCACAGTTGTACCATGGCGAGCCGACCATCACCCCCACCACCCCCTCCACCAAATGGTTCGATGCTCACAATGTTGCTCGTCATGATTCTGATGAGTTTCCTTATTATCAATCCAAATATCCGTAATTCACTTGGAAACATGGCCGACCCAATTCTTGCTCCAGTCCTGCCAGAAACTGAATTCTTCGTACTTACAGTCCTCATCTTAGGAACTTTCTCCATGACGATGAATACTGTACTTCGGAATCTCTTCATGGATCCAATTGCACAAGCACACATTGCTCACCGACAAGGCCAAGTTCGTCGAATGATGAACGATGGTCGAATGAGTCGTGACCCAATCCTAATGGAAAAGGCGAACACACTTCGTGAACAAATGATGCCTGAACAGTTGAAAGTTCAGATGGGGGCAATGCGTCCAATGATGTTCACAATGATTTTCATTATCGGAATCTTTGCTTGGCTAACGACTGCGGTAGAATCATTCCGAGTTGATTACGTATCTCTTCCATGGACTCCTCGTTGGGATTTGCTCGATGATAAATTTCTCTTCTTCCCTGCATGGATTTGCGCCTACATTTGTATGAGTGCCCCTCTAGGTAGAATTGTTGACCGTCATATCAAATTGATTCGCTACAGGAATCATCCAGTAGTTCTGGCTAACGAAAAGTTGAGCGAACCATTGCTTCATCTTGTTGTATCCGAGGAATCTGAATCTAAACAAGCCAAGAACCGACGAAGTAAATCTCGTAGAAACGGTCCTAAGAAGCAACAGCAAGAGGCTGTTAAGACGGAAGCAAAATCTGAAATTAAGAAATCTACATCAGAACATGTCTGTCCTGAATGTATGAGTGAAGATGTTGGAAAGAAAGGACCTCGATCTCTTCGATGCAATGTTTGCTACCATGAATGGGTGTGAACAATGCTCCAGATGACCATCTCTGGGCATCCAGGAAGTGGCACAAGTACTCTTGTATCCTTACTTCGTGAATCGAAAGGCTGGTCATCCCTCAACGGTGGAGAATTGTTTCGTCAAGAAGCGAAGCGACGTAATATGAGTCTCTCTGAGTTTGGTCAACTCTGCAAGGAAGATCTCGAAGTAGATCGACAACTCGATGCTTTGCTAAAGGAAGAAATGATGCGAACTGATGATGAAGCGCCCTCTATTGTTGAAAGTCGCCTCTCTGGATGGTGGGCATACAAACTTGGGCTTTCTACACCCCGTATTTGGTTGGAAGTTGATGATCTTGAACGAGCAAAGCGCGTTCAAGCACGAGAAGGAGGAGATTTGAATTCCATTGTTGAAGCCAACAAACAACGCTCAAAAGTAGATGAGCAACGATTCGAGGAATTGTATGGTTTGCTTCCTCAACAAACCGAACCGTACACCCACATCATCAATGCCTCTGACCTAAACCCTCAAGAAGTGCTGGCCTTGGTTCTTGACATATTGGAGGAATAATAATGAGTTCTGCAACTATGATATTAGATGAAAAAGCTTCAACTGATGAGGCTCTAGGAACATATCCTGATCAAAAAACCATCGAGCAGCGTCTCGAAGGGGGATTCTTTCTCCTCGACAAAGGAGCAGGTCCTACTTCTCACCAAGTCTCCGCTTGGGTTCGTGATCTACTTGGATTAACACGTCTGGGTCATGGAGGAACGCTCGATCCATTCGCAACAGGTGTACTTCCACTCATGGCAGGTAAGTCCATGCGCTTAACCAAACAGATTCTTGAGCATGATAAGACCTATATTGCAATCTTTCAAATGAAGACTCCAGTCGATGAAGATCGTATGGATGAAGTCATTCAACAACTGACAGGACGCATCTACAACGTACCTCCTGAGGTTTCAGCAGTTCGTGTTCAAGTTCGAACACGAAGAATCCATGAGTTCACAGTTCTCGACCGTAATGAAAAGCATATTGTTACCCGTATTCGATGTGAAGCGGGAACCTATATTCGAACAATGGCAAAAGACATGGGCTTGTTATTGGATCAACCAATCACATTGAGAGAACTTCGAAGAGAAGATTCAGGAAACTTTGACCTCAAAGACTGTGTTCAACTCCACGATATTGCAGATGCAGTTTGGTTGTGGAAGGAATGCAATGAACCAGAAGCACTCTCAAGAATGCTCCATCCTATTGAAAAGTTGATGACCCATCTGCCAAGAATCATTGTTAAAGACAGTGCAGTAGCGGCATTAGCTCATGGAGCACCATTGTTGCGACCAGGGTTAGTATCAATTCCAGGTGACCTTTCAGTTGGACAAAATGTCCTTGTAACAAGCATCAAAGGCGAAGCAGTCTGCTTTGTTAAAGTAAATTTCAACAGTAAGGATATCTCAACTATGGAAAAGGGCGAAATTGCACGACCATCAGCGGTATTGATCGGAGATAATGTCTATCCCCGACGCTGGTGATTCAAGCTTCGTAGTACTCTTCGTAGATGTATTCTTCTGTTTCTATTCGTATTTTTAATTCTGACATGTCCCCACACCCATTCCATCAGTCAAACTGAACGACCCCCACAGTCTTGGAATAATCGCCGCTTTGGCATCTCCGTTATGAAGATTCACGTGTATATTGGGATTATCCGACAAGCGGATATTGGTTTCAATTGAGGTCTAACGTAGTAATAATCAGTCTTGAACTAGGATCAAAGTTCAATCTAGGGGAATGAAATTGGTTCATCACCATTTTGCCATTGCTTATGTTTGACCATGCATGCTTTGAACAAATGACTCTCGAGGATACCTTCAAGCCAATTGAGGAGATGTGGCAAGGGAAGTTGGTCAAACCACGCTCGATTTGTATTCGCAAATTGGCGAACAAATGGAGAAAGAGCGAGGTCTGCTAAACTGATAGAATCACCACAAAGGTAGGCTTGATTGGATAATCGCTCTTCATACATCTTTAGAATCGATACTGCATGTTCCCTGTGTTCCTCAGAAGAGAGGACATTCTCGTAACGATTGTTATACTTGTATCGATCAAGATGATGTTTGAAATCACCATCATTGACATCAATAAGATCCTTCCAATCACCAACAAGCCATGATTCATCTAAACTCCATAGCATAATGTCGAGACTCTCTTCAATAACTGTTCCATCTGGTAAGAGAAGAACAGGTACAGTTCCCTTTGGAGATATTTCCATCATGTGTTCAGGACGATCTCTAAGGATGACTTCTCGAAGTTCAACTTCCACATCAGATTCAAGTAAGGACATTCTTGCTCGCATTGCGTAAGGGCATCGACGGAAACTGTAGAGAATCGGATTCGACATTTCATCACTCATACTTTCGTATCTTAGCTGGAGCGAAGAAAGTGAATCCACCGATGATAGCGACAAGCACAAGGATGCTGATGATCCAAATGGTTGTAGTCGAGATACCTTCATCTGAACTTACATCATCGATAACAGTTGATTCAATCAGTATGAGATTCACGGACCCCTCATTGTTGGTTTCATCACCCTCATCGATGATTTCACCACCATCAACAATTGCTTCAATTCGAAGCAATTGGCCTTGATATGGTGCTTGGAATTCACATGTAGCAATTGACATTGCTCCTGGCTCAAGGGTTGTAATAGTAGCAATATCACCCACCATTCCATTCACAGTACAGCGAATCGTAACCATTTCAGCATTGATAAAGCCATCATTTGCCACATAAACTCGAGTGGTTACATAAGAGCCAAGTTCGACTTCAGAGAGTTCCACAAAGGTCCCATCTGCAGAACCTTCCCCTACAACAACGGATTCAATCCGTAAGTCAGGGAGTGAACGCACGTCCAAGTCCAATACTCTGTCAACACATGTCGTTTGATCACAAAGTGTCAATTTAACAGATGTATATCCGGGTGTTGGAGCTGTAATGAGGAGAGAACTGTTGATCAAATCGACTTCAACCCACGTCTTATTACTAGAGATTGTGAGATCTGCAGGTATTGTATCAACATCGGACCAGATGAAACTCAATGGTGTAGCAACAGCATGTTCAACTCGAACTAATGAAGGGAATTCATTCAGTACAGGTGCATCATCGATCGAATCTACGATGATGTTGAACGATTCCACATGACTGTTCCCTGCTTCATCAGAAACGGTCAACAAAATCTGAGCAGAACCTGATTGTTCTGAAAGAAGAGATACTCGAACTTCACCTTGGTTCAGACTTACGTCAACCAAATCAGGTTGGGAGTTTTCAAATTCTACATTTAGAAGTGTTGGGTCTGTTCTGTCATCAGTACAACGAGTCAGTAATGGAACGAATATTCCACCACCATCTTCTGAAAGTTGCTGGTCTCCAACAAGTTGGCATATTGGATCCTCATCATAGAAAATATCGAATCCACCACTCACATCTATAGAATTTACTTCCAATGCAGTTGTACTCGCACTACCATCTGAATCCCACGTAAACCATGTTTTGACCATGATGCTAAGTTCAGTTTGCCCTGGACTCATGTAAGCCCCGATTGGAATCTGATGATTGAACTGACCGACGGAAACCGGGAGATTTGCTACTGTGCTTCCACCTACAGATAGAGTCCATCTGGAATAGTTTCCATCAATTCCAGAACCATCCCCGTAGATTCTACCTGCAATACTCAATGTCGGATCATTAACGTCGACTCGAACTGAGGTGATACAAGATGTATCTGTGAGCACACGCACCTTGAGATATTCAGTCATTGGCAAAGCATCCGTGTTATGCATTGCAAAGGCAGAAAAGGATTCGCCATCGGCAGATGTTGCGTATTGAACGCTTACGTTTCCTTCAGTCCCAGATTCATTCACATCGAAGTGAATGCGTCCAAAATACTGCTCTGCTGGACGTTGAAGAGCTGCGCTTGTCCAAGAGCCAATGGTACTTGTATCGGTTGACTCCAAGCCACATACAGAAAGGGACATGCCATTGTATTCACCTTGACTCATATCGATTTCTTGAATGGGCATATCGTGCCCAGAAGCTGTTGAAACTGCTTGGGCTACTTCCCCGCCGTACCATGCTGTTTCCATCGTCACTTCGATACCTATAGCATCCAATTCTAAACGAGCATCATCGGTCTGACCTACTGAAACATAATCCATGGTAAGGCCAATCGACGAGAGCATGGACCAAGACCAGTCATCGACTGAACTTATGCTCAATCGATATGCAGAATTATTGATGTGATCAACTGCTCCATTCGTATTTGACCATGTGCGCATGATATCAGTCCCATTCGACCAATCCATAGAAAGGCGAACGGAATCAATGCTCAATGAATCTGTAATCTTGAATGCTACGAGAACATCAACAGATGTAATGACATATTGGGTTGAAGCTGAAAAATCAAAGCCATCAACACTCATGACAGGACCAGTTGACCAAGCAAATAATCCATCTGGAGAGCCGACTACATTGTCTGATTCCGTCGGACTGTTCGTACCCCAATAGTCCATGGAGTCAAGATTCTGTGGACGCTGATGAACCATTGTAATTCGTTGGTCAGCGACCATAGTATCGGTGTATGTCGCAGGTTGAGAAGTAAAGGACGTCGTCGCCTGGAGCGACCAATCTGCTGGATTGGTGAGTTCCCCTTGCGGGAACAAATCATACTCTGCCGTTTCATGGACACTACGAGCACTCGCTGGATTGAGCGTAGGTACGAGGAGCACACCGAAAAACATCATACATAGAAAGACGGAAGTTAACTTGGCTCGCATGGTTTGCACATTCAGCGGTAGCATTTCAATGAACGGGTTTCTCGATTGCTCGTAGGATTGTTGAAATACCTCGCTCATGACGGCTAATTCTCTATGGCTGTGGTGGTGTAGGGGTTAGCACGGCAGATTGTGGTTCTGCCAGCCCGGGTTCAATTCCCGGCCACGGCCCCATTTATTCTAATTCAGACGAGTCAATGACATGACCCATACGGTGAATTTTGGTTTGTAAATAGTCGAGATTTTCTTCACCGACACCGGCAATGAGCGGGACTTTCTCTGCTACTTCAATACCATGTTCCTCGAGTTGTTTGACTTTGTCAGGGTTGTTCGTAAGCAGTGCAACTGAATTGATACCAAGATCCGAAAGCATTGTAGCAGCAATTCCGTAATCTCTTCCATCTGCAGGATGGCCGAGCATTAAATTGGCGTCAAGAGTATCAGCACCTCGATCTTGGAGATGATAGGCTTGAATCTTAGCATGAAGACCAATGCCTCTACCTTCCTGACGCAGATACAACAAGCAGCCGTATCCATTGGTTGCTATTGCAGACAATGCCGCATCCAATTGAGGGCCACAGTCACATCGTAATGATGTGAATGCGTCTCCTGTCAAACATTCTGAATGAACTCTGAGAAGAACAGGATCAGGTCCTTCCATCGATCCCATCATCAAGGCAACATGGTCAAGACCTGTTTTTTCTTCATGATGGACATGGATGTCAAACAGACCCCACTTTGTTGGCAATTTTGCTGAACTTGGAACATCGGACACCATTTACATCACCTCAATTAGAAATGTGAATTCACCTTGACTTTGTTTAACGTCCAGGATATGATGAGGTGTTCTCTCGATCATCATAGGAATATCATGCAGTGTTTCTGGGTCACTCGCCAGCACTTCAAGAACTGACCCTTCAGCCATCGAAGAGAGTGCTTGCTTCGCTTCTGCAACAGGGACGGGGCAAAAGAAACCAAGTACATCAAGACGATGCGTGGCCTGCTTCTTTGGCTCATCCATACACAAGCCAATCGATTCACCTTTTCAACACATCCGCAGGGGAATATCCTGTCACACAACATGTTCAAGTGGAGCAGCCCCAAGCACTAACCGATGGCTGCTTCCGCCTCGACGAAACATAACGATGACATGAGTTGGTCCGAAGTGGGCCAACTTGGTCTTCAATATGGGAAGATTCCATTGGCTTTACTTGCAGTTGAAGCCCTCTATTGGTTCATTACGCAACCATCGGATACACTTGCATTTATTCAGGTTACAGAAGCCTACATCTGGAACGAAGTGACACAACTAATGTTTGGTGAATCTGCTTCCGTACTATCCGAACACAGCGGTTGGATGACTCGGATAGATTTCTATCATGAATCATTTCCAGGACAATTCGATTCGGTCGGTCTTTACGTCTCAGACGAATGTGCTGGAATTCATGAGATGATCTTCGTTTCAACGCTCGTTTTGATGACAGACGGTGTTTCACAACGTCAACGATTCAAAGCAGTGGGAGTGATGTGTGCTCTTGTATATGTCCTCAACATTGTTCGTCTCGTAGCCTTCTATCCAATCGCAGTAGACGGTTGCCTTGATAATCCAAATCAAGCTGATTGCTTGAACAATATGTGGGAATATCACAACTTTGTGTACAAGTGGGGTTTCCTCATTGTTCTTTTACTCATGTGGCTTGTATGGTTCCGATATATTGGTGCAAGTTCACGCACACTCCAAGCTAGCCAAGAAAAGAAGGAACAATGGAGAATCATTTTCAGGAGACGATGGTCCAAATTGCACTATGGATTACTCATTACTATGGTTCTGTTTTTCGTGATTTCATGGATGTGGATTAATGCCAACGCTGATGCGACTAATGCCAAAGAAGTGATTGATTATTGCGAGTTTAGCGAACTTACAACTGGAACCTGTATCGAAGCCCAAGCCAATTGGGACAATGCGATTCAAGGAGCTTGGTCTTTTGCAGTTCTGGGATTAGTTCTTGGAACAACTGGAATCTATGAGATTGAGCGGAAAGATGCTTCTGGAGAATGGCCAGAGCGTCCAACAAAGAAAGTGGAAGAACCTACCCAAGCAATTGAAACCAAATCCAAAGAAAAGCCAAAAGGCTCATGGAGAAGTCGTTCAAATTCTTCAGAAGAAGAATGATCAGAGAACAGATGCTTGAACGATTGCATCACCCATTGGATGAACGTTAAGCGCTTTCATAGCCAATCCAAGTTTGCTACTGTGGATAGAAACGACTGTAGAATCACCATCATAACTAACATCACCAATAGCGAGAGAATCACAACGAATATGTTGTTCAAACCATGTTGCTATGGTTCGAGGTGAACCAAGTTCTTCCCGCGTTGAATGAATCCTGATCGAAACAAATCCATACACGTCTGCAGTTTCACCGTAATCATCTTGCTTCTTGACTGGATCTCTGTCAACACCTTCTGGAAGATCAGGTGCTTCTGAATCAAGGATATGCAAATTGTAGGTGGCAATGATTTTGTTCATCTGAGGAGCATCATCCTTTGAGACAAGACTCCATGCTTCTCCATGACGGCCGATTCGACCAGTTCGTCCAATCCGATGAATGAATGAATCAATATCGGAAGGTACGTCATAGTTGACCACGAGGGTAATGCCATCAATGTCAATACCACGAGCAGCTACGTCTGTAGCGATAACGGTCTTTATTTCGCCTTTACGGAATGAATCGATAATACGCTCTCTTTGATTTTGATTCAAATCACCATGAAGACTTGCAACATCGAATCGATGCTTCTTCAAGCGTTGAACAGCTAAGTCAACCATACGCTTTGTGTTACAGAAGACGATGCTCTGGTCATCATCACCCATGCGAACGAGAAGGCGTCCAAGGGCCCAGAGTTTGTTGGTACGGCCAATAGAAATGTTGAACAGATCGATTGGAGGGACATCCAACTCTTCTTGATTGGTCATAACGAATTCAGGTGTGTTCATGAACTCGTTTGCAGCATCAAGAATCTCTTGAGGGAATGTTGCTGAGAAAAGCAAGGTTTGCTTTCGAGAAGTTGTTCTCTCAAGAATCCATATGATATCTGGAAGGAATCCCATATCGAGCATGCGGTCTGCTTCATCAAGACAAAACATCTGAACCATTGAAAGATCGATGTGACCTCGTTGGCTCATGTCCATGACACGTCCAGGAGTTCCAACGATGATGTCAACACCGTCATCGAGTCCACGTGCTTGCTTTTCGAGATCTGTACCACCATAGACGGTCATAATCTTCAACCCAGAATCGCCTTGAAGTTGCGTCATTTCTTCAGCAACTTGTTGTGCAAGTTCACGAGTTGGAGCTAAGAGGAGTGATTGGAGTGTACCGCTTGCCTCACAGGATTCCAAGATTGGCAAACCAAAGGCTGCAGTCTTTCCTGAACCTGTTCTCGCTTGACCAATGACATCACGGCCGCTTCTGGCCAATGGAATTGTGTCTCGCTGAACTTCAGTAAGACATTCCCATCCCATTGCAGTAATTGCATCCATGAGATGCTCAGGTAGGTCGAGGGAATCGAATCTCGTTTTGGTGAACATGTTGCTCCTTCCGTTTCATTCGGTTCAGGCCACCGAAACGGAAGTGGCCTCCACTACACTTCAAAAGTTCTCGCGCTCTTTCTTTTCTGCCTGGAGAATACCCAACCAGTACTTCTTTGCGTTGTCACGGTTGAGTGGTCGACGCATTTGTCGAACGTGCTCTAGGATGTATTGTCGAAATTTAAGAGCCTTAGTACGGTTCACTCCTTTTGGTGTGATTCCTTCCCAAAGTCTGTCGAATTGTAATTCTTTGTCGTCCATCATGTGATGACCTCGATGGCCAACCGACTCAACACCCCCTCATAACCATGTCGTTATGGGTCTTGAGACAAATCATCCTTCGATTCGAGTTGAGGGCGGAGATCTAAGGGTGCAGATTCTAAGCCAACAGCTTGTCCTTGAGCCTGGGCAACTTCCCGTTCCAATGCAGGAACGGGTAAGGCTGGAGCAAGGAAAGAATTCTTCTGAGCCTCAGTACCTTCGATTGAAGCATCAAAGGTGTATTCATTGAGCATCTTCTTGAGTTCAGCATCGGTTTCAGTTTGAAGCAACTCAGTAGCAATAAGTCGCAACTTATCCTCAACCAAGAGCATTGGAAGCATCTCAATACATGACCTGCGAACTTCAACATTCGTGTGCCGGGTACCATTCATAATCAGTGTTCGAGCACGTGAATCGTCAGTATCCATCGAACGAATGGCCCTCAACGCATTGTTACGAACTTTCGCATCAGCGTCGAGAATGGCTCGCTCAGTGAGCATTATGGCAATACGTGGTTCCTTCTTCGACAGGGAAGCAAGAGTTCCTGAAGCATTTCTCCGAACATCAGGGTCTGCATCATTAAGGGCCCAAGAAATCAAATCCCAACCCATGGCTCCAGCTCTTTGTACAATATTTCTTAACAACTTTGAGGCTTTTCTCCGTAGCATTACATCATCGACAAGAAGTAACTCGTCTATGTGATCACATGCAACTTCAGGCCATGTTTCAGTAAGACCTTTCAAACCTCTCCATGCAGGTTCGCTTCGAACCTTAAGAGGTGAGCGAAGTTCCTGCGCCAAAGAACTATCAATTCCAGACGGAAATGTTGGTGCAGAATCTTCTAGACATTGACTCGCTGCTTTTCGTACAGTTTCGTCATCATCATCAAGGAGAACTGAAAGCCAATCAAATAGTTCATCTGAACGTTGCTCACCAACTATTGGGAGAACTTCGAGTGCTGCAATTCGAATGCTTGGTTCATCCGATTCCAATGCTTTGAGCAGACAGGCGTGTGCTCTATCAGCCCAAACGCCCTTCAATCTGCCAAGACCTCGGATGCCATCTTCGCGAGGCAGCGTGTATCGGCGACCACCCCAATCGATCTGAAGTTGTGGAATTTCTCCATTTGCAAGAGCGAGAATATCTTTTCTGGAACATTCCTGCCACGGACCAGTGACCTGTTTTTTAGTGCCTTTCTTACGTGGCTGACGCCCTGTGGCAATCGGAAGCCCTGTGCGAGGGTCGCGTGCAACGTAGTCTTTTGCCATACACCAATCGAAGGTTGCAGTCGCCCAGAAGATATGAACTTTCACAATGAACAGGTCTGTCCAAACATTGGCAATGCTCAAGAATGTGATGAAACACAGACGTGCTATGAGGAAAGGCAAGATTGTACTTCATTTCATCATAACGGGATTCATACTTCTTGGAACAATCCAACCAAACCTATCTCTATTCGGAACACAGCACGATGAAGTAGAGCATGCCAGTGGCGAGGAAACAACATTTACCGACCCTGGATTTCTTCTTAACAAAGTTGCACGTAACGCAACTATCTCAGAATTAGAACTTGTACGCCCTGATATCACATGGTCGCCTACAACTGGAGGAGGCCTTTTGATTACCAGAGCCCATGGGTGCATGGCACACGATACAACAAACGATCTCGTCTACCTGATGGGGGGGAAAACAGATCCTGACCCTCAGCAACAAAGCGATGAGGCTGCAACGAATTTGATTGAAATTTTCAACATTTCAACAGAAACTTGGTCCCTCTCTTCGTCAAGTATGCCAAACAGTCAACAATATCATGAATGTGTGCAAGTTAATGACAAGATATACTCGATTGGTGATTGGTATCCAGGTTCAAGCCCTGCACAAAAATCAACTGGACAAATGCAAGTCTATGACATCTTAACTGATTCATGGTCTACAACACCACCTGCCATGCCTGCAACGAAAGAAGTGGGTAATTTTGGAATGGCTGCCATTGGTAGCAAAATTTACATCGCTGGAGGCGTACAAAACGCCTCGGCTAATGATGTTACAGATCGATTACTGGAATACGACACACTTACCGGATTATGGACTGAATTAGCGAATATGTCTTACAAGCGATTTGCCTTCCCATTGGTTGAATATCACGGGAAGTTGTACGCCTTCGGAGGCTTAGAAGGAGCCTATTCATGGTCAGGGCAACCTGTCCATAATACATCTGAAGTCTATGATCCAGCAACTGATACATGGACAAATCTTCCAAATATGACCTTCCATATGTTTGGAATGGCTGCTTCTGTACACAATGATGAGATCGTGTTAATTGGCGGCCATGATAAGAATGCTAAGTCAAAGGAAACCTGGGGATATGTTCCTGAATCAAATCAATGGCGCCGTCATGACGACCTCGCAATAGGCGTTTTCGACTTAGCTGCTATTGATGTTGATGGATTAACTGTCTTTGCTGGCGGTGACATCTCAGGTTCACCGTATTTTTCTTCCTGGGGAATCGTCTACTTGGATGAAAGCGAAATCGCTCCACGAATCGAGAATCACACAGGTTGGATTTCATCTCCTGTGAACGTACTATCGAGCACTGAACATGGCTCAGGCTCGCTCATGTGGATGAGCTTAGCAGGTACAGAGCCAACTGGAACCACATTAGGGCTTCAGTATAGAATTTCCAACTCAGAATCAGGACTGGCCAGTGAAACGTGGAACCCAGTCGACACCACGAATCCTGCAAATCTCGCACTTCTTGGAATTGGAAATCATTCGCTTTCAGGCATCGCTGGAAGCGACAATGGACTCATGGAATACAGAATACAGATGTTCACTGAGGAAGTCCAAGATTGGATTATACCAGATTTGGACTCCATAAAATGGGGAGCTGAAGAAGCTTCATTCGCTCTGAACAATCCAGTTGCGATCCAACCAAATGCACCACAACTCACATTTTCAACACACCATGCTGCAATGGAAGATCAACTGACTTCACCTGCAGTGTTTGAATTTGCAATGATTAAGGCAACTGCAGAAGGTTTCTTTTATCCAAATGCTGAATGGACAACGATTCGATTATCATCAGATGGATCGAATACAGTAATTAGCGACACGGATGGTTTGTTGAAAACGAATTCAATAACGATGCCAAACCCACTCAATGGTGTCCAAACAGTCAACTGGGCGATGTCCTTCAATGATATGGATTCTGACAAGGTCCTCATTCGTACTTCGACCGAAGGGGTTGCAACCTCAACATATACTCACCCAGTACCTGTCGATATTGACCGTACTGTATCGGTATACATCAATGAAGTTACATCGAATTTCTCAACTCAAGGCGATCAGTCAATCGAGACGAACGAAGTCATCATCGGCGGCTCGACACTCACCGTATCAGTGGATCATGGATATACAACCAGTGGACTTCGGCCATTGTCGAACAACATCAAAGTGCGAGTCAATGTCGATATTGCTGGAGAAACACCTGGTGATGTGAACCAACCAATCGCGTGGTACAATACTTCAACATCGTATGTAAATCTCAATAGTAATCAACACACTGAATTCGTAACTACGCTTCCCTCCAACATATCAGGATATGCTTACATAACAATCGATGCCCAAACAATCGATGCTATAACGCTGCAAACGGATTCTCAAATATCCACATTTACCTTGGATTCCTTTGCCCCGATTCTCGCAACAACATCACCCATTTCCGAATCATATCTGAACGTTGAACAGAATCGTAGCGTCGAGATCAATATATTTGATATCGCTGGATTCGATGAAGATGCAATAGAAACATGGGCATGGATGAAGGGTGTCCATGATTTGAATTCAAATGGTCTTTCAGAACCAAATGAACGAATCAATGTTCCAAATGATGTCATCAATATCGGAACCGCTTGGCAAATCAACTTCAACATCAACGAATCAGGAAACCAAGAGGGTGATGCGATTCAAATTTATCTTGAAGGAACCGACAAAGATGGACGCTTAATCGAAACAGACGGTACTGAACAGGGTCATTTGTACTGGACCAGCCGATTACCAACCAAGGCTGAAATCGTATCCGTTGAGGAGCGATATCCAACAGAGAGCGGTATTCCACAACTTCTCCAACCGACAAAATATGCAGGGTGGAACGTTATTGTTCGAGATGGAAACGGATTAAGTGATTTGAATACTGTTCGTCTTTCACTCGGAGGAGATGATGACCTTGGCATCCTCTTTAGAATGAACGAGGGTTGTTCAGCTATCGATGCAAGACTTACCATTACAGATGCATGTATTGGAACAGTCATTGCAGATGAACTCCATATCCAATTTGATTTTGAGGTTATGTGGGATCTTACTTCGAACGGAGTGAATGTTGGACTCATGGAAATACGAACGTATGATACAGATGGATTCATGTTCCATAACGAGAACTCGGCGTGGACATTTGATCGTATAATCGACATCACGATTAATTCTATAAAAGATGTGACCGGGACTTCAACCACAGAAAGTATCACCACTGATTCCATCCTTGTAGCAAATGATTTCATTGAGATTCAAGGAACGGTGTTCCATTCCAATACCAACGAACCATACACTGGTTCCATCGCTTTGAGATGGGATGGAATGTTCCAAGTTTCATCATGGACAGGTGGGCAATCAATCCAAGTTAAAAATGGAGCTTTTACCACGACTTTCCAAGTCCCTGAATCAAGTGGAAGTATCTATGATGCTACACTTGAATTCTGGGATCCTATTGAAATCGATAAATTCCTAGCAATGGACTTACCAGATATCAAAATTGACGCTGACGCTCCACTCCTGCTTGAGACCACCCTCAATCCGGTTTCGAGATATCATCTCAACAATGTCGAGATTGGTGCGAATATCGACGAGCCACAACTTTGGTCTGGAAACTTATCCGTAACTTGTCAGATTCGTTCAACGACGATCAATTGGGAACCGATGGTCATGAATCGTCAACCGATCAGCGTCTTTGATGGTCGGACTCTGTTCTCGTTCAGATTTAATTTCTCAGAATCAGGACAACCAGCAGAACTCGGTTCTCAAGCCTCATTAAATTGCTGGGCAACAGGTTCGGATGATGCAGGTTGGCAGTTGATCGCCCAAGGTTCAAATTCTGAAGAAACCCCTTGGATTACTCTTCCACTTACCTCGGAAGGTCCTGATTTGCAAGTTACGAAGGTCTCCTTTGATGCTGATTTCATCGAGGGAGAGGATGTAACTGCTACAATTCAATTATTCAACTCTGGTGAGCGAATTACAGAATCGTTCAACGTGAGTGTGTTTTTAATTCGTGGAGATACAACTGAACTCGTGGCGTTGAAACAATACGATGGCCTCGATACATCTGAATCGACTAACATGCGTGCGAAATTCACAACGCCAAAATCTAATTGGAATCTTGAAGTGATTATTGATTCCAGCGATTCGATTGCAGAATTAGATGAAGAAAATAATATTTGGAATAAAGACTATTCCTCAAGTGAAGAAGGATTCTCAACACTTGTTATTGCAGGTACTGCATCTGGAGTATTGGTGATCATACTCGGAATTGTTTTCCTTCTCAATCAAAGAAGAAAACCCATGATTGAAGAAACGGTTCAGGAGGAGGTAGGCCCTGAGGCACCTCAAGAGAAGAAAAAAGGCCCATCGAACGTATCCTCTTCCCCAAGTACATCATCACCAAAGAAAGGCCCGCCTCCTGCTAAGAAGAAAGTGCCTGAAATTTCGACTCAAACACCAGCAGAACAGGCTGCAGCCTCTTTTGCTGCACTTGATAGCCTCGCTCCAAATGAAGTAGAGACCCCAGAAAGAGTCGCTACGTGGAATGATTTACCGAGCGGAGGAGAGTATGATTATACCGCTGATGGAACATTCTATGATGGCGTTGAATGTGGTCGTTGGAAACTCTTGGAAGATGGTCAATTCGAGAAAGTCGAAGAGCGGTGAAAGAGATGAGTTCTGAAAACGAAGACATCAAACGGGTACTTGCCCTTTGTTTCCGTGGAGAAGAAACACTCGATGCACTCGACTTAGAACGAATGCTTTCCTTTGACATGGGATGGCTTACACCAGATCAAGCAACAGAAGCAGTCCAAGCCTTGATTCGAACAGGATGGTTGACAGGAGATGAAGAAAGACTTTCGCCAATCAATCGATTCCAGGATTCAATCACACCTCTTGGCTGGCATCCTCGTCCAGAACGACTCTACACACCGGTTGATTACACGAACGATTCCATTGATTCTTCAACTGTAGAACAAACGGCTACAAAGGTTCCAAAGGTCGAACAAAAGAAATCCATTCCAAATCTACAGACTGCTGACGATGATCCTCGGGCTCGAACAACCAAGCGATTATTGAAATTCATAGCACGCTCATCAGGACTTTCTTCGGAGGAAGTTCAACGTCGAGCAGCAAGGAAGCAACGAGCGTTACAGCATGTTACTGCTTGGATGGCACTTGCATTAGTGGCTCGAGAGCAAGGTTTGGAAATGAACAGTGTCATCGAAGCCCTATCATAATCACGAATTGGATTCTTCAGCAGCTTCTTGTGAACGTGCTGCAAGTTCGAGCAGAACTGGTAGAAGAACAAGTGCAAGAACCAGTGAGAAGAAGACCGTAACAGCCGTAATCAATCCAAAGTCCTGAATAACTGGCATTGGGGAAAGAAGCAGAACAATGAATCCTGCTGCAGTCGTTGCAGCAGAGAGCATCAATGCAACACCGGTTGTTTCCAAAGAGGTCTTTAGAGCAGCCCAGTGATCATCTTGACGCTTGAGTTCCCATTCAATACGGCGCCACATGTGTATCGTGTAATCGATACCGATTCCAAGAGTTAATGCAGTAACAAGAACTGTGAGTACGTTCCATTTCAAGCCAAGAACGGCCATTGAACCGACAACCCATAGAGAGGCCATTCCAACAGGCAAGAGAACGATCAGAGCAGGAAGAACTCTTCGTGTAAGGAGAAGCAAGACAATGAACGAAACAACAAGTGAAATCGCAGTGGATTTAACTTGTGAGGAAGACAATCCTTCCAGAACTTGCTGGAGTATGACTAAGTCTCCTGTAACGTGAATAACTGCATGTTCCTTGAGTGATTCTCGCAGTTGTCCTTCATCGGAAGTCGAACCGAACATTGATTCGAATTCTGAAACAACCCGCTTCGATTCATCAGAGGTCGTCGCCTCTACTCTGACTTCGGTTCTTAGGTGAGCGATGTTTGTTCCATCAAGATGAACTGTAGCATTGACACGATCGCTCCATGTCTTTCCAGAGACAGGATCGGCAAGCGTGTAGTTCAATTGTAAATCTTTGAATACAGAGCCTAAGTCAACAGTTACTCCATTCTTTTCATAAACATCACCTGCAAAGACTTCTAGCCCGTGGATAGACCCAAAGGATTCGTTGCGCATGATCGCATCTCTAAGGACAACATATGGCCCTTCATACGAAGGTGAAGGGAATCGCTCATCCGTACCCACTACATCGTGATTTGATTCTAATTTAGAATGAAGATTACGTAATTGATCGAGTAAGATCCCATCATCGGGAATAACACCACCATCCACTGGTTCCATAAGCACATAGACGTATTTCCATCCAGCACTATCGTAGTTTTCGTTGATATCATTTCGGACGGACATAATCTCCATCTCTTCGTTGACGAAATCTGAAAGGTCGAAGTCGGTCTCAAGTTGCATTGCTCCAACAACGGATGCTCCAGAAATTGCAATTGCAACCATAAGAATTGCAACTTGTTGCTTTTTGTGGAGTTGAAGAAGAGGTTTTGTCAGATTTGTTAAGCGAAGTGCTGGCCTTGATTTCGATTGCTTACCGTTGTCAAATACTACGTGTAATGCTCCGATGAGGAGTGTTGATGAAAGGAATGCACAGATGACACCAAACGCCAATGCAATACCAAATGTGGCTAGAGGAGGAAGAGGTGAGATGATGTTCGCAAGGAAGGCTGCAACAGTTGTTACGACTGCAAGTGTCAACGGAACACTGAGTTTACCACATGATCGCATCCACGCTTCAGCCGTATCATCGACCTTTTCTTTAATATCCGAAAGGGCACGTTGTAGATGGATGGCATAGTCAATTCCAAGACCGAGGACTAATGGAGCAACAGCAACTTCTAATGCTGTAAACTTCATATTAAACAGATTCATTGTACCGTAGGTCCATACGAGTGCAACATTAAGACTGAGGAATGGGAACACAACACCCTTCACGCTTCTAAACGCAAGGAAGAGAAGCAGGACGACAACTAAGGTTGCAAAGATGATGAGTATTGCCAAGTTGTCAAATGTGCCTTTATCGATATCATAGGACATCAAATCCAAGGATGCTGAAGCATAGTTCATATTTGATGAAGAACTGATTTCAGAGAGGACAATACGAATATCGTTTTGAACTTCACGTCGCTCATCTTCAGGCATCTCTGGATCGATCTCAAGAACCCATGCGGTGGATGCTGCTGTAGGAACTGCATCGCCTTCACCTGTCGAAAGATAATTGCATGTTGCTGAAATATCAAGATTCTTATTGACCAAAGCTGAACCCACAAAATTGACTGTGCTTAGTAGAGCATCATCAGGATTAAGTTCACATTTTGTATCTTCATCAACGATAGCATCAACCAACTGCCCCCAGTTATCATAATCTGTGAGTGTCGTATTCGGTGATTGTTCATCAAGAGCAATTTGTATCATTCCTGGTGAAGTCGTCCATGAATCAACAGCAACGAGATTGACACGTTCATCTGCTTGAAGTGTTTCCAAATCAGTTTTCATATCCTTTAGCGAGTCAATACTCAGAACATTCCCATCGTTACTCCTCGTAACGTGAATGAACATTGGCCTCGATTCATCTGGAAAGTGTTCATGGATTCTGTCATGAGCATCGTTTGAATCTGAACTCGGAGCAAAGTCGTTAAGATCAGTCCTGAATTCAGGTGGAGACGTAATCAAATGAAGTCCTAGTCCAACGGTGAGGAGCGCAGAGACGATGAGAATTGGCAATGCTGACTTCTTGAATGTACCAGCAAAGGTAGCAAATCGGTCCTCATAGGAAGAGGTGCCCATGATTCATCCGAAACTGTATCGGTGTTTAAGCAACAGGGTTCCATGAACACCCTCAGAGGTCAATTTTACTTCTCTTGTCAACGGGAAGGTTCAAAACACCAGTTCAGGTCGGTTGGTCGATAGCATGCCTGTTAAAGTTCTCATTAACGAAAAAAATGAACTCCGACTCCGCATTACGGGCGAATCCCATACCGCTTTGCAAATGCTCCGTGATCGTTTGAACAATCATAAGTCTGTGGAGTATGCCAACTACTTCCCAGGTCACCCTGAGCTCGACTCACCTGAATTTTACATTCGCACCACTGGAAAGGCAAAACCTCAATCTGTCCTCGATGAAATTGTTGCAAGCCTCTCCTCTGAATTTGACAACCTCGCACTTTGAGGTGTACCTTCTTGCAGCCAACAGATACCTTGGCTGAAGCCATCGGATTAGTTGGCTATGCGACAGATGATACTGGCATTGGCGGAGTCCTAAAATCAAGGGTCGCTGATTTTCGTGTCGATGAAATCGCTACAAAGATTACATTGAATCCAAAAGGCCGATTTACCGTTGCGAAAGTCACTCTTACCAACTGGGAAACAAACCGGTTCTGTAATAATTTATCCAAGAAACTTGGAATCTCTCGTAACCGTATCTTCTTTGCTGGAACAAAAGATAAGCGAGCGGTCACATCTCAACTCTTTGTGATCGATGCACCTCAATCCAAAGTTGCAGACGTTGAAATCAACGATGTTGTCATAGAAGTACTTGGACGTACACATCAAAAGATTGGATTCGGAAACCATCGAGGCAATCGATTCACAATCGTCGTTCGTGGTTGTGCTCATCCTGATGGATCTCCAATGACTGAAGATGAAGCACTGGATGAAGTTGAAACAATCAAATCCAATATGGTACAAATGCTTGGTGAAGGAAGAGCTCCAAACTGGATTGGACCACAACGATTCGGAAGCGGTAGAGCCATCACCGCAGAAGTCGGAGCACGTGTTGTTCAAGAACGATGGGAAGATGCTGCACTCACCTATATTGCCAAAGAAGGTGCAGATGAGAAAGATACTGTCGCAGCATTCCGAGCCCATGTACGAGAACATGGGATCACTGAAGAAGGCCTTGCTCTCGCTCCAGATTGGCTTGGATTTGAGCGACGAATGGTCGAACATTTACTCAAGAATCCAGAAGACTTTATTGGAGCATTTAGGAAACTTCCGAACAATCTCCAACTTATGACAGTCCATGCATTACAATCCGTAGTGTTCAATCGATCTCTCAAGAAACGTCTTGAAAACGGGTTGAGCATTACTACACCAGTAACGGGTGATTTGGTTGGAAGACTCGATGAAAAGGGACAACTTGCTGTAAGCAGTTGTGTTACTGTTGAAGACCGAACAGCACCCCGTATCGGACGAAACTGCGATCTGGGAAGACTCACTGTAACAGGTCCACTTCCCGGACGAGACATACGCACATGTGAAGGGATACCCGGTGAATTTGAACAATCTGTACTCGAGGAAATGGAACTTGCTGAAACATCATGGATGGTTGAAGCAATTCCACGTTTGACAACTTCAGGAACCCGACGTTCGTTAACAACATCTTTTTCTGACTTTTCAGTTGAAGTAACACCAAAGGCTGCTGAAGAAACCCTCGGTGAACGCTGGAATCAAGGTCCTGGCGAAAACAGTCGATGGCATCCAGACGGAGCCTGTTTGAAATTTAGATTTACACTTCCAAGCGGATCGTATGCTACGATTCTTCTCAGAGAATATATGAGAGGACCTTTGAATCAACTTTGATTCAAAGAAGGCCCATCGAAATAACTTCGATTTCGCCAACACCGGAAATGCTTGCCATCTTTTCTTCGAAAGCATCAGCAAGTCCTTCACCATCGTTCATAACGACGTGAACTTGTACGAATTTAAGTCCGAAAGCAAGAGGCTTGATTTCGACGAGTTGAACGTTGTAAGTATCGTCTCCGAGACCTTGAACAGTTGAAGCGATCATCGATGTATCAACATCTTCCATTTCAGCGTCAGGATTTACTTTGTATGTCATTGCTACCATGCCCATGTTCTCACCTCAGGGTCCAACGAAGCCGCATTCTGAGCACGTGTAGGAGACACCTTGGTCACGACATCGTGGGCTTCGTCCAATGGAGTTGCCGCAGTTTGGACATGGGAAAGCTGTAGAGCCAACTTCTGTCAATGGTATGCCGGATGATGTGCAATTCTTTGCTCTCTCTGTCATATTGGTGCCTCAGTTGTAGTTTGCCCACGACCTCCCCTTCTTTATGGTTGCGTGCGAAACGTAAGCCTTGATTGGCGACCAACACTAAGCCAAAGGCTACCATCTTTTTGATAACACCATACATTGTGAATCTGAATAGATTGACCTCTAGCTGCATCAATAGCGTCTTGACCCCATAACTTTACTCGAATCCAACCACTGCAATCAGAGAGAACAACATGACGCACGGGCATTGGTTCGTTCTCAACACAAGCCATCGCTAATGGATAACAACGAATCAACTCACCACGAAAGGAATAGATGAAACGTTTTGATTGAAGATCATGGACGCATGTAGGAGCCATGCATCAAACAGACACATTAACGATTATTACTCTTCAGATGAATTTTTCTTCCGACGAACTGTAAATTTGGTTTTCGTTGCAACAACATCATCATCGATTTCATCGCCACCCAGAATTTTGTTGACTTCTGTTTCATAATCTACGAGAACGGAACCAGTTTCAGTCTTCCAAGGAATATAATTACGACAAATGAGGTACACTTCAGATGATGAATTCCGAGAAGCTTCAGGCGAATAACGACGAACTGTTGAGAAATGTGGCTTAACAGCATTAATCAATTCTTCAACTCCAACTCCTTGGAACAACTTGGTGACAAAAGAACCACCATTGCAGAGTAGTGGCAGAGCAAAATCGAACACTTTGGCCACAAGCGTCATTGCTACAGCTTGGTCAATGTTCCATTTGCCAGTGATGTCAGGAGAAATATCTGATACGACTGAATTCACTTTACGGCGTTTTAATTCAGTTACTATACGTTCTTGAGTCATTGGATCAGTAATGTCCCCAACCATCAACAGAGCCCCATCAACTGGTTGGCATGGTTCGAGATCAATTCCAATAACCAATCCAGAAGAACCAACCTCTTCTACTGCAACTTGCGCCCAACCGCCAGGATGGCATCCGACATCAAGAATGACATCACCTTGACGCATTAATTCAAATCGTGATTGGATTTGCTTTAATTTGAAAGCTGAACGAGCACGATACCCGCTTGCCTTGGCTTGTTTACGCCAAGAATCACGCTTGTGATTTTCAATCCAGTGATCTGCCATTGCAATCCCCTAAACCAAATGCTGGAACTCATCATCATAACACCTTCCCAGTATTCATGGTCAAAACGATGAGATGAAGGAGGACAAGTACGTCGCCAAGTCATGAGCGGAGTTCGAAAGGCATTGTTTTTGACAATCCTTCTGGCACTTATCCCTCCTGCAGATGCGATTCGTATCAATCCCGAATCATGGTCGGGTTCTGCATTTGTAGAAGGAGGATTCACTATTCTTGTTGAAGAATACACAACGACATGGTGTGAAAGCTGTGCTCAAATCGATGAAGATTTAGAAATTATCACCGATGATCATGGCAGTCGAATATCGATGATTGCTTACCATCCCAGCGATGGAGTCGACGCTTTTCAACCACCTGCTTCAGAACACAGGCTTGAACGATTACGACTTCAACACTCCGACCTTGCTGGTACACCTTCCTTCATTGTTCAAAACGGATTAGTACGAGAAGGGGTTGAATCATGGCCCGATGTTCAAAGTGATATCTTGAAGGAAGAATCAAGTCAACGTGGCTTTACAGAACTGAAAGTTACAGCAGAAACAAACGAAACAGAACTTATGGTTACCGTCTTCCCTCCTATCGATCTCAATTACGACAACGACACCCAAATTAGCATCCTCTTTTTGGAACACAACAAAGAGGTTCAAGATGAGTTCATCAATCCCGGAACGAATTCCAGAGATAGAGTTCTTGTCGGACTTGCAGAATTCCCCATGATTGGCAATCCCGTATCCATTGATACAACCATTATCGCTCCATATGTAGCGAGTTATCCAATCGACTCAATCGACCAATGGAGTGTTGTTGTTGTGCACGAATACACAACTGAAGCGTTAGCAAACAAAACCTTAGCCGATTCAAAACCATTGGGAGTTGTAGAGATTAGTCTCAAAGATCCTCATCGTGAAGAAGCAGCAGAACTTCCAATTATCCTCCCTATACTTATCTTCGTAGCCATAGGAACTCTGGGTATTATTTCATCCGGTAAAAAGAAAAAGGTAAAAGAAGAGGAATAAATGTATCAAAACAGTTCTCTTTTCGGGGATTTAATACCGGAATCTGGAATTTGTTTATGCAAAACACCCATTCATTCATAAGGTATTGTGACAATATAGTATCATGGAAGAAACATTTGAAGCGAACACGCAAGATGATGACCATGTCAAGGAATGGATGGTGGAATTCATTGCAGTGGTTAACGATACAACGAACCAACATCTTTCAGTTCTCTATGGAACAGATAAAGAAGATGTTCAACGGGCTTTATTGCATGAATTGAGAAGGATCTATACTGATACCGATCGAATTGATGTTACCATCGTTCGCCTTGAAGAATGCAAATCTGAGGAAGGCACCATCTTTGAAGGACTCTTTATCCCTTAAGCTCGTTCTCGATAACTAATGATGATGTCTTGGTTATTTTGGAGGATGTAGTTGTCGAATGAATCAATCTCTTCAAGTGTACCGTTCGCATCACGATTGTACATGACCAGTTCGTGAGTTGAATTGACTCTGTAGTCAAAGATACCAGTCTCATCGAAATGTTGACCCCAAATATCGAAAAATACACCGAGTTCTACATCCTCTTCGGTTTGCATTTCTAGGTGGAGTTTACCATCTGAAGAATGCGTGTGGACTACGTGCATATTCGCACCAGATTCGTTACAGACGTCACTATTTACACCTACATTTTCAGATATTGTAACAAATTGTTCTTCAATTTGAATGGTCAGATACATGTGATCATGACGTGTGAGTTCTCCATGAGAGAGACAGGTCGAAGCAAGTGGATGTATTTCATCAAGGGAATTTCTTTGTTCTGTTTCATTCGTAATCTCATTAACTGAAGTTGAGGTTGAATCATCATTGGAGAGAATGTAGCCGCCTTGATAAGCGACTGCAAGAAGAGCAGTCAATGCAATGACTACAATTGCTGTATCTCGATTCAGAGAATCACTTCCGAGTTTTCTTTAACTCAGGAGCCCACTCTTCTGATTCGTACAACCTAAGCAAGAAGAAGAAAGCACCCAATGCAATAAGATTGGCAATGTGAGCAGTTGTACAAAATGGACAAATCAATCCTTCTTTGATCTCATAACTAACGAGAAGGCCAATCACTGGAAGACCTGCAATCGTTGCCCCTAGACCTGCTTTGAGGAAGGTGGGTGTGGTTAAAGCGAGTGGTTCTTTAGCGATTGTAATAACAATCCAAAGAAGAACACAGAAGGCCACCATTCCGAGAAGGCCCCATGGTTGATTGATGAATGGAACGGTATTGTATTCAGGGTTTCCAATAAGACCGTCACAATTGAGGATTGAACTTCCTGTGCAAACGCTTTCCCCTTCACTGAGTTTATTGTGCATCCATAGCGTATGTGCAGATACTGTGAATCCGCCTGTACAAACCAGCATTAAACCTGCTAGCGTACGACCACGCTTGGTTGAGGTTGAAGGCCATTTGTTGACAAGGAATCCATTCATTGATTCACCCAATGGGGTCATTAGAAGGACACCAAAAGCGATGATAACAGCGTGAAATGAGAGAAGAGTGTACTCATTCATTGTGTTCCACCTCCATATTTCTTTGTCAATTGCTCAATCGCTTCATTGAGTTCGATATAATTATCTCCTGTATAGTCTGTTAGAGGAAATACTTCTTCGTTTACAGCATCCCAGCCGATAGAGTTAGAACTCTGTCCAGAATTCCAGGCAACCATACCGTCAGGTTGTACCAAGAAGTATGTCGGTGTGGCGCCAACATCCCAATCTGCAGCGATATCAACGTCCAAATCATCAACATATGCGAACGTATGTTCGTAGGTATCTCTAAATTCCTTGATTTCGGCACGTGATGAATCACTAACGAATTCAACAGCGATTGCAATGAAAATTACCTCAGGACCGTCCCAAACCGAGGATGAATATTGCTCAGCCCAGTTTCCAACATCTTCTGCACTTTGCTTACAATAGCCACAGTCAGTATCTAAAAATTCAACGGCTATCCAAGGAGCATCACCCGTTGAGTTCGGGCTCCACTCAGGCGTTAAGAGATCATCAAAAACAAAGGTCTGCCAACCGTTTCCGTTGTAGGCTTCCGATGTAAAAAGAGGGGCTCGCTCTCCAGGTTGTGTACCTGTTGCGATAGGATTGGATGTGAAAGCTACGACAAGAAGTCCTACAAAGAACAGGGATATCACGATTATAGCGGCTTCACCACGGGCGCTGGCTTCTTCGGAGCGGTATAGATTCTTCATCATCTCACTAGTTAAGTCCAAGCAATCCTCAGACATAAGGGCGATGGTATTGTGCAGAAGACTTCGGTCAATTATCAAGACCAATTTCTTGAATCAAAACACGAGCAGTGTGCCGAACGGCTTCTTCACTGTTGAATTTTACATTGAAACCAGAGGCAATCATTTTGTCAATGGCAAGCATAGCACGTGGAATATCTCCTGCCCAACCTCGAGAACCACCTGTATATGCAATCTGAGCATCGGCATATCCCGTTTCTTCAACAACAATTTCCGCAATACGTCGGACACTGCATGTATCATGGCTGCCCAGGTTGAAAAGATTGAGCGGTTCATTTTGGTGTTCCATCACATGAAGAATGCCACTGACGCAATCTCCAACTTCCATGTAGGACTTTTCTTGTCGCCCATCGCCAAGAACTTCGAGCTCAGCAGGGTTTTTCTTGAGTTTATGGATGAAATCAAAGATTACGCCGTGTGTTCCACGATCGCCGATGATGTTTGCAAATCTGAAGATGTAGCCTTGGAGGCCAAACGTTCCAACCCAACTGCTGACCAGCGATTCACCTGCTGATTTACTTGCCCCATACAATGAGATTGGCATGCATGGACCGTGATTCTCAGGCGTTGGCATCGGCGCATTTTCGCCATAAACGACTGAAGAGGAAGCAAACATAATTTTTGGAACACCATGTACTCGCATAGATTCAACAACATTGTACGTTGCAAGGGTTCCTTGTTTGAGATCAGTATCTGTGATTTGAGTACCTAATCGAATATCTGGATTGGCAGCAAAATGGAAGACAACATCGACACCTTCGAAGTATTGAGACATTGCTTCATAATCTGTAATATCGACATGATGATGGGTGACTTGGCTGGAATGATGGGCAAGAAATTCCTCTTTTCCGCTCGATAAATTATCGAGGACAATAACATCATCTCCACGCTCAACCAAACGGTCAATCAAATGTGAACCAATAAATCCAGCACCGCCAGTGACTAAACTTCGCATGATTTCGCGTAGCCATACTCTATGTCAAAGTTTGCTATTGCATCGAAGCAAGGTTTTCTATGCTATGTCGGATAAGAAACAACTCATGCGAGTAGGCCTTGTTTTGGTATTCCTCCTCGTATCAGGCCCTCTTTCGTTCGTTCATGCTGAAGTTTCAGAAGATGTTTTTGAGTGTCAAGGTCGAGAACTTTCCTTTGGCGTCAACAACGCTTTCCTTAGAGCGATGACTGATGACTCATCCCAACCGAGTGAATCATGGCTGTTGTACATGCCTGCAATGTGTGGGCAATCAGAATCGGATTTGAGAGAGGCTCTACCATTCCAAATCAAAACCATCGAACAACCCATTCAAATCCAAGGTTCATTCATCATCGAGATCGCTCAACCGAACGATCTTCGAGACCAACTCGACTCAATTGATTTCATTGAACGTTGGTCTGCCATACAAGAACATACAAACATACCACGATTTATTCCAAACGACCCTTCGTTTTCATCACAATGGCACCTGCTCAATACGGGACAAGGATCGGGCACAGTAGGCGAGGATGCAAATGTAACCGGTGCATGGAATAGTGCCACGGGAAACGGGGTACTCATCTCAGTTGTCGATGATGGTGTTGATCATCAACATAGCGATCTCTCACCAAACTATCTCACCTCAATCGACTACGATTACTGTGGGAATGATGGGGATCCAACACCAACCTCCAATGATGGACACGGCACGGCTGCCGCAGGTGTTGCAGCTGCAAAAGGAAACGACAACAATGGCGTAGCCGGTGCTGCTCTGGATGCTGATCTTATTGGTCTTCGATTAATCGCGTGCTCAAATACAGACCAAGATGAAGCGAACGCAATAGGGCACAGGAGAGACATCGTCGGCGTCTCCTCTAACTCCTGGGGGCCGAGTGATAATGGTCGAACACTCAAAGGCCCTGAACCACTTTTGCAAGCCTCATTGGAAGATAATGTATACCTCGGCAGAGGGGGCCTAGGAACCATTACAACACTCGCAGGTGGTAACGGCCGAACCAGTGGTGACAATTCTAATTATGACGGATATGCAAATACTCGATTTACAATAGGAGTTGCAGCCATTAGCGACTCTGGAGAACAATCCTACTACAGTGAAGATGGAGCCAATATTCTGGTTGCTGCCCACTCAAACGGCGGTTCACAAGGAATCACAACAACAGATATTCGTGGTTCGGGCGGTTATACATCCTCAGACATCTACAATAACTTTGGAGGCACGAGCAGTGCAACACCTCTCACATCGGGCGTCGTTGCCCTCATGCTTGATGCAAATCCAGCATTGACCTATCGTGATGTCCAACATATATTGGTCCATAGTGCACGTACAAATAATGCTACAGATAATGACTGGAGTGTTAACGGTGCAGGTCATGATTTTAATCACAAATACGGCCATGGAGCCCTTGATGCAGGTCTTGCCGTTCACATCGCTGCCAATTGGACAAATGTAAATCCTGAACTGAATTGGACCAGCGGTGAAAAATCTGTTTCTCAAGCAATACCCGATAACACGGCGAATGGATTGTCCGATTCAGTCCTGGTTAATGCAGGCTTATTGGTTGAAACGGTTGAAATCCGATTCGATGCCGATCACACCTATAGGGGCGATATCGAAGTCAGTTTAACCTCACCAGATGGAACCATTTCACGATTAGCTGAAGTCCATAATGACTACAATAACAACTACAACGAATGGGTCTTTTCTTCAGTGTTGCATTGGGATGAATCTTCTGATGGAACATGGACAATTGAAGTCAATGATAACCAAAACGGTGGAACTGGAACTTGGAACCACTGGGAACTACTTATTCATGGGGCTGAGGAAGTCATCGATACAGATAACGATGGATTACCAGATGAGGATGAAGAGAACATACACAATACCGACCCATTCGACTCAGATACTGATAACGACAATCTACCAGATGGTTTTGAGATATTCAATTCTTCAACGAGTCCAACCGATGATGATACCGATGATGATTTGCTCCTCGATGGTCAAGAGGTTCTGACATTCCTAACCAATCCATTACAAAGCGATACTGACTCAGATGGATTGGATGATGGTACAGAAGTGCTTGTAACAAATAGCAATCCTCTCGTTTATGATGTCGATGCTGATGCAGACGGATGGTATTGGTTCCAAGATTGCGATGACACGAATCCACTGATCAAGCCAATGGTTCCTGAATTATTGGACGGTATCGATAACAATTGCATAGACGGGATTGACGAAGGTTTCGCACAACTGGATTCGGATAATGATCGCCTAAGTGACTGGGCAGAATTCCATGTTCAAAACACAGATTGGTTAGATTCGGATTCAGATGACGATGGTCTCGAGGATGGAGATGAAGTCCAGATCTACTTTTCTGACCCCACAACATATGATCCTGATGAAGATCTTGATGGATATTATTGGTTCCAAGATTGCGATGATACAAATCCAGATCGCAACCCTGGTCTTGATGAATGGCTCAATGGAATCGATGATGATTGTGATGAATCCATCGATGAGGATTTCATAGGTGTAGATCGTGATCGAGATGGATTGATGGATCTCGATGAGTTTAACATCTATGGAACAGATTGGTTGGATGCTGATACGGATAATGATGGACTTCAGGATGGGTATGAACTCCTCATCAATACAAATCCATTATTTGCTGACCTCGATAACGATGGAGATGGAGTTCGATGGTTCAATGATTGCAACGATAATGACTCAAGCATCAGTCCATTCAAGGAAGAAGTACGTAATGGAATTGATGATAATTGCAACGGTGAAATTGATGAAGGCATACAACCCCTTGCTCCTGAAATCTTGATCGTATCCATCTCTGATGCGGAACAAGTGGTCAAAGAATCAATCCAAATCATAACGTATGTGAATCAAGATACTCTGGAAATGATCTATGAGTTTGAGCCCGGTCTGTCCATTGAACTTCAACAAAATAAGGCCATAGTTACTACGCTCAATCCAGGAACATATGGAGGTAGTGTGTGTGCAATTGCAGATTCAACCATCGACTGCCAACAATTTGATTTCACTTTTGTTGAAGAACAAGAGACTGTTGTTGAACCTATTGCAATAGAAGATTCCAAACAAAGTTCGTCATATGCAAGTCAAGTTTCACAACATTTCATGCTCATAGCAATAGGAGTTCTGATTCTTCTGGGCATCGTTGGCATCGGTTGGAAAAGAGAAAAAACTGATGGAATATGGCAGCCAATTCAATCTGAAATACCAGGTAATGTCCCTAGTGCACCCGATCTAAGCCTCTTAACCAGTGGCTTTGATAACCGTTGAAGTTCATCGTTAACATTACCTCACCGAGTGAGGAGATGTGTTGAAAATGAGCAAGACAAAGAAAGAAACGAAGCAAGAAGAAAGCCGAACCCTATTGGTTGGATATGCCCGCCGCAGTAATGCTGGTGGTGCGATTAAATTATCCATCAATACTGCAACGTTCGCAGATTGTGAAACCTATGAAACAAGCGACGGGGAATCCTATGTTCCTCTCGTATTGTCCATGGCAGCTCTGCAAAGAGTGATCGCTGGGGAACGTGCAGTTACAACAGTTTCTCAACTCCTAGATTAGGATGAAACACGGTTGTAGTAATCATGTTCATTTATGGACATGAAGCCGGTCGGTAAAGAGTTCAGGCTCTGCATCGCCCTTTTCCTTCTAAAAAGTCTAATTTTTCAATTACGACTATATATTCTATATTTGCGAGGTCTTACTAATGGGCAAGGATGAATCGGCCCCTCGCATCATTGCGGGTATGCCGATGTACAACGAAGAAGAGACCATTGGTACTGTTGTAACAATGGCTCTTCGACACGCAGATGAAGTCATCTGTATCGACGATGGATCTTCTGATTCAAGTGCTCGTATTGCAGAAGCCTGTGGAGCGACTGTCATTCGACATCGAAGCAACCAAGGCTACGGGGCTGCTCTGAAAACACTCTTCCAAACAACGAATACACGAGATGCTGATGTTCTTGTCGTCCTTGATTCCGATGGACAGCATGATACATCTGACATTCCTAAATTGATTCAACCGATTCTTGATGGAGAGGCTGACTTCACAATCGGATCGAGATTCGTCGAAGGTGGTGAAGGAAATTCAATGCCTGCATATCGACGCTTGGGGATCAAAGTCATCACAGCTGCAAGCAATCTAACCAGTGATTTAGGGATTAAAGACACTCAATCAGGTTTCCGAGCCTTTTCAAGAACTGCAGTCGAGCGACTACGCTTTGATGCAGATGGAATGGAATTGTCACTGGAGATGCTTGAAGATGCGAAAGAAAAGCAACTCATCATTCAAGAAGTACCAACCGTCATTCGATATGATGTTCCTAAAGGATCAAACTTTACTGCAGTTTCACACGGATTCACCGTATTGACATGGGCACTGCTTTCACTGTCTCAGAAAAAGCCGCTTCTTACTCTAGGAGTTCCAGGACTTGGTCTACTCGCAACTGGTGCTGCTATGGGGATGCAAACTGCACAAGGCGTAACAACTCAACTTGATTCAGTGCTTGGTGATGGACTCACTGCAATATGGGTCGGTGTACTCGGATTAGCCTTGATTACAACTGGTTTTATTTTGCAAACTGTTCGTGGATTCTTGAGAATCCTTCTGGTTCGTGAATTTGGACTAGACTGAATACAAATCGTCGCATTGTTCATCAATCAAGTGCGTCTGGTTACATCATGGCAGGTCAACTCTCAGAGATGATTGAGAGTTTCCGTCAAGCGACGGAACCTGTTCGAGAAAAGATGGATTCGTGGAAAGAAAGCATCAATGGATACGCAAGTAAACGTACAGAACAGATGTACCGTTCAGTTCTAGCATCTCCTGCAATCTTTGTTACGCTCCTCATCATCATTGCCGCATTCCTTGGGCAACGAGGATTGGACTTCCAAGATCAGATTGAAGATGACGTAGAGATCTTTTTGCCCGATGGGGCAGAATCAACAGACCTCTTACTCGAAGTGAGAGAAGAATGGTCGACTGATATTGCTGTCATTTACATTCAAACAGATAATGCTCAACTCGGAGGTGGTTTAGGTGACAACATTACTGATGAGAAAATTCTCAAAGAGATAAGTTGGGTTGAAGGCGATGACGATAACGTCGGTGCTGGCTCTTTTACTGGAAGAGGCATGGATCCGGATAAGGAAGATTATGGAGCATTAGATGGCGTTCTCTGGATTATTTCACCTGCCCAAATTATGAAAGAAATCAATTCTGCTGATGGACGATTCAATGAATCTATGTGTGTTCACGGAGTGAACACTCGACTGCCTGTCGATATTGATTGTTCAAATTTAGCCGGAGGAGGCAGGTATGCTATTCCAGATCAAAATACGATCGATCAGATTATTGAGAACTCAAGTGGTTCATTTGAAGCACTCATCAAGGACACCAACGATAACGATTTGAGTTTTGATAGTGATGGAGATGGCGACCCAACCAATGACATGGATGGCGATGGTGTTTGGGACACTACAGCCATTATCGTAGGGATGCGTTCTGATGTCCCTGAAATTTGGGATGGTGATTTTGCAAATCTCCTGGATCACTTTCAAGATGTTATTGACAATCGATCATCAGAATTACAGTCGACAGAAATGACTGTCACCGGATTAACAAAAACCTTGGAAGACATCTCAGATGCAATCTATAAAGATCTTATCAAAATGATGCCATTTTCTGTTTTGATGACAATCCTTGTGATCTCATTTCTTCACAGATCTGCAAAGGTAGTCATCATCACCGGAACCCCAATTCTTCTAGCTCTTGCAGTTACATTTGGAGCATCAGTTGTCCTGAAATGGACGCTAACTCCCATGATTGTTGCAACGTTTCCGATTTTAATTGGGCTGGGTGTGGATTATGCCCTGCACATGGTGAATCGGATTGAAGAAGTCCGGCGAAAAGAACTTGAACGTATTTTTGATGAAAATGAAAAAAGAAGACGACAAGGAAAAGAGCAAATCGAAGAACCTGATTTGTGGGATAAAGAATTCTACATTGAATGTGTAACGAAAATGGCTGGTTCAACAGGAGTTGCTGTCTTTTTATCCGCCCTGACAACGATTGTTGGTTTCTCAGTATTGATCGCACCACAGATTGTCAGCATCGCTCCAATACGCTCAGTTGGATTAACCCTCGTTGTAGGTATCATGTCAACGCTTATGCTCTCAATTGTGCTCGTACCTGCACTGGCTTGGCTTTTGAAATTCCATAAACGAAGCAATCCAGGAATGTGGAAAAACATAGGAAAAGTCCCTGTTCGATTCTTTGTAGTCATCTTGTTGGTAACAGGCAGCATCACTGCATATGGAGTAGCAAATATGGACGAACTAAACAAACCAATTACAGGTTCTAGTGAGGCTCCAGAAGGGATTGAATCCCTCGATAAGATTGCACAATATTCTGAGCAGTTCGATAGTGGACAAACATCTATGTTTGTCTTTGATGCTACGAATCGTCCAAATGACAACGGAACTTCGAACATTCGGGATTTACCAGTCATGGATGCTGTCGATCGACTTGAACAAAAGATCGATGCTGTTGAGAGCACAAATACAACCAGCATCATCACCTTCCTCAAAGCAGTACCCGTAAGTATACAACTTACAGATGACATCGTATTCTACGACGGTTCGCTTTGGGATTTATTGCATGATGAATGTTGGGAAACAAATAGTACAGAATGTGCACCTTGGATTTTACTTGATGCGACTGGACCTGGAGGACGTGAAGCTCTTCGTAGAGACATGGTAAACGCAGCCTTTGATACGCTTTCACTCGAAGTTCGCTCTATGCTTTTGAATCAAGATGAAACAAAGGCGATTATCTATGTTGATCAGCCATATATGAATCTCAATATCGCTTCAGGTCTACGTGATCAAATCGATGAGATATTGACACAGCCGCCCGAATTGAGTCAAACTCGAACATCAAAACTCACTGGTGGGTTACCTGTTTCTCTCGATATCAATGAAGGAATTCATGACACTCAATCACTAACAACAATTCTTACGCTCATTATCTTGACCATTGTCTTAGCCATTGTATTCCGCTCTGTCCGCTTAGGAGTGATTACAATGATTCCAGTTGCTGTTGTAATTTTATGGCAACCACTTCTTATGCAAAGCGGAGATGTAAACGTCAATATTTTCACGGCAATGATCGGAACCATCGTCTTTGGAATTGGAGTCGATGATGCTATTCACGTGATGCATAGAATACAAGAAGAAGGTGAAAATTCAACAGGTATTGCACATTCTATAGAAGAGACTGGGCAGACCATCTTCGAAACCACCATCACGACTGTGGCTGGTATTTCGGCAGGATTCTTACCCGGCTGGATCTTTGGATGGGATGGATTCCCTGGACTAGAGAATTTCTTTATGCTGATGTGCATGCTGATCATCTTTGCCTTCTTGACCAGTTCATTCCTACTACCAAGTATTTTGGTTGCAGACCATACAGGACGAGACCTGATTAAAGGACGAACTACAATACAAGACGTGCTCAGTGGAGATGATCCTTGGAGGGATATGTCTGGAGATATGACTGTTACAAAAGGTTCCGAATTGAAACCGCTGGATGCAGTGTTACAACCGAAGTCAGATTAGACTGAACGTCTCTTGATGGCAAAGAACCACGAGATTCCGATTGCAACAAGCAATCCAGTCCCCACAACGATTGAGGTTACTGGGAGTCCCTCAGCGGTACTTGCTTTGACTTCAGGTTCGTCTACAACAGCCTGTTCAACATCCTGTACTGTAATTTCACCTTGCATTCCTACTGCAGCATGAGGCTCACAGACGTAATCATAGACGCCTGCTGACTCGTAATCAAAGAAAAACTCATAGTTTACATCACGGGCAGGTTCACCAGAATCAAACACTTCATTTGCTTCGACTGCATTGTGTGGAAGTGCTTGACCACCCCACACAAATCGAACGCTGTCTCCTTCATTGAGTGTAATGGTGGATGGATTGAATCGTAGATTTGTACTGTCGACTGTAACGACCTTGACTTCCCCTTCTTGTTCTGCAATCAAATCAATACTTCCTTGCAAAAAGAAGAGTACAAGTGCAAGACAGATAACTCGACGCATAGTGTTACTTTCAGCACCCAATATATGAACACGTGTTCAATGAATACACTCGAAGACTAAATTTCAAGCAGGTGGAGGGAGTGAGGAGTAAGCCCCTTTTTGTTACCTTACGGCGATTGCATTCAACTTAGCATCCTACCTGTCCCTGTGCGTGCAGCATGAGCGGGACGATTTGGACTTGCTCCAGTGGGGTTGCTCGTTCCATCAACACTCAGGCAACCTCCGTCTTTCAACATCATTGTACACACCTGGTATCGTATCGTTTCTGTGGCATTGACCTGACCATTTCTGATCTTTCACTTCTGTGAACCACTTGCACTACGGAGAGGGGACTTTCCTCAGAGTCGAACTCTGTCAGCAATCCTCTCACTCCCTCCATGTGTCTGTGGACCCACTTGCATATGAATCCATCAGATTCACTGGTAAGGGTTCTGACCGACATCAGCAGATTGATTTTGGGCACCATAGGGTCCTTGTTGTGGAGTTTCAGGTTGCGCTTGAGCCAAGGCAGGAAGGGACGTTTCAGCCTTCTGCATTTGTTGAGTGAATTTCTTTTGATTAACAGGGCGACGTTGAGGTTCTGATCGCAATCCAAAGACGAGGAGTCCAACAAGAACGATACTCAATACGCCAAGAATACCAAGCATCAATGGATTGACTTCGGATACTGTTCCGAGGAATCCTTCACTTTCAGCTTCTTTGACTCTCAGAGTTGGTGTTTGAGCGGTCTCTCCGCCCATGATTTGAACTTCGAGCCACATTGTTCCAGTTCGTGTTGGAATCCAAGTGCTCTCGTAAACAACAGTCGAATCCGGTGCAACTTGCAATAATCGAGCGTCAACACGTGTACGTGCCCCATTCGATTCAACCAGTTCTAGAACGATTTGGACGCTTCCATCAGCATTTCCATTATTGATGATGGTTGCAGTAATTGGAACTGAATCATCAACACGTACAGTTCCACTATTCTTCAATCCTGGTTCACCAACGAATTCAAATTCTGGCACGCGTTGTTCCAAATCCCATACATTGTAAGCAGCATCGATATCATTGAAATCTTCAGAAAATGCGTTCCCAGCCATATCAGAACCAGTCACCCATATTCTCAGTTCAAGAGGCTCGGAACGTTCCTCTTCCGAAATCAATTCATCAATATTCAGACTAGCAGAAATTGGGATAGATTCACCGAATGCACGCCCACCTAGCAAGACCATTGGCTCGGAACCTTCGTACATTGATGCAACATTGGTTCCGAGACCTGCAGGATGGATGGAATAGTGAAGATTGAGTGAATCTGGATCAAGTTGAGCCAGTTCACGAACGGATAGAGTGACATCAATAGAGGACCAATCTGCTTCAGCAATCGTTACGCTTCCATCAGGTCGACTCAGTTCCATAAGAATTGGAGCAGAATTATCAACAAAAATAGTCGTTAGAGGTCCATCTGTTAAACCTCGTAAAACCGCACCGCTTGGAGGATTATACATTGAAACAAACAGACCATGTTCACCAGGTTGAGTTGGAACAGACCGTCGATAAGAGAAATTTCCATGGGATTCTACGACCGATTCTTCTCCATTAATTCTCATGAGGATATCAAGTGATTGATCAATTGTACGCTGACTGCGATACCAAACCATTTCTCCATCAAAGGCCATAGTGGATTCTGGGGAGGCCCATGCTCCATGAGGCGAGACCACTGTGTCATCTATTGAAAGTGAGGTCTGTGAGGTATCAAGAGTTAATTCACCACTGTAGTGCCAAGATGCATCGTATAGAGGAACCGTAACGAATTGTCCGAGACGATCTTTTAGATAAATCGAAGGAACTCGCAAGAGGGTTGGATCTGGGTCAAAGCCCCATTCAATACTGAAATTCACATTGAATGCCCCTTGTTCAGAAAAGACATCATCTCCGCCAATAAGTATGCAGGATTCAACATCGACATATACGTGATTACTGTAACATTGTTCTGTATTGGAATTCCAATAAATCATAGCAGGGTCGGTTGTTGTTGAACCAAGGTCTAATTCAATGTGTTCGATATCTGTAATTCCATTCTTATCCCAGATTGGAATTTGTAAGAGATTTGCCTCACCAGGATGCAACCATCCATCTTCATGTTGACCCCACATGAGGGCGAATTCAGTTCCGAGTGATGGGGTTCCATCCGCACGTAGTTGGATGTTGAAGAGAGGGGCGTAGATGTTTCCACCTTCGATCATAATATTGCCTGCACCATCAGCGACAGACAACCATCCTTGCACATAATCACCTTCAGAAGCGCTCGATGTATCCATTGTAAGTGAAAACTCACCGGTGCTTGCAAGCATATTATCTGGAGCTTTCAATGGCATCTCTTGAATCTCATCTTCATCGATTTGACCGTCCATATTGGAATCATCCATCCATGATCTCCAAATCAATGCGTTGGCATGATGAGGGAGAGTCGGATTGTCTCCAATGATGAATGATACCTCGGTTGCTGGAGAAGCATCTCTGTGATCAAACTCATCAATGTCCATCGAGATTAACATTGGAGCGATTGTATCCATTGTGAACGAAGCAATTGGATTTACCTCATAGGATGCTCCTTGTCCAAGAAGAGGTGTCACTTCGAGTTCCATCGTCAAGTTTTGTACTGTACTTGGAACATTGTAAATAATTGATGCGACTCCATCAACAACCAAATTTGTTGAACCTTTATCTTGTCCATCAACAAGCAATCGAACGAGTGCTTGTCCAGTACGAGGAACTGCATTGGATACATCCTCGAAGCCCAAATAAGCATGAACTGTGACAAATGTATTTGGTATCAAGAGAGCAGATTCCGCATCGGTTTCAATACCTGATTGAGATTCGATGGTGAAGCGCTTCAATGATACGTCGTTTTCGATACCATTTGCGTGTCCCAATCCAAAGACGTGGTTCAGAGGTAAAGTCGGCCCAGTTGGGCTGACCAACATCACATTCAGAGAAGCATATGGCTCATCATCCCATGTCATCGGCATTTGGAAACGATGTGTAAATTGGATATATGCTCCACTTCCAATCATACTAATCTCTCCATTGGAATCCGTATCGCTCCATCCCAAACTGTATCCACTCTGTTGGCAACTTGAGGTCGATGCCCCGTTGAGGGGTAAGAGAACGCTGCTGCATCGAACAGACGAGGTCGCTGTTGCACCTCGCAAACTCATATCGATACTCCAGCCGTTATTTTTCACATACGATTCAGCATTGCTGACTCCGAGTGGTGAAAGATCAAAGGTTGAATTAACGGTAATCCAATCCGTCGAAGGCGTAAGCGTATCGATCGGTGGAGAGATAGCAATAGACACTGGATTTAGAGTAGGTGTTGTCGAGATCGAATTCAGTGTTAATTTGATCGAACCAGACGACATCATGCGAATAGGAATTCGAACTTCCTTCACTCCACCGATACTTACGATAGAGGAGAGTTGCTGATTCATAGCTTGCACGACGGAAGAAGTTGAAACGAGATTCAAGTTAATACCGGCCTCATAGGGAGCGAAGATACCACATAGCGTAACGTCTGCAGTAGATTGTGAAGATCCAATGGTAATGCTTACTCTTGCCATAGGTAATCCAAGAATCCCTCGGTCATCAGCCGCATTCGATAAAGCACTGTTCAAAGCGCCTAGTTCAGTTTGAGAAAATGAGATGAGTTGAGCATTTTGGAAATTCGCAAACCCTCTATTTGTCACATCAGAACCAGCGATTTTGATGTTCATAAATGGTGATTGCATTACATTATCAGAACTGAGTGTAAAGGCGAAATCATTGACACCTGCAAGCGGTAAGAGGACGTCAAACATTGAGGAAGTACTAGGTGAAGAGGCAATCGTCTGGCACATTTGTCCAGTAGCAAGTCTATTTTGGAATCCAAATGATCCGGTATTTGCCCCGTCAAGACCCCAATCTGATACGCCGTCAGGACCAATATCGATCCGCATTCCTGTGCTTGGATTAGAGCGAACTGTTTCAACATCAAACGAATCAACCGAATACGAACCGCTTACAGATGTGAAACGGAATTGTACTGTGTGACTTACTTCATCAAGGATATCGTATCCATCAAGAGGGACAGATTGCCATCCAGTATCATCAACATTCGCTTCAAGCAAGGGGCTACCTGTTGCTGTAATCGAAGTAGAAAGTGCACCAAACCCATTCGAGATCTTGTATATTGGAGAAGTTAGAGAGCCAGTTCCTGAAACTGCTCCTGTTGTCGATGACCAAGTTGTTCCTGCGAGTGTCCAATCATGTGTTGCAGGATTCGCACTAAAGGATTCATGAATTGCACCGCTGATACCCAAACTGTGGATCTTAGGACCACCTGATTGGCCTGTAATCATGTGCGTTTGGAATCGTAGAGAAGGTGTTGCTTCCCAATCGATTCCTCCCAAATCAACTTGTAAATCAGTCATCTGGGAATAGCCAGGAACTGCAGTTCCTGTTGCTGCATCGATAAGGGACCATTCAAACAGAGCACCTGCTGGCACTTCAGCATCGATGACCATCAAACCGTAAGAAGATGGTTCAGAACCAGTGCCTGCACCAGGACCAAACGGTTGAGAAGTCCAGTTCCCCTCACCTGTTGAGACAGCAGAAGCCTTTGGAAGAATTTCGACATCATCGACATTCCAGCCAGTATATTGAACGCTTCCGTCAGAGGAACCAAGGCCAAAACGAACTTGGAAATTGGAGTTGCCAGCAACATAATTTGAAATCGTAATGGTTTGGGTGGTGTATGAACCATCATTCACAGTTCCGGAATTCGACCATACATTCACCCAATTCCCTGCATTGTTTTTCACTGAAACATAGGCATGATCGTAATAATTTGATTCAACACCTAGCCTTTTCTGGAATTTAAGATCCCAGCCACCCGAACAGCCACCGCAATTCATCACTGGTGAAGTGGCCCAGTATGGACCTCCCATGTAACTTGGATAATTCCCATTGTAGGTATACAGAGCCTTAGAACCACTGCTAACACCGTTTGATGATCCGAGGCTGCTATCGTATCCCCAGAACCAGACATTGTTACCGCTAAACGTCCATGAGTTCGTCCCTTCCATGTCATAGGTCCAACCTTGAGGCAACAGTTCCAAACTGGTTCCATTAACATCGACTCCGTCATAAACTGCTTGTGGATGATCATAATCTGCAGGAGAATTCCATGCCTTGGCCGCAGTTACGGGAAGAACATTTTCGTCAAGTGAAAGGTCGATGGACGTAACGGCTTCTCCACTTGGAACATTAATTGAAATTGCATCGTTTACGCCGTCAGGATAAGAACCAATACTGACAATATTGGATTGCCCAGTAGGTGTTGTATTGGACACGCTTACATCCTCAAAAACGAGGTCTTGCGAGGTGTTATCCACCAGTGGACTACCTAATGAAATCAGAAAAACTGACAGCATCAAACCGACGACCATTACGTTACGGCTGCGTCCACCCATGTTCCTCCCTATTCTTTCCACCCAAAAAGCATTCTTGCAAGAAATCTGACTCATAATTTTAACAATCAATATCAACCGTCCGAAACAAGGGTGCACTATGAGCGATGCTGAAGCACTCAAAAAACTCGCAGGTGAAGCCGCTTGTTCGTACGTAAAATCAGGAATGAACGTAGGCCTAGGAACGGGTTCAACGGTCAAGTATACTGTCTTAGAACTCGGAAGAAGAATCAGGGAAGAAGGACTTGAAATCGTTGGCGTCCCAACCTCGGTTGCTACAGAAGAACTCGCAAATGAAGTTGGTATACCATTGGTCGAACTTGGATCGGTCGCTGGTTTGGACATCGTCATCGATGGAACAGATGAATTCGACCCACAATTCCAACTCATCAAAGGCGGAGGAGCTGCATTACTCCGAGAGAAGATTGTCGCACAGCAATCGGCCTCAATGGTTGTTGTTGCCGATGGCAGAAAGCAAGTCGATTGCCTTGGAGCATTTGGAATTCCAATCGAGATCACTCCTTTTTCATCGGACGTAACCGTACGAGCACTCGAAGCTCTGTTGAATTGTAACGTAACCCTTCGCTCTCATGAAGAAGGACTTATCCATACAGATAACGGAAATTGTATCGCTGATGCAAATGTTGGTGCAACAATTGACGATCCACTCTTGATGGAAACCCAAATCCTCAACATCGCTGGAGTAGTTCAAGTTGGACTCTTCAATGATATGTGTGATGTTGTCGTCTTAGCCAACGATGGAAAAGTAACGACATTAGTCAACCCAGCGGGTCGATTGTGAAGGCGGGCCTGACGGGGTTCGAACCCGCGACCTACGGATTAAGAGTCCGTCGCTCTACCTGACTAAGCTACAGGCCCACGCTGGCCTCTGTCAAGATGTATTTAATCATCATGGGACAAAGTCGTCCCAGCATCCTCTCGTAGTGCAGAAAGGGCATCTCCTGGTTTACAAAGGATTGAACGCATCCCTGGTGAATGACGTACTGCTTCGATCATGCTTGAAATCTTTGGACCCATTGATCCTTCCGGAAAATGACCTTCAGCGAGAAAGTTCTCTGCTTGTGAAACACTTAATGTTCGATGTTCTTTTTGTTTAGTTGAACCAAAATCAGTGAATACTGCTTCAACACCAGTGGAAATAATCAGTGCTTCTGCACCTAATTCCGAAGCGAGTAAGGCAGAAAGACGGTCTTTGTCGATGACGGATGGAATCCCTTTGAATTGCTTATCATCATTTATAATTGGAATACCTCCTCCACCTCCACAAATAACAACTGCACGTTGCTGAACAAGCGTCCGAATCACATCAATGTCGAGCACACTCATTGGCATAGGGCTCGCAACAACACGACGAGGCCCATTGATTGTCGTTGCAATATCCCAATCCCTGGCCATGACTTCTTCTGCGCTCAATACAGGACCAACAGGTTTGGTTGGAAACGAAAAAGCTTCATCTTCTGCATCAACAAGAACACGTGTCAGAACGACAGCCGTTCGCTCAGGACGATGGCGGTGTGAAAGAATACTATTGAGTTGAAGAGAAAGTGTGTGGCCAATCATGCCTTGTGTTGCTGCAACCCATTCATCCATTGTGTGGATTACATCTGCATCCATCGACATCAATTTGCCTACTTGTGGACCATTCCCATGTGTCAGAACCACGGACCAGTCTGCTTCCAGTAAATCAACAACATCGCTCATCACTTGAGCCAAGATCAATGCATGTTCATCACCAGAAGCCCCGCCTGGTGGCGCCAGAGCATTGCCTCCGATTGCATACACCACTATTTTTGACACAGTAAGTTAACTGAACTCGACATGTTTGATGCTTTCGCTGTTTTGATTAAACAAGCGCTCAAATCCGTATGTGTTGGAAAACTCCAGACTTCAAACATGATATGCTATGACATGAACGGACGTTCATGGCCAAAGACATCTGGATTGGCGACGTCCAAAACGGCGACCATGATGGCGCTGAAGTAGAACTGAAAGGATGGGTTAAGAGAACTCGTGGTTCCAATAAGATACGATTCGTTGTTCTTCGCGACTCTACAGGAACGATCCAATGTGTTGCAAAGCGTGATGCTGTTGGGGATGATCAATTCGAATCCATCGCTTCTGCATTAATCGAATCTTCTGTCATCATCACTGGAACTGTCAATGTCGACGAACGAAGTGAAGGAGGGCATGAACTCGTGGTTTCCTCAATTGAAATCGTTGGACCTGTTGACCCTGAACGGCCATTTCCAATTACCGAATCTGCAATGAAGGCTGCAGATGGAGGCGAAACTGAGTTCTTGTTGGATAACAGACATCTGTATCTTCGAACGAGTCGAATGACGACAATGCTCAAGATGCGATCATCTGTCTTCGGAGCGATTCACAGCTATTTCAGAGACTTGGATTTCATCGAGTATCAAGCACCGAACTTTGTCGCAGGTGCTGTCGAAGGGGGTTCGACATTGTTCGAAGTCCCTTACTTTGGAAGAAAAGCCTACCTGACACAATCATGGCAACTCTATGCTGAAGCTGCAATGCCTGCACTCGAGCGGTTGTATACGATTGCTCCTTCTTTCAGAGCCGAAAAATCACGAACTCGACGACATCTTACTGAATTCTGGCATGCTGAAATGGAAATTGCTTGGGCTACAAACGCTGAGGTTATGGCTCATGGTGAAGGCGTTGTGCGCCATATTGCATCTACACTGCTTGAAGAGAGAAGTACAGAACTTGAGGATCTTGGACGTGATTTAGAACTCATTGGACGTTATGCTGACACCCCATTCCCACGAATGCGTTATGATGAGGCGGTTGAAATTCTCCAAGGAAAAGGAGTTGATGTTGCATGGGGTCAAGATTTGGATTATTCGAAAGAGAAAATCTTGACACAAGATTTCGATGTTCCTCACTTCCTTACACATTATCCGAAGATTGCTAAACCATTCTATCATCGCGAAGACCCAACCGATGACAAATATGTCCTTTGTCATGATCTTCTAGCACCGGAAGGCTATGGTGAAATCATTGGTGGAGGCGAACGAACCTGGTCAGAAGAAGAGATTCTTGCTCGACTCGCTGAAGAAGGAACATCACCTGAAGCATACCAATTCTACATCGACACACGAAGTTACGGTGGTGTACCTCACGGTGGATTCGGACTCGGTGTTGACCGGGTTTGTTCTTGGCTTAGTGGTGCAGATCACATTCGAGAAGTCATTCCATTCCCGAGAGATTCTCGACGCGTTACGCCCTGAGGGTGAGTAATGACAACAATTGTTGCACTTGGTTGCGGATTGGTTGGAGAGTTTGTTGTTCAACGACTCGTTGATGACGGACATTCGGTTGTTGCAGTGGACCTACACTTACCAGATTCAATCAAGAATAACACTCAAATTAAATCTATAGAAGGAGATGCAAAGGAATATATTAAGTCTCTCAATGGTGACGAAATCATCATCAATATGCTCCCTGGAAGAATTGGCCATGGTATTCGCAAAGACCTTGTTGTTGGAGGTCACAACATCGTTGACCTTGCCTTCACGGCAGAAGATCCTCAACAATTTGATGAACTTGCTAAACAACATGGGTCGACTATGATTTGGGACATTGGAATCGCTCCTGGTCTGTCCAACATGCTCCTTGCACATGCTCAAAGAGAACTCGGATTCCTAGAAAAGGCAACAATCCATGTTGGAGGAAATCCTACAGAGCCCGACGATGAATGGTCGTACATGGCTCCTTTTTCACCATCTGATGTTATTGAAGAATACACGAGACCTGCTCGAATTCTTAGAGATCAAACAGTTGTGGAAGTACCAGCTCTTACGGAACGACATCAGATTGATGTTGAAGGAACTAATGGAATGGAAGCATTCCTAACTGATGGACTGAGAAGTGTCCTCGATACAATCAATGCGAACGATATGGCAGAATACACCGTTCGTTGGCCCCAGCATATCGACCGATGGATTGCTGAAGGTCATTCAACGCCTGAAGAAGACCTTCTCAAAGCCTGGAAATTTGATTCGAACAGAACTGAATTCACTTGGATGAAAGTCTACTGTGAAAGCAAGCAGGATTCAAAACAATGGATTGTAGCAGACTATGGTAAAGACGGGAATGGATCTATGGCACGTACAACTGGTCTGGTCACTTATGCACTTGCATCACGCTTTGCTACACTTGGTACGGAAGCATGTGGACTTGATACCGGAGTTCATCCACCTGAGAATGTCAATGAAGAAACCCTTAATGCAGTACTTGAAATCTTCAAATTGCATGATGTAAACGTTGTATCATAACATTGGCTCATCACAATGAGGACACGGCATTCCAGGAATAAATTCTCCGAGAAGAAAACCGCAATTCAGGCACATTGTTGACACCATGTCGTCAAAATCTGACATGGTTACCCATGCGCATGGACCTATTTTATTCTAAGGAAGAGGGTTTGCCTCTTCTTTACCTGTAAATTTCTTAATGAAGCGAAAGAGGATTCTTGAGAAGATCATTGAAGCGATGAAGATTAGAGCAGTTGCCCACCATGGTGCATCTGTACTGGTTGCAAAGAAATATGCAACGAGCAGAATACCGATACCATAAACAGCACGAAATGCGGAATATATCATGAATGAATGAAAAAGCGGGTGCTTTTTGATACGGTTAATCAAAGACGGTTTAGTCAAAATTAAACACCATATTCATTTGTTGGGATTAAGAAATGATTGACACGATTGAAGAACAAGAACCAAGTCCTTTTCACGAATCACTTCGTTCGCATAAGGAATAGGACGTTCATCCCACGGATTGAAGCAAATTGCATGAGCTGCTTCCTCAAACATACCGATATCCCCTGCTGAATCACCAACTGCAATGATGCGATTGGAATCGACTCCTAGTCTCCTTTGAAGCATACGAACAAGCGCTCCTTTACCATCCATTTGAACTTGATAACGCCCAAAATCTGCAACAGGCAATGAACCATCTGCATTTGCAGAACCTACAAGCCAACCATTTGTAAAAACGTGCAATCGTGTATCATAACCATTTGCAAGTCGCTTTGAGGTGTGACGATCGATTCCTCCCCAACGCCTCTTCCATTTCTTATCGCTTGGGAAAAGAGCAGAAATATCACGTGCAGTTTGTTGTAAGCCACCACTTACAATGGCTACTTGATGGCCATCATCAAGTAATTCTTGGATAAGGAGTTTGTAATTCTTCATCATCGGCATGCCTTCCATACAAGCACGTAAGTCAGCATCGCTTATGGGAAAACCATGCTTCTCAAGCCAACTGTCTTTGATCAATGCTACATCGAGTTTAATCCAGTCCCATTCATCAAGAAGGCCTTGATTGTATAATTCAAAGGATTCATCGTTGTTGATTCCTAAATTATCGTATACGAATTGCCAAGTCGAAAGGTGATCGACTAACACTCTGTCCATATCCAAACAAATCAATCCAGTCATCGAATCACTCCTTATTTGGCCACTCATATTGGGCTTGTATTTGCTCAACCTGCTTGCCCATGATATAGAGCATCAGTGCAATCATCATAGCAAAGAGTCCAAACAACGTCATTGCAATTGTTGCAAAGGTAACACCAAGCGATTCTGTTGTTAATTCCGTAAAGGTATCAACAACACCTCCCGAGAGACGATATCCAAGAACAAACAACACTAAGCCTGGAATTCCAAACAAGAACAGTGGATGTCTTGATTGGATCATCCACATGAATAATTGAGCAAATCGTGAAGCGGTTGCAAGTGACTCACGTTGAGGAAGTGTCGGCAGAGCGGTTGATTGAACAATACGTACCCGAAGAGCAGCAGAAAGGTCATGCGCTGTACAAGACATAGGCGATTTTGAGAGTTCTTCCAGACCATTATGACTCAATGAACAATGTTGGAACCTCGATTCAGAAAGAATACTTTCTGATGGGTTATCCACATCACCAGAATCAGATACAAGACCAACGTAAACATCCCATCCCTCTCTTGAACGATTGAGATGAAGAGGAAACTCTCGCAAAGACCATTCTTTGTTTATATTGATGATCGAATAATTATCAACGGGTTCAAGATTCGATTCATCTAGTACCTTTGTGAGATTGAGTAAGTTATTCTCGTCTGTTTCAAGGAGCGTGCAACCGATTTCTTCAACGAGAATTTTAGTTTCATCTTTGGAACCAAGGTCAATGAAAACGACATCATCAGTCACTTGGCGTGCTCGAGTGAGAAAAGATACGACACGAAGTTCGATATCTTGTCCGACGCCAATTACTCGCAACGTGCCTTTAACCACAACCACTGGTCGACGTCCTACCTTTCAATTCTCCCTCATGGGGATTGGGACACAACCCCTTTTGTGGACGAACGATTGGAATGTACATGCTGGAAGGACAATACATCGGTGTTGTCATCCCTGCCCGTAATGAAGAACAGCATATAGGAACAGTCTTGGAAACTCTTCCCGAGTTTATTGATATGGCTGTTGTCATTGATGATGGCTCAACAGATAAGACAACTCAACGAGCCAATTCCATCCAAACTTCATTTGAGAAAATCATCCTACAGACCAATGGAATAGGCGTAGGTGGAGCTATTGATCGAGGCCATCAATATATTCTCAACAATCTAGGACATCCATTCATCAGTGTCGTCATGGCAGGTGATGGGCAAATGGATCCAGATAATTTGGAGTCGCTTCTGCAACCAATTTTAGCAGGAAATACCGATTTTGTCAAAGGAAATCGGATGATGAATACAACCGATATCAAACAAATGCCGAAGACAAGGCGTCGTGCATCAAAGGTTCTTGGATGGTTGACGACATTAGCAAGTGGAAGAACGGTATCAGACCCTCAGTGTGGATATACTGCATCCTCATCGACGTTGCTTCAACACTGGAATTGGAACAACTCATGGAACGGCTATGGTTATCCAAATTATTGGCTCATACACCTCTCATCTGAAGGTTGGAACGTCAAAGATGTACCAGTTCGAGCAGTCTATGGAAACGAAATATCAGGAATTAAGCCCAAACGCTTCTTTTTCAGTGTTGGATTAATGATGACTAAAGAACATCACAAGCGTTGTTTTCGACATTTGAAAACCTCCCCACTCATGTGGTTAGCGTTTGCAGCATATCTGCTTGGATACGCAAGCCTATTTTTGGGGACAATAAATCCCTTAGCAGTTTTTGCCCTCCCCCTGTTTTGGTGGATTGCACATCGAGTCGATCGACTCGCAATGTACCGATATGATGGTGGGCGTACCAAGATTTGAACTTGGGTCCAAGCGTCCCAAACGCCCGAGTATAGGCCAAACTAACCCATACGCCCTTAGTTTGGGGGACGCCATTCGCCATATGAAGTTCACTCAAGGAGTTGCCAGGTTCCGTCTTGTCGACGAATGATGGTTCCATTGATTTCGAGTTGATCTAAAAGGTCATCAGCATCCATGTCGGACTCAACTTTGAGCAAAACTTCCTCGACATCATCACGACGAATAATACCACTCTTTCCTGCTTGCTCAAGAATCAGCGTATACAAGCGCCGAGGTGATGTTGAATTGATGGCAACAAGAGGCTCTTCTGAGGCCTCTAGTTTTTTGCGGAGTTCATCACGAATCTCTTCGGGAGTATTGGCTAAAGCCACTTCAATTCTTAATTGGGCTGCTGAATCAGCTGTGGCTACAATAGGAGTACTGCTTGGTAGAGTCTGCCCGCAATGCGGACATTGTCGGGCGCGAGTACGTGTGCCATGACAATTCCTGCAAGCAGGACACCGTACAACACTCCATTTCTCCATGAAGGAGGTTTACGGCAACAGATTAAGAAGATTCACAAACTAAAATCTGGACTAGACCTTTGGGGTTGTCCTCCAGGACGTCGTGCTGGAGCCGCAGGTGCTTTGGTGTCAACACGCTTCTTTTCAGGCTCGGCACTGCGTGTTAGTGCGCCACGGATTGTACCGGTTCTTCCACGACCTGCCATTCGTAATGAATCTGGTAGAATCAAGGCTGCAATAGCAACACCGTGATGATCTGCTCCCGCAGTCACTTCATCAACAGCAACATCAAATGCAACAACTTCTAAATCACGAGAAGCGAGTTTACGCTGAATGTTTCTGCGTAAGAGGAGAACTGTTTCTTCATAGTCTACTTCGGTTGTAATCGTAGCAACAATTGCACATTCTTCACCTTCTGGTGTTTCACAAAGCGCATAGCCAACTCCTGCGCAAGCCGTTGAACCAGACCAAGCATATGCAGTCGCAAGATGACATTCAACAAGAGAACCCATTGGCAATGCTTCATGAGGAACAATGTTGAATCCTAGAGGAAGCATAGCACCCTGAACTTGGATTAATCTTGCATCACCTAGGCCAAGTTCAACCAGACCTTGATCAAATGCATCTTCTCCGTTTTCTCCCCAAGGAGCAACTGCAGTCATGAGCCATCCACGTGAGGATTTGGACCCACCTTCTTGTCCCGCCATGAGTTGAAAGAGTCAAATCGGTTCTTGAACAACGTGGTCAATAATGAACGTAATGAAAGAAATGCTATGGCAAATCACTTCTTCGCCGATGATATGGCGAACGCCTCTCGGATGCTGTTAATGGTTTCAGCAGTCGGCTTGTTGATCACAGCAGTGGTCCTTTTGTTCAAGAATAGTGATTCAACACTCATGATCATTCCAATCATTGGTGGTGCGATTCTAATGGGTTTCGGATATTTCTTATTTGACGCAAAAGATGAGGAGAATCAAGGAAGTACTGCTGGAGTCATCATGCAAAAGGGAGGAAACTCCTCTGGAATTGAACCTGCTGGAGATGAATTACCGGACTTAATTTCATCCGATTACGAGATACCAATTCTTTAGAATCAGTTCTCGTCTTGACTCATGTATTTTCCAAACCATGCATCTTCTTCAGTCGATGGAAGACCCTTTGGAGCTTTCTTCGGAGATGTACGAACAAGGAGCAACACAACCAGAAGACCGAGTAATGCACATACAGAAATCAAGATCATTTGGTTTGAATCTGAGCCCTTTCCTTTCTTCGAATCCTCATCGTTGTCATCAGTGTCGGATGGTTCGATAATCACTTGAGGTTCGATCAAACATGTTGTGCAGAACATCGTGTCGAATGTGATGATGTTCCCTGCATCATCTGTAATCGTAAAGGAGAATGAGATGTTTTCAACGGACTCTAAAATAGCGACATCAATATGTGGAGTCGACTGACTAAGGTCAAGAACTTGTAATTGAGTTTCAGATGAACGCACATATGTTACGGAGACAACATCATCTGATAGTGTAAACTGAATGGAATAAGTATCCGATTCAAGATTGGAGAATGTAGCGTCTTCGCCTCCAGTAAACCATCGACTTGTTTCCAATGATTGTGAAGAATCAAACAATTTGAGTTGTGTTTGTGGTGTTTGACGATCTTCCTCAACAGAACTACTCAGTTTCCAGTTGGTAAATTCAATCGAATTCCCATACGCATCGATGCCTCCAATAGCATAAACTGGAGTGACGAGTTCACCCTCTTGAGCAACTGTGTCGACATACAATGTGTGTACTGAGACACCATCATTCATCATCTGGCCAACCGAGACCCAAAGGGATTCATCGGACAAATCACTGTTCAAGTTTCGATAAAGCATCCATTCAGTTCCAGTTTCATCAGCACGCCCAGCCCAACGAAGTTGAGTTGTTCCATTAGCAAAATATTCAGCATCAAGAGCGAGCGGTGCTTCAGGAGAGGTCGTGTCCTCAACGATTGGTAACATCATTGAATTGTAAGACATGGTGATGTTTGTTTGTGCATAGGTCACGTTTTGTGTGCCAAAGGAAGCAATCACTGTAACCGCATACCAAGCGTTTCCAGAGGTGCCTGCTGCAATTGTATTGTTGAAATGTTCTTGACCTGATTCTATAACTGCGAGTAACTCAACATTAATGCCCGACAATGAAGTTGTGTTAATTCTGCTTACAGTGGATTTCCAGACCTGGTATGTTGCTTCAGGATGACCAGTGATATCAGTCCAAGTGATCTGAGTAATTCCTTCTGAGAATGTTGCATCAATATCATCGATGATGTTTTCTTCAGGAATCAGTGTGTATTCGAAAATCGCTGCATTCGGTGCAGTTGCAAGGTTCGATTGCTGATTACCGAGTTGATCTGAAAGCGTAATGAGGTAATACGATACACCACTGTAACTTGATTCTACAGAATAATTGTACTCTGTTGTGTTTGCTTGAAGTTGAGCAAGTTCAGTCACTTCATCTGAGGAAAGGTCAACAATCATTGAAGGACTTCTCCAGATGTGTAGTGTATGGTTTTCATCTTCAATTGTCGATCCGCTCCAATTGAGTGATGTGATGGAAGATGTCGAATCGAATGAAGCGATGAGCGTACCAGTGATGGAGGAACCTGTATTGTCTTCAAGAATTCCTTGAGCCAATGTATTACCAGACAACAGCCGTGAGTCTGATTCTCCAGCAAATGTATGCAAAACGGTGTAGAACATTATTTGGCTTACTGGTTGTGAATGTACAATTTCGAATTGAGCTATATCTGAACTCAGATTTGAAGCAATTTCGGTCTTTACTAAAGAATCCCAATTGGTTGGATTAGCAGCGCTTGTGTGACTCCACAGAGATGTTGTGTGAGTATCAGTCATCGAAGAATCAACCGTTGAAATATCAATCCATGTCAAGGTTGTTGTTGAATTATCTACATCGTAAGATCCTTGCAATGCATACGGTGATGCAATTGGTGAACCATACTCGAGGATGGGCTGACTAAGCGCCGCATCTCCTGCAGTGAAATTACTGATGATCGTACCGTTGTGGTTACTTACTACACCGTAGTAGAAACTTCCATTGGTCGACGGAGGAATTGAATTGGTTACTGTGTGAAGACGTTCTTTGCATTCTGCCAAGGAATCTGCGGGAAGGCATGCTTGTATTTGTTCGGCAATAAGTTGAGATTCCAGGAAATTCGAAGTGTTGAGGGGTTCATCTGAGCGATAAAGAGAATAATTGGTGAACTTCAAATCATTGAGAACAACGAAATCATTTGTATCGACATTACCCCAAGAGAGTGTTGTTGTTTCATTGTCTGAATCGACGACTGCAGAGAAGTTTTTAGCCTCTAAAACAGGTCCTTCTACTTCATCAGCACTCGCTGTATCGATGAGTGGTACGAGCAAGAGAAGAACAAGGAAAATTGAGACCGTTTGCTTTGACATAGTGAACCCCTTAACCAATCCTAACCGAACCAACCTTATGTGAATTTTCCATCTACACTCAACCAAAATACTCATGAATGGCGGTTGTGAGGAGGGAGCATGCTTCACGACATCGTCCACCAAATGGAACCGTCTGAACGATTCCAATACGCTCAACTTCTTGCCTATCTAGCAAGCGTAGACAACAGTATTTCTAAACCTGAAATGGCTTTTTACGAACAACGTCTCGGAGCAACCTTACTTTCTCCTGAGCGAAAAGAACAACTCCGAAAGAAATTGAATGCAAACCTCAACCTCGATAAGCATCTTGCTTCAATGAATCCCCGTTCGATCAAACTTGCTCTACGAGACATCTGCTTGATGACAATGGCCGATCGTGAAGTCGAAGAATCAGAACGAGAGGTTCTACTGAAGGTTGCAGCTGCTGCTGGCCTTACGGACAAACACGTTGATGCGTTGCTTCAATGGACCATCAAAGGATTCCACTGGATGCAAGAAGGCTACAATGCCCTCGACATCTGAAGAAGGAAATTCCCTTCACAGAATTCGAACTGTTTCAAGGTTCTTTGGAGCATAGGTTCGGCATCGATACTTATCTCTCAACTCTTTTCCGAGTTCACTGCACTTGTAGTAATCTCCGTGATGACAGATGATGTTACGAGGCTTTGGATTCATGGAATCGACGAAAGCAAGTAATTGCCGTCGGTCTGAATGCCCACTGAATCCATCGATCGTAGCCATTTCACAACCAACCTTGACGATTTCAGTACGACCATCAATCAGCATAGGAACTTCACCAAATCCTTTCTGGAGACGACGACCTAGGGTACCTTCTGCTTGGTATCCAACGAAGCAGAGTGAATTTCGTTCTTCATGCGCCCAGTTTTGGAAGTAATTCATGACAGGGCCTCCGTTGAGCATACCGGATGTTGCAAGAACGATGCATGGACTTGTATCCATAACGATACTTTCTCTTCGTTGTGCTCCTTCAACGGTTCTAAACCAAGGACTTGTAAATGGATTCTCACCATCATCCTGTTGCAATGATTTTCGTAGAGCAGCAGTGAGATAATTTGGATGGCTTGCGTGAATGGCTGTTGCCTCTTGAATCATACCATCGAGCCATACCGGGACAGGTTCAACTGCACCTGAACGGAAGAGATCATCAATAGCAATCATAACTTCTTGAGAACGACCTACAGCGAATACAGGACATATCAGTTTACCGTTCCTTTGCAAGGTACGTGTAACAATATCCTGGAGTTCTTGGTTTGCTTCTTCACGTGATGGTTGGTAATCACCAGCTGCACCATATGTCGATTCAATGACAAGTGTTTCACATCGAGGGAAACGGGTATTTGCAGCATCGAAGAGCCAAGACTTCTCGAACTTTTGATCGCCAGAGAAAACAATGTTATGCTTACCATCAGCGATGTTGAGATGGACTGCTGAAGAACCAAGAATATGTCCCGCATTCGAGAATGTCATCTTTACGTCAGGTGCAACATCAGTGGTTTGATTCCAATCAACATCAACAACGTGACGCATGCACATACGGATGTCTTCCATATCGTAAGGAGCACGCTTACCTTCCGCTCCACCGACTTTGAGATAGTCTGTTTGAAGAAGCAACATCAAATCTCGAGTTGGAGGCGTACAGAAGACTGGCCCTCGATATCCATACTTGAATAGGACAGGAAGCATTCCTGCGTGATCCAAGTGAGCATGAGTCAAAACCACTGCATCGATTTGTTCCAATGGGAGTGCTTCAGGTGCAGTGAAGTATGGCATAGGGTCGGTATCGGATGCGATGTTAACACCAACGTCGATCATAATTCTCGATTCATTCGTGGTGACAAAGTGGCAAGCACGTCCAACTTCCTGATAGGATCCAAGAGCAGTGACACGAGCCCAAGTTGAACCTGGTCGCTTTGGTCTGTGAATATTCAAACCAAAGTTTCTCAATAACTTCCTGCGCTCTTCAGCGTGTGCTTCTCGATATCCACGGATATCACGTACGGTCTTGGAGATGATTGGTGGGGTTCGCTCAACGGTGACTTCCCATCCAGTTTTAATTAGGATTTCTCTGGCAATTGCACCTCTTCGGCCAACTGCTTCTGAGGGATTCTTACATTGTATGATGACTTTCCAAATACAAGGATCGAAGAATAATTCCGATATCTCAGCTGTTTCAGGTACGAGGTCATTGATGACTGCAGTTGTTGCTTCCTTATCCATGACAATATCAGCATTCGGACGCATAACGATTCGACGCTTGATTTTCTTCGAGATTTTTCCAGCAAGTCCTTCAGAACCTACGAACTTGTCAATTTCACTTGTGAATATGGCAATATCGCCCGCTTCTAAATCAGCTTTGTACTCGATATCACGAGGTACAATCTTACTTATCTCATCTTTGATTTCCTTGAAGGTTAATCGCATTCTTACATCTCCTGCCGCTACTCAGCATGCTACGCATATCCATAGGAATACGGCTAAGCCGCGGGAGGGTAAGGACTTCACTTCTTCTTTAGAAGAGAATCAATTTCGGATTGCTCGACTGGGACGTAACCGTCCTTTGCCGTAATGACTGCGAGATCCATTCCGTTTCCAGATGCAGCGTCTCTTTGGCCAGAGGCACTCAGAGCACGAGCAGCAAGACGAACTGTATCAGCACGGTTCATTCCTTCGGAGAATCCATCTTCAAGAACACCGTACATGTAAGGTGAACCTGAACCTGTTGCACAGTAGACATCGGGAATGGAACCACCTGCGGAGTCGATTGAGTAAACGTGAGAACCGTCTGCATCAACACCAACGATGAGAAGTTGTACCCAGTGAGGGCGTCCAGAAAGAAGGTTGGCAGTGAAAGTTGCTGCGCCTTTGACGGTCATGTTTTGTCCTCTTCGAAGTTGGTAAAGTGAAACTTCAGCAGCGAGGGTACGAGAGAGTGATTGTGCGTGGCCAACAAGACCTGCGGTTGTTAGAGCGAGATTGTCACCAATCTTGAACAATTTCTGAACACTTTTGTTTGCAATAAAGTGACCCATAGTTGCTCTGTGATCGGCACCAACAACGACACCTCCGTTGAAGGTAATTCCTACTGTGCTTGTTCCAGTTTTCAATACACCATCTTGTGCTTCCATGTTTTTCACCTTATTGCCACCCCATATGAACTGCGGGGTCTGCAATCTTACCCTGCCACAGGCCCCTTATCAACTCGCCGTTTAGAAAGCATCATTTTTCATCATCAACAAAGAAAGCATTCTTGTGCCACCGCACATAGCGCTGTCATATGGCAAGGAAACGCCCCTCTGAACCTGATGAAGGGCAGTTCTCACTCGATGATTTCATGAATCAACAGCCTGCGAGTTCAGATACCGTTCCTGATATGATCGATTTAGCCGAAGAACCTCAGCAACCAGTGGGCAAACCCTTGCGTACCTTCTCAATGCCCAGTGGTGTTAGCAGTGTGGCTGATGAACCAATACCGCCTCCAAGTTCAGGACTCTTTCACAATCTAGGGAAGCGATTTCCAAATCCGCCAATTCCGATGAACGATGGAGGCATGGTCCTTCACCGTGCAACCTTAATCGATATGACTGGAGTCGATACCCTACTCGATTGGGTCTCGGATGGACATGCTGCTTTGGTCGAAATGGCACGACTCATGAACAGAGAGCAGGAAGTTACCAACGTTCTAGCAAGACTCCATCTCTTCGTAGAAAACGACATGGGTGGACAAATCGTTCAAATCACCGAAACACGAGTCATGCTTCTCCCACCCGGATGTGTTGGGCTCAATGGACTCGAAGATGAAGCATTCAATGGTGAAGCCGAACGTCTTGGAGGACTTTGATGGAAGAACAAGCAATCGAGATGCCTTGTCCCATGTGCCAGGAAGAAGGTCAACTCGGGATGATGGCCCATGTTGATGAGATTCCCTATTTCGGTGAGCACACCCAAGTGACCGTTCTTTGTCATGCATGTGGATGGAGACAAACAGATTTCATTCCAGCAGAAGGAAGAAAACCAGGTGGATGGGACTTTGAAATCGCTTCTGAGAAGGACCTCAATGCTCGAGTCATCCGTTCTTCATCATGCACTGTGTCCATACCTGAACTCGATCTTGAAGTCAACCCGGGCGGTAATGCAACTGGCTATGTAACGAACATGGAAGGTTTACTCAATCGATTCATCAAGATTGTAGAGATGGTCATGAAAGATTTAGAAGGGGACGAAGAAGAGAACTTGAAGACGCTTCAGCATATGCTTCATCGGCTCCAAAAAGCAGGCTTGGAAGGAGATGGACTCCAGATTGAACTTCTTGATCCGCATGGATTATCTCAAATCCTGCATCCAGACGCTGTTGACAGAGATTTGACTGAAGACGAATTAAGGCGACTACCTGTTGGACCAGACCCAGCAGTGTTCTCAAAGTGATTTTTCATCGAAGAACTCATCGACAAGATGTGCTGTTTCATCTTTCTTCTCTTGATGGTTTGAAAGCCATTCAGTAGCTCGGTCTATACAAAGTTGCTTCATCTCTCCAGCAAGGAGAGCACCCGAGCGATAGTGTTGGTTTATCTCTTGAAGATAATCGTCATCATCTTCGAAGAAATACATCATGTATTGGTAAGCAACATCAATATCTGGATTGCCACCAAGTCTTCGATGCTCTTCGATGGTTGGTTGACCACCTGAGAAAGCACGCTTGATCTTCTTCTCAACCGCAGCGATTTCATCGTCTAGGAAGATGGTTGTTTTCGGCTTACTACTCGACATTTTATCGCCGGTCAACCCAACAGCAAAGTGATGGTATGTGGAAGATGGTGCAAGCAATCCTTGTCCGCCTAAAGTTCGCTCATAAGCCAGAAGTTGCATTCGAATACGATGGATATCTTGTGATGTCGCACTTGGAACCATAACAGTCCCTTCCTTCGGATTGGACATGATATCAGAAAAGCCCATTGCTTCCATGTTGTTGACAATTCCATCAAAGATTGATTGTCGCTTAGCACGGTCGATTCTACCATTAGGAGATTGACCAAGAGCTTCTGCATTCTCTTCTTGAACAGATAAACGAATCAAGGCTCCACTTCGCTTACCAGGACCAACATTGAACCAGTTCGTCTTACCTGCTAGACCACGAGTGAGTCGAAGGTGCGGATCTTGGTCAACACCTACTGGAACAACGATTGGACGAAGGCCTCCATATTCATCTAATTGAGGATGTAAGATATCGCCTACTTGCACCATAGGTGCTTGAACATGAGCAAGATTCGTCTCTCCTGAGAATCCATAAATCGATTCAAATTCATTCAGGTTTGTACGTTTTCCAAGTTGGAAACCAAGTCTCTGAACTGCGGAACGTTGTGACTGGAAGTAGACTTCAGTCGAATCAGAAAGGAGACCTAATGCTGCATAATTAGCAACGTAATCCTTCCGAGCACTTTCCTTTCCAGCGGCAAGGGAAATTCCACGAGTCGCTTGAGATTCAAGATCCGCAACTGCAATCGTAACATCAGCTCCCATCTCTTGGTAATATCGAACTTGTTCGATAACCATTGAATGACCGAGATGCATTCGACCACTGGGCATCAACCCCGTTAAGACTCCAAAGGATTCCTTGCGTTGATGTGCTCCAAGAATGACATCAAGGTCACGATGAGCGAAGACAATTCCTCTTCGGTGAAGTTTTGTTGGAGCAGGTAAATCAAGCCCAGAAAGCGAAGAAAGACCAAACTGGTCGATGATTCGATCATAATCTGTGGATTGATTACTGCTCCATGGATCAATACGGACTGATTTGTCTTCCATTTCTTACCCTCCTAGCGGCTGCTCCTCGCAAACCGATTAGAAGCCTTCGCTCCTATTCCTCTTCTAACGATGGTTTTCTCTGGCTCATGATTCCACCCATAGGCCCAATTCCCTCTCTTCCAAGAACGCCCATCATGGCCACTATTGTCAACAAACCAGAGGCTAAGGCAAGATAAGGCAACCAAGGAAGTCTCCCATCGATTGTGCGAGGGGAAAGAAGCCAGGTGAAGCGGAGTTGTTCATCAGAATCAAAGCGCTTTGACCATTTGAACAAGTCTGTCGTATCATGGGCAGCAATGGTAACAGCAGCATCATATCCATTCCAAAATTGCGTTTGATTGAGAACATCAAATTCGATGTTTTCACCTTCAAGTATGACCTTTACGACAGTTCCACGCTTGACTGAAAGCAATAAATCAGTTCCATCCATCCTCCAGCCTTCAGCAGTTTGTCGCTGATCAGTAAGGTTGGTAAGCGACATCCCGGCAAGATTCTGAACATCTGTCACTGTCGCATTTTCAAAGGATAAGCGCCATGTTACAGGAATATCCCAAGTCAATGGAGCGACACTTGTGCATTGTTCTGTTACTTCAGAAAGGAACGTCAGTTCAGAAGTACTCTCATCAAGTGTTTTGGTGAGTTGATAGCATTGTGTTATCGACCAATAGGACCATGCTTGACCCCATGTCGTCATCCAAGCTTCAGCATCATTTTCCAAGTAATCGACAACATCAGAATCATGACGAATCGTTGCATCGTTAACTCGGCCGATCCAATACAGATTGACCAAACCACCTTCTTCAACAGCAGAACGAACAGTGTCTAAGTCCCCAATTCCTTTCTCCAAACTTCCACCACGTCGTCCAAGATTGAACCAATCCCATGTATCGTTTGGAACATCAGTGGAGGTGTGCCATACCGTATGATTGAGGCCTGTATTATCGCCATGAACAACAAAATCTTGGGATTTAATGTAATTGTGTTGAGCCATCGTTAAGCCTGAAGGAACGTAAGTCGAGAGAGCATTCTCTCCCCATTTCGAAGCATCGGTATTATTTTCAATATACGAACGGCATTCTTTTGCTACAGCACCAGGATCATTGTACCATGAGTACCCAGGCATACCGTAACAACCGAATTCATCACCAAGAGTAAGACGCTCATCAGCAAG